>NZ_CP124747.1:2676250-3345312 GCF_041860085.1 Schlesneria sp. DSM 10557
AAACGGAAGATCAGAAAACCTTTCAGGCGATGTTCGGCCCCAGCCAGATCGTGAGCAGGATACATCGGTCCGAGGATGTCGTCTCCGGGAACTCGCCGATAGAAGGCAGCAACCAGTCGTTCAAACCCCGTCTCTCCAATCAGACTGTAGACACTAGAGATTGCGTTTTCGTCGGGCATAATCGTTCTATGGCTGGGAGACTGTTTGGACGGGCAGTCCGGGAATCGGTTGCGGTTCTCGATCAACGTTCAACCGCCCGTCTTTCAAGAAATTCAATGTCTGCGTCTGTACGTCTTCGTGCCACAGCAGATGTGAGTGCATTGCATTGACAACGCCGAAGTCGGATGCGCCCGGTAACTTGGTGCTGTCGACCGTGACAGTTCCATCGTCATCCCCGGGAATCAGCGGATTCCACCCGCAGGCGGTTCCACTGGATCCGGCAATCACGGCAAACTCGAATTTCGGCACAGGAAGCTGTGGAATCAGTCCGTTCGAACGGGTTCCCAACTGGCGTGCACTTGGCCCCCCTGCGGTTCTGAGCAGCCAGCTTCTGCGAGTCAAATCAGCCAGTTCCGCACCTTGATTCGGTGTCCCCAGCATCACCATCCGTTTGATCCGGGGATCATCAAATTCCTTGGTGTAAGCTCGAACGACCAGTCCCCCCATGCTGTGGACGACGAAGTTGATTTCGCTGACTCCGTCGAGCGATTGAATCACCTTGTCCAGGTTGCGCGCGGCCTCGGGAATGGAAATCTGGGTGCTGGGATAATCAAACTCGACCGTCTGGTACCCGGCATTCTGCAGACTCTTTCCTAATGATGTCATACAGCGGGAAGATTGCAGCAGACCGTGAATCAGGATCACGGCAGGCCCGTTCTGCGGCGCGAGATTTCGTTCGCGAGCGATCTCGTCCAGTACGGTCCGACACTCGGCGAAAGTCCCATTGGTATAACGGAGGCTTTCAGGATCGATCAAACGGCACTGACCGCTGAACACGTTCTGCTGGATCCGCCATCCACTGCAGTGGTAAATATCGCCCCAGAACTGACGTCCCCCCGCCGTTTTCGACAGCACCGCATCTTCGGCTTGTCGCTTGATCGTTTCGATCCACGATCGCGACAGCGATTCTTCGGCAGCGGACGCCGAACTGCTCAGCGTAACATGCCCGGTCAGCAGCAAGATTGTGCAGCCGTAACAGCGTAGGCGAGAAAGAAAATCCATACCTGACCTCATCCTGACTCCGACCAAATTCTTGATTTTCGGCTCTCGGCAAACCGTCAGGGAATTGTTGTCAAAGTTCCAGTTTTAGGAAAGACGATTCCCGCATCGTCGCCGCAGTCGCTTTCCTTCAGCAAGAATGAGCATTCAAATGTAACTCCCGGACTTCTCCTGATTTACGCGATGGAAAAGGCCTCGTCACGCCGAAGCGGTACGCATGGCTCAAGCATTATATCCCGCCCCGAGTGAATTATTCATTGGATTCAGACCAAATGGCAGAATTGAACGCGTTGCCTGAACGATCGAGAAGCGATTAAACTTCTGATCTGCCCACCATGACCTCGCCGAAAGCGGCTGCCGATAACCAATAAGACTCGGAATCAGGGAACGTCGATCAGCCGCCCTGGAGCAAATACGACGAAAACACTCCTGCCGCATTGATCGATTTCACGATCTCGTCCACGCGAACGCTGAATTTCCAGAGAATTTTCCATGCACGCCGAAATTATCTCCGTTGGAACCGAACTCACAGCGGGGACTAAACTCGATACAAACAGTCAATGGCTGAGCCTTGAACTGGCAGAAATCGGTATTCCGGTTCTCGCACATATGACGATCGCCGACGAACTGGACGAGATGGTCGGCGCGCTGCGGACGGCGGCCGAGAGATCCGAAATTGTGCTGATGACCGGAGGGCTGGGTCCCACTCTGGACGATCTGACGCGCGATGCCCTGGCCAAATTCGCCGGCGTCGAACTGATTTTGCACGAACAGTCCCTCGAATACATCAAATCCATGTTCGCCAAGCGAAATCGGCCGATGCCCGAGCGAAATGTGATGCAGGCGATGTTTCCTCTCGGCAGCGACCCCCTTCCCAATCCCCGCGGGACCGCTCCCGGGATCTGGATGACATATCGACGTGCAGATGGAACCCTCTCAAACATTGCGGCGATGCCAGGCGTCCCCAGTGAGATGAAGCAGATGTTCCGGCAGCAGGTTCTTCCCCGACTGGACGGAAGTGGACAAGTCATCCGGCGGGCCCGAATCAATCTTTTCGGAGTGGGGGAATCACAGGCAGAAGAAGCACTGGGCGACCTGACCGCCCGGGGACGTGACCCCGACGTCGGCATTACCGTTCACGAAGCGACGATCACACTGCGCATCACCGCCGCCGCCAGTTCGATCGATGAGTGTCATCAGAAAATCGAGAAAACTCGCGAAATCGTGCTGAACCGTATGGGAACATTGGTCTTCGGGGTGGAAGACGAAGAACTGGAACATGCTCTTGTCCGGTTATTGAAGCTGCGCCGCGCATCGCTCTCAACGGCCGAATCGGGTACGGGAGGACTGCTGGCTCACCGACTGACCGGGGTTCCCGGGTTCGAATCATGTTATATGGGCGGGGTCGTCGTCCCCACAAATCTCGCCAAACGAGAACTCGTTTCGGTCGACCCGATGTTGATCCGTCAGTACGGACCGATCAGTCAGGAAGTCGCGCTGGCCTGTGCCAAAGGATGTCGCCAGCGATTTGGGACACATTTCGCCCTTGCGGTGACGGAATGGCCCAACTTTGATCCGGACGATCCCCTGGCACCCTTCCCCGCATCGTTTGTCGCCCTGGCCGGTCCGAATCATTCCAAGGTCGAGAAAGTCCAGCATTTCGGCGACCCTGCGATCGCGAAAAGCAGAACAGCAAAAGTCGCGATGAATATGCTGCGCCTGTATCTGATCGAAGGCTGAAACACGGACACGTCTGGTCGGGTTCTTCGTGGCAGCTTTGTCACCAGAATCCGCGCAACTTTGAAAACACGCGGAAAAAGTGAATCGGCTCGCTTCCGCCGTATCGCCTGAGTTATATTATGGAAGTGACCTTCGCTGATGATCAACATCAGCGACACGCTCGTGCAGATCGACACAAGGAAGAGGCCGGATGGCAACCAATCTCGGAAAAAACCTCATTTTCGGATCATTCGGAGTTGCGGGCTTCGTCGCCATTCTGGCATTGCTCGATATGATTCTCGGCGTCCCTTTCGCCAAATCCATGACGATGGACATCCTGTTCCTGCTGAGCGCGGCCATCGTGGGATATCTGGGCTGGGACGCGTTCAAGGACATGAGCTGACCTTTCACGCGATCGGAAGCCGAAAACGTACTCCCCGGTGTGTACGGGCAGCAGACAGACGCCTCAGCCCTCGACTTGAATAGCGTCAGTCTCGTATCTGGCGGTGATCACGCCCACCCACGAAAAAGAACGACATCGAGGACGTGGTGCTCGCTCTAGGCGGGCCACGTCTGAAGGCGTTTCGACGACCACGCGCAGGGCGTTTTGGTCGCACCCGCCTGACAGAAATAGACCGGCATTAAAGTCCGGCACGGAGCCCTGCTCCGGGGTCGATTGCAGCCGCCCCGGAGTTTCTTACCCGCTAAAACCGATCCATCATCCCGCGCATCCTGCTGGGGGATGATGAACTTTCTCTAACGGAAAGTGCCAGCAGCACGCTCCGTTTCGAAGCCGACAGAGCTCAGTTGCTCCATTCCGCCTGGCTGTCGGTCTTCTTGACGTAACCGAGACTGCGGACGACTTCGAGAACTTCGCTCCATGTGGGGAACATCCGACCGCTCTTCCGCTTGTATTCGTCCATTGCTTTCATGAATTCGACTTCGTCGAGGGTGTAATCCCGCTCACAAGTCGTCGGATCGATCATCTTGCGGCGTTCGATCTTACGTCGAGGTGCGGCCTCGAGCGGTGCCGCGACGGTTTCTGCATCGATCTCTGAACGAGAGCGACGTCCCCCCACTCGGCGATTCTGAATTCGGCGTTGGACGGCGGCGAGTTCGTTGGTTCCACGAAGACTGGTGATCATGATTCTAAACCTCCACTGATAGCGTTGGGTCGGACAATCCTTTGCTGTGAGTCGCTCCCTCGACCCGATAATTATGACCGCAACTTTTCTGTTAAAGTGGAGTGTAAAGATTGCAAAACAATGTTCATGAAAGGAAACATTGTCGCGCATCGGATGAATTCGGTTTTACCGGATTTAACGAGCGACTTTCGACTATCTTCGATCCATCACCCCGATTTTCTCACCTTTGATCGGGTCCAGACGTTCGACGTCGATGATTCGCCAGTTTCCACCCTCTTTCTGAAAGCTTAACACGCAGCGAAACGGATGGTGACCAGTGAATCCCATCACGGAAATCGTTGCATTCGCGCGAAAGTGAACTCGACCTCGAGAATTCTGATTTGTCAGTGTCGTCTTAAAATCTGTCAGCCGCAGATCGTCGCCGACCTCCACCAGAGCCATCGCCTCTTGACAGAGGAGTCTCAGACCCGGCGCCGACGCAGCAAAATGGTCGAGTGCAGCGGGGTCGCGCCGACGGAATTGATTGCAGAGGTCGACGACCTGCAGCTGCAATTTCTCTCCATCCGTCACAATCATCCGCTCGACCCCGTAGACAACGCCGATCATCCCTAGCGAAACCAGAGCCAGCACTAGATACAGACTTCGCCTGTCCGAATTCCATAGTCCCAGAAATACGATGCCTGCCACAGCGCAAATCAACATGGGAGGCCACGCATTTTCAGTAAACCACATAGCAGATCTCATTTGGGGACAGGTTGGACAGAGGGGTCAAGACATGACGCCTTGATTGTACTCATTGTCCAGAAGAGTGGAACCCCATGTCTACGTCCATGGAATGGGGTTGTTCAGCAGATTTGTACATCGTGTCGTCGGACGTGAACTATCAGCACAAAAATTTCCTTCTACAATTTACGGTTCAAATATAGCCCTCTCTCGGGAAGCTTCTGATGACAGATGTTCGGCTCGACGTTTTTCGGATTCTGGACGCCTCGGCCAACCGCGCACGAGAGGGACTGCGGGTGATCGAAGACTTTGCCCGTTTTATGCAGAATGATGAGACGCTCTCGCGCCGTCTCAAACAGCACCGGCATGAACTGACCGGTATTCTGTCCGAGCTTCCCACCTCAGCCCTGCTTTCAGCCCGCGACACGGTAAACGACGTTGGGACAACGATTTCTGTTGCCACGGAATACCAGAGAACGTCGGCCGACGATGTCGTCCAGGCCGCGTTCAAACGCGTGCAGGAGGCGCTGCGAAGTCTGGAAGAATTCAGCAAAGTGGTCGATGCAAAGCTTGCTGCGCGCTTTGAACAGCTTCGCTATCAGCTTTACACGACAGAAAAGGTACATGGCACCGATCAGGATGCCCGGCAGCGTCTGGATGATCAACGGGTTTATCTACTGATCACGGCCGCGGCTTGCGACGGCGGACCGGAAGCAGTCGTGAAAGCGGCACTGGACGGAGGCGTTCGACTCATTCAATCTCGCGAAAAATCGCTCTCGGACCGGGAATGGCTGCAACTCGCACGACAGCTGCGGGCATGGACTGCCGCAGTGGGAGCCCTGCTGGTCATTAACGACCGGCCTGATCTTGCGGTGCTTTGCGATGCCGATGGGGTTCACGTCGGACAGGAGGAATTCACAGTGGCGGAAGCCCGCACGATCGTGGGCCCAGAACGGCTTGTCGGCGTATCGACGCATTCGGTCGAACAGGCCCGCCAAGCGGTCCTGGAGGGAGCCGACTATCTGGGTGTGGGCCCGACCTTCCCCAGCACGACCAAGTCCTTCTCCGACTTTCCCGGTCTGACACTGGTTCGGGAAGTGAGTAAGGAGGTATCGATCCCCTGGTTCGCTATTGGCGGAATCGGAACGGGCAACGTGGCGACGGTCGTTGGTGCAGGTGCCCGGCGAGTTGCGGTCAGCAGCGCCATTTGCAGTGCCCCCTCCCCCATGGCCGCCGCTCGAGCCTTGATTGAAGCGACCGAGTCCAATTGCGAAAGACCAACTCGGACCACACCACAGCCGTGACTCGCTTGCCAGATCCGCGCGCTGTAGCGGGTTTCGGCACCGTATAACCCCTCCCTGCTCGTCAGGGATCCTGGAACGTGGTAAAAAACTGGTCCGCAACGACACGCGCATCATGCGTAGAATACACCCCAAAGCACGCCACGTTCGATGCAACATTCCCACCCCGATCTTTAAACGTCACCATGAGTAGACTTACCATCGTATTCCGCAGCCTTCTCATCGCGCCTGTACTCTGGGCGGCGCTGGCGGTTCCAGTTCTGGGTCAGAATGAATGGGAAGTAACCCCCGAATCCGAACTGGCGCTGGATCGCGGACTTGCCTGGCTGGCGAAAACACAGGGACCTCAGGGAAATTGGGAATCGAACGATCTGGGGTTGGTCGGACTGGGAGCCCTGGCGTTTCTGTCAGCGGGACATATGCCTGGACGAGGCAAATATGGTGATAACGTCGATCGAGCACTGAAATTTGTCGTTAAGAATGCCAAACCCTCTGGCCTGCTGAATATCGCGGACGCGCAACGGGATCTTTACAACCACGGCCTTGCCGCATTCGTGCTGGGCCAGGCCTACGGAATGACCGACGATCCACAAATCGGAAAGACGCTCGAACGAGCCCTGAAGCTGATTGCAAATACACAGTGTGACGACGGAAGTTGGGACTACCGGGCGAAGCGACAGGCGCACGGGCACGATCTGAGTCTGTCTGTGATGCAGGCCAAGGCGCTGCGCAGTGCCGTCGACAGCGGATTCGAAGTTCGGAATGATGTCATCAAGCTGGCGATTCAAAGTGTTCGCGGCTACTACAAGGCGGATAACGGTGCCCGTGGCTTGGAGGAGATGGCCCGGGAAGGGGGCGGAACATTCACCTACGACGGGAATCGGGCCACGATCGCGATGTCCGCATGTGGCGTGGTCTGCCTGCAGGAATTCGGCCAGTACGACGACTGGCGCATTCCCAAGAACTTCGATTACATGACCAGAGAGATCGCTCGGCTTTCTCCGGTCAAAGGGAACGGGGAAGTTCCATTCGACGCCTATACCCTCTACTACGTAGGCCAGGCTCTGTACCAGACGGGGGGAACCCGTTGGGAAACGAACTATCCCATTCTGAGAGATCACCTGGTCAAATCTCAGGTTCGCAAACCCGAAAATCCGTCCGAAGACGGTTCGTGGCGCGACACACGCTGGGTCCACGGCAAGCCTGGTCAATTATACGGAACGGCTGTGGGCTGTTTCATTCTCGCCATCCCCAACCGGTATCTCCCGATCCTGCAGGAAGGTAAGATTGAAGGACTGGGCGATCATCTGGGGAAGGAAGCCCGCAACTGATGACCGGCTTGATTCGATGACGCGTGCACCCGTGCTGGGATCCCGACTTCTTCGACCGGGTTAGTAAGGTGGCCATTGCGGAAGATGCGATCAACCTCAAAGAAGATTCATGCTAAGTTTTGACGCCAGTCCATATGCTCTCGCAGGAATTGCCGCGGCAGCGGGTCCTGTGCTGATTCATCTGCTGAATCGACGACGATTCAAGACGGTGAACTGGGCCGCAATGGACTTCTTGCGAGACGCTCTTGAACGGACTCGCAAAAAGCTTCATCTGCGCGATGTCCTTCTGCTGGCACTACGGATTCTGACCATCGCTCTGTTCGGACTGATGCTGGCACGTCCTTACTTCAAGGGAGCATCATCTGGCCAGGCCTGGCAAAACGCTCTGCTGGTGGCAACTTTGGTGACCACCTTCGGACTGGCCATCCACTGGGCCACATCGACTGAGGGGAAACGAAGCAGAATTGTCACAGCGGGATTACTCTTCGGCGTGCTGATTTCGGGGTTTCAGTTGTTTGGACTGTCTCAGCGAAATCTCACTTCGGGTGAGTCTCGCTTCAGCAGCAGGATGCCCCTGCACGCGATCCTCGTTGTGGACAATAGTCGAAGTATGGGCGTGGAATCACTCGGCACCCGTCTGCTCGATCGCGCCAAAAGCAAAGCGAGCGAGTTCATCAATTCACTTCCGCTGGAAAGCCGGATCTCCGTCATCCCCTTAGCAGGTTCAGAGACCCCCTACACACTGGAAGGTTACCGAAACAAAGAAGACGCAAGACGTGCACTCGACCGAATCCCGCTGGTCGATACTGAAGGAAGCATCCGGTCAGGGCTGGAACTCGCCGTCCAGGCAACTCAGCAGACGGCGGATCCCCCCGCCAAGCGAGTCGTCCTGTTCACCGACCTGCAGGAGACGGGTTGGCAGGCGACCGTCGCTCCCGAGTTGATGCAGCAGCTCACTGGCATGCAGATTGTCCAGGTCGCAACTTCCCCCGCGCGGAATGTCTGGATCTCGGGTCTGCATGTCGAAGACGGCCTCACAAGTGCCGAAGTCCCCTGTCGGCTGCTAGCCCGCCTGAATGCCAGTCGCGTAGAGACCAGTTCAACCCGGGAAAGCGAGGACCCGCCGTTTCGAGTCCAGGTCAGACTGCTGATCGATGGACTTGAAGTTGCCAGCCAGATACTCGAAGTGTCTCCCGGACAGGAACGGGAGATCGAATTCATTCACCAGTTTGAGACTACCCCCGATCCCCTGAAGCCCGACTGGACTGTTGCAACCGTCATCGCCCGGCCCGAACACTTGTCGATGGATCAACTGGCGGAAGACAACCGACAACAGATCGTGGTACCTGTCGTCTCATCACTGCCGGTCGTCTTCGTTGATCAATTCGGTGACGATGAAAACCTGGAGCAGAACCGGATTGGTGAGACGTATGCCTTGCGACATCTGCTGGCCCCTCGCTCCAGCGTCGACAAGTTACAACGACGGCTCATCGAGACCATTCATCTGCGGGGAGATCAGATCACGCAGGAAATACTCGAAACAGCTCGACTCGTCATCATTGGGGGCGTCGAGAAACCAGATGAGTCCACAATCTCGCTGCTGCATGACTATGTCCAGCAGGGTGGGCCACTGGTTGTACTGGCGGGAGCCCATTTCGATCCGTCTGCATGGACTGAACGGGCCTGGCGATCAGGCCAGGGAATCCTTCCTGTCCCGCTTGCTGCGAGTCCCATCGGGATGACTCCAGAAGAATCATCCCAACAAATTCGGCCGTTCTACCTCGCCTTCGAGACGATGCAGCACGACTTTTTTCTGGTGGAAGGAGAAGATCCCCAGACTCTGTCAGCCCTGTTCGATGCGACACCCTTCTTCAAAGCGGTTCAGGCGACGATGTCGCCGGATTTGTTGAGCGATCTGCTGGAGGCCGACACCCGACGATTGACCGAACGTCAGCAGTTTCTGGAAGCGTACGAAGCACGCCCCTCGTCCCGCGCGGATAACTCCGCAGTCGTCGAAGAAGCTGAAAGAACATACCGTCGCTGGGAACCATCGTGGTGGAACTGGCGTTCCCCTCTTCCGTTAGTCGATCGGACATTGAGCCCCGCGGAACTGGCGAAACGGAGCCAGCCTCGAGTGCTGGCGGCTTTCGACGGCGAGGGGATGCCCTACCTCGTTGAGCGCCGCATTGGTGCTGGCCGACTGCTCCTGTTCACCAGCGGCGTCACTTCAAAGTGGAATCTGCTCAAAAGTTCCGGGGCGATGTACTTCTTCCATCGGACGTGCAGTCAATTGATGGAAGAGACGCTTTCACGTCGAAATTATCTGGCCGGGCAGAAGATCACCATTCCCGTCGAGAGAAGTGACGAGCTCGGCTATTGGGTCATAAGGCCGTCCGGAATCCGGGAAGCCCTGTACGTCGAAGCCATCAATCCGAGCGTATCAGGTGTCACGATCCGTCGCCCGGTCCGAGCAGGGACCTATCTTGTCCAATCCGAACAAGGCGCCCGTGGAGATACTTCTGCAGCGAGACTGGTGGACGAGATTCCCATTGCCGTGAACGGGGCCGAAAGTGAATCCAATCTGACCGCATTACCTGCTGCGACCTTAATGGAACAACTTGATCAGTACGAGATTCGCGTCCTCACGGCCAATGATCCGATTCGGCTGGAAGGGGGAAGCAGTCGGGGAAGAAACCTGTGGAAAGGGTTCGGCTGGTCCGTACTGGCCTGTCTGTTGTGGGAGATGTTCATTGTAGCCGGGCCCTCGCTGAAACTTCGGGGGCAGGTGGTTTCCTCATGAACTGGACAGCATTTGTTGGCAGAAGACTGGGCTACAGTGAAATCTCGACCATCGAGTCGATTCGGATTTCTTTCGGCTCTGCCTGGGCTCATCCCTGGCCCGGTCTGGTGGTGCTGGGATGTCTCGGCCTGTCTGTCTTCACGTTCTGGTTCTACTTGCAGTGGCAGCCCCACGCAAAGCGGCCTGCCCGTCTGGGACTCGCGGTCCTCCGATCACTGATTCTCTCGCTGGTTCTGCTGATCGTCGCAGACCCTACGCTGGAACTGGCTCTGGTCAGTCTCCCCAAGCCGGTCCTATGGTTTCTGCTGGATGGCAGTGACAGCATGTCGATCGCGGACGAGCTTCCCGAAGCCGAGCGTTCGAGCCTGGCGACCGCAGTCGATCTCAAGGGCTACCGATCGCAGCACCCTTCCCAATCTGGCAGCGACCGCCTCTCACGAGCTGACTACACCCGTGCCTGGCTGCACAAAGCGGATCACAATCTGATTGATCGATTGTCTGATTCGTATCGCCTCCGCTTCTTCAGCTTTGGCGAAACAGACGGGGTTCGGATCCTGAGCTTTGACGAAACAACCTCGCAGCCCAGCCGTTTTGCGGACTGGCAGACAACAGGTCGTACGACCCCCTTGGGAGACGCCTTCGAGGAACTGGCACGACAACATGCCTCCGACAATGTCTCGGCAGTCGTCGTCGTCAGTGACTTCGGACAAAACTCGGGAACTTCACCACTGGAGGCCGCAAAGAAACTAGGGGTTCCGATCTTTACCGTCGGCGTCGGTCCGGTCACCGCGGTCGATCTCAGTCTCGACCTGATCGTTCCTCAGACAATTAAGAAGTCCGAATCATCGACCATCATTGTGACAGTAAGACAGCGTGAACTCGAGAACACTCCGGTCTCCGTTCAGGTTTATGCTCATCAAGCCGGAGAAGCGACGGAAAGCGAACAGCACCGGATCCCGATTGGCGAACGCCAACTGACCCTTGCGGAAGGAATGACTCAGCTCGAATTTCCTTTCACTCCAGATGTGACGGGACGGTACGTCGTCACGGCGGAAGTCGACCCCGTCGAAGGGGAAGTCGTCACCGAAAACAATCGAGCCACGCGTGAAGTCAGCATCATTGACGACTTTCTGCGGCTGATGTTCGTGGAGTATGAACCAACGTGGGAGTGGCGCTTTGTCAAAGAAATCTTTCACCGTGACAAACTGGTCGGCACCCGCGGCTTTCGGACATTCCTCAGATCGGCCGATCCCGTGGTCCGGGAAACGAATGAACTGTTCCTGCCAAACCTCACCCTTCCCCGCAGTCAGTTTTTCGAGAACGACGTGATCTTCCTCGGGGATCTGCCGGCGTCCGCCTTAAGCGAACGATTCTGTGAAATGACTCGGGAGTTCGTCAGCCAGTTCGGCGGTGGGCTGGTTGTCATCGCAGGGCCCCGGTTTGGACCGGGCCAACTGGCTGAAACCGCTTTGGCGGACATGCTGCCCGTTGTCGTCGATGGCGATCTCAGGCGGCGTGACGACCAGGAATTTCACCTCAACCTCACCCCGATTGCGGGGCAGTTCGACTTCATGCGCATGGGCGCGTCCAGCGAGGATCCCCTGAAGGGCTGGAACAACCTCGGCAAACTTCCCTGGTATCAGCCGGTGCGACGAGTCGAGGCACGCGGAACACAAGTTCTTGCCGAACACCCGCTGGACAAGTGCAGCGACGCGCGGACTCCTCAACCCCTGATCGCTATTCGCCAGTACGGTCGGGGCGAAGTCGTCTATATCGCATTCAATGAGATGTGGCGACTTCGGCGGTTACGGGGCGAGGAATTCTACCGCCAGTTCTGGGGCCAATTGATTCACAGACTGGGCCTCGGCCACGCACTCGGCAGTCACAAGCGGTTTGTCGTCAGAACGGACAAGAAACAATATCGTCCTGAAGAACAGGTCAGGATCACTGTCGAGGCTTACGACAAAGAGTTCCGCCCCCTCGACGAAAAAGAGATTCCCGAACGGCGCTTGTCTGCAGAGTGGATCCAGCCTCAAGAGGACGCCGACGGGAATCGAACGCAGATCGTGGGAATTCCCCCGCTTCGGCCAGGTATCTTTGAGACACGACTTCCCGTCACCAGTACGGGAGAATACCACGTGCGGGTCACCGATCCCGTCACAGGTGACATCACCGAGATCAACTTCGACGTGGCGAATCAGTCCATCGAACGACAAAGCCCGATCCGAAATGCCCTGCTTCAGAAGAATCTCGCAGCAGAAACCGGAGGAAAAGACTACGACCTGAGAGATGTCGATCAATTCATCGAAGACTACCACCCTGTCCGTCAGAAAGAGATCAGTCTCGAGATCATCCCGCTGTGGACTAACTGGTTCACGTTTGGGCTGGTCCTTGCACTCCTGCTGGCGGAATGGCTGGTGCGCAAACTGGTGAATCTGGCCTGATCATGCAAACGAAGCTCTCCCATCTTCGATCGCAGCTGAATCTGCTCCGGCGGAAACGAAGTCTCGTGCGCCAATCCCAGGCCGCCTGCAGCCTGCTGACATTCACCCTGCTGCTGATCTGGTTCACTTTCGCAGGCGACTGGCTCTTTCGATTCTCGGCCCAGTCAAGGTTCGTCATCCTGATCGGGATTCTGGTAGCCATCGGGTGGGGGGTAAAGAAATGGATCGTGCCACTGCTCTCTCATCGCGAGTCGCTGGAAGAGGTCGCGCTGATCGTCGAGCAGCAACATCACATCGACAACGATCTGGTCGCCGCTTTGCAGTTTGATCAGCCCCAATCCCGTTCGTGGGGTTCGACTCGACTGACAAGCGCTGTGGTCGATTACGTGGCCGAATTCAGTCGTTCGCTGAATGTGCTCGATGGATTCTCCTACCAGAAGCTCCCACGGCGACTGCTCGAACTGGGTGCAGCAGTCCTGCTGGTGACGGGAACCATTCTGGCCGTCCCTCAACATACGGCGGCATTCTGGAACAGGCTGCTGCTGGGTGATGCACGCTATCCCACACGGACACAGATTCAATCCATCGCGGTGAATGGGGAAGACGTTCCCGCGTTTTATCGCGGCAAGACTCACCAGCAACAGATTCCCTTTGGTGTTCCCATCGTTGTCAGAACCCGCTGCGAGGGGGCCGTTCCGACAGTCGGATATGCCACACTGCAGGGGCTGCGGAATGACGCGGTCAATCGCATTGAGCTACATCCTGTTCCCAACATGCCGGGCGACTTCCAGGGAGAACTCTCGTACCTGACCGAGTCTCTACGGATGCGCATTGAAATCGGTGACGCGACTTCTGACCCAACCGAAATCACGATCATTCCTGTGCCACTCGTTGATGTGACATGGAATGTGGTCCCCCCGACCTATGCCGCCGCAACACTCAAACAGGATGACATGGAAGGAAGTTCGCGGCAGATCGCGGTGCTGGACGGATCTCAGGCTCGACTGAAACTGGTCTGCCTGAACAAGAAACTCCGTTCGGCTCGACTGACGACAGGAGACACCACGTACGATCTGGTTGCTACCGGAAACATTCCCTCGGGCAGGGTGAGTTGGTCATTGCCGCCGAATACTCCCTTTGAGAACATTCGCGACTCACTCAAGTATGAAATCCAGGTGACAGACAACGATGGTTTGTCTCTCGAAAGCCCTGTTGCAGGCCAGATTCGACTGAAGTCGGATCGTCCACCCCGAATTGCCGCAACTGCCGTGACGCGGCACGTCCTTCCTTCGGCACAGCCGACACTCGACTACGTCGCCATCGACGACTTTGGTATTGCCACCGTCACAGCCAGCATTCAAATTTCGCGTGCCAGAGGGGAATCGTCGAAGCATGACCTGCCCCTCAAACGGATCGAAGACCAGGACCAACCACAACACAATCTGCGAGATCAGGTCCGCATTCCCCTTTCTACGTATGAACTAGCCAAGGGAGATGACGTCAAAGTCTCGCTGCGAGTCAGCGACTGGCGGGGGGCCCTTCCCGGCCAATCGGCGGAAACTGAGCCGGTCCAGTTCAGCGTGACGGACTTGAGCGGTATCCTGACACAGACCGGCGAAGAAGATCGGAAATCGGCGAAACAGCTCGAGGAAATCCTGCAGCGCGAACTGGGGATCAGTGATGAGAAAAAATAGCTCGACGATCTTTACGGACCAGTTCATTCGACGGGAGAGCAGCCACCGATGAAGCATTCTCTCTGGTCACGAATTCTCCTCGTCGCCGGTCTATTCGTGTGCAGCGCTGCCTCGGCGAGGGGACAGGTTCTCGAGAACGAAGCGCTCCTCCGCAAGCAGGAAGACCAGCAGCGTGCGCGAACCCTGACGCGTGAACTGCTGGCGAACATCCTTGATGTGCAACTGCGTCAGCTCGATGAGAATGGACTGTCTGATCAGGAAATTTATCGCGACATTAAGTTGATGCGTCAGAACCTCAACCATCTGGTTGAGATGGAAATGACGAAAGTCGTTGATTTACTCGCCGAAGCCCAGCGACTTCCTGGAGAAAAGCGTGAGGCCGTCTTTGTCGATGCCCGCCAGCAGATTCGGACCGTGGTTCGTCAACTGGCCGTTCAGCGACAGAATCTGTTAAAGCGGCTCAAAATTGTGGAACTGGTCGAACAGGTTCGAAATCTCATCCATCAGCAATCGACGGTACAGAAGAATACCCGGGCAGTCCGGACTGAAGCCCAGTCTCTGCACGAGATTCTCACACTGCGCGCCATTGAAGATCAGCGCGATGTCAAAGAACTCTACCTGCATCTCATCGACACTCTCGTCGATATGAAAACCTGGAGCGGGTCCCTTTCCTCCACGGCCGCCGATGCCCTGAGGATCCTGAACGTCTCCGAAGTCGGCCCCCATCTCGATTCCGCCGGACGCCACCTGCAGTCGGTGCAACATTCAGAAGCAACAGATGAGCAGGGTCAAGTCATTAAGGGATTGCAGGAACTTTTGCGCGTCGTCGAACGAACCCAGGGGGGACTCGGTTCGGAATTCCTGGCGAACATTGACCGAGTACGTGGTCTGATGGAACGACAGAAACAGCTTCGAGACGAAACAAAATTGTTCGACGATCAGCAATCAACTCCTGCGGATTTCGTTGAACAACAGGCCCTATTACAACGAGACATCGCCGGACTGGCGGAGGTCATTCCCAAAATTCCGAAGGGGGAAGCACTTCTGCAACTTGCAGAAGCCGCGGCGCTCGATGCCGCAGCCAGTCTGCTCGACGGCCGACTCGAAACGGCCATCTCGTCCCAAGGCCAGGTCCTTGGGAATCTGGCGGCACTGGAACTGACGCTCCGGGAACAGGCAAAACAGAGTTCCCCCGACCGATCAGCCGAGGAACTGGCAGAAAGCATCAAACGACTTCACGATGCCAAAGCCGCATTGAACGCGGCAAAGTCCAGACAACCGTCTGTACGAACTGATGCGGGCGAACAGACTCAGGCCACTGCGGCACAACTCACCGAGATCATTCAGGCCACCGAGGCGGCTCTGCAGAACCCTGATCTCCCTGCCAATGTCCAGCAATCCCTCACGCGAGCGACTCAATCGGCCTCGGCTGCAATGACAGACCTCGAAGCAGCAACTTCGGAGACGGATTCGCCGGAAGCAGCGAAGTCACTCACAAATGTCGCCCACACTCTGGACCGGGCACTCGCCACCGTCGATGCGGCGATCGCTGACACGGAACGACGCGAATCGGCTGTTAAAATCGGTGAGCTGGCCCGCGCCGCAGAAGTTCTGGAACGAGCAGCCTCCGAAGAGCGGCAGATCGCCATCGAAGTGGATGCTCTCGCAGAACCCGGCTCAGCCACTGCCAGCGAGACAGCAGAACAGGCCCGGCAACTGGCAGCGCGTCAGGACGATGTACACGCCATCGCGGAAAAAACGGCAGAAGCGATCGCTCAGATCGCAGCAGAGGCTTCGCAACACGTTCTGGCGGGCGCGGCCGATGCAAAGGACTCTTCACAAATGCTGCAATCGATTGCGGACCAGACAGCCAGTGAGCTCGCATCCGCCACGGAGATCGCGGCCGAGTCGGCGCGCAAGGCGTCACAGAAACTGGCAGACGCAGCAAAACTCGCTCGCAAACTCGTCGTGACGACGGCCCAGGAACTGGCTCAAAAAACGTCCGAGCAGGCAGAGCAGATTGCCACTGCTCGGGCGGCTGTGGACCGCGCTCTCGATGATCTGCCCTCGAGCGGCGATCTGGCAAAACTCGACGCGGCGAGAAACGAACTGAACACCGCAATCCAGCAACAGGCAACCGCGTCTGGAAAACCGGCTGCCGCTCTCGCTCTTCAACTCGTCCATCAGATTGCCAGGGGAATTGAGGCCCAGCAGGCAGCCACGGAAATGGCGGCGGCCGCACAAGCCGGAGCGACCACGGAACTGAAAGCGACAATCAAACAGGAAGAAGCGGCCGAGTCTGCTTCGACGGCCTTGGGCACTGCCCGAAAATATACGACCCTTGTTCCCAACCTGTCGGAATCCAGATCCGGAAGCCTGATTCAATCATTAAGCGATGCTCACCAGGCCGCTGCGCAGGCGGCACGCCAAATCCTCGAGTCCAATCCCTCGGGTGCGATGATGTCTCAAGCAAAAGCCGCCAATGCGCTGCGAGCCGCGTGGTTGATCGCGCAATCCGAGGCGCAGACAACAGTCCAGCAGCCGCCGACTCATCCCAGTGACTTACAGGCTCAAGCCGACGCCGCAGCAACGACCAAACAGGCGCAAGCATTCGCCAGCCAGGCTTCGCAAGTCTCCGCTGCTGCTGTTCATCCTGCAGTAGAAGCAACGGCGAGCGCCGAGCGAGCCCTGGTCGTCGCTCCCCGTGAAGCAGCTGCGCTCCAGGCGACTGCCGAAGCGAAGCTGCAAGAGGCACTCCGTCACCTTGTCGCAGCCGTCGACACAGCGACAAGGGAACGTGAAAAACAACTCGCGGAACTGGCGGATCAGCACGAAGCGATGGCGGGGGAAGTCGCAGCAGCGGACCCGGCAGCGGCCGACTCGATCGATGTTGCTGCCCAGGCGGCTCGTCGCGGTTCACACGCAACTGAATCCCCCACGCAAGTCAGCGAAGCAGAAGCGGACGCGGAAATGGCCTTGGAGCAAGCCTCTGCCAACCTGGGTGCTCGAGAGCAGGAGATTCGACGAGACCAGGCCATCGCCGAGACTGTGGCCAGCCTGGCACAAGGCCAGCAGTTGGCCGCCGACACCATCGCCGAACAATCTGCAGAACTAGAGCGAATGGCCGAAGCGATGGAAGAAGCCTCTACCGAACAGCAACGAGCGGCGGCACAATCCTTAAATGAGGCCAAGCAACAATTCGCAGACTCGCAACGAGCAACGGGTCAGGGAGCCGTTGAGCTGAGCGGACAGAAGGAAGTTGCCAACCTTCCGCTTCGCGAAGCTCTTGAGCTGGCCTCGATGCTGCCGACCGAGGATATCGCCTCGGAGGATCCGCTCGACGGACTTCTCCCTCAGTCCCCGACGGATTCCGAGGATTCCGCATCGCCGGACATGGCGGATGCCGGTCCCTCGCCCCCTTCCGCCCAAGCCGAACAAGGAACCGAAGGTCCCGCGGTTTCCCCTTCGGAGGCGGGTCAGTCAGCGATCGCCAAACCGGGGAAAGCCTCTTCCGGCAAACCCAATGAGCTGGGAACGGGTTTCATCCCGCAATCACCCCAGTTAACTGCAGACATGATGGCGGGTGCCAAAGCTCAGCGAGCGGCCCGGAAGGCACTCGGGCAACAGATGCCCAAACTGTCTCAGCAGGCTGAGGGACAACAGTCGGAATCCGGAAAAGTCAGTGACGGCGATCAGGGAGAAGCTCAGTCGAGCGAACACTCCGAATCATCGAAGCTTTCAAAGAACGAGGGGGCCAGTACCACGAATCAAGGCGTCAAAGACGGACCGATTCAGCGCGAACCCGAAGGGACCAGTGCCGCCTCGAAACCCTCGGACAAGGCTCGTGAGACCGAGGACAAGATCGAAGGAAAGCAATCGAAGGAAGCAGCCTGGTTCGCAAGGTTACCTCCTGAGCTACGTAAGTCGCTTCGCGCGGGTACGGGGCAGAAACCGCCGCGAGCTTATGAAGAACGCCTGAAAACCTATCTGCAGAGTGTGGACTGAACGGTCGCCCCTTCCCGTTGCCGTTCACAAGCCCGATCATCACTAAGAACGATTTCACCAGTAAGACTTATCACATGACCACCGATTCCATTCCTGCGGACGACGTCGCGGCAGTACAGAAATGCGAAGGAGCCTACAACACGCTGCGCGATGAACTCGCGAAAGTCATCGTTGGCCAAAGCGACGTCATTGAACAGGTCCTGATCGCAATCTTCGCACGCGGGCACGCCCTGCTTGAAGGAGTCCCCGGTCTGGCCAAAACGCTGCTCATCAGCTCACTCGCACAGGCCCTGCACTTGACGTTCAAGCGGATCCAGTTCACGCCCGACCTGATGCCGAGTGACGTGACCGGCACCGATGTCATTCAGGAAAATCTGGAAACGCACAATCGCGAATACAAGTTTCTGCCGGGTCCGCTCTTCGCCAACATGATTCTGGCGGACGAGATTAACCGTACTCCACCCAAGACTCAGGCCGCGATGCTGGAAGCGATGCAGGAACGACAAGTTTCAGCGGGGGGCCAGATCCATCAGTTGCCCGATCCGTTCTTTGTGCTGGCAACGCAGAACCCGCTTGAACAGGAAGGGACCTATCCCCTGCCCGAAGCGCAACTGGACCGATTCCTGCTGCACATTCGCGTCGCATATCCCTCGGCCGCAGACGAGTGGGAAGTGGCGCGACGCGTCACCACAGGGCACATGGGAAAGATTGAGGGCGTCCTCTCCGGTGACGACATCGTCGGTTATCAGCGACTGGTCCAGCGTGTCCCCGCCAGTGATCAGGTGCTGGGTTACGCTCATGCTCTGGTGCGCGCGTCTCGTCCGGGTACGGAAGAGGCCCCCGACTTCGTCAACAAATGGGTGAACTGGGGAGCCGGCCCGCGAGGAGTCCTGACGCTCGTGACCTGTGCGAAAGCGCGAGCCATCCTCTACGGTCGCTACCACGCTACAATCGGCGATGTGCAGGCAGTGGCCCAGGGAGCTCTCCGGCATCGAATCGCCCCCAACTACGCTGCACAGGCTGCGGACATTAACAGCGAAAAGCTGATCGACATGCTCATGGAAAGAACACCGGCCGACAGGAAATATGCCCGGCCCGCATAATTGAACCGTGTGGTGAACTGCCTGATTCACTGCAGCGCACCAGCAGCCACTGGTATGCAACGTGAATTGGTCAGATCGACCACTGAATCAAGCGTGGCTGGTCCGCAAATACGGACCAGCCACGCCGATCTCTCTCCTCGTGATTCGCAAACTCAATCAGGCCTTTTCCTGGCCTCGTTTCAAAATGTCCCAGACGATTTTACCGGGCTGACCGTCAAGCAGCGTCCCTGGGGTACCGGGACGGGCAAAGGTCAGCTTTTCGGGATCCAGACCGAACAAATGCAGCAGTGTCGCATGGTAGTCGAAGTGGTTGACGACGTTCTCCACGGCATGGTGACCGACTTCATCAGTCGCACCATACGCCAGTCCCCCCTTCACTCCACCACCGGCGAGCCACATGCTGAACCCGAAGGTATTGTGGTCGCGACCGATGTTCTTTTCGTTCTGAATCACCGGCAGACGGCCCATTTCGCCGCCCCAGTGGACGAGCGTCGTGTCGAGCAGACCGCGGCGTTTGAGGTCCATGACGAGTGCAGCCGATGGTTGATCGGTCACTTCGCACATTTGCGGCAATCCTGTTTTGATCGCACCGTGATGGTCCCAATGCTGGTTCCCGGTATGAACCTGCACGAAGCGGACACCGCGTTCAACCAGTCGCCGCGCGATGAGACACCGCGTGCCATACTCTGCAGACCTAGGATTATTCAGTCCGTACAGTTCCTTTGTCTCGGCAGTTTCCTGTGACAGGTCGAGTGCTTCCTTGGCAGCGGTCTGCATCCGGGCCGCCAGCTCATAACTCGAAATCCGCGCCGCCAGATCATGTTCACCCGGCCGTTGCGACAGGTGATCCTGGTTCAGCTCGCGGACGTAGTTCAGGAACTTGTCCTGCACCGCCCCCTGGAACTGAGGAGGTGGATCCAGGTTGAGAATTCGAGGCTCTTTCGGGCGAATCACCGTTCCCTGATACAGCGAGGGAAGCCAGCCATTCGTCCAGTTTTCGACTCCCGCGACAGGCAATCCCGATGGATCCGTCAGAACGACGAATGCGGGCATGTTCTGGTTTTCGGTCCCCAGACCATAGGCCATCCATGAACCCAGGGAAGGTCGACCTTGCTGGATGCGGCCGTTGGTCAATGCCCAGATCGATTGCACGTGATTATTGACGCCTGTGTGCATCGAGCGGATTAGACAAATGTCGTCCACGACCTTGCCCAGGTGCGGCAACAGTTCGCTGAGTTCCGTACCGCACTCGCCGTGCTTCTTGAACTTCCAGGGCGACGCATACAGCTTGGAAGTCGCCTCGGCCGCATTGTCGAGCTGAAGCTGACCATTGAAGGTCTGTCCGTTCAGACGATCAAGTTCCGGCTTGGGCTCGAACATATCGATATGGCTAGGCCCCCCCTGCATGAACAGCGAGATCATCGCGTTCGCCTGCGGTGCATGGGGAGTTCGTTTGGGCAGAAGATCAAACGACTGCTTTTCCAGATCGGGCTTCGCTGGCGCTCCCTTGGCCTCTTGCGTGAGCAGGTGCGTCAGCGCGAGTGACGACAATCCAAACCCGGATTGGGCGAGAAAATGTCGTCGAGTGTGGTCTGGGAAGAAGTGCATACGATTGCCCCTTATTAGTATCTGTCCGAAGACATTCAGCGATCTTTTGCAGTGCGAATTCCAGCCTTGTGCGGAACCTCGTCACATGACAGGCCCCGCAGGCAGTCGAAACTCAGTCGACATAGAGGAACAGGTTTGTGCTCAACAGGCCCTGGCAGAAGCTCGCCAGTGCGACCTGCGCCGGGGATGGCTCCTTACCCGCCTGACCAGCAGGAACTTTGGCAGCAACCTGCTCTGTCTGCTCGGTCAGGAATGCAATTGCACCGGCCAGTTCCCGTTCAGTTGGAGGGCGCGTGAAGGCCGTGACCCAAGCGAACTTGACCTGTTCCGAAATGTTATCTCCAGCAACCTTGCGAACACGGTCGGCGAACTTTTCCGCTTCGCGAACCACAAGACTGTTATTCATCATCAGCAATGCCTGAGGAGCGACAGTCGAGGACTGGCGAATGTCACAGTTGGGTGACAAGGTCGCCATATCGAAGGGTTCGAGCATCCCCAGGGGCAACGAACGTCGCACCTGCACGTAGATGCTGCGACGGAACTCGTCTTCCCGCAGTGAGACCCCCTGGTTGATCCGTCCCCCCGCCAGGTCAAGAGTCGGCAAGCCGACAATGACTTGCCCCACTTCATCGACCGCGACCGGCGCGGGCTTTCCGTACATTTTGTCGCTCAGCGAGCCGGAGCAAGAGAGCATGGAGTCGCGGATTTCTTCTGCTTCCAGACGGCGCACGGGCATCCGGGCCAGCAGGCGGTTGTCAGGATCGGCAGCATCAATCTCGGGCCGACGCTGTGACCGCTGCTGGAACGCAGTGGACCCTAGCAGTAGACGATGGAATCGCTTTAACTGCCACCCGTCAGAGACGAAGCGCGTCGCCAGCCAGTCGAGCAATTCGGGGTGAGATGGACGTTCACCGAGATACCCGAAGTCACCGGGAGTCGCGACGATCCCCTTTCCGAAATGATGCATCCAGAAGCGATTCACCATCACGCGCGACAACAGAGGATGCTTGCCACTGGTGAGATTACGGGCATAGGCCAGACGGCGTCCCGTGGTGGGGACCTGAGGATCGTCGATCGCAATTTCGACCGGGGATGTCAGGGACACGATCGACAGTTCCGCCGGTGTCACTTCCTGCTTCGGCTGGTTGATCTCGCCTCGATAGAACAGATGCGTCGGAGGAACCTGACCGGGGATTTCCGTGAAGCCCGAAACATAGTCTTCGGCCGGACGCAAGGATCGGATCTGTGCAATCCGCTCGTCCCACCGTCGGTTAAATTCGTCAATCCGCGCGGGTTCATAAAGATAGACGCTACCCCCATCGACATTCAGACTCGGGGTCTCTTTCAGGATCTGCTGCTGTTCCGGCGTCCGTTTGTCGGCGCTGGTGGCGCGTGCCTGCCGGGCTGGTGCCCGCTGAGCTTCCGGCAGCTTGTTCACTTCCCGTTCAAAGACTTCCTGCACGATTGCGTTCAATTCGCGTCCGCGCTGTTCGCTCAACTTGTACTCGGCATCACCCAGCACCTTCGCGGTCAACCGCTGATCTGCACTCCACAGGCTGATCAAGCGAGATCCCGGGGCTCGCCAGGCCTTGGTGTTATATCCCGGCTCAAAGACTGCTCGGAAGCGGTAGTAGTCTGCCTGTGTGATCGGGTCGTAACGGTGGTTGTGGCACTGAGCACATCCCACCGTCATTCCCAGCATGGACGTCGAGACGATCTTGATTGTTTCTGCAATCACTTCATTGCTCGCGGCATTGACGTCAACGCCGCCACTCGCGGTGCCGTCAGGTGCCATCCGCAGAAAACCGGTTGCCGCGAGCTTGTCGGTGGCATCGGGAGAAAGATTTTCGTACGGGTACGTCACCAATTCGTCACCCGCCAGTTGCTCGACGATGAACTGGTCGAACGGCTTGTCTGAGTTAAACGCCCGGATGACATAGTCACGGTACTTGAACGCATAATCCCGAACGGGATCCGCTTCGGTGTAACCATCACTATCGGCATAACCGGCAACATCCAGCCAATGTCGACCCCAGCGTTCACCGTAACGGGGCGAGGCCAGCAGTTCGTCGGTCAAACGTTCGACTGCGTCGGGCGCCGGGTCATTAACGAAACGCTCCACCGTATCGGGAGAAGGAGGCAATCCGTGCAAGTCGAAGGAGAGCCGGCGAACCAGCGTCAAACGATCTGCGGGTTCCGAGAAGTCCCAGTCTTTGGACTCCAGGACTGCCAGCAGAAACTGATCGATGGGCGAGCGGACCTGCTCAGTATGCTGGACTGCAGGGACAGAAGGTTTGCGGATCGGCTGGACTGACCAGAATGCCCGCTCTTCATCAGTGAAGTCCCCTTCCAGAGGCTTTTCCGGTTCCGGACGAGCCGTTTTGGCTCCTCCCGCAACCCAGCGTGTGATGAGATTCACTTGTTCGGGTGTCAATTTTTTCTCGCCCGGCGGCATTTCCCCGGATCGAATTCTCTCAAGCAGCAAACTCTTTTCGGCGTTCCCCGGCACGATCGCCGGGCCCCCTTCTCCGCCGCTCATCATCAGTCGCGCCAGACGAAGATCGAGCTTCCCTTCGACGGTTTCTTCTTCGCCGTGACAATGGAAGCAAAACGACTTCAGAATGGGGCGAATGTGCGGTTCAAACAACACTTCGCCGGGAGTCTCTGCAGCTCGCAGAACGGGCCAGGAAGCGAACAGGATCGCGAGGGCAAGGCTGAGATTTTTCATGGCGGGAAACACCAGCGGGAGTTCAGCAGTAGCAGTTACGCATCGAGTATGTCTGATCATCGAAAGAATCGCAACGAGAATGAAGCCCAATCGCCTCATACATTCCCCTTTCCGAACGTGTATCAGCCCGTACTTCGGTTGTGGAATGACAGACAAATCTTCCTGTATTATCCCTTGTCGGGGCTTTGCGGAAAGGAGGGGCGGGATGACAGAAGATACGACACCTCAACAACCTCAAGCGATCAACGTGCGAATCGGGCAGTCTTAGAATCTGGCGCCAATCATCCCCAGTCGCGCAGAACGACACACATCGAATGCGAGGAACGTGGCCTGATTCACCAGCAGGCAGCAAGACGTCTCCATTCCTGCACATCCGATCCGTGGCGCATCAGACTTCAACGAAACAAAAAACAGCCGAAACATTTCTGGCTGATCGGGCGCCTGGACAGTTTTGATTCCCCGTCTCCCGGAATCGGCAAGCAATCAAGAACTTGAAACTGGCCTGACGCTTCCGCACGACCTAAGCCCACTTCGATGGTCAGATCCGACTGTTCTTCACCGCCGTCTGTTCTTCACCGGAGCTCGCAGGTTCTCGTACCGGATGTCGTTTCAGGCCATCGACAATTTCCAGGTCGCACATGCAATCGTTGTGAGTGGGAACTCGAATCAGCACAATGAGGCCCCGGGACATGCTCGGCCCCGTCGGACCGAGTAGGAGATCAGGGATCTCAATTGAGGAATATAATGAACTTGGATGCGGAGCTGTTTCCCTTCCGATCGATCTGACTCATCGGTATTCAACGGTCATCCAAACAACCTGTATCAGCCCCTCTGCCCAATTCGAAGCCTGTGCCCGCTCCTTGTGTCAACGCCCTGCGTTTCAGAACACCTGCAAGAAAAAGTGAGAGACGATGACGCAGAGCGTGCTTTCCCGGTACCTGAATCCCGAGATTCTCAGACGCGTTGCTGATCGACCACTGGAACCGCACGGACTGGTAATGGGGAACCTGGCGGGGGCTCACAAGTCCCCCCTCAGCGGCTTTGCAGTCGAATTTGCCGGGCACCGGGATTACATCGTCGGAGACGATCCACGGCACATCGACTGGCGGCTCTACTACAAGCGAGACCGTCTTTCGATCAAACAATACGAGATGGAGACGAACTTTGTCTGTCACCTCGTGCTGGATATCAGTGCGTCGATGCGGTACGGAGCCGGGAACGAGCAGAAGTTGTTCTGTGCAGCCCAGGCCGCCACGACCTTAGCCTATTCCATTATTGCGCAGAACGACAAAGTTTCCCTCACCACCTTCGATGATCGTATTCAAGGTTATGTCCCTCCGGGAAACACCTTGGCACAGATTCATCGGATCATCCAACACCTCGACCAGATCTCGCCCGTCGAAAAGACGAACATGGTTGACTGTCTGACGGACCTGACTGGCCGGATGGGACGCCGTGAGATCGTCATGATCTTCAGTGATTTTTTTACGGATCTCACTGCGCTGGAAACCGTGTTACAGCGGATGAAATACAACCGACACGAGATCGTGCTGTTTCACATCCTGCATCCTCACGAAAGGACATTTCAGTTTGAGGGAATGGTGAAGTTTCTCGGAATAGAAGAGACTGCAGAGTATCTGACGCAGACCGAGGACATCCGTAATGGATATCTCGCGTCGCTCCATCGCTATGAGGCCGCCTTCGAAGACCTCTGCCGACGGAATGCGATTGAACGCGTATCGGTGGACACCAGCGGAAATTTGGGTGACGATCTGGTGGAATACCTCAACCAGCGAACCCGCGTTCGTCTCCGGTAAATTTGATCCCTCCGGTAAATCTGGTCAAAGTCACATACTTTCAAAACAGGTGTGCGGTCGATGTTTCAACCTCGAAATGACGTTCGACAACATGCGAGATCAAACCGCCCCTCTCTGCGGAATCTGAAACCGTGGACGAATCTCGGCGCGAGCAGAAACATCTCGCTACCCACTCACCCTTCCAAAACTCATTAGCAGACCGACCTCCATCACCGTCGTCTCTCTGATTGGGGCATCTGTCCCCATCGTGGCCACTCTGCAACGTCCGACGCTCCGCACAACCCTGTTGGCCTGCTCCTCACATTCGCTTTTCTCACATATGGCACGGCTCCATGACTTCATCTGACTCCAAAATCATCACATCCGGCGGCTTTACATATCGGGCGATCGCGGATTGGGCGAAGTGGCCCGTCGACTGGCATATCTGGGAAGTCACAGGCGTAGCAACAGACTCAAAGGATCGTGTCTTCGTCTTCAACCGAAGTGACCATCCTGTCGCCGTCTTCGATCCCGATGGAAATTTGCTCTTCTCGTGGGGAGAAGGTCTCTTCAATCGCCCTCACGGCATCTGGATCGGCCCCGATGATTCCGTGTATTGCACCGACGACCTGGACCACACCATCCACAAGTTCACGGCAGAGGGCCGTCACGTTCTCACCTTGGGAACAAGCGGGAAGCCATCAGATACCGGCGCAACCTCAATCGACTATCGCACGATCCGCTACGCGGGCCCTCCCTTCCATTTCCCGACGAATCTTGCAGTGGCCCCCAATGGCGATTGGTACGTTGCTGATGGCTACGGCAACGCGCGAATTCATAAGTTCTCGCCCGACGGGACACTGCAGTTCTCCTGGGGAGAACCGGGATCAGGCCCGGGTCAGTTCCATGTTCCGCATGGGATTACCGTCGACCGAAATGGGGTCGTTTACGTCGCGGATCGCGAGAACAGTCGCTTGCAGCTCTTCTCACCCGAAGGAAAATTCCTTACCGAATGGACCGATATTGCCCGCCCGTGCGAAATGGTGATCGATCAGGAGGGCCTGGTCTACGTGGCTGAACTGGGTTATCGCGCCGGGATGTGGCCGGGCACAACGGCTCCTGCAGCGGATTCACCCGGTGGCCGTCTCAGTATTTTCGACTCGTCCGGCCATCTCCTTTCCCGATTTGGCGGTGGTGAAAGACCACAGGAAGCGGGCGACTTCTTCGCTCCGCATGATCTGTGGCTCGATAAAAACGGAAGTTTGTACATCGCTGAAGTTGTCTGGTCGGCGAATGGACGTCAGTATCCTTCCACCGGCCGCTACCACACGTTGCAGAAATTCGAACGACTGGCAGGAGTAACTCCATGAAGGCGTGGCGATTTTATGGCTTCGGAGATCTGCGTCTGGACGATATCCCGGAGCCTGTTTGTCAGCCCGGTCACGTCGTCGTTAAACCACTTTGCGTACAACCGAGCGTGACCGAAGCGCAGCTTGCGTTTGGTATTCCAACACTGGCCTACGACCGCGTGAAAGCCAGGCTGGATGCAGAGGCCCCTATCCAACTCTTCGGCCACGAGTTTTGCGCCAGGATCGTCGAAGTGGGCGAAGGAGTCAGCGGTTATTCCGTCGGTGATCGCGTTGCAGCCCGCGCCAAGCTTCCCTGCGGAAACTGCCCGCTATGCCGGAACGAGCGCAGCACTCTCTGCCGACAAGGTCCCGTCATCGGTTTCGATCAGCCGGGATGCTTCAGTGAGCTGGCACTGCTTCCCGAAATTGCTCTGGTCAAAGTCGATGATCGAATTTCGGATAGCGTCGCAGCATGTCTGCAATCGCTCAGCGACAGCGTTGCCGCTGTCGAAACAGCCCAGATCCAGATCGCCGACACCGTTGTGATCTTCGGACAGGGAAGCATGGGACTGGAGTGCCTGCAGATTGCGCGGATCAGTGGTGCCGGTCAAATTATTACCGTCGACGTCCGGGAGGAAGCCTGTGCGGTATCTCGCGAACTCGGAGCCGACCACGCACTCAACGCAAGGGCCTGCGATGTGGTGTCGACCATTCGAGAACTGACGGGAGGCAACGGGGCGGATGTAGTCTTCGAATGCGCCGGTGGCAGCCCCAGGCAGGGACTCGCGGGACACCAGACCTTGCTGGATGCCCTGGTTTCAGTCCGTTCAGGAGGAAAAATTATCGGCGTCTCGTGGTTTGGCGGCTCTGTCATGCTGCCGATTGATCTCTTCCGCGAGCGAAGCCTGCGATACCTGTTCCCCGACATCAGCACGCGAGAACACTTGCGGCACACGGTTCAGTTGGTAGCCTCGGGCCGTGTCCGACTCGAACACACAATTACTCACGTCCTGCACGGCATTGAAGCCGTTCCCGAAGCCTTCGAGATCACCGCAAGCAAAGGAAAGTATCAGGCAATCAACCCGGCCCAGGTCGTATTCTGATCGGATGATTTTCCGAACGAGGACGATTTCATTCCCTGATGAGAGTTGGCTTTTGTGAGTTTGACGAGACAACGAATGAGTACGACCTGGCTGCGATTTGTGAGCGGTCTGCTGCTGATGACAAGCGTCCCTTGCGTGTATGCACAACAGGCAGAATCGGTTCCGCTGCAACCCGCCGAGGCGGTGCGAGTCAACGTTTACGCGGAACCTGGTCGGTTCGGCGGCTGGCCAGCCAATCATGGAATCTGGTCCTGGGGTAATGAGATCCTCGTCGGCTTTTCCGCGGGGTATTCCAAAGACAACGGCCCCGGCGTTCACGCGATTGATCGCGAGCGCCCGGAAGAACATCTTTTCGCCCGCAGCCTCGATGGTGGAGAAACCTGGTCACTGGAAAACCCATCGAAGCAAGGGGCACTCATCCCCGTTGGTAAAGGTCTTCACGGGATTACTCCTCCGGGACTGAAAGAGAAGCCGTGGCAGGATTGTCCAGGAGGAATCAATTTTCAACATCCCGACTTTGTGATCACGTTTCGCATGCTCGACCATCATGGTGACGAATCGCGATTCTCTTACTCAAACGATCGTGGCAAGACCTGGCAGGGACCGTTCCGCCTGGATGTGGCCGATGATCAGGGAAGAAAGCTCAAACTCGCCCCCCGCACAAACTACATCGTCAACGGCCCGCACGACTGCCTGGTCTTCCTCACTGCCGCCAAAGGGAATGGTCGCGAAGGACGTCCCCTGTGTGCACGGACGACTGATGGGGGTAAGACATGGAACTTCGTGGCGTGGATCGGGCCGGAACCGAAAGGGTATTCGATCATGCCTTCGGCGGTCCGCCTCGGCGAATCCGAACTGCTGGTCATCATTCGCTGTCGCGAAGGAAAGCGAAGTTGGCTTGATGCTTATCGTTCGCTCGACGACGGCAAAACCTGGAAAGTGGATGATCATCCCGTCGCGGATACCGGTGAAGGGAATCCCCCCAGCCTGATCAAGTTGTCCGACGGCCGCCTGAGCCTGGCATACGGGTATCGGGCAGAGCCATTTCAGATGCGGGCTCGCCTGAGTAACGATGGTGGCAAGACCTGGGGAAACATCCTGATCCTGCACAACAACGGGGGAGGACGCGACTTTGGGTACCCGGTCAGCGTGCAGCGCCCCGACGGAAAAATTGTGACAATCTACTATTTTCATGACCAGCCGCTCAGCGATCGATACATCGCGGCAACGATCTGGAACCCTGAATATACGGCAAAATAAGCCGAAAACCGGGCAAACGCGGGGTGGCAGGAGATCGCATTTTATTTTTAAGGACCGCTGGAAGCCGTCTTGACGCATTTTTTGCCGATTCCTATAACCCCGCCGCCGCCAGGGACGTCGGTGCCCATTTGGGCTCGCCTTACAGTTCGGTGTCACTTCCGATTCGGAGACAGATCATGGGTGAAGGGAATCACCTGTCCGTGCCCAATTCCAAGGGCCAGACCAAAGGACGGTTGATGTGGGTATTTGGCGGCTCGGTCGCTGCCGTACTGTCTGCTGGCATGTTGATGCAATACGTCCGCAGCCCCGCATCGATGGCAGCCACAGACCCGCCAGCCGGTCAGGCTCGCGTCGGCAACACGGCCAAGAAGCCTGAAGTTCTTGCCAAGGTCGACAAAGATACCATCACCTATGACACCGTCGCCGAAGAGTGCGTCAAACGCCATGGCCGCGAAGTCCTCGACGACCTGATCCATCGCCTGATCATCCAGCAGGCCTGCGAAGCCCACGAAATCACCGTCAGTGAGCAGGAAATCACCGACGAGATCAAACGGATCGCGACCCGCTTCAACCTCGATCCGACTCAATGGCTGCAAATGCTGCAGGCCGAACGCAACATCAGCCCGCTCCAGTACCGTCAGAGCGTGATCTTCCCGATGATCGCTTTGAAGAAGCTGGCAGGGGAAGAAGTCGAAGTCGACGACAAAGACATGAACGAAGCCTTCGTGCGAAACTATGGTCCTCGCGTCAAAGCACGCATGATCATGTTCGACAACCAGCGTCGGGCTCAAGCGGGTTGGGATGAACTCAAGAAGAACCCAGACGATTTTGAAGAACTTGCCGCCAAGTTGTCCGTCGATCCAAACAGCCGCGCATTGGGTGGTCAGATCCCCCCGATCGCCAAGTTCAACGGCAACGAAATGCTGGAAAACGCCGCCTTCCGACTCAAAGAAGGCGAAATCTCCGGTGTGATCGAAGTGGCCCCCAGCCGGTTCGTCATCCTGAAGTGTGAAGGTCGTACGGAACCTGTCGTCACCGAAATCGACGAAGTTCGTAACACCCTCTACGAAGAGCTGAAGGAATCGAAGATTCAGATGCAGGTTGCGAAGGTCTTCGAAAAGCTGAAGAAAGAAACCATCGTCGACAACTACCTGACTCAGACCTCGAACCGCCCTGAACGTAATGCAGCGGCGACCGGTCCGATCGGCGGCGGAGTTCAGCCAGCCAGTGGAACCCAGGCCAAGCCAACCGCTGCCGCGGCTCCCGCGAAAGCCCCACGTAAGCAATAAGTCCAACGTCTCACGTTCGAAGTGACAAGACCTGAGGTCCGTCTCCGATCCCATCGGAGACGGACCTTTTTTATTCTCCAAATAGAACTTCCTCGAACGGGCTGAACGCAGGTTGAATCTGGTCGCCACGACGAAGTCGCTCGATATCAAACTCATCACCGGGATTCATGAACTGCAGGCGAAATTTACCAGACTTTTCGTTTCCCGCGTCCAGCACACACGCCACAACACACGACTGGCCGAGAACCTGAAAACTCCCCGTTTTGATGGCATATTGCAGTGCGGTCTCTTCATCGATTCCAAATCCAATCAGATCAGGGTGTCGCTCCAGAACCTGGTAAAGCCGGCCGATTCGATTCCGTTTGATAAAGTGCTGATCGATCACCGCACCCGGAATCAGGTCGAAGCCACGTCCCATCACCGGCGTGCCTCGCCCTCCGGCAATCATGATCCCCGACATAATCGCGGCCCCGGCCGACGTGCCCCCAATCACGCCATTTCGGGACAGCACCTCTTTCAGCCGGCTTTCAACAAGCGTGCCGCCATACCAGTCGGCCAGCCATGTCTGCTGACCTCCCCCAAGCCAGACTCCGGTTGCGGTAGAGAGGACCTCGCAGAACGAGACATCATTGGCCGTGGCACGCAATGTGGTATGCAGGACATCAACACTCTTGACCTCATATTTCAGCCACATCTGTCGATAGGACTCCCGCGCCTCGTCATCGATCACCTCCGCCGGGATCACCACAATCCGTGAGTTCGTGCCACCCGCTAATTCGATAAAGCGGTGACGAATCATCTCGGACAGATGCCCTCCCCCGGCGATCAGCAACGTTCCTCCAGCAGGAGTCAATCCCGTTGTCGGTCGCTTCTCCAGATACGCAATCCGGCGGTGAATCTCTGCCCGGACGTAAACACTGGCCCCCACCAGAATCACGACTGTCACCATCCAGCACAGCATTCGAGGCCTGGAGATCGAACGACGTGCAACGCTCCCCTGCGGCGTTGCCGGAATTTCAGAACGAGAGGACGAGACAGAACTGGTCAGTTTCAGCCAACGAGATGTCTGCTTAGCGGACATTGCTTGCCCCCTTGATCTCGAAAGACGTTTTGACATGAACCCTATGACGTGATGTCTGAAATATTATCGTCTGTCGACTTCCTGGCCAGTGACCGCATCCTGTTTTGGAGCAAGTTTCTCGAAAAGTGAGTCCGTTTCGCCGACAATGTGCGGTGCCCACCCCCTCTCCAGGATCGACATCAATGACAGAGAAAAAATCCCTGCTTCTGTTTCGACACGCCAAGTCGAGTTGGGGCGACCCACAGCTCGCTGATCAGGACCGCCCCCTGAATGATCGCGGACGTAAAGCGGCCGTCCGTATGGGGCGGTTGATGAAGGAGGAACAGCTCATCCCTGACCTGGTCCTCTCCTCGTCGTCTCGACGGACACGTGAGACTGCGGAACTCGCGTTCGCAGAACTCGCCCCCGTTTCGTTATCCGTTCATTATCTGGACGAACTTTACGAGGCAGAGCCGGCGGGCTTAGCCGCAGTGCTGTCTCGGGTTTCCGAGCTGTTCCCGGCCGTCCTGTTGCTGGGGCATAACCCCGGCTTTGAAGAGTTTCTCACCCTTCTCACTGGTGAGCACCTCAAGTTTCCCACTGCCGCAATTGCGGTGATCGAATTGGGTCCGATCCAGTGGAGCGAGTTTTCCAGTCTCCCATCATCGTCTGCCCCTCAAGGACGTCTCCAGCGACTGTGGAAACCCAAAGAGTTAGACCGAGATTAGACGTCCGACGCACGACCGAAAATCAATCGTACTTTTCAGGGAAGAGCATACTGACACTGGTCCGGTCGTGGATCGAGCGGATGGCGGCCGCCATCAATGGAGCAACCGAAATCACTTCGATATTCGCCGGCAATGGACTGAACGAATTTTCGATGGTGTCTGTAATGAACATCTTCTTGATTTCGCTTTCGGCGATCCGTGCTGCCGCACCTTCCGACAGTACGCCGTGCGTCACAGCAGCATAGACATCACGAGCACCGCGTGCTTTCAGCGTTCTGGCCATTTCCACCAGTGAACGGCCCGTGATCGTCAGGTCATCGACCAGAAAAACGTTCTTGTCCTGGACGTTGCCGATCACTTCCACGATCTGCACAGTCTCTGTGTGGTCCGCCCGATACTTGTTCCCAATGACGACCGGCGCATTCAGCAGCCCTGCGTACGCCGCGGCCCCTTTCGCAAACCCAACGTCAGGACTGCACACCACCAGGTCGGGAATGTTGAGCTGCTTAAAGTGATCAACCAGCACGGTCCGACCGTAAAGATGGTCGACGGGGACGCGGAAGAAGCCCTGAATTTGAGGACTGTGCAAGTCCATTGTCAGTACGCGATCCGCCCCTGCCGCTTCGATGGCATCGGCACAGACACGGGCCCGGATCGAGACGCGGGGCTCGTCCTTCTTGTCCCCTTGCGCATAGCTGAAAAACGGGATGACTGCGGTGACGTTCTGGGCACTCGCGCGACGCGCGGCATCGATCCAGAACAAAAGTTCCATGAAGTTATCGTTGACCGGGAAGTGACAGCCCTGCACGATAAAAACGTCTTTGCCCCGGACGTTCTCTTTGATGCGGACGAACACATTTCCTTCACTGAAGATGTGAGCCCTTGCAGGGGTCAGAGAGACACCCAGTGTGTTGGCGATTGTTTGCGCCAGAATGGGATTCCCCGACCCTGCAATGATTGCCAGATCACCCTGAGGTGCCTGGAACGGTGCGAGTCTCGGCCCAGACAGATTCGGCCGCAGATAGTCCATTAAAACAGTCCTCTCATAATTCGCTAGACGTCAGCAGCAATCGTATCGAGACGAGGCCAGCGACACAAAGCAGCATCCCCACACGGAAACCCGCTCGAATGAAAGCCAGGTCTCCCGTTGCTTTGCCTGTCCGGTTTTCTCGGGGTATGATTTCTGGATTGCGGTTCGCATTTCGTTCTCGAACCGCTTCACACTTCTCTCAGTTCAAGAACCCATGGCTGACTACACAAAATACGACGCTCGTGTTGACTCACTGGTGATCGAATCCCGGACCAGCTGGGATCCCTCCGTGGGAAAACTGACCGATGAAGACAAGGCCGTGCTGGCCAGAATGGTCCACCGTGATCCCGCGAAAGCGGCCAAGGTCTCTTACACGAGATCGCATACTGGATTTACTCGCGAAATCACTGTGACGGAACAGGATATTGCCCGGATCTTTGAGGAACAGGTCCAGGGAAATTAGCTTATTCCGACTGGCTGAACTTTGACGCCTCCTTCTCGCTTCAACCCGAGTCCCGCTGCGTCCGGCCCCGAACGGGGTCAATGGTCCGCCAGCGCACTCGGGTCATCGTCGTAGATGATTCAATCCCCCTCCCCCTGATGGGCCACTGACGTGGGTCAGGAATGTGGAACGAACTCACCGTACCCGAATCGGCTGACTTTGCGGACGGTTCACGCGAGACCGTCCCGAAAGTCTACCTCTTCGGCATCTGTTGCAGTGAAACGGCTTGTCTCGCGGATCCACAACAGCACTTCACATCACTTCGCCGATAAGTCAGGTATATTTCACCTGTGGGGACACTGCCGGGGAATCGCCTCGTCCGCCAATTCCCGGAACGTTCCCCCTTCGGCCATTCCCGGGAACATGGCAGGTTGCAGAGACGCAACGAAATCAAACTGATACTCGGCCCTGTAAGGGCTACCTGTTAGAAACGACTGGTCGCGACAAACGAATTTCTGGGGAAATACCGTGCCTCCGCGTCGACGTCCCACTTTGTCCGCCGCCACGAATTCCAGCAACAAGGCCGAACCGTCCGAACATCTCGCCGGATTCATCCATTACCTCAAGGCGGAATGTGGACTCTCCGCCAATACGCTGCTCGCCTACCGGCGTGACCTGACCCGATTCGACGCCTGGTATCAGACCAATGGTCCGGGCAAGCTGCAGCAGGTCGATCTGGCATTGCTGACTCGCTACCTGGAAGACCTCCATCAACATCAGTTTGCCGCTACGTCCATCGCCCGCCACCTGGCGGCTCTCAAAATGTTCTTCCGCTATCTGGTGCTGGAAGGGATCATCCCGGAAAGCATTGTCGAACTCGTCAACTCGCCGAAACTCTGGCAACACCTCCCGAAGGTCCTCAGCCCCGAAAAGGTCGATGCCCTGATCGCTGCCCCCTCCCGCGAAGACCGTCATCCACTCCGGGATCGAGCGCTCCTGGCACTCATGTACGCGACCGGTTGCCGTGCCTCCGAAGTCTGTGGAATAGCTCTGCGTGATATTCACCTGGAAGAGCGTTATTGCCGCTGCGTCGGGAAAGGAAACAAGGAACGTATCGTTTCACTGAATCCCGTCGCCTGCGCAGCGGTGGAAGCGTACCTGCAACACGAATACCCCAAACTGGCTCCCAAAGGAGACCCGACGTCCCCCCTGCTCGTTTCCCGCGGAGGCAACCCGCTCAGCCGAATCACCGTCTGGAAACTCGTGAAACGGTACGCCGCGCGAATTGGAGCCAGTCGCGAAGTCAGCCCCCACACGTTGCGTCATAGCTTCGCCACGCACATGCTGGCCGGGGGTGCCGAGATCCGTGCCCTGCAGGAACTGCTCGGTCACGCCAGCATTCGCACGACTCAGATCTACACCCAGGTCGACCACAGCCGACTCAAGTCCATCCACGAGAAGTGCCATCCCCGTGGCTGAGATTTTTTGAACACTGGCTACTTAACTTGTCCACTCCCACAGGGAGAGAACGAGCACCGCATCCCCGAGTTGGACGGATCGCGGCACCAAACAAAAACCAACCCTGCCAGGCCCCGGAGTCTTTGTTGTTCTGAGACGTCACGTTCGTCGACGTCTCAGAGCCAACGCCTCAATCCGTTGAAGTCCCCGCCACCAATCGCTTCAAAGCCCCTCTTGGCCAACGAAGCCCTCCCCGGCGCTGCGACTTCAATCTGAAGCCGACATCCGGGGATTCCAGCAGACTGTCAGAAAGTCACGACCTGGCGATGGCCTCCAGCAGCTTTTCACGAACGAGTTGCGGGTCGGCCCCCTTCACCCCTTTCATGACCTGCCCGATCATCGCCCCGATGGCCTTCTCGTTTCCGCTCTTGAAGTCGGCAATCGCCTTCGCACTTCGCTCAATCACCGCAGCGATGGCAGCATCAATGGCACCGGTATCCTGCACGATCGCCAGTCCGCGTGCTTTGACGATTTCATCGATTCGCGACTCCGTCACAGGAATCTCTTCGTCGTGATCGCTGAGCAGCGCCGCGAAGACTTCTCGAGCCGCCTTGATGGTGATCTGCTTCTGGTTGATTCGCTTCAGCAGAGCCGCCAGCACGGGGGGCCGGATCGGGACGGTGGTGATCGTTTCACCCCGCTCTTTCATCGCGGCCTGCAGATCCTGGGTCAGCCAGTTCGCTGCCTGCTTTCCTTCTCCGCACGCCTTGGCAACATCTTCGAAGTAATCCGCGACGGCCCGCCCCTGATCGATGATGACCGACGCATCGTACGGGGTTAACTGGTATTCATCGATCAATCGCTGACGACGTAGACCGGGAAGTTCACACATTTCCGCACGAATCGCGTCAACGCGCTCGACGGTCGTGGTAACAGGCACGAGGTCAGGGTCAGGGAAATAGCGATAGTCTGCCGCTTCTTCTTTTTCGCGTAACGCATACGTGACTCCGCGGCCCGGGTCGAATCCGACCGTTCGCTTGTGGCCACTTTTGGCTCCCATCCGGATCCCGGTCTGCTGATACGCTTCCCACTGGCGAGCCACTTCGTAGTCAATCGCCTGTTCCGTAAAGCGGAAACTGTTCAGGTTCTTGATTTCCACAATCGGTGTCGGGACCTTCGTCCCGTCCGGCTGCAGCACATGCAGGTTGATGTTCGCGTCGCACCGCAGACTCCCTTCCTGCATGTTGCAGTCAGAGACCTCGAGATACGTCAGCATCAGCCGCAACTCTTCGAGGAATCGGCGTGCTTCTTCCGACGAACGAAGATCCGGCTCCGTCACGATTTCGACCAGCGGAGTTCCCGCCCGGTTGAGATCGACCTTGCTGTCGCGGCCTCGGCCTGATTCGTCATGCGTATTCTTACCGGCGTCTTCTTCCAGGTGGGCTCGCAGGATGCGAACGCGACGAACAGTCGCGGGGTCCCCGCAAACCACGTCGACATGGCCGTCATGACTGAAGGGAAGATCGAACTGGCTGATCTGATAGCCTTTGGGAAGGTCCGGATAGAAGTACTGTTTCCGGTCCCACTTGGTGAAGGGCGCGATCTGGCAGCCCAATCCCAGAGCCGTCTTCACTCCCAGGTGATAGGCGTGCTGGTTGAGAACCGGTAAGGCCCCCGGCAAGCCCAGACAGACGGGACAGGTCTGTACGTTGGGGTGATCAGGGTTGAACGTGGTCGGACAACCGCAAAAAATCTTGGTCTTGGTTTGGAGCTGGACGTGAATTTCCAGCCCGATAATGATTTCGTAGGACATCCGATCCTCAAATTAACAGGAACTCATCGCATCAATGGTGGCCCACGTGATCTTGCCCGAGGCAATTTCGCCCGCGATTTCAGGCGCGATCCCGAGGAAATTCTGAGCGGCAGGTTCCGTACTTTCGCTGAGAGCCAATCCGGCAGCATACTTTTCGACAAGCGAGCCGGTCGTCAGCACGTTGTGCAGTTCCGCCAACCCTCTGGCATCCGCATGCCGCCCGACACAGCGCCACAGCTCGGGTGCAATCGTACGATGCGCCGCCCGCCGTTCTGCGATGTAGTCCAGCACCATGCCCGAGAGTGCCGCGTTGGACCGCTGGTCCAGCCCCACGACGGGAGCCATCGGGACACCGATGAACTGGCACTTCAGCACCATCTGATTCCACTGGTCTTCGTTGAACTGTTCTGCCGGATACGGGTTCTGATACGCCACCGCGCAGAAGACAGCCTTGATGTTCGTCCGAATCCCTTCGGCAGCGCGCAGGACGTGTGCCTCGGGATGCGGCAGGAGCGCTAACGACTGATAGATTGCGACCAGCTCCCCAACTTCACCCGTCGAGGCGAGTTGATCCAGAATCCCCACCAGGGTGGTCGGTTCGGTTGGCGGCAAAGTCAGCAGAAACAGCGTTCGAGTCGCCTGATCGATACTCCAGCCCTTCGGGTTCCAGCCGGGCCGCACCTCATTCGCGATGATCAGTTCTTCGTCCGTCAGCTCGAGATCGGATTTCCCGACCTTGCGCGGCACCATTCCGAAGGCGAGGAACAATCCCCGCTTGTCCCCCCGTTGAATGACTTCCTGGCGATCGCGAATCCACGCAGCCGCGGCGGGATCCACCCGCATTTCCATCCATCGCTCGATCAGTTGTCGAATTTTTTCCGTATCAGGATTCATGAGTGCTCTCTGAAGTGGCCCTTCGCAGGGAACGCGTCAATGTCCGTGACCGCAACTGGAAGGGTTCCCACAGCAACCCGACGTGGGAAGCTGAGGAATCGGACTGGCAATCGGCAACGCAATACCACCTGAGATCACTCGCTCGACCGATGCGTCCAGCGGCGTCTTTCCCGGCTCGGTCTGAGTGCGCGTGCACAGTTCGCCCCACGTCCTGATGGATTCCTTCATTCCGTGCTGCACGGTCAACGTCTGCTGATTCTCTGGACAATGGTAATCGTAAGTGGGCATCTCTGAATTCTCCTCCCGTTCAAACCCGGCTCATTTAATTCCGGCTCGCTCAGCCAACCCGCTGGCGAGCTTCTGACAATGCTTGTTCAAACAGTTCGCGTTGCTTGATCAATTCCTCGGCGGGATGCGCGGGGACAACTCCCTCCTCCAGCATCATCCAGCCCGAATAGTTCACTTTCACGAACAGATCCATTAACTCCGCCCAAGGATAGTTCGACACATCGAATCGATGAATATGGGTCGTCTGTCCCAGCCGATCCTTCACCAGGTTGAAGTTATGTTCGAGTCCCGGAGCTTCCAGATCCTGCGGATTCGAGTTCCAGCAGATCGCCACGTTGGGATGATCGGCCACATCGAGAATCGCCCGGATGGTGGGTAACTGAGCACACTGACCATGAACCTCGAGCCGAATCTGCTGACCGAACCCCGTCGCATACTCGGCGACTTCATTCAGGGCGCGACCGATCTGGGCGATCGTCTGCTCGCGAGGCACATCCTTGTGGAAAGAGTCTGGCTTGACCTTCACGCCCGAGCCGCCGACATCATGACTCAACTGGATGAAGGCTTTCGTCGCGTCGATCGCAGCCTGCAGCACCTTCGGATCCGGGCTGTCAAATCGTTCGTTGCTGCCAATCCCCACCATTTGAACGGGAGATTTCTCGAACTGTCGCCGCACTTCCTCACGTTGACGTTCGGAAAGGCTCGGTTCCACCCCATGCTTGTGTGTTGTACGGAGTTCGACTCCCAGAACCTTGGCACGCTCACAGTTCTTCAGCAGCGTGGGGAGATCCCAGTCTTTGCCCCACTGGTAGGTGACAAGCCCATAACGGATCTCGCCCCCCTTCTTCTCTTTCCTCTCCTCTGCCATCGCCCGCTGGGGAATCGCCCCCCATCCCGTTGACGCCGCAATACCGGTGAGCACCGATGTTTTCAGAAACTCACGTCGGGAAGCGATCCCACCTCGCCCGATCTGGCTCGTACAACACGTCCCCTCACGCTGGAGTGAAACAGGGTCCGGTTTCTGATCGACAGTCTGGAAGCCAACTTGCGCGCGGTCGTTGAGCATTCTGGGATCCTTCTCAGCGGTTATGACGAGGCCATCTGCCGTTCAGCAATCTCAATTGCTTTCAGTAACCCCCGGGCTTTGCTGAGGGTCTCTTCGTACTCTGAGGATGCAACACTGTCTGCCACAATCCCGGCACCCGCCTGCACATAGGCCGTCTGCCCCATCATGACAATCGTGCGGAGAGCGATGCATGTATCCATGTGGCCGGTAAAATCGAGGTAACCGACAGCCCCGCCGTAAGGTCCCCGGCGATGCGGTTCCAGTTCATCGATAATTTCCATAGCCCGTACTTTGGGAGCGCCTGACAAGGTCCCTGCCGGAAGCCCCGCTCGCAAGGCATCCAGTGCCGTCTTACCCGGAGCCAGTTTCCCCGTCACCGTAGAACTGATGTGCATCACATGGCTGTAGCGTTCGACGTGCATGACGTCGCTGAGAACGACCGAACCGTACTCGGCCACGCGACCGACATCATTCCGCGCCAGGTCAACGAGCATCACGTGCTCGGCGCGCTCCTTCTCGTCGGCGAGAAGCTCTTTTTCCAACGCTTCATCTTCTTCCTGCGTTTTGCCGCGACGACGCGTTCCTGCCAGAGGACGAATCGTGGTCCGCCCTTCCTCGACACGAACCATGATTTCCGGCGAACTACCGATCAGATGCGCGTGAGGAGTCCGCACCAGAAACATGAAGGGACTTGGATTCACCACACGCAGCGCACGATAGATGTCGAGCGAACTGGCTTTCGTTGTGACTTCGAGCCGTTGGCTGAGAACGACCTGAAAGATATCTCCTGCGCGAATGTACTCTTTCGATTTCTCGACAGCCTGCTCGTAGCCGGCACGCGTAAAGTTTGAGCGAAACGGAATCTGCGGATCACCGTGTAGCGAGATATCCGACAGGTGAATCGTCTCGGAGCGGGTGTCGAGTTGCTCGCACAACAGATCAACCCGCTTACAGGCATTCTCGTAAGCGGATCGCAAATCACCCCCTCGCACATCGGCGTGGACGACGACCCGAATCGTCTTTTGTATCTGGTCGAAGATCACCATCCGGTCGTACATGGCAAACGACATATCCGGCAATTTACGATCATCTTCCGGCGCATTGGGAAGGTGTTCCGTGTAGCGGACCGTATCGTACCCCGCATAACCGACAGCACCGCCACAAAAGCGCGGTAATTGCGGAAGATGGGGTGCCCGGTACTGCTCGAGCATCTGATGGATGTGCTCGAGAGGGTCTTCGACCGAGTACCGCTGTGTCTGGCCCGCTTCCGTCAGTACGATCTCTTTGTCATATGCATCGAACTGAAGGAACGGCCCGGCCCCGAGAAAGCTGTACCGCCCGACTCGCTCACCGCCGACCACACTCTCAAACAGGAACGAATTTTCGTCCCCGGCGATCCGGCAGAAAGCGCTGACCGGCGTCAGCGTATCACTGATCAGTTGGCGAAAAACCGGTACAAAGTTCATCCCCTGGGAAAGTTTTTCAAATTCAGCAAAATCGGGCGTGTAGTGAGCCATGTCGTCGAACGTCTCTCCAGCGGAATTCCCGAGCACTCATGCCCGTCTGCCTCATCGTACCCGTTCGAGGAAACGAGGGCCAGCACGCCGAAAAGTTCACTTCCCGGCCCGAAAAACGAATCACGCGCGAGCGAATTCCCACCTATGGTGGCAGCCTTCGCCCCAATGCCAGCCCGCAATCCCCCCGTCGGGCCTCCACACACAGTCCAAGACGCCGTCAAACCCACAATCTCGGCCCACCACGAACTCAGCCAACCGCAAAGTCGACCCAGCCCCAACCTCGCCAGCCCCGCCAACCCCGATCCCACCTGTGGCAAACGAGGCCTGGACACGCCGGAAATCCGAAACCGCTGGGGCAATCCGCGACCGAAGTCAAAAGAAAAAAATTGAGATGAGCAAGTTGAACAAGTTGAGCAACTTCCCTGTTTTCCAGCACCAAACCGAGCATCGAAGTTGCTCATTTTGAGCAAGTTGAGCAACTTCGAAGTCCTCGCCGACATCAGTTCACCGGTCCCGCACGGTCACTTCACGCCCGCCATTCGGTGAATGCACCACCTCGCATCTCCGGTTCTGAACTGGGGAAAACTCGAACTGAGGCATCGCCGCAGACTTCAGGGCACGCGTCCCGCAGGTCAACGCCAGCTTGACCCGATCAACTTGATCGCCCACACGCGCACATCACGACCTAACCGGTCAACAGGCCCCAACGGGAATTCTCCACCCGACCCGTGAAGCAATTCAGATTCCCACTCGCGCCGGATCAATCCCCAACGTCTCACCAGGAGACGGGACCACTACTCGAGCACTGCAAACGAGTCGAGAAACCGCTCTTCCGGCCCGCCGCTGGGTATCGCCTCCGTCTCGCCCGTTCGCATGCGTTAGTATTACAGGAACACGACTCTCGCGTCAACAACTCTTGTCGCTTTTTATCTACTAAAAGTTCTTCCAAGAACGACAGCACCACCCACTTCGGAACGACGGTCCCTCAGAACGCGAAGCGAGAGCCGTTTTCCGCCCATCCCCTGGCGTTCTTAAAGACAGGCTCATTGCGAAACTTGCCGCAATTGGGCATCGACTGCGGGTGGGGTGTAGAAAATGGCACACCAGTCACTGCCCTCGCAGGGGCATCCCGACGCTTACTTCATCCGAAATCCATCTCCATACCACGCCCGTCGCCCCTGATACCCACGCCAAACATTCAGGGCAAACCACTGAGTGTGGATCATTCCAGGTCAAACGGGATCACTTCCTGAGTGCAACCGAATGTACCGGGGCGGAACATGATCAGTCAGCCAGACTCCGTTCTCTGAAAGCCGGAACTTGTAGCCGTCCGCGGACATCCCTGCGGAATCAATGACCAGAATAACAGGCTTCCCCCGCCGCTCACCCACTTTGGCCGCGACATCCAGTTCCTGTGAAAAATGAACGTCATGACGGCTCATCTTCTTCAACCCTTCAAGCAGGATCGCATCGAGAAACCGACTCACCGTGCCATGAAAAAGTTCGGGCGGTGGTGGAACTTCACCGAGTTGCAGATCGACGGAGATCGAATGCCCCTGGTTCGCACGAATCTTCGTCTGCGTCTCATCAAGAGCGAACCGCTGCTTATCGTTTTCTACCACAACCTGAAGCAGCTCGTCGCGGGTCATCCGAAACCCGATTCTCTCAGCCCCCGCCAACAGTTCTTCAATCAACACCCAGCCACCCGGCTCTAAATTCAAACCAAGTACCTCCGGTTCATGCCGCAGGCACTTACTCATAAACTTGCTAACAGTCACAATCCGTTTGCTCATTGTGCCTCTAATTTTTTTTCGCTGACCTCGGCCCCAGTTCTCAGTGTCCACAAGTTTCGGCCCGCCCCTAATCCCTTGGTTTCATCATCAGGGGAGGACACGGGAACATTGCACTGCAACTCTCGGCGCGAGAGATTGACCGGCTGAAAGGTTCATTGGGATTATCAGCCACCTTGGAATCAAAGGGCTCCCGTCAGTTTGAACTGTAGAGGATCATCCCACGGATTTCGTGTGATGGGAATCCCCTCTTTTCCGCAGCCCCCCCCGCTGCACAGACTACTCTGCCGCCAGCAGAGACGATCGCTGCTCGCCGACAACTCGGGTCGAGAAATCTCTCGTTTCAGGCGAAGACTTCTCGGGTTTCGCTTCGGACGTCGTGACGGTGCTGGCCCATGCGACTGTGCGTTACGTCAATCGTCTGGAGACGGCCGCCGACGTTATAGAACAGCCTGCCGAACTTTCGAACCACCGCCATGATGGGACAATTCCTCGCTCGACTCAACCGGAGGGCTATATTTCGACTCACTCCCTGCCATTCCGAGCTATCCAGTCTTTGGTGATCCGTCTCGCTCCTGCTCGCCACCGGTTTGTCGTCGGACCAGCATGCTCGTCTTGTTTTCACATATGATGGCACGGCCATTGCCTGCAGCCGTTGATGACAGCTACATCAGGGACATGCCCACATGACTGGAGCAGTTTGCCGGACAGTGACTGTTGCTACAGGAAAAGTTGATTCTTCCACTTCTCTCAAAGAATCGCCAGGGGGTTTCGGCGTTCTTCCAAGGTTCCGCGAGTGACGCCGACTCGGTTGGCCGCGTTCAGTCGGCGCCAGACATCTTCACCCCGGATCCGCTGCGCGAGTAAGTCCCCGTAGAGACCGGGAATCCTTCGGACTTCAGCAGGATCTTCATCGAGGAACTCGATCCGCAGATTGCGCACGCCCCGCTCCAGCAGTGTCGCGACGACTTCTGCAGCACTTTGCGGTACGGCGTTGTAGAGCGTATTTCGGCAGCCGACGTCCGCCTTCAGCGGATGCTCGGCTCCTACCCGGTCGCGAAGCTGAACCAAGTGTTCGTCGCACGGGCGACCGCAATTCGTCTTGTTTGTTCCGGGTGACAATACGGAGCAGAAAACGCAATGCTCCATGTGGAACATCGGCATGTGCTGGTGAATCACCACTTCCAGCCACTGGGGGGGAACCGCCGCAACGAGATTCAGCAGTTGGTCTCGGTTCAGATCGTAAGAAGCCGTCACTCGCTCGGCCCCCTGCCCTTTCAAAAAGTCGGCAGTCAACTCATTCGCCACGTTCAGCGAATAGTCGGCCACGAACGGAATTTTTCGCTCGGTACAGAATCGCAACCCTGCCAGATTACGAACCAGAATTCCGTCCGGTGAATGCTTGGCCAGCGCGAGGAACAGCCCCGCTTCGTCGGGTTTCTGGATTCGGGGAGGAGCCAGGTAAATCTGCCGCTGACTGGAATGCACCATCTCGACCGCTTGCCGGTACTCGCGGATATCCTGAAAGTCGGCATAGATCACAGGCGCCATGTCCGATGCGACTGCGTTCTGGCTTTGACCAAAATCCCCCGGGCGTTGCTCGTTCCCGCCGATTTCGCGGTGGACAGGTTCATTGAGAACAGTCTCGATCTGCTTCAGCGTCCGACACAACAGATGCAACCGAGGTCCCTGCCTGGGCTCTGTCGCCGAAGGTGAGCGCAGAATGATTTGCTGCTGCAGTTCCCGCAGTGCCGAGTCTGGATGCAGTCGTCGGGGTCTTGCGAGCATGGCCTGGTGGTCCAGTTTCACCACCATTTCCTGCCGCAGTTTCGACAGAACGCTCAGCGGAATCATCGGCTCTCCCTCAATGCAGGCTTCGAGCCGACGCAGTTCGTAGGGCGTATTTCCCAGCCGGCCGAGTTGTTCGGCGAGAAACACTTCAGTCACCGGGTGTTTTCGCGCCACGGGCAAGGGCTCGGCCGATTCCACCTGGACTCGCAGTTCCTGGTCGTGACTCGAAACGACGTCGGGGGTGACGACAGCTTCGATTTGGGCGGGTTGGCCCGCGATTGCCCGTACGCAGAGATCCAGCGGTCGTTTACGTAACGGATCGGGTCCTGTGTACGTCTTTCGCAGTCGGGCGGTGAGACGGGGATCGTCCGTCTTCCACACAGATTGGCCCGGATACATTCGCTGGAAATCGATCGAGCCATGCTGAAATTCGAGTTCCACTTTTCCCGTTGCAACGGCTTCGTCCACCGACTGACCACCGGCAATGACCCCGTAGACTCGCCCTCCCTGCTCTTCGTTGGCGGTTCGGTCTCCTTCGAAGACAACTCCATCGCCACGCGAAACAGGCCCCTGAAGACGGATTTCGACAGTGTGACTGTAAACACGCGTGACAGTCCCCAGCAGAACTCCTCGCTTCGCAGAGGAAAGTCCGGGGACCAGCATCTTGTGGTCGTCGCCCTTCAGCCAGCCGACGGAAAATCCGCGTGAGAACGACAGTTCCATCTCCCGCACGTCGTCGCGCGAGACATCGATCGCTTCACCTCGCATGGCCGAGTCGATCGCAGCACGGTAATGCCGCGTGATATTGGCGACATAGTCCGCGGACTTCAGTCGTCCCTCAATCTTGAAAGACGAAATTCCAGCGGTGATCAGTTCGGGAGTCAGTTCATAGGCGGCCAGATCCTGCGGGCTGAGCAGATATTTTTGCGGTCCCAGATCGACGTCTTCTCCATCGCAGATCAGATCGTAGGGAAGGCGGCAGGCCTGCGCGCATTGTCCCCGATTGGCACTTCGCCCCCCGAGGGATTCGCTGGTGAGGCATTGACCTGAATAAGCGACGCACAGCGCGCCGTGGACGAAACACTCCAGTTCGACGGAGGTCGACTTTCTCAGTTTTGCGATCTCGCGTATCGACAGCTCGCGCGGCAACACGACCCGCTCGACTCCGAGTTCCTGGGCGACCTCAATACATTCGGCACTCGTCAACGTCATCTGGGTGGAAGCGTGAATCGGCAAATCCGGACAGGCCTCGCGGATGAGTCGTACGACTCCCAGGTCCTGGACCAGCACGGCATCCACATTCGCATCGGAGATCACGCGAAGCAGCGATTCCAGTTCGGGGAGTTCGTCCGTGAAGGCCAGCGTGTTCAGGGTGATGTAGCCCTTCACACCTCGATGGTGGAGGAAGCTCATGACTTCTGCGAGTTCCCGGGGAGCCACATTCGTCGCGCGCGCCCGCGCGTTGAACCCGCAGTTCAAGCCGAAGTAGACCGCGTCGGCACCATTCTCGACAGCGGCGCGCATACAGTCGCGGTCACCGGCAGGAGCAAGAAGTTCAGGTCGAAATGAAGGAGGCAGAGCCATGAATCAGCCGATACAAATATGAAATTGAGTGCGGTGCAATCACTGCGGGCGAGCCACAATGGGCGGGAACGATATCGGTCCTTCCGATCAAGCGAAACCGGCCGCAGAAGTATAACGACGGCAGCCGAGGCCAGTGTCCAAGAAACGGGGCCGCCACCTTGTTCAAATCCAACCGTTTCTCCATTCTAGCAGACACAGTATGCTCGCACTCTGCATCGGGTGGATGCCGATACCGCTGAGGATTTTCGAGCCCACGCGCCGTAACGTCAATTGGTGCCGGGTGTTTGTCCGCGTTTTCCTGGAGATCAGCCGTCCTTCTTGCATCGAGTCGACACGATGATTGAACCTGCGGATGCGATCGAAGCCGAAATTCGGCAGGACAGTGACTACGATGGGGCCTGGAAGGAGGCCTTTCGGCTTCACCTGCGGAATTCATCGAGAAATGTTTTGCCCGGCTGGCCCTGTTGATCGACTGGTCCCGCGACCCCGTCTGGCTCGACAAGGAAATCAGTCAGATCGTCGGACAAGCAGGACACCGAAACCGTGAGGTCGATCTCCTGTTCAAAGTCTGGCTGATCGAAGGTGGTGAACAATGGATTTTCTGCCACCTGGAAATTCAGACAAATTACGAAGCCAACTTTGATTTTCGGATCGATCTGTATAATTCGGGATTGAAGTGGCTGTTTCAGAGAGACGTCTTGACGCTGGTTTTGTTGACCGATGTCAATCCTGACTGGCGACCTGACAAGTATCACTTTGAGCTGGGTGGATTTGTCAGCAATCGACTTTTTCCGATGTGTAAGGTTCTCGATCGGCTCGCGACCGATTGGAAAGACGACAGATCGCTCGTCGTCGAGGTGTCGCGAGCCCAGATCGCTGCCCTTCGCACCTCACGCGACCCGCAGGCTCGTTATAATGCCAAAACGCAACTGGTGAGAAATCTTTACACGGCTGGATATGATGCGGATCAGATCCGCGAGATTTTCCGACTGATCGACTGGATGATGCACCTCCGGCTGGATTTGAGTCGACAATTTAATGAGGAACTCATCGCCTACGAGAAGGAATTGCAGATGCCGTACGTCACATCAATCGAACGCCACGCGGAACAACGAGGACTTGAGCAAGGGTTGGAACAAGGGTTAAAGAAGGGACTGGAGCGAGGGAGCACCCGAATCCTCATGCGGATCCTGTCACGCATCTGTGGCGAAGTGCCCGAGGAAATCCATGCAAAGATTGAAACACTCTCGCTGGAACAGCGTGAAACACTCGGCGAGGCGGCAATCGATTTCCGTTCTCTCGACGACTTGAAAAACTGGCTGACAAATCACTCCTGATCCATCCGAAGCAATGGATTGACAACATCCCGCGTAATCAAGCCCCATCCGCCAGACAAGGCAACTCGCGTTTCCGCTGGACTTGAGTCGACAATTCAATGAGGAACTCATCGCCTACGAGAAGGAATTGCCGATGCCGTACGTCACATCAATCGAACGCCACGCGGAACAACGAGGGCTGGAACGAGGGAGCACCCGAATCCTCATGCGAGTTCTGTCACGCGTCTGTGGCGATGTGCCCGAGGAAGTCCAGTCAAAAATTGAAGCACTCTCGCTGGAACAGCGTGAAACACTCGGCGAATCGGCATTTGATTTCCGTTCTCTCGACGACCTGAAAAACTGGCTGACAAATAACAATTCCTGATCCGTTCGAGGCGGCATGCCTCGCGAGGAAACCTATGACGGACCTGACCAAACTGACCTTCGATCATGACTCATGGGGCCGTCTGACCCTCACGCTTGACGATGGCCGAACGTATGCGGGGATCGACCCTCTCCGCTGTTTCCCTCTGACCGATCCCGAGAAATTGATTGCCTTGCTGGACTCGGAAGGCCATGAAATTCTGACTTTGCCGGATCTTGATGGATTGTCTCCTGAGTCCCGCGACGTCCTCAAAGCGGAACTGGCAGCACGTGATTTTGTGCCGGTCATCCAGCGGGTGATTTCGACAACCAATCCCAGCCCCCCCTGCCACTGGGTCGTTGATACCGATCGCGGAAGGACAAGCTTCCAACTGGAGAGCGAAGATGACGTCCGCAAGCTCGGAACGCATCGCGTGATTGTGGCTGATTCGCACGGGATTCGTTATTCCATTCCGGACGTGCGTCGTCTCGATTCGCATTCCCAGCGAATTGTGCAGCGCCTGGCGTAGGCTCCAGTCCGCCAGAAATCTGGCGAGTTTGTCACCCCTGCCCTCTCACCATCCTGAGACTTGAGCGTCTTTGTCATCCTCTAAAAGCGGAAGCTTGTCAGGCGAGCTGCTATAATTGATTATTTCGGCATCGCCGACGCGGAAGCAACTCATTCATGATTGAAGTCCAAGCCGTCTCGAAAATGCATCGCCGGGGCCGCCTCGAAGTCCCCGCACTCCGGGAAATCACCTGCCAGATTCCCAAAGGGTCATTCACGTTTATTCTCGGCCCCTCGGGAAGCGGTAAAAGCACCCTGCTCTATCTGCTTGGTGCACTGGATGAACCGACCACGGGCACCATCACTGTCCACGGCAAATCGCTGCAATCCATGACAGCAAGCGAACGGGACGAATTTCGAAGGAAGGATGCAGGGTTCATCTTTCAGAACTTCAATCTGCTTGCCAATCTGACGGCTGTGGAAAACGTGCTGGTCCCCTTTCTGCCAACCGGGGTGAGTCGCGAGTTGCGCAACAAGGCCGCGGAATTACTGGATCGACTTGGGTTGGGGGATCGCCGTGAGCACCGCCCCAACCAGTTGTCTGGCGGCGAACAACAACGGGTGGCAATCGCTCGTGCGTTGCTCAAGCGACCGAAACTGGTGCTCGCGGACGAACCGACAGGAGAACTCGACACGGCCAATTCCCTGGCGATTCTGCAAGACCTGCGAGCCCTCTGTCAGGAACAGCAATCGACAGTCGTAGTCGTCACCCATGAGCATGAATACATCCGCGAAGATGATCACGTCATCCGCATTCGTGACGGGCGCGTGGCCAACCAGCCTTAGGCTGCCTGCTTCCGCATTCGCTTGCAGCGGTGTCGTTCTCGCCACGACCACACTGGCAGGAAGGTCTATTGAACCGGAAGAATCCTGATCGCCGTGAGACGATTCTTCAAAGTCATTGCGGTAAGATCTCGGGAACTGTCGTAGTTTCTGTCAGTTCCACAGGAGATCAAACTGATGTTGACCGCGTTACTCCTCATTGCACTGGGAGCTCCCCCTGCCGTCACTGATGAGGCCGCCGAGGCGAAATATCTGGGCAATCTTCGACAAGTCACATCCGGCCTGCCTCGCGCGGGTGAAGGGTACTTCTCGCCCAATGGCGAGTGGATCGTCTATCAGGCGTACCCGATTGGGTATCCCTTCTACCAGATCTACGTTCAGAAGCTTGATGAGAAAACACCGCGACTCCTCAGCACAGGTCGGGGCCGAACAACGTGTGCGTACTTCTCGCCTGACGGAACGAAAATTCTCTTCGCGTCCAGCCACACGGATCCCCAGATCGACATCACCGAACTGAAAGCACGCGAAGAAGCGGCCAAAGGAGGTCGTCGGCGTTATCTGTGGGATTTCGATCCGCACATGGACATCTACATTTCGAACTTTGATGGCACCGGAATGAAGCGGCTGACCGACAGCCCGGAATACGACGCTGAAGGAAGTTTTTCTTCTGATGGGAAACAGATCGTCTTCACGTCGTCACGAGATGGGGATCCTGATCTGTACATCATGGACGCGGATGGTTCGAACGTTCGTCAATTGACGAACCAACCCGGCTATGATGGCGGTCCCTTCTTCTCTCCCGACAACAAGTGGGTCATCTTTCGGTCAGACCGCCAGAAAGAGCACATGCTGCAGTTGTTTGCCATCTCTGTCGACGGAAAGACCGAAGTTCAATTGACGGATAACCTCGATCAGGTGAACTGGTGCCCGTACTTCCACCCCAGCGGCAAGTATCTTGTCTGGGCCGGCGCGGACTACAGTAGAGGTCCCGCCAATGCTCCGTTTCACCTGTTCACAATGGAACTGAAATGGACGTCAGACTCCGTTAAACGTGGAGCCGTGACGCAAATCACGCACAGCACCGCGCAAGATGTCCTGCCCGTTTTCAGCCCCGATGGAAAAAGTCTGATGTGGACATCGACCCGTGGGGCCGACGGTACCAGCCAGCTCTGGATCGCTGACTGGCTGCGCGAGAAAGGAAATTGACGGCGACGCTCAGTCCGAATTCGCCATCCCATCGCGACTCTTCAAAGGACCACCCATGCGTGTTCATGCTTTGCCTGTGTCACTGCTGCTGGGACTGATCGCTTTCGCCGTCTGCGGGTTCTCCGTCTGCCGGGGAGAAGAGAAGATTGCGGACTGGTCGCAGCAGCATGTCGACGAACTGCTGGTGTTGTATCGCGACTTTCACAGCAATCCCGAACTCTCATTCCGCGAAGAACAGACAGCACGCAAGCACGCCGCCGAACTGAAATCGCTCGGCTGCGAAGTTACCACCGGGGTCGGTCAGCAGGGGGTCGTGGGGCTGCTAAAAAATGGAGAAGGCCCCACCATCATGCTTCGTACCGATCTCGATGCCCTTCCGGTGACCGAGGCTACCGGTCTGCCATTCGCCTCGACGGTCAAAACCAAGGATGCGAAGGGAAACGACGTCGGTGTGATGCATGCCTGCGGGCATGATGTTCATATCACCTGTCAGATTGGTGTCGCGCGATACCTTGCCAGCCATCAGGACCGATGGCGTGGTACGGTCATGTTCGTGGGACAACCGGCAGAAGAGATCGGCGGAGGGGCCGAGGCCATGTTAAAAGATGGCCTGTTCACTCGCTTTCCACGACCTCATTCCGCCCTTGCACTGCACGTTGATCCGACCCTGCCCACCGGGAAAGTGGGCGTGAAAGCAGGCTACATCCTGGCGAACGTCGACAGTGTCGACATTCTCGTCAAAGGAAAAGGAGGACACGGAGCCTTCCCTCACACAACGATTGATCCGATCGTCCAGGCGGCGCACCTGATTGTTGATCTTCAGACTCTGGTCAGCCGTGAGAGCAGTCCCTTCGAACCGGCGGTCGTGACCGTGGGATCGATCCAGGGAGGAACCAAGCACAACATCATCGGGAACAGTTGCCGGCTCCAGTTGACGGTGCGAAGCTACTCGCCTGAAGTGCGCGAAAAGCTGATCGAGGGGATCCGGAGAAAAGCCAAGGCGGCCGCGATCAGTGCCGGTGCCCCGGAACCGACGATCGAGTTATCAGACTGGACGCCTGCTACCAAGAATGATGCAGACTTGGTGGAAAGAGTGGTTCCCGCGTTCCGCGAGGCTTTGGGCGAAGACAACGTTGTGCCCGTCGAACCGTCGATGGGGGGCGAGGATTTCTCTCAGTACGGGCTCGCTGGCGTTCCCATCTTCATGTTTCGTTTAGGATCAGTGACTCCGGAACGCATGAATGCACTTCGGGACGCCGGGAAGACCCCCGATTCGTTGCACTCGCCGTTCTACTATCCTGACGCCCCGGAAACGATCAAGACGGGTGTGACCGCCATGTCCGCCGCCGTGCTCGAACTCATGAAGGTCGAGAATTAGTGTCGCTGCAGCATCGCCTGGATAATCTTCTTCACCGGGGGGACAGTTTTCTTCCAGGTGTGGTCTTCGCGAATTCCGCCCCGCTTTACCACAGCACGTTGCCCGGCCAGCGGCATGCTCGGTTCGTCTTCGATAACACCCTGCACTTGAGTTCCGAGCCAACGACGCACACCGGCCACTGCAAAACGGGAACCTCAAAAACCGACCGCCAATTCATTCCGTGATCATCCGCGGAGAAGTGCGGTGCGACGCAAACACAAATCGCCGCGGGCAGAAGCACGCGGCGATTCGTTGACGTCGGATCAATTTATGGCTTCAGCCCAGAAATTTAGAACTCACCAACAGGATTGCCGTCGGCGATGTAGGCCAGTCGCTGACGGGTGGTGTTGTCGATATTCTCGCTGATGAAACGGACCGAACCGTCACCGAGCAGCGCCTGCACACCACCGGTGTGAAGGCTTCCGGGCGTACCCCATTCACCGAGCTTACCCGGAGGATTCTGAACGCTCCATGGCGTTCCAGGTCCCCAGCCGCAGCAGGCCCAGTCATTGATTTTTCGCTGACCGTTGAGGTTACCAAACTGAATTCCGTTACCAACGTGCTGCGAACAGGCCCACGAACCGGTGTAACCGTCATGCACATTCAGAGTCGTTTCGACAACAGCCACGGTGTTACTCGATCCGTCGGTCAGGTCACGCAGCGATGCCGTCGACATGGCACCGAACATGGAACGAGTGTACTGATCTTCCTTGGACCACATGTTCCAGCCCTGTCCATCGGTGGTGCAGAAACCATAATTCGTCTTGTACGAGTTGACGCTGGGATCACAGCCGTAGTTACCGTCCAACAGCCCTTGAATGAAGGGGGTTCCACTGTCTGATGGACAAAGCAAAGCGTTCAGTTTGACAGCAGCAGCAGCGGCGTTTTCCGGAGGTACAATTCCGCCGATTCCGGCAAGTGGAAGACTACCGTTGTCTTTCCAGCCCCCCATGGCCGCACTGTGGTTGATTCGATTGTACAGGGGAGCCTGATCGAAGTACGGGAGGATCAACACCCAGCCGCTCTGATTCTTGATGTTCGGCAACGCGTTGTTGTTCGCGGTTGCGGCGTTAAAGCTGGAGGCATAGGGGAACATTCCCGCTACGTCGTGGTAGTTATGCAGGGCGAGACCAATCTGCTTCAGGTTGTTCTTGCATTGCGTACGGCGAGCAGCCTCGCGTGCCTGCTGCACGGCAGGCAACAGCAGAGCGATCAAGACCGCGATAATGGCGATCACGACCAGCAGCTCAATCAGCGTGAACGCGCGACTGTAGCGCCGGGGCTTGTAAGACACAGGATCAAAACTCTTCATCCAAATCCACTCCAAACAGGGAAAACAAAAAAGTACGAAGACGTTGCTTCGATACATTTCCTCTCAATGATGACAAGCAGCTTTTAGCAACACTGCTCGAGCAAACCGTTATTTCTTCGGAGCATTCTTCGCCGAAGTGATCGAGAATTCGATATCGCTTTTGCCCGCTTCAGGAACGTCGACCCGTCGGGTCATTTCCGCCATCTTGTCGCCGGGGTTGTTCCATCGTGCTGCAATGGTTTCTTTTGCCCGAACCATGGCGGGTGAGTCATTGGGCCCCAAGGGGCTTCCATCCTGTTTGACCATTCTCGAAAACGAGACCATGTATGAACCGGGGGTGATCCCCTCTTTATTCGTCCAGTGCATCACGGTGAAGCTGCCGTCGTCCTTCGTAACTGCCCAGGCCCCACCGACGCTCTTGGTCTCATTGATGGGGGTGAAGCGGATGTTGATACCCGCCACAGGCTTACCATCCAACTTGATGACCCCGGATGCAGGGACAATCTTCTCAGCGACGGTCTTGGAGCCGCCACAGCCCTGAACCAGACCAACAAAGAAGACGACAATCAACGACAACAGGCAACGGGCTGAGAGCTTCACTGACATCCTCCTCACAGTTTCGAGACACCGCAGAAGCATCAAGAGCTTCCGGCAACGAATGTGTCCCGTCCAAAAACAAAATTCAGCACTGGCGAAGAGGCGTAGGTCCGAGCCGTCTGATCGTTTCGCGTGAAGGCGACACAGTTGCGTAGTATGCAAGTGTCGTACCTTTGTCGCTCTCTTTAGACGCGATACGAGCGAATCGGAGGCTTCCGGGGCTGACTGGTGCTTGGCGTCAGTCACTGCCGAACCGCAGGAGCATCAATTACGCCACTTCTTGAGACGATTTCGTCTACCAATGACGATAGGTGACGGTACGTTCCAAGTAAACTCATAAAATCAACGGTTCTCGCCATTTTTGAGAACATCGCAAGAAAAAACATCGAAGCTGCTTACTCGGAAGGCACATTTACAAAAACGAATCCAGCCCCTTAGATATCAGCGGTCGCTATTAAATTCAACCAACGTCGACCGCGATTCGATTGCTAACCATTTCGCCGCAACTGCGACATTTTCAAACAGATCTTTGTGACCGGATGGCCATTGAACTTCAATCTTGTTCACTCGTTCATCCCGACTTACCCCGATCGATACAACTCGTTCACTACACGATTCGTAACCGTCGCCACCTGTCAACTGCGCGATTCTTTCTTCGCCGTTCTGCAGGACGACCCGAATTTTGGCGCCGATCGCATCACGGCTGGATTGGGTTCCAATGAGTTTCAGGCAGAGCGAATGACACTGATTTTCCGTCGCATTCGTCGCCAGTAGAACGGGCTTTTCCAGGTCGGTCGCGACGAAGTCCGTCAGACCATCCCGATTCCAGTCGATCAGGGCGAGACCTCGGGCAAGTCTTTCGTCTCGCCAGAATTCGCCCCCCACCTGATCGGAGATTTCGACGAACCGGGCGTCATCAAGTCCATGGAAAATCTGTGCCTTCATGCGAAACGGTTCATTCAAAAATTCGTCAATGTGGCCATTCATCACGACCAACTCGGGACGGCCATCGCGATCCGCATCGATGAATTGAGTACCAAAGCCGAGAGGCTCAAACGTGGGCTTTCGAAGCCCGGCCCGCTGAGTCTGATCCTCATAGACGTCCCCTGCCTGCGATAAGTACAACGTATTCGACTCGCGTGCGAAGTTCGTGATAAACAGATCCAGCTTTCCGTCACGGTTTACGTCCCAGGTGGCAATCCCCATGCACGCCTGGGCCAGACCGTTCGCGTCAAGCGCGACACCCCGCAAGAATGCCTCATCGACAAAGCGAAGCGCGCCTCCTGCTTGCTCCGTTTGATTGATCAGCAGAAAATTTGCCGTCATGTCGTTCGAGATAAAAACATCGGGTCGGTGGTCATCATTGAAGTCACCGATGACGAGGCCCAGTCCCATCCCGAGCGGAAGGTCCAGTCCCGCTTCCGCCTGAAGTTCCTGAAAGCGGCCGTCACCCAGATTGACCGCCACGGTGTCGAGCGCGGCATTGAACATTGTCGGGCGACAAACGACGGGCCTACGAAATTCGTCGTAGCAAGTCGCCGTCAGAAAGTCCTGTCCTTCGCAGTAATTGACATCGAAGATCTCGGGCAAGCCATCCCCATTCAAATCGGCAATCGCGCAGCTCACCGTCCACGCCGATTGCTGAATCCCCGCTTCATCCGTGACATCCCGGAATGTTCCATCACCACAGTTGCAGAACAGCTTGTTCCGTCCCAGGTTGGCCACATAGATGTCGGGGAATCCATCATTGTTGTAATCGCCTACCGTCACCCCCTGGGAGTAAGACGTCTCATCGATTCCCGCCGGAACGGTCACAGACTCAAACCGCTCGCCCCGGTGATTGCGGTAGAGAGCATCACTGGGCCCGGTAGCACTTGAAAGAGGAAGCGGTTTGCCTTGCGCGAAGTAGAGATCCGACCACCCATCCTGATCGAAATCCAGGACTGCGACCCCTGCCCCCATCGTTTCATAAATCTTGTGCCCCGAGTCCTGAGCGGACGTGTTGATATAGCGAAAGTCCAGTCCTGCCAACTCAGCCTGGTCCACGAACCGGATCTCAGTCGACTCACCTTCCCTCGTCGGCTCGCCCCCCGCTGGGCTGGCCGCAGACTGGGTCCAGTCGGGTAACGGATATTTCAACCACTCACTTTTATCCCCTGCCAGGCTGCCGGGCTTCGTCCGCGTTGACCCGGCCAGTGCCGCCTGTGCAGCGAGGTCTTTTTTCCGGGCCAGCATGGGATCACCAGGAGCAGGACGAACACGCCTTTCATAAACATCGGCCCACCCCCAGGCCTCCCATAATCGCCCCGTCGCTGCGAGTTCCGAGATCATAGGTTCAATTAACAAATGGGACTGAGGCTCACCCATGCGGGAACTGAGATCGGTGATCCGCTGAAGGCTGCGTGCCCGCTCGGTATACGATGTACCGAGTTCGGCCAGGCCGCGAGATTTGAGTACCTGCCCCATCAACATGTTGGCCGAAAGGCTTTCCGGCTCGCGAACGAGTGCCTCATGCAAGCAACGGATCGCGGGGTCGGGTTTTCCGTTGAGATTCAGCCATTTCGCCCGTGCCAACCAGATCCGTCCGTCGTTCTCGCTCGTGGGATGAAGTTGAGCATTCCAGGCGAGAAACTTCTCAGGTGCGAAATCCGCGTAGATCTCTCCCAGGATACTCTGTGCTTCGTTGTCCCCCGGGTCGGCCTTCACGACCTCGAGCAGGTATTGTTCTGCCTCGGAGACGCGGTTTCGATCCAGCTCATGCATCGCCTGCGGTAACAGCGGCGACTTTTCATTCGGATCGGCTTTGAGCATCAGTTCGAGCCGACCCGAGTCATCAACCGTGGGATTGACAGAAGACAGCACGACCAGATCATCCTGCGTAAACGCGTTCTTCTGAATCAGTCGGACCAGGCACTCAACCACCTCGGCACGATGTCCCGTCACAGCAAAAATCTGCGCCAGGTAGCGATCAGGTTCAGGCACTTTCGGGTTCGCTACACTCGCCAGCCGCAGGGTGTTAATCGCGGGTCGGATGAGATTCCGCGTCATCCAGTTTCTACCCAATTGCACGGCAAGGGAACTGGCTCGAGCCGGATCCAGTCGCACCAGTTGCTCAAGTGCCGTCAGCGACCGGGACGCATCTCCCCCCCGCGCGGACGCATCGGCCAGCAGAGCCCATGCTTCTTTCAGGTCAGGGTACTGCTCCACTGCCCGCTCCAGCGTGCTGACGGCCTGCGCGTAATCGCGCTGGTCCAAGGCGGTCTGACTTTGTTCGAGCAACTCGTCTGCGGTGGGATTTGCGTTAAATACCTTGAAGGCCACCGCCGTCGCACCCGCGATTCCGATGACGATCAACAAAGGCAGCAGCCACGGCCTCGTATTGTGTGAGCGTGTCGCCAGAGGAACCGGCTTCGGGCGGTCATCAGAAGTGGACAATTCATTTCCTGTCGAACGAGAGAATCGAGGAATGGCCGACGTGCCGAATCGGCGGCAGCTTGATTGATTTCGATCCCGCATTCGCATTGGATCTCAGCAAACAGCGGTTTCTGCACCGACATAAAACAGCAACGTCACCGCACGACCGAAGTCGCGCGGTGACGTTAGAATTATTCGTGCTGTTCCGAGATTGCAAATCAATTCGGATTAGAACTCGCCGACGACCTTTCCGTCAGCAATGTAGCCGAGGCTCTGGCGCGTCACCGCGTCAATGTTCTCGCTGATGAAACGGACGGAACCATCAACGAGCAGGACCTGACAGCCGCCCGTGTGCATACTCCCGACGGTTCCCCATTCACCCAGTTTCCCGGGTGGGTTTTTCACGCTCCAGGGAGTTCCTGGCCCCCAGCCGCAACAGTCCCAGTCGTTGATTTTTCGCTGGCCATTCAGATTGGCAAAATCGACCCCTTGGCCGACGTGCTGCATACAGGCCCATGATCCCGTGATACCATCGTAGACATTGAGAGTCTGTTCTGCGACAGCGACCGTGTTACTCGTTCCGTCCGAAACATCTCGCATGGAGGAGTTGGATTCAGGACCGAACAGCGCCCTCGCATACTGATTCTGTGTATCCCAGTTATAGTCCCCGAAAGGGGGGGAAACGCTAAAACCATAGTTGGTTTTATAGGCAGGCCTGTTTGTTTCACAGCCGTAGTTGCCATCGAATCCCGGGAAGATCGCCTGTCCGGAATCCGAAGGGCAAAGCAGCGCCACCAGTTTGGTCGCTGCGGCGTTGGCGTTCTCGATCGTCGGTCCCCCGTTCGCAAGTGGGACCGTCGCGGTGGACCAGCTTGGCCCCATATAGCGTCCCATTGCTGCGCTATGGTTAATAGTGTTAAACAGGGGTGCCTGATCGAAGTACGGCAGCAACTGAACCCAACCCGTTGTATTCTTTACCTGTCGGATGGTGGGGTTGTTGTAGGCGTTTGGACCCGATCCGGAAACCGAGAATGGGAAGACATTGAATCCGCTGTGATAGTTGTGCAGTGCCAAACCAATCTGCTTGAGATTGTTCTTGCATTGAGTTCGTCTCGCTGCCTCGCGGGCCTGCTGCACCGCAGGCAACAGAAGCGCAATCAACACTGCAATAATTGCAATGACGACGAGCAACTCGATCAGTGTAAAAGCTCTTCGATCCCGCCACCTTAATCTGGACTTCGCCCTCGGCTTCATTTGCATGCCTCCATCAAAAAAGAGAAGAAACAAACACAACAGAAGAGAAACAAAAGCCACCCCCGGACGGCACTCTGATTTGAGGACCTGGAGGATTATGAAGAAGATGTAAGGTTATTTCTTTTTCGGCGCCGAAGTTGAAATCGTGAAATCCAGATCTGTCACCCCTTTCTCAGGGATTTCAATCCGGTTGTGCATCCCTGCGCGCGAGGGGTCGCTATACATGGCGGAAACAGACTCGCGCGACTGAACCATCGTGGGGGATTCGTTTTCGCCCAGAGGAGAACCATCCGGTTTGACCCGACGAGAGAAATACACCTCGTATTTGCCGGGGGGAATTCCCTCCTTCGAGGAAACGTGGATCACTTTGAATTTCCCGTCGTTATCGGTGATGGCCCAGCAGCCGCCGACGGCTTTGTTGTTCTCGATGGGCTGAAAGCTCAGCCGCACTCCCGCTAGGGGTCGGCCATTCACCTTGACCAGGCCGGCCGCCGGAACGAGCTTTTCCGGTTTCGGGCCGGACTTCCCGCAACCGAGCGTTCCGATCAGCATCGCCATCGCGATGGATGAGACCGAGAAGAGTCGAACGACGGGTGAACTCGTTAATTGAGAACGCGGATCCGAATCACGCTGCATTGCCATAATAGACGCTTACCCCTGAGACACAGATGCTGAAACCTGAGGCAGTCAAAAGTCGTGCGAATATCACTCGTGCGAAACTCAGCTCGCTAGAGATCGGTTTTCCGCAGTGTTTTTTAAGAAGAACAAGGCGGGCCGAACCCGTATGTCGAATTGTGCATTTAAGATGCCATTAATGTTAAACGATGTCAAGGCGGCTATTTCGGGACGACTTTAAGGGATATTGGCGCCCCATCCCCTTCGATAAAAAGCCACTCCGAATCCGTGCTGACATGAGTAGCACGACTCTTTTCACCCGATGGCCAACTTATTTCCACGGCTTCCACGTTGGCGTGCTTGCCGGTCCCGATGCGCAAAACTTGCTCATTACTGCTTTCATAGCCATCACCCGCTACCCGTTGAAGATATCGGTGATCTGTTGGGGTTACAGTAACCCCAATTTTAGCACCGATTCCGTCACGATTGCTGCGTGTCCCCACCAGTCTGATCGCTAAGGTCCGATTCTCGGAGGGGGTCGAATTCACCCCCAGAACTGCCGCCTGCTCAAGATCCGTAGCGATAAAATCAACGCGCCCGTCCCGATTCCAGTCGAGTACCGCGAGCCCTCGCCCCAGACGGGGGCGCGCAAAAATCTCTCCGGCCTGCGAACCGGACAGTTCGACAAATTGACTGTTCGTCGTTCCGCGGAAAAATTGAGCCCGCATCTGGAACGGTTCGTTGATGAACTGATCGAGATGTCCATTCACCACGATCAGATCTTCCCAGCCGTCGTTGTCGGCGTCCATGAATTGAGTTCCGAACCCCAGCAGGTCGAATCCCGGGCCTCTGAGTTGGGAGGATTGCGTTGCATCCTGATAGAAACCCCCGGCTTGCGAGCGGTACAACGTGTTGGATTCGCGAGCAAAATTAGTGATGTAGAGATCCGGCAGGCGATCCCGGTTGATGTCGGCACACGCAATCCCCATGCAGGCTTGTGCCAGCCCAAACTCGTCAAGAGCCACATTCCGCAAGATCGCCTCGTCCTGAAAATGGAGCGGCTGATCGGGTCCCGCCTGCTGATTGATCAACAGAAAGTTGGCAGACATATCGTTCGCGACGAACACATCCAGCCGGTCATCCTCATTAAAGTCGGCAACGATCAGCCCCAGACCGCGACCATAAGGAAGATCCAGACCGCACTCGCGCTGCTGTTCTTCGAACCGGCCATCGCCGAGATTGATGGAAACGGTGTTCCACGTAGGATCGAAGGCGGTCGGACGGCAGACGGTTCGTCTCCCGTAAGGATCGAGACAGTAACCGGTTAAAAGATCGGGCCCCTGCAGATAGTTGACGTCAAACAGCTCGGGGAATCCGTCTCCGTTGAGATCCGCGATGGCACAGCTCACCGTCCAGATTTCCTGCTTTAGCCCCGCAACCTCCGTCACATCAGTGAACGAACCATCGCCGTTGTTGCGCAGCAGGCTGTTGCGACCGAGATTGGCGACATACAGATCCGTAAACCCGTCATTATCAAAATCCCCGGCCGCAACCCCTTGCGAGTACGACGATTCCGACACGCCGGACAAGCCGGAAACCTGGCGGTACTCCTGCCCCCAGAGGTTGCGGTAAAGCTCGTCGCAGACCGTCGCCGAACCGCGTGTCGGCGATGTGTTACCTTGCGGGAAATACAGGTCTGGCCAGCCATCGCGATCGTAATCCAGCACCGCCACTCCTGACCCCATCGACTCGAAAATCATTCGCCCCGCAGCGGGAGAGTATGAGTTGACGAAGCGGAACCGGAGGCCTGCCTCTTCCGCTTTGTCAACAAATTGAATGCCCGCAGCATCAGAATCGTTTCCCGATGCTGACGAGGAGGCTGACATGACCTCGGTTGCCGCGTCAGACACGGGGGGCTGATTCCAGTCGGGCAGCGGAAATCGGTCCCAGTCACTCCCCTGCCCTGGCAGGCTGTGAGGATCCGTCCGGGGAAGGTCACGATGAAGTCGCGTTCGGATGCGACTTTTGAACTCGGCGACCGGGCTGCTTTGAGGACCATGCTGCTGCTCGTACACAACGCACCATCCCCAGGCCTCCCAGAGCCGTCCTACGGCCTCCAGTTCCTCGATCAGCGGGAGGACGAGTTCATCCCCGCGCGGATCGTTCATCCGGATGCTCATATCGATAATTCTCTGCAGATGCAGTCCCCGTTCGGAGAAGGCGTTTCCAAGTTCAATTTCGTTAAGAGACTTGAGCAATCCCCCCAGCAACATCGTAGTGGCGAGCTGCTCGGGCTCACGAATCAGCGATTCGTGCAGGCACCTGATCGCGGGTCCCACACTCCCCATGCGGGCGAGCCACCGTCCCCGGGCCGCCCAGATTCGCGAGTTGTTCTCGGCCCCCGGCGACAGACGCGCATTCCACTTGAGGAATTTTTGCGGAAACTGCGCGGCGTAGAGCTCTCCCAAGGCCCCTTGTGCCTCGTCATCCCCGGGGACAGCGGTAGTCAGTTCCAACAGCAGCAGTTCCGCTGCTTCCGGCTTATCTCCCATCTGGCTGAAAGCACCCTGAAGTAAGGGTGCGCGAAATTCGGGGGCCGCCTTGAGAGCCTGTTGACGTTCCTCTGGAGCATCCCGGCAGGGAGTCGCGGCCGACAGGACAATCAGATCATCGCGGGAGAACGAATTCTTTCTGATGAGGTCCACCAGGTTGGTAACAACTTCCTCCCGATGCCCCGTGATGCTGTAAATCTGCGCCAGGATGCGCTCGGGCTCGGGCGAGGCAGGATCTGCTTCCGCTGCCAGCCGTGCCCCCTGGATCGCAGGTTGATAGCGGTGTTGGCCAACCCAGATCCTGGCCAGTTTGATTCCCAGAGCCCAGCCTCGCTTTGGCTCTCGCCGAACCACCTCCTGCAGCGCCGCCAGCGCCTGGTCCTGGTGCTGATCAAGGCAAGCCGCCTCGGCCAGAAGTGCCCACGCTTTGGCAAGTTCGGGATCCCGTTGAACGGCCTGTTCAAACGAAGTTCGCGATGTCCGATAGTCACGCCGTTCCATCGCGCGGCGCCCGCGTTCAACCCACTCCTCCGCCGATTGGGGCGTCTGGCCTTGCAGTGCGAACCACATCGCGGCGAGCGCCAGCAAGGTGAGACTCGCCCCCATCGCCAGCCATCGACCAAGTGCAAACGCACGGCGGGAACGGAACACCGAAGATTCATGACGACGAGCGTGGTTCAAAGTGTCTCCCATTCCGACGGACTGCCGATCAGTAAAAGCCGTTGCAGATCACGTCGTCACTCGCAACGTGCCCCCTGATGAATAGCATACCCATATCGTTTTCCATTAAGAAAACACATTCAGTACGAGACCAGCGAAGACCTGGGAGCAGAAAGCTTGCGATCATCCCCTTGGGCGACGATGCAGGACTGCGTGACGACAAGTCGGAATGTCGATCAATATCGGATGCAGATGGATACAAGCGAACCGGAAAAAGCGATGACTGATTCTCCCCGGACAATCCCCCGTCTGAGCTGCAACTCGCTGAACGGAAACCGCCTGACATACTGACGCGACTGACCTCCCTTGCCTTGAAGCGGAGTAGGTGAAACACTGCCGTGCGGCAATCGGGACCACAGGACATGACTGGAGTGAATCGGTTAAGCCCCCCGGGGTATCATCCCCGCACTCTCGCCTGACGCGCCGTTATGCGAGATATGACGCCTCGCGCATTCCCCGGTCGCCGCCCGTATTGGACCCGATGAAACAGAACAGCCCCGGTGATGCGGTGCGCAACAACGTCCCCGTAGCAATCGTTCTGACCATGATCGAGATTCTGAGGAACACAACATCGATTCCGATCCGCCTACTCCCGATTTCCAGCACGCGATCTCCGAACAGGGTCGGCGCAGGATCAGTCCCTACCTCGTTGCTTCAGGTCTGGCTGGCTGCGTCCTCATCCTGCTACTCGTCTGGTTCCTTCCCCACCTGGTATCAGGAAAATCCGCTGAACAACTTGTCGAGCAGGGTCAGGTCGCACTCACTGAGCAGAAAGTCACGCTGGCCCGCCACTGTGCCGAGCGGGCTCTTCAACTGAAGCCCGACTTCACCGCTGCCTGGGAACTGTCGGCGGAAGCGAATGCTCAGTCGGGTGATCCCGATCAGTCCCTGCGCGCGCTGGAAAAACTGGCCGCACTGGATCCCGCAGCCGCTGCATCCCTGGGCCGTCGCCTGGGACGGCGATGGATGGTTGAAAACCGTGTTCGCCCTGCGCGGGCGGCGCTGATGTATACTGCGGGGGTCAATCCGGATCTGGCCGACCTCTACCGCTGGCAGGGTCAGATGGCCACTGTCATGGGGCGGCCGCAGGAAGTCGTGCGCTGCATCATTGAACTGATCAAACGCAACGCCTTCAACAAGGAGGACCTGATCCTCGTTACCTCAGCAAACCCGGTGGCACCCGACGGTTCCCGACTGGCCAAAATGATCGAACTGGATCGGGAAAGCCGCTTCGATATCCTGGCCTACGTCCTGAACGACATCGCGCTGAACCATCTCGACAAAGCCCGTAACGGTCTGAAGGAAATCACCCGCGCGCGTCCACAGGACGCAGAAGCGATGGGTCTGTTAGGCGAAATTCTGGCCGACGGGCCTGCCCCGGATTTTCTCGCCTGGAACGCCCAGGTCACGCCTGCTCTGGAGACAAACTCCCACGTCTGGCTGGCGCGGGGAAAATGGCTGAGGCACCAAGGTCATACGGACAGTGCGATTCGCTGTCTGTACGAAGCATTTCAGCGTGAGCCCGAGTTACAACCGGCCAATTTCCTGCTGGGGCAGTTGTTGACACAAACAGGAGCGACGGAGCTGGGATCCGAGTTCACGGCACGGGGAAAGCGCCTTCAGACCATCATCAGCCTCAGTGCGCGCCTGCGCGACCAGCGTGCCAACGACTGGCTGATCCCCCTCATCGCAGAACTGCAGGCGACGGGACGGTTATGGGAAGCGTGGGGCTGGATTCGAATCCTCGAACAATTGCCGCCGGCGGACCGAAAGTTATTGCTCACTGCGGAAATCCAGGCTCTGAAGAGCGACCTGGACTCGCGTCTGACGGCCAGTCTGCCACGCACGCACCCCGACAGTCTTCCTGGCCGAGACTTCGAATGGCAACAATTTCCCTTGCCTGACTGGAGCAAGACTGCAGCGGCACACGCTTCCCCGGCACACTCATCCGAACCGCGAGACGACTCGCCCCCTCAGCAAGTCACCAGACCGGCGGAGCCGATCCGATTCGTCGATCAGGGATCGGCGAGCGGGTTGAATTTTCGATACGTCACCGCCGGTTCACCACAACAGGGCCGAAAGATCTTCGAAACGATGGGAGCGGGGGTGGGCGTACTGGACTATGACCTGGATGAGTGGCCTGACCTCTATTTTCCGCAGGGAAGCACCTCGGCCACTGAACCCTCCATCGGTCCCACAGACGACCTCTACCGCAATCGGTTCGGCGAACAGTTTGTCGATGTGACCCCGTTGGCCGGCATCCACGAGACGACCTTCTCACAGGGTGTGGCCTGCGGAGATTTCGACTGTGACGGCTTTCCCGATGTGTATGTTGCCAATCTCGGTCGGAATACGCTGTATCACAACAACGGAGACGGAACGTTCACGGATGTCACCTCTCTCGCGGGTCTGCGTCAGTCCGTCTGGACGGTCAGTTGCGCGATCGCCGACCTCAATGGCGATGGACTTCCGGAACTCTTCGATGTGAACTACGTCGGCGGAGCGAAACTCTTCACCGGGATGTGCTACGACGAACACAATCGTCCGGGGATCTGTCGCCCCGTCGTCTACGACCCGGTCACCGATACGATCGGGCTGAATCAGGGAGATGGGCGATTTATCGAGCAGCAAAGGGAGTGTGGCCTGGAACTGCCGCAAGGAACCGGGCTGGGCCTGGTTGTCGCGGACTTCAACGACGACGGCCGCGTTGATGTCTTCGTAGCGAACGACATGACCCCCAACTACCTGCTGATCAATGAGCAGACCAGTCCCGACCAGCCGCTCCATTTTCGTGACGAAGCCTTTTTGAGGGGCGTCGCTCTTGATCAGAACGGTGCCTCACAAGCATGCATGGGGGTGGCCTGCGCCGATGTGAATCGTGACGGTGCCATGGATCTGTATATCACGAACTTCGCGCGAGAACACAACGCCTTTTATCGATCCCAACCGGGTGGGTTCTATCAGGACCAGATCCGCAGCGCCGGGCTGAGTGAGCCCGGCTTCGAGCCACTGGGTTTCGGCACACAGTTTTTTGATGCAGACCATGATGGCTGGTACGATCTGGTCCTCGTCAATGGGCAAATCGACAAGATCCCAGGTGAACCCTATCGGATGAGAGCGCAGTTCTTTCGAGGAACCGCAGCAGGAACCTTCACAGAACTGTTTGCAGACCAAGCGGCAGGAATCTTCAGTCAGGAGCGACTCGGCCGCGGACTGGCACTGCTCGACTGGAACCGTGACGGGAAAATCGATTTCGTCGCAACCGATCTCGAAGCAGCGGTCCTGCTCGCGGAGAACCAAACCACCTCCCCAGGCCACGCGGTTCAGTTGAAACTGATCGGGACAAGAAGCAATCGCGATGCGGTCGGTGCAAAACTGCGAATCCGGGTCTCCGCAGACGATATCCGCACCATACAGATAATGGCGGGTGACGGGTACGAATCCAGCAGCCAGAAGCAGATCGATATCGGGATCGGCAGTCGGACGATCGTCGAAGAAATCCAGATCCAATGGCCGTCCGGGCACATCGACACAAAAACAAATGTCGATGCAAAATGCCCCTGGATAGCGATTGAAGGGGCAGAAACGTGGTTTCCGATTATCAGGGATTAAGATAAGTTCTCAATTGGATTCCCAAGCCATTTCGAACTGCCTATAAAGTGCAGCGTCAGTGAACGTCCAGCGGGACAGGTCCCCGGAACGGGCTCGACCAACCACGACCAAAAGAGTGGCTGCATCATTTTTTTGATGCTTTGACTCTCAGCGGATGTGTCAGTCTGGCGGCGTCCGGCAGTCTTCTTCCGAGCGGAGCCAGGACCTTCAGGCATTGGTTTACACTGATGCGTCAAGAGTTCGGTGGGAACTCCAAGGGAGAGGGTGGCACGGGCTTTGCTGTTTGCATCGCTGATCGAACCACTGAGTGCGTCAGGCTCGGTTCCGCAAGCAGACTGACTGAGACAAGAAGCGTACACGAGAGCGTGAGCGAAGAGGGCCGTGCTCAAACGGAAGGCAACTCCTGCCGGGAACCCCCTCGACACTCAAATATGACAACCGCATAATGATTGCCACGCTGCTGCCTTTGGGTTTCAGTCGGGCAACTTGAATTGGATTGATTGGCTTTTTGGATTTACTGCTGGAGCAAGAATGACGGTTGGACGAAGTCTGCTACTGATTTGGCTGTGTTTGGTTTCTTTCTCTGGCTGCGGCTCGAACCAACCGAAAGCGGAAACACTGGTACCGGCATCGGGCACCGTGAAGGTGAACGGCCGCCCTGCGGAAGGGGTCCGCATCACCTTCCACCCCACCGACGACACCAAAGCACAAGGTGGCTGCTGGGCCATGACCGATGCGGAAGGGAAGTTCACAGTCACGCACCTCAGCAACAAACCAGGAATTCCCGCAGGAAATTACTTCGTCACCTTCTCACAGTTTGTAAAGCCTGATGGCAAGCCTCTCGCCGCCAATGAATCACCGACGATGACTCCGAGCACTCAAGCAATTGCGGCACGATGGAGTGACGTTGGCAAAGCAGGAATGCACAACAAGACGACGATTCCTGACAAGGGGACCACCAGCCTCGACTTCATCATCTCGACCTCTGCGAAGAAATAATCTCGGAATTTTCGAGAAAGAAACGAGCAGCCTGCCTGTAATGTGCTTTAGTGAACAGCACTGCGACAACCTGCCTGATCACCACCAACGAAGATAACCGCCAGTGAATGGGTGAGCGCAACCGACGAAATTGATTAAGACAGCGACAGACGCGGGTACCACTTGAAACTTATCCAGCCGGTACCCGGACGACAAACGTGAAGTTGCGCATCTGCCTGCCCCCGCCTGCAAGACCTTTCCCTTGTGTAACCCTCGAAGGCTTTGATTGCCCGTTCGAGCTATTTGTTTGTCTCCCATTGTTGAAGGATCTTTTCATGAAAGCCTCCGTCGGTCTCGCGAACATTTCGCGACGCAGATCAAAAGCGTTCACTCTGATTGAACTGCTGGTGGTCATTGCGATCATTGCCGTCCTCATCGCGCTGCTGCTCCCCGCAGTTCAGCAGGCACGCGAAGCCGCGCGCCGCACCCAGTGCAAGAACAATTTTAAGCAATTGGGCCTCGCACTGCACAACTACCACGACACCTTCTCGGTGTTCCCTTACGCCACGGCAAACGGCCCTTACTCGACCCCCGCTAACGTCAAGAACCACACAGGCTACGTCCTGCTTCTGCCGTACATTGACCAGAGTCCTCTGTACAACCAGGTCAACTTCTCGCTCCCCATGGGCGACAACCTGGGCGCAACGTGGAGTCCTGTTTCCGGTGCCGCACTGACCCCAGGCCCCGCACCGACCACCAACACGGCCATCGGCACCAACAAAATTGCTGCTTTTCTGTGCCCCAGCGACAATGGAAAAGAAACCGTTGTCGGGGACGGAAACTATGGCTGTGCCGTTGGCGTCATCGCTTACCTGACCACCTATGGATTCAGCACCACCTCCCCGAACGCATGGGGCTACTGGTCAAATGAAAATCAGTACGCTCGCGGCATGTTTGGCGAAAACTCCAACAGCAACATCCGGGACGTCAGCGACGGCACCAGCAACACCGTCGCTATGGTCGAAACCACCCTGAACGTCGCTGACGGTCACACCCCCGCTTGGTCTTGCCGCGCCTACGCCGGCAGCTCAATCGACTTCGCCAACCTGAGCGGTGGAGCCCGCAAGATCAACGACTGGGAATGCTGCGCCTGGACGAGCCCTCCTTTCAACAGCCGTCAAGTTGGACGGCTCGGTGAGTGGGGCAGCCCCGGCAGCCTCCACACCGGCGGATTGCAGGTTCTGCTGACCGACGGTTCGGTCCGCTTCATCAGCGAAAATCTCGACGCGACGACCCGCCAGCGACTTGGCTTGATCGCAGACGGAAACCCGCTGGGCGAGTTCTAAACCGGCATTCGGCAGATTTACGCCGGTTGTCATGAAATCTCGAATTCGATCCGAAGCCGCTTCAGCCCCCTGAAGCGGCTTCTTCGTTTTTACGCCCCTCCCCTCTCCTACAGCCTTCCCGCATCTCTCTACGGCCGGCCTTCCGGATCCAGACAGCAAGCCCCCAAACACCTCGTTGCCCGGAACGACACGCGGCACCTGATGCCAATAATTAGGCGAAAATGACCATTAAACTGGCAGTCGATTTCGCATGAACCATCAAGCTGATTACAGTTTTTGTCCGCTTGACGTCACCCGCAGGGAACTGATTCGGCCCGTCCCCGCAGTCACGAAAATTTCAAAAAAAATTAAAGACGCAATTGACATCTGAGCGGATGTTACTTAAAAATGCTCACCGAACGTGTGATATTTAAATTCGAGAGAGACAACAAGCAGCTGACAAAATATCTTGAACTTAACTTGATTCACTTGAACACCATGTGTCATTTTTTTGTTTTGAATTGGATCTCGACAATGAATTGAACACTCGCGAAAATAATCTCACATTTCGTTGACTGAAATTCAGCGAATAGGAAAAGTGTGAAGTCGGCACGCTGCCGCCCGCCTGGTGAAGTTTGATCAACGAGGGCCTCGGGCCAATCTGAACAACTTGGATCTCACATCGATGGATCCAAGTGGCAGAAATGAGAGAAACAGAGATAGTCTCAATCTCCCGATATAAATCACCGATCAAATAGATGTTGTTTTTTCACTGCTCAGAATTAAGAGAAGGTTTGTCGAATGTCTAAGTTAAGGGTCCATCGCCTGCTGCTCTGCCTGACCCTCATCTCCAGCGCCGCCACAGTCGGTTGTGGTAAAGCAAAACAGCCCTGGGATACCGTCTATCCCGCTACCGGAGTCTTGCTGCTGGAAGGAAAGCCATTGGCCGGTGCGCAGATCACGCTGATCCCAGAGGACAGTGAGGTCCCACCCTCCGTTCGTCCCACCGCGACCACGGAAATCGACGGCAGTTTCGAATTGGGAACTTATTCCAAAAGCGATGGGGCTCCCGCCGGGTCCTACAAGGTTCTCGCTCTGCATTACCCCATCGTGGGCTCGAAAGAGAATCCATCGGCTGGCCCCAATGATTTGCCAAAGAAGTATGCAAGTCAGAACACCACTGATCTGAAAATTGAAGTAACACCCGATGGCACCGAGCCCGGTGAATTGATCCTGCGAAAGAAGTGATCGTTGCAATTCCGGTAACAGACTGATGGCAGAGAAATTGAGCTCCGCTGATCAACCTGGTCCCCGCGCCGAAAGTTCCTCCGACTTCGAATGAGCGAAGGAGCAAGAAGATGAAATGAATCCCGAGTGTAAGAACTGCGTCATGCATTGCCACACAATCGTGATGGCAGATGTCGAGTTGAATTTTCCTGGCTTAGAAATCACTTACGATAAGAGCCACTTCCTATTAGAAAGAAATTGATTATGGTCCGCGTCTCTGTGAAGAATCCCCGCAACACCGCTCGTGGTGGATTCACCCTGATTGAACTGCTGGTGGTTATCGCCATTATCGCCGTTTTGATTGCTCTGCTGCTGCCCGCAGTCCAGCAAGCTCGTGAAGCGGCTCGCCGCACCCAGTGCAAGAACAATCTGAAGCAGATTGGCCTGGCCGTTCACAATTTCGAAGGAACGTTCAATCACCTGCCCAGTAGCCTGCGTCCCCCCACACCCGGGACCGTTCGTATGGCCGTCATGACCGCTCTGCTGCCGTACATTGATCAGGCCAACATCTTCAATCAGTACAACCAGACCATCAACTGGAGTGTGGGAACCAACGTTGCCCTGTCGCGAACCAAGATCAATGCCTTCGTCTGCCCATCCGATCCTCAGGGGGGGGCTCTTGACGGTGTTCCTGACAATCCTTCCGCCTGGGCACAGGATACCGCTGCCTCCAGCGACTACTCCCCCATCTTCGGCATCTCGCCGCTGAACCAGCCCTACACTTCCGCTCAGTTGACGAACCTGCACACGGATCCCGCAGACCCAACCTACCAGTACATCGCTGGCTTCTTCCCCAAGAACGCTACGATCACCACGGCATCGGGCCAGAAGCTTTCCGGAGCCAAGCTCAGCGACGTCACCGATGGCCTGTCGAACACCATCGCTTTTGCCGAATCGTCAGGTCGCCCTGCCGTCTGGCGCAAGAGCCGACAGTTCGGTGGCCTCCCCACTAACCGCGTCAACGGCGGTGGCTGGGCACGTCCTGCCAGCGACATCCTCTACTTCGGTGCCAAGGCTGACGGTTCAGACTTCCTCGGTACAGCCGCACTGAACGCCACCAACGGGCTGGATATCGGATCCTCTTCCTATCCTCACACCGACGCTCCTTACGTGTTCGGAACCCACGGCAACAGCCAGCCCTACTCGTTCCACACCGGTGGTGCTCACTTCCTGCTCGGGGACGGAGCCGTCAAGCTGATCAGCGAGAACATCTCCTTCGACGTCTTCATCGGACTGTGCACACCCAAGGGTGGCGAAATCGTCGGTGAATTCTAATCCGACGGGTGCCGGGAGCACCGACGGGTAACGATTTGACGCGCACCAGAGGACTCGCAAAGCACGCTTTGCGAGTCCTCTGTCTTTTCAGTCACCACTTTTAATGACAACCGTCGTCCCACACCCATCCCCGCCACCAGTCACACCTTCCTGCCGAATGAGGTTTTCTGTCGCTTTCAGATGATTGTCGACGGCAGACGGGTTAGAGTGAGCTGCTCTCTACTCCAGTTCTTGCCCCTTCCTGTTCCATCATCATGAGGCCCCTATGCTGATCGGCGACATGTATGCCCCGGGAAAAGTGCGGTTAATCGAAGTCCCTGAGCCTGTTCTGCCGTCCGAACCCCCGCATGGCTGCTCCGGGCAAATCGTCTTCCAGCCCGAAACAACATGTCTGTGCGGATCAGATCTTCCTTACTTTAATGGCTGGAATGAATGGCCGATCGAGTTAGGTCATTCACTTCACGAAATGATCGGAACCGTCGTCGCGACGAACGGGAAGAAATGGAAAACGGGCGACCGCGTTCTGGCCGTCCCCGTCGCTCAGCAGGGCCTGGCCGAACGATTTATCCTCGACGAGAACCGTGCAATCTCCGTCGCGACCAACGTCCCGGAAGAACAGGCGCTCATGGCCCAGCCACTGGGGACCGTCATCTTTGCTCTCAAGAAGCTCCCTTCCCTCCTTGATCGCGACGTCGTCGTCGTTGGACAGGGACCCATGGGTCAGCTTTTCAACGCGGCCCTCAGAAATCTCGGAGCGCGTCAGGTGATCGGCATCGACCTGGTCCAGAACCGTCTTGAGACCAGCCCGCAGATGGGTGCCACAGCCACGATCTGCAACGCGAACACCGACCCGGTAACGGAAGTCAAAAAAATCCTGGGGGGCAGATTGCCTGACGTTGTGATCGAATGCGTGGGCCATGCCGATCAACAGTTCAATCTGTGCATCGATCTCTGCAGACCCGAGGGGCAAATTCTGTTCTTTGGCGTGCCACCCGAAAAGATCAATGATTTACGCTGGCGGGACCTGTTCTTCAAAAACATCTCTGTTTACACCTCCGTCGGTCCTGATTTCTCGAGAGACTTTCCATTAGCCATGCAGTGGATCAAAGAAGGACGAATCAACGTCGCTCCCATCATCACTCACCGGTTTCCCCTCAGTCGGCTCCAGGAAAGTTTTGAGCTCTTCCGAGATCGCAAAGAAGGGGTGCTCAAAGTCATCGTCACCTTCCCTGCGCTGGGAAAATAAGAGAAGCACCTGTCGCCCTCTTCGCCACTTGCAGCTCGAGCGTCAGCCGACCGAGCAATCCCATCAAACGGATCTTCGCCGGAACTCGTTCGCGGGATTTCCCGAAGTCGCGTCACAGAATGGGACTGTCGTTCTTACCGCTTTGTGAAGGGACGATCCCCCCCACTTGACGGGCCAGGACATCCTCGGACGGACTTGAGGAATCGGCTGAGTCGATCGATCAGCGGGTGGCATGTCGACCAGTCAGGTCGATGTCTTTGGGTTCCGGTGACTGGTCCGTGATGAACTTCCAGGTCTCTCCCATTTCCCGCATCGATGTGAAATCCACGGCCGAGTACTTCACATCGAGATGCGGAGTCGGCACGGGGATATTTTTCTCGTAGTGAGAATCCATCGCGGCCGCGAGTACCCCGGTCGTCAGCAACGTTCGCTCAACGGGATAAGGTGAACGCTGTTCGCGAATTAACGTCTGAATGGAATGTGACAGAGCTTTGAACAGATTCCGGTTCTGCCACGGGCCCACATAAAAGCTCGTCGCCAGAGGATCGGGACGCCCCGCCACCCGGCAGGCGAAGCACCATCGCGTCGAACTCGCTCCAACACGCAGCATTGTTCCCCGCAGTCCATCGCGGTACTTGACCAGAATCGCATGGATGGGGTGCTTACCACCCGTCCCCGGTTCAATAAAGTCTTTGAGTGAGATGACCTCTTTTCCTTCCGCCGCACTCATCGCCGCCAGCGCCAACGCTGGACTCCAACGTCCTTCATCAGCGGCTTTCCAGACTTCGTCCCCTTCGAGGAAGTGCACCTCACTGACACCCGTTTCACCTCCGCGTCGCGACTCGACCATTGATTGCAGTACCTCGAGTGCGTGGAAGTCGTAGGACTCGATTCCGCCACTGTGAATCGAAACCGCTTCTTCGATCTCTGCATTGACCGGCATCTCGAGGGGTGGTCGTCGCTGAGCGAGTGGAACCGAGCTTCCCGCCATCAGGGGAAACTGGAGTTCCTTGGCTACCTGGTCCATCTCGGCCGCCCAATCCCAGCGATACGACAAATGCTTATCACTGAAAACAGGAACGGAGCGTCCCGACTGACGGAACACGGCCACAATCTCATCAAAGAACCGTTTGCGCGGATACATTCGCTGCTGCCGCTCGTTCATGGGATAGTCCCCGTGCTCGCCGATGGACACCACGCCATCGACAGCAAGCTCTTTTCCTCCCAGCGTCAGCGCCTCGGCAATGGTCGGAAAGATCTGGATCCCATAGCGCTTCGCGACATCCCGCGCCATGTCCCGCCCTTCCGGAAACTGGTCGACGTAAAAGCTGACGATCTCCATCCCCGATTCGGTCAGCTTGCCGTTGAAGTAATACGGTTCCAGAAAGTTCTCGACGATGACATGAGCGTGACTGCGATACGTGAATTCTGTCAGGACAAGAGCGACACGGGGCCGCGTAGCACGAGCGTGCGACTGGTCAGCGCGAACGCCGGGAACGATCCCTCCGGCCGTCGCCAATGACAAGGCGGCAGAAGTTCTCAACCACTGTCGACGATCCATTCGTTCGAATACATCCATCACGTCAGGCCCTCAGACTCACACGGGTGGTCACAGTCACTGCATTGCGACGGGCGATTAAACTTCGCTCGCAACAAGCAAAGAATCGCCTTCAGTAAAGTCATGCCATGTTCGCTCCTGTGCTGTCAACGCCGTGCAGCGACACTGGCCGCCGGCAGGCGGGAATCCGAACATCAGATGGAGCCCTCCTCTGCCGTGGCCGCTCCGCTTCCATCCACCGGCGCTCCGCTTCGATCAACCGGCAAGGACGAGCACCTTCGCATACCCTTACTTCTAATTTCGAACTCCCGCTTCAAGGGGCCGTGACGGTCACTATCGCAGCAGCACGATGAGCGATAGTCTGGTGCTCGGTCGCAGTGACCGCGACCCGGACATTATGCCCTTGAGTCTGGACCAGCCTCTTCTCCCCCCTGCCTCGAAGACGACACCTATGCCGCTCATCGATCATCCTGAAGGTAACTATCGTTTCCTCCCCGGTATCGCCCCTTACTCGTGCGGAGTCGTCTCCAGCCCGGGGTTCGAGATCACTCACGTGACGTTTCAGAATCCCGTACCCTACCGAGCGGGATTCCAACGGATCGAACAATTCCTGGCAGACAATTCTCGCCCGAAAGCAGCGCTCTGTGGAATCGAACTGAGGTCCCCAAAGCCGTTCACCTTTCCTGGCTTCTCTGCGTTTAATGCAGAGTACGCCGCTATCCTGAAAGACTGGGGCGTCTTTGTTAACGGAGTCAATCCTGTGGCCCGGACCAACGTAGCTCCGGTCGTGATGGCACCCGCCGAACCGGCCATGTACGGCTTTTCCCTCAGTATGCCCTGTACGCGAAAGCAGCCCGTGACTTTCATCGTCGCAGGAGGAGGCGAACTGCCAGAAGGAGTCCTCAACCGGGAAGGAATCATTGCTCTAGGGGACAAGTCAGAGGCAGGGATTCGAACCAAAGCCGAATTCGTCATGGATCTGATGGAGACGCGCCTACGGGGACTCGGCGCAGACTGGTCCCTGGTGAGTGCGATCAACGTCTATACAGCGCATTCCGTGACACCGCTGATCAAGGAGACCATCCTCGGCCGTGCCGGTACGGCCGCGATTCATGGGGCCGTCTGGTACTACAGCGCGCCGCCGATCGAAGAAATTGAATTCGAAATGGATCTGCACGGCACACGAACCGACCTGCGTATTGGCTGAGCGGCATCATCGCCGGAAATTCGACTTGGCCACCTTCAGGCCGTTTCCGCCAGGACTTCCAGTCGATGAAGGATCTTGCCGCGCAGCACCCAGATCACGACCGTGATCACCACGCTCGTCCCGAAGAACGCGCCACACCTCGCGTAAACATCCATGCGAGCGGTGAAGATGGAAATCACATAAAACCAGCCAGCCATGAAGCAGATTGTCAGAGTGGCCGGTATGGCCTTCCATCCAATGTAGAGTGACATCAGGATCAGCAGGTGCAGATAGCCGAAAACGCTCATTGCCACAGTGACTGTCCCCACCATCAACTCCATCGCCATTGCTGAGTTGATCGGAACGTCATGAAACATGAACGTGAGGTAGATAAAGAGAAAGGGTGCCAAGATGGTTGGCGCCAGCCCCAGTCCCCAGCCGTAAAATTTGTCCGCGTAGATCTGAGACAATGAGCGAGGTGTCTGCACCAGTGACGACCAGGTCTGATATCGGATCTCATCCCGAAACAACCGACTCACCGACCAGGTTCCATCCAGAATGCCGAACAGGGCGGCGTAGATGGCAGACCATGCCGACGTAAATCCCAAGTCACCTCCTGGAACTTGACCCAGTATTAAACAAAATATGACAGCGGGAACCGCGAGACGGACCCCTGTCCAGAACCGCCCTCCATTGGAAAAGACGTACTCTCGCCAAATGATGGGCCTGGCCCACGCCCTGCGGGAAATGCGGCGCGTTCCCAGGCGTAATGGTGAGCGACCGCTTTGCACTTCCAGAATCGCCATCGAATCGAACTTCCACCACGCGAAAAGCAAGCATCCGATTCCAGCAACGATTCCGAACCAGACGGCGGGAGACCAGGCCGAGCCCTGAAATCCGCTCTCGGTCACCGTCATCAATTGCACAGGAAGGCTGACCGCTCCCACGGTTTCGCACATGGCCTGCCATTCTGGACGCGAACTGAGCGATGTGAGGAAAGGAGGCAGTGCGTAGAGGGCAACGACCGTCGCTGTCGTGCGAGCGGCACTCGCCCTATCGGGCCGGCAGACTGACATCGTGATCCCGATCGCCGCCAGCAGCCACAGGAACGCCACCAGCGCCGCGTAGCCCGCATACACCTGGGGCCACGAGATTCCCCCCAACGTGATAGCCACAATCGTAAACGGTAACTGCACGGCCACCAGCACCAATGCTTCTAAGAGCATCGCTCCGTTTTTTCCGATCAGAATGGAAAGCGGCGTGATGCCAGTCAGTCGCAGCAGTCCGATGGTCTCGCCCTCCTTCTCTTCCGTGACCGATTGAGAAAAGCCGAAGATTGCCAGGCTCGACAGGAAGAATGCCGTCGCCAGCAGTTGTGATTGAAAGAGCTGAAGCCCGGATGCAGACTTCCAGGTTGACCCCTGCGCAACGCAAACCATCTGGTAGAGCATGAGCATCAGACCCAGACGAATGGCATGAGCGCCCCGTTTTCTCGATTCGATTAACAGAGACAGCTTTGCTAACTGCAGTGCGCCCACCAGCATGAAGCTCTCCTCGCATCGTTCCGGCGATCGAACCGCTCTCCCACGGCCATTTCTGACCAAAACAGGGGGACGTCCCCTATCGGTCGGGTGAGAAAATCAATGAGGGGCAATCCGCGGCGTGAGCCTGAATGCCTCTGTTCTTTAATCAATCCATTCGTAGCCAGCGTACCAGTCTCCGGTAGAAATGGGTAACAGCCGGCGTCACTTCTCTTCGAGACAGACGAACAACGTCGTGAGGACTCGTCGTACCCCATGTGCGGACCTCCACGTGCATTTCATTGCCAGGCTACCTCACGAAGGAACTCTCGCAACATGATCAATGCCACCAGTGTTTTTCTTGAGAGGTGGGCCGACATCTCCGGAACGCCGGAGGCCAGGGAACCATACGCCGCTGAACAGACCGCGGTCGGTCGTCCGTCATTCACGTCAAGGGAACTGGCAAACGGACTTGTCCCCGGTATCATCTGACAGAACCGAAGGCGTTCCCTCGGCCGGAACACCAAATTGGGTTAACTCACTGGGAGTCGCAGGTCTTGAAGCTGTTTAATCGTTTCCCGGCCATCATCCACCACGATGACAGCACGACTGCGCCCTCACTCGACGCTTCCTTACCGGCCAGGAAGTGGGAAACCATCCTGTTTTCGACCGTTCTCATCTGGACCTTTCTCGGCCTGTGTTTCCCGATGTACGACACCGACTTCTGGTGGCATCTGAAGACAGGTCAGTCGATCCTCGCGGGTAACGGCATCCCTGGACTGGACCTCTACACCTTCACCGACGCCGACAAGCCGTGGATCGATCTGCATTGGGGGTTTCAGGTACTGGTCGCCATTCTGTACGCGATTGGCGGCGTCCCCCTGGTTACCTTGGTTAAAGCCGGTGTCGTGACCGCTGCGGTCGCGATCGGCTGGAGGGCCTGCGGGAACGAACTACCCGCCTGGAAGAAATCGCTCGTCTGGATCTTCCCGATTATCTGCATCGCGGGACGCGGCAACGAACGCCCCGAGATGCTCTCGCAGCTCTTTCTGGCAATGTGGCTCTGGATCGCCTGGAGATCAGAAAAACAGCCTGACTGGATGTGGTGGCTTCCGGTCCTGCAGATCATCTGGGTGAACTGCCACGCGTTATTTGTACTGGGTCTGATTGTCGGCTTCAGTTACGCCGTTGATGCGGTCATTCGCACCCGCTGGGGTGGCCGATTCGGTCTCGAACCGCGCACGGACGGACCTCCGCTCGGCGCGGTGTTTGTCGTTGCAGTGCTCGTGGCGCTCGCCTGTCTGATCAATCCGTATTTTGAAGAGGGGGCCTTATTCCCGTTAACGCTCTACAGAAAATTTTCGGTCGAGAAAGAGTTCTATCGCCAGAACATCGGAGAGTTTCGTCCTCCCATCGATTTCGTAATGCAGTTCGGACTGAGCAATCTCTTTGTCATTTCAGAACTGATTGTCTGGCTGGTGACGGCGGCCAGCTTCGTCTGGTTGCTGGTCAAGAAAGGGAGATGGAGCCCCTACCGGCTGATCCTGTTCGCCGGCTATTCCCACCTGGCCTGGCAGGCCAGTCGGAACACGAATATTTTCGCTCTCGTCTCAGCCGTCATCGCCTGCCAGAATTTCGCTGCCGCCGAAGTGATTCGTTCTGTATCCGTCGCTGGCAGCACCGCTGGTGATCGCCCGCACCAGACAGGGAAGAGAGTCAAACTCGCACAGGGAATGACCGGTCTGTTTGTCATTCTGACCGGACTGGTCGTCAGTGGCGTCTGGAATCAGATCGGCGAAAAGAATAAGCCTTTCGGACTGGGGGAAGCACCCAACTGGTTCATTCACGATGCCGCGAAATTTGCGGGACGGGACGGGTTCCCGATGCGCGCGTTCGTGGCTCACATCGGTCAGGCCGAAGTCTACGTGTACCACAATGGGCCTCTGCGAAAGGTCTTCATGGACGCACGCCTGGAAGTCTGCACCCAACAGACATTCGAACTCTACAACGGCATTCTCGCAGCAATGGCGGCAGGTGACCCGATCTGGCAAAACCTGTTTCGGGAAGGAGAACCTCCCGTCGTGATTCTCGATAGTCGTTCATCGCGACCCGCGATTAATGGCATGCTGCAAAACCCGACCTGGCGTCTCGTCTTCGCCGACAAAACGGGGGCGGTCTTTTTACACATCGACACCGCAACGAGACTCTCATTGCCCCCTGTCGACCCGTCACCGCTGATGTATCCCGATGGTGAGCCGAAAGAAAAGAGCCGGGGAAAATAATCACCGGAATCCCACAGCGCAACGCGCATGAGACACGTAGCCCCGCGCGTTCCGACCCAGAGAGAGTCAAAGGCGAGGGAGACCTGACGCGGTCCCTGCCAGAGCGTCTGCGGCCGCCAATACAGCGGCGGAAAGTGTGCCAGCAGGATTTCTAACGCTTCGATTTCCTTCGAAAATGAGGACCTGCAGGGCCGTATTTGCCCCCCTGCAAAACTGTGCGTGCGATTTTTTAATCTTCTTGCGTTCTCCTGAATCCGACCGCTATTCTGTTCACGTATTAGAAACTCACATTTGAACAGTAAAGGTTGCATCCGTGAAAAGCCTGACGTTTTGTTCCCTCTTCGCCGCGACCCTGTTTGCAGAACTCCTGTTCCAAACAGGTCATGCCACCGCAGCGATGGTAACCTATGCTGATCTGGCTTCGTGGAGTGCGAATGTTTCGGGAATCACGACAGAGACGATTCCCGACCCGAGTCCGAATACGTTCGTCGACTTCGGACAAGGTGACGCCTCTCATTCCTACGGAAGCCTGATGTTCAGCCAGTCCACATCCGTCAACGATCAGGATAGTTTTCTCAGTCTTTACAATATTGGCCCCCTGGCGTCTGGGGTCCCTGCGGTGATCTCGGCACAGAACTCCTCTCCCGGTAGCGCGCCTGAAGCAGTCAATATTCTGATCGAGTTCTCCGGACCGGTTCATGGATTCGCTCTGAATTTCGGGACGTTCCTCGGATACGACGTAACATTTACACTCTCGAACGGGAACAGCTTCACCCAATCTTCGACTGCCAGCGACTATACTCTGCTCGATTTTGTCGGCGTGACAGACGACGTCGCATTTACCTCGGTTCTGCTGCAGTCGACGGAACTCGAAGCCGTGTTGAACATCAACAACATTTCTTTCGCCACGACATTCGCCCCGGTTCCCGAGCCTTCGACGATGGTCCTGGCGGGAATGGGAGGACTGGGCCTGGCACTCGCTGCCTATCGTCGACGAACCAGGCTTGCAGCCTGAGCGATGGCGGCAACTCGTTGCAAACGTCCATTACCTGAGCCGGTATCCGCAAATGAGACCGAATCGACTGAATTGTCAGCCGGTTCGGTCTCTTCTTACAGGGTTGCGATATCCAGGGTTGCGATATCGGCTCCATCGCGATCCGCCGGACCACGTGCTGAGGTGGAATCGGCAGGACCTCGTTCCTGATCCTTCATTCCTGATCCCTCGGCAACGCGAGGAGGAAGGGGGAGGTCGGTCTTGAGGCCTTCAGATTTCCAATTCGGCTTTCCTGCCGAAGGATCGACAGGGCGACTCGTAGAGCAGAAAAGCTTTAGAAACGAGTCGCCGTCCCGATCGCCGTCCGCTGAACCAAAGGCTCTCTGGCGACACGTCCCTCCTTGAGGGCTGAGTTGAATTCTCGGCCACTTCTTCTATGCTGCAAATCGTAAGCGGTCCCTGACGAAGAATACCCCAAGGAGTTGCCGATGCTACGCGTGATCTTGTCCTGCCTTGCGTTTGCCCTGGTTTGTGACGGCCTGACACAGGCTCAATCAAAGAAGACCGTTGCGGTCGGCAAGAACCCCGAAAGCGTCTGTCGAGGTTTCGATGGTAAGCTTTACGTCACCGTGATCAATGATGAAGTCCCCGGCGATGGGACTGTCGTTGCCGTGGATGGTGAAACGGTCACCGTCTTCGCCAAAGGATTCAATGCCCCCAAGGGAATCGCATTTGTCGGTGATTACCTGGTGACGGCCGATGAAACGACCCTGTGGAAAATTGACAAAACCGGCAAGGCAACCAAGCTCGCCGAAGCCAAGGACTTCCCTCATCCGATCGAGTTTCTGAACGACGTCGCCGCCGGAAAAGACGGTGCCAGCGTTTACGTGAGCGAAATGAGCTCCCCTGCTCCGATGTTCGATCCCAGTGGCGAACGCAAGTTGTGGGCTCTGGACAGCAAGGAAGCCAAGGACCTGCCGAAAAAAGGGACCATCTACAAGGTGACCCTGAAAGGTGACGTCAGCGTCGCTGTTCCTGCGGGCAATTCCGCCGTTCGATTCCCTAACGGTGTGACCGTCAGCGAAGTCGCCGATGAGGAAGGAGTCTTCGTGGGAGAATTCTTCTCGGGGGAGGTCGTCCAGTACCATGACGGCAAATTTGTATCCCTTGCCTCGGGGATGCGCGGGATCGATGGACTGACCGTGACCAAAGACGCGATTTACGCGTCGAGCTGGATTCAGGGCAAAGTCTGGAAGGTGGACCGCAAGACCCGTGAAGCCAAGGTCATTCTGGAAGGCCTGAAGTCGGCCGCTGACTTTTACTACGACGCCAAGAACAACCAGCTGGTTGTCCCAGACATGATCAGCGGAACACTCGTTTTCCTGCCCCTCTAGTCAGCGGCATCCCCGCTTGCCAGAATAGACCACAGGAATCAGGAAGGGCGAAGCGTGCCTGCCTTTGCCGGTGCTTTGCCCTCCGTGGACCTTTCCAGTGGCACTCATTCCCTCCCCGGGGCGACTCTGCGTGACCGAACATCCGGAAAGGTGATTTCAAGCAATCCCAAGGAAGGATTTTTTTGATGCCAGGCACGTATGCCAGAACAACCATTTCCGAAACTGCGGCCGCCTCACACTCCCGCGCTCGCGTCGCCTGACCCGAAGCCCTGCGTCCCGGAAGCAGGCTTCGCCGAGCTCCACTGTTTCACCAATTACTCTTTTCTTCGCGGCGCATCCCACCCGGATGAACTCGTTCAGCGAGCCGCAGAACTGGGCTATGCCGCGCTGGCGATTACCGATCGCAACAGCCTGGCCGGGGTCGTCCGTGCTCATGCCGCCGCACGGCAGGTCGGGCTGAAGCTGCTCATCGGTGCCGAGGTTGCCTTTCAGGACAGCAGTACCGCGATCCTGTTGTCGATGAACCGCAACGGTTACGGGCACCTTGCCCGGTTACTGACTCTGGGCAAGCGGCGAACCATCAAAGGAGACTGCCAGCTCTTCTTCCAGGATTTGGCCGATCACCATGAAGGCTTGATCGCCTGTGTCCTGCTCGATTCGAACCGGCCGGAGGAACAGGCGACCGACCTTCGCCGCTGGAAGTCGCTGTTCGGGGACCGCTGTTATGCTCTGGGGCACCTCCATCTGGGTCCCTGCGACAGTCTCGCTCTCCAGCAGTTTCAATCGATCAGCACTGCGGCGGAGGTGCCTCTCGTGGCGTGTAACAGTCCCCTGTATCACGAACCACAACGCAGGTACTTACATGATGTTTTGACGGCGATCCGTCTGAAATGCACCGTCGCGGAACTGGGTGCCGCCCGACTGCCGAACGGGGAACGCCACTTAAAATCGGGCGACGAAATGCGGCGACTGTTCCGCGACTGCCCCGAGGTCATTTCGCGCTCAGTGGAAGTTGCCAATCGCTGTAAGTTCTCGCTGGATGAACTGCGATATGAATACCCTGAAGAACTGGCTCCTCCAGGAAAAACCCCATTCCACTGGCTGCAGCAACTGACCTGGGAAGGGGCTCGACACCGTTACCCGGACGGAATTCCACCGCATGTTGAAAACCTGCTGAATCACGAACTGAAGCTGATTGAAAAACTGCGCTACGAGGCTTACTTCCTGACCGTCTGGGATCTGGTCCGCTTCGCACGATCCCGGAATATCCTGTGTCAGGGACGGGGGTCCGCTGCGAATTCCGCAGTTTGCTACTGCCTGGGTGTCACCTCCGTTGATCCCGAAAAGATCGACGTGCTGTTCGAGCGGTTTATCTCGCAGGAGCGGGACGAGGCTCCTGATATCGACGTCGACTTCGAGCACGAGCGCCGCGAAGAAGTCATCCAGTACATCTACCAGAAATATGGCCGTGAACGGGCCGGCATGACGGCGGAAGTCATCTCTTATCGTCCCAAGTCCGCAGTCCGGGACGTCGGGAAGGCATTGGGCCTGTCGCTGGACCGAGTCGATGTTCTCGCCAAGACAATGGAGCATTCTCGCAGTGATCCGGCAGTGATGGCCGACCGCTTCGCCGCCGTCGGGTTTGATCCACATTCGCGACTGGGTCGCCAGTTAATCATTCTGGTCGAGCAACTGCTCGGGTTCCCCCGTCATCTGGGACAGCACACGGGCGGAATGGTCATGACCAAGGGCCCACTCTGTGAGCTCGTTCCGATCGAAAATGCGATGATGGCCGATCGCACCGTGATTGAATGGGACAAGAACGATCTCGACGCACTCGGAATCCTGAAAGTGGATTGCCTGGCCCTCGGGATGCTGACGGCCATTCGGAAGTCATTTGAATTGATCAAGGTCCATAAAGGAATCACGTGGACACTGGCGACACTTCCCGCAGAAGACACTGAAGTCTATGCCATGCTGTGCCGTGCGGAATCGATCGGCGTGTTTCAGGTCGAGTCACGAGCTCAGATGAGCATGCTCCCTCGATTGAAACCGAATTGCTTTTATGACCTGGTTGTGGAAGTGGCGATTGTTCGCCCCGGCCCGATTCAGGGGAATATGGTCCACCCGTATCTTCGCCGTCGCAGCAAAGAAGAGCCGGTCACCTATCCCAGTGAAGCCGTGAAAAAAGTTCTCCTGAAGACGAATGGCGTTCCCATTTTTCAGGAGCAGGCCATGCAACTGGCGGTCGTCGCAGCAGGGTTTACTCCCGGTGAAGCCGACCAGTTGAGGCGTGCGATGGGAGCCTGGCGACGAACCGGAGTCATGGAAAAATTTCGAGCCAAACTGCTGGACGGGATGAGGGTCCGGGGTTACGAAGAAGACTTCGCCTTGCGCCTGTATGAACAGATCCAGGGGTTTGGAGAGTATGGGTTTCCCGAGTCCCATGCCGCGAGTTTCGCACTCCTGGTGTATGCGTCCGCATGGCTGAAATGCCACGAGCCCGCCTTCTTCACAGCGGCGCTGCTGAACAGTCAACCGCTCGGCTTTTATGCCCCATCGCAACTGGTAGGCGAGGCCCGACGCCAGGGGGTGGAGGTGCGCGGGGTTTGCGTGAACCAAAGCAACTGGGACTGCACGCTGGAACCGGTCTCCCCACCGACGCACCACGCGGCCCAGCATTCCTTTGCCCTGCGACTTGGGTTTCGCATGATCCACGGGATCAGGCGTGACACCGGCGCCCGAATTGAATCTGTCCGCAAAGTCTCCTTGTTCCAGTCGCAAGAAGAATTTTCATCGCGGACCGGACTGGGACGGGCTGAACTGGCGCTGCTGGCCAAGGCAGACGCTTTTCATTCCTTCCAGGCAAGACGGAGAGAGGCGGTTTGGCAGTCGATGCTCCCCCGTGAAAGGTCTCCGCTGTTTGACCGGGTTCCGGATGCCGAAGAGAAACCGGCTCTTCCCGTGATGACCCCGGTACAGGAAGTTGTTGCTGACTATCAGACCGCGGGACTGTCACTGCGCGGACACCCCTTGAAGTTCCTGCGCACAGAGCTCGATAAAAAGAATATCGTGCGTGCCCGTGATCTGCTGGTCCTGGAATCGGACCGCAAATACCGTGTCGCCGGCTTGGTCCTGCTGCGACAACGCCCCAGTACGGCCAAAGGGATCACGTTCATGACAATCGAGGACGAAACGGGAACGACGAATCTGGTCGTTCACGTCAACATCTGGGAAAAGTTTCGATTGATCGCCCGCGGCGCCTCGGCCATCCTGGCCCGCGGGATCCTGCAACGCCAGGAGGCGATCGTGCACCTGGTCGTTGATCACTTAACCGACCTGTCAGAAGAAGTCGGTCGCTACCAGGACGCCTCCCGCGATTTCCGATGACCGTCGAACCCGTTCGAATCCGTCGTCGTTCACGTCCTCTCCAATCACCGCAGTGCGACCACAGTTCTGGTGTGAGATAGATCTATCGCAAGCGGGATGTTTTTCCCGAGATGGGCACCATGTCGCACAAGGACCGAGGCGTCTTTCGACTCTTTCTGCCCACACTTCTGTCGGGCCACATCATGCTCGTAGTTTGCTCAATCCTGATAACGTGCATTGGGTCACCCCAAGTCTCACAGAAAACTCAAGCTTTCTGCAGAGACAGTCCCGCTGTTTTCACACGCCACTAACGGCAGTCCTCTGATGACTGAAACGTAGTACCGCATTCTCACATGAATACGTAGCTCGGTCAGAACGCAGGCCCCGAATTTGAGCCAATAAGTTTGGAAATCGAGCTGAGATGATGGTGCGAAGAGAAACGAGGCCCACGGCTTCTGTTTCGCTCACGTGTTTTCCAATCGCCTTGGCCTTCTCGCACAGCCTGCGCCAGTTTCGAAGCCGTCAATTGAAACAGCGGATTAGGTTTGACGTCCGGCACGTCCCGTACGTTCTCTCGCAGAACGGTCCAAAGTCGGGCCAAATCTGTGACTTCGCTAATATCGAGCACAGCATGTTTTCCAGTTGGATCCAACCGCAGAATCGCAAAGGTGGCCTGGTCCCGATCGGTGTCCATCGTCCCCGTCCTGTGTGGGGTTCTGCAAATCTTGGCCCAAGCATTGAGATAATCAGGGTCGAGACGAACCGCTTCTTCGAATGATCTTAATGCCTCTTCATATTTCATTTCGGATTCACGCAGATAACCGAGAAGATAATGAAGTCGCGGATGTTCGGGCTTCTCTGCCACAAGCCGTGAAAAAACGTCATTGGCAATTTTGACCGCCAAGGGTCCTTTGAAAACTCCTTCGCAGCCAAAGCAGTGGCTTTCTACACGACCGAAACTGTCGGGCATCAGTTCGAAGGCACGCTGATAATGTCTGGCCGCCCCTTCCATGTCTCCACTATCCGCCAACTGAACCGCGAGCCGCGACTGAATACAGTAGGCGTCTGCGAACAGCAGCAGGCTGGCCCGGTACATCCTGATTCCGCGGGACAACATTCCCTGGACATAGTGCTGATCAGCCAGCTCTGCCATACGAATCGCTTTGACGGCCCCCTGATAGACTTTTGCCGTCTCTGAATTTCCCTGCTTCAGGATCTCCGCAAGGACGGCATAGACTCGCATGCGGTCCCCGCCCCCCTGCTCTCCGTCAGACGGATCAATCGCGATTGCCTGTCTGGCGAACTGCTCCGCTTTCACAAGATCTCCCCGATCCAGATAGTATCTGGCCAGCCAGATGAGGGGCCGCTCTTCAAACGCATCCTGAGCAAACACCCCCTCCGCGAACGGAACGAATTCATCCCCCGCCAATTCCAGCGCCAATTGCCAGCCCGGATCGTATCCTGGCCACTTCTCAGTGATTACCTTCGCGATTGCCAGTGCTTCCTCGTGTCTCCCCATTGCTGCAAGAGACTTGGCGGCGATTAAGGGGAGAGGAGCACGAGAGCGTTGCCCATGGCCGCTTTCGGGGGCTTGACTGTTCTCGAGCATCGTTCCAATGTCAGGATCTTTCCACCAGGGTGCTTCTTCGAGTAGCGTCAAAACGTCTTCTACACGTTCCCCGGCGTGGTACACGCGCGCGAGCTGATGAAGAGGCGAACGTTCATCCGCATCATAATGGAAAGCGAATCCATCCTTCTGACGAAGCCGCGAAACCAGTTCCTTGATGCAAAGTCGTTCGGCACGGGCCAGTTGCTTCACTTCAATAAGCAGCTCAACAAACTCAGCCAGGTAGTACGATGAAGGCTCTTCATTAAGCAGTTTCTCGGCAATATCCGTCCCCCGAGTGATCCATTCGTCCCGATCGAGCAAGCGGCCAATTTCCGCCACTTTTAAGGCCAATTCAATATCCGATGCTCCACGATTGTCGTCGTTGCCTGCCTGTCCGTCTGGCAAAATCTGGAATGCGAAAGCGACCGCCTCGTCAATCCGGTCGGCTGAAAGAAGCGCATCAACACGGATGATCTCCAACTGGCGCCGTGCCATCAGCGACAGCTCATCGTTGGCGATGGCCTCGTCAACCACCGGGAGCGCATCCTGACTTCGTCCGTTCTGAGCGGACAATTCGATGTAGAATTCCCATAAGGGCAGTTCGGGGTTGGCTTTCAAAGCGTCGTTGAGAAACGTATAGAATTTTTCCGCATGCCCGAGACCCTCCAATTCCGGCAGAATCGAGCGAATCTCGTTGATTGAAATCTGAACACCACCTCGCATTTCCAGCGGAGGCTCCTTCAGGAATTTGACGACATCTTGTTGCCGGTCACGGACGATCAAACCGATGAGATAGTATGCCACTGGCAAGTGGTGATCTTCGCGATGGAACCACTCCCGCTGGGGTTGAGGAATTGTGCTGAACCGCTGAAAGAGATCGACAGCATCGATTGAATGACATAAGTCCCAGTATGGCTGTGATAACTCGTTGAGATGTTCGATCGCGAGTTCTCTTGCCAGGACCAGAGTTTCGTTGTCCTGCTTTTCCGAACGACGTAGCACGCCAAAGTTGAGTAGGCCCCCTTTCCGCTGAAATGCCCTTGTCAGTAAGATGGTTGCCTCTTCATGTCCGACGAGATGAACAAGATCAGGAATAACCAGTTCATCGAACTCCCCCGATGGCGCAATCTCAAGTTTCGAACGGAACACTTCCAGAGCTGACTTCGGTTCCAGTTCACCCTGCAATTCCTGCAAGTGGACGAACGCGAACTCTCGAAAGTAGTCATCCGCATCCTTGGACTGGAACATGTTCGTAATCGCGGTAAAGAGCCCTCCTCTACCTTTTCCTCCCTTCGCAGGATCAACAAGCTTGAGCCCTCGCTCGAGGTCCTCCTTTAACTGGTCCATCCGGCCGAGCAAGCGGTGCCCGAGCATTCGTAACGCAATCGCATTGATCTGTTCTCGTTCGCTCCCCTGAATCGGACGAGTATCGATCATTTGCACCAGGTCAGGCCAGGCCGCAGGGGGTGGCAAGGCGTCAATGAGCTTTCCCACCTCGATATCCTCATGGACTGATGATGACAGGTTTGATGTCGCTTTCCACAAATCGTAAACCTCAATCCACGCCGCTGCAGCATCGGGCGGTGTCAACAGGTCCAATCGGGCCGGAAGTTCCTGAATTTTCTTGGCGACGATCGCGATTTCGTCGCTGTCGTCCGACACCTCAGAAAGCTCTTGTACGGCTTCCAGCACCCGCTTGGCCCCCACAAGTTCCTCCGCGAAACTGATCGGCAACTGGAAATCCAAAACCCGCGACAAGATCAGAATCATCGCCATAACGAGAGAATAACGTCGGCTGCGTGACATAAGCTTTCCTGGGTCGAAGTTCGCATAAAGGATAAGCGTGATAAAGATGATTCTGGCATAACGTCTTCGTGATCGCCAAGCGAAGACGGCGATTTTCTTAGATTGCTTCACTCACAGCCATTCCCGGAGTGATGCTGTCTTGAGCCTGATTGTGAGGCGATTTCGGCAGTGGCGCAGATGCAGATGGTAGAATGGGGCAAAGAGGTGTAATACATCGGCATTATCGCCACGAACGGCGATGTATTCTTTGTGCTAATGCCGCGTGGGGTTACCTCAATTTCGTTATTGCAAGGGCGTGTTGCGCACGTTGCCCTGAACCCTCCCCATCCTTGGGGCGGCCGCATGATCTTCCCTGGTGTGATGCGTGGACGGTTGTGGGTTACGAGCTATTGACCGGGGCGGGGAAGTCTTCGAAGCCTCGAATGATTCTTCGGTAGAGCTGCTCCATGTCTTCAAAGGGAGCGGTAAAGAAGAGGGCTCGCAGTCGTTCCCATAAAGCCCGCTTGCTTTTCATCGCTGCAGAGGCGGCACGGAACAGCGGACAAGCCAGTTGCGATGTCTGATCCACCAGAAACGCCAGCATCATCAACATCATCAGGACGGTGGACAGATGCTTGAATCCATGCCCGTAGTTGTGCTCAAAATGGTAGTCCTGATTCTTGAGTGTGTTGAACGTTTCGTTCTCAATCCGCCACCGGGCGCGACCTCCTCGCTCGATCAGTGGGAGCATCATTTCCCTGGGTTCGACGGGCAGGTCCGTCACCCAACTGAATGTGGTCGATTTCTTCCCCTTTTCGACGGTGCACGAGACAAAATTGACCATCAGGTCCGGGTGGGCCGCGTTCAGCGGGAGTTGCGCCACGGCGGTGTAACTCTTTCGCTCACTCTTGTCGGGGTCATCCGTTTGCCACGTGATCGCAGTCCCGTCATCAATGGCTTGTGTTGCTCGCTCAAACAAAAACGCGTGGTCCCCCGGCTTGGCCCCCAGAATAAAATGCATGTCATGAGCACGCAGGTCCTGAATGTGCGGTCCATTCGAGGCCAACCCATCTTCTGTGACGATGAATCCCAGGTGCGGATGGTCTTTTCGAACGTGACTCAAGAGACGTCGCGAAGCGTTCCGTTCACAGTCATTCTTCTCCGTGCCATCCTGGCGAATGATCGGTTCCGGGCACAGCGGGATCACTTCACGAATGTCGGGATGGACGATCACCGCTGCCACGGCCGCATGCGAATAGGTGATCCGGCCCGACTGCGAGTGCTTCTCCAGGCACGATGTGCAATGGACCTTGTCGGACGAGAAATAGCCTGTCCCATCGCACGCGAGCAGATAGCAATTCTTCCAATAGGCAAACCGTTCCAGAATCTTACCCCGTTGCACGCAGCGAAACACATCCGCGAACGCAGGGCGAATTTCCTCGGGGGCGACGCCATCCAGAATTTCCCGCATCCGGGTGTCACTCGGAGTACGTCCAATGTGATAGAACCGCCTGATGTTGGGGTTCTTACGTTCTTCTTCAAACGCCAGCAAGGACGGGCATTTCAGGGAGAACATCGCGAACGCCGACATCAACGCATCCGACAGAGGAATCTCGACGAGCCCCCGTCGTGGATCCTTCACGAAAGAGAATCTCTCTTGAACCACACGGATCAGCCCGTTTGTCGACAAATGCTTCCGCGCCTTAATGCCTTCTCGCGATTCCATTCATCACCCCGCAGTTCCTAACAGCGGAAATCAGAGTATCAAGACCACGAAAATCCTACCCGATGTTTACGAAAGGGGTGGCCAATATCGCTCGATTTTCAGCCTTTTTCTGACATCCGGGAATTGCTGCTTCACTCATAACAAATTGCATACTTGTATCAGCGCGGTTCACAAGTCAAAGATAAGCTTATCGAGCAGCAGGACGAAGATCGTATTACGGTGTCATGGCAGATATTGCAGATGGGGTGAATCGGTGCCGAATTCTCGCCCGCCAACACCGAGTTCACCCATCTGATGCTGGTTCGCAAAACGGAATCTCTGATGTCGCTCCCACTTCTCCGGCGGCTTGCCGAAGGCCGCACTGACCTGGTCTTTGAACTGATTGGCTCAGGCATGTCCGCGACCAGTACGGATGAGCAAGGAACGCCTCTGCTGAGCTGGTGTGCCTATTACGGAGACGTCAGCGCGATCAAATTCTTGCTTCAGCATGGTGAATCGCTCTCCCGGCTGGGTGACAACCTGGATCTCAGCGGTGCGGCCTTTCATGGACACTGGCGCCTCTGTCAGTATCTGATCGAGCACGGAGCCGATGTAGACTGGCAACAACCTGATACCGGCGAATCGCCTCTACACGCGGCCCTGTGCACAACAATCCGACTCGCCCATGACCTGGTTCTCAAAGTTCTCTTGCAAAGCGGCGCGAACCCGAATTGCGTCACACGGCCCAATCGGGAGACAGGATGCTTTATGCGAGATTGTCGCACGAAAGGAGAAACTCCATTACACCGTGCCGCCGCGTTTGGAACAGAAGAGACAATTCAATTGTTGCTGGACGCGGGTTCCAATCGCGAGGCGAAGGACCAGCACGGAGACTCACCCCTCGCCTGGGCCAGTTGGTATGCGCGGCCCGATTCGATTCTTCGCCCTCTCTGCTACGGCCCATACAACATCCGTGCAGGGCGAGCATCGATGGCTGCCAATGTGCTCGGGCGACCGATCCCCCAAAGTACTGGCAATTACGGGGGTGACGATTCTGACTAATAACTCGTCGCACTCTGTGCACTGACTGAAAATGAAGAACGCTTTCCGGAACAGGTGCGCCACCCCACAAGATAATGGCATGTGGACAAAGTGGGACAGGTACCTGGAACGAAGCATACTCCGCATCGATTCCAAGCGGACTTCGGAGCCTGTCCCCCATTCTCCAATAGCCTGATGCGACACCTCACGGGGGAGCTTCCACCCCCGCTCGGTCGCTCAGACTCAAGTTACCCGAGTTGCAACGTGGCTGTCTGACGCAGGTTATCGCCAAACTCCGAAAAACCTGACATCCCTGTCCGGTCTTTTTGGGTGATGACAATGTTAATTCAGGTCGATGTTTTTAATAACACCGGATTCGACGGTTGTACTCATTAGGTAATCTTTTCTTCGGAACCTTTCGGCTTAGCTCTTTCCGGTCACCATAAGTGATCACGCGAGAACCCCACCCAAGGGGAACGTGCATATCACTCGGCAGCCACAAGCTGGATGGCCGGGGGACAATTCGTACATGACAGACATCGCTGCGGAGCGACCGCAAGCATCGCTCGGGGCCGCATGACAAACGGGTCGCATTGATCAGTCACCTTGGGATCGCGGTACAACTCACCGCGGTCATTGAAGGTAACGTGAGGATTTTCATGGGTTTGCGACTAAATTACGCGTTGAGACTCGCCCTGGCGGTGAGCTTGGTCAGCATGCCCACACGGCTCTGGTCCGCCGACCCCGTGTTTCCCGATATGAAAGCCCCTTCCCGTCTGGCTCCGTCAGATCTTCCGGTGCTGCCCGATGAATCAGCCCCGCTGAGACCCGAGCTGAAAAGTGTCCTGAATTCCACAGCCCCGAAATCTGGTGATCCATCGCAGGATCGCTCTCTGGAAGCGAATGAGCTACTGAAGGATGGACCGGGTGAAATTCCCGCTCCTGTCGACTGGTCCACCCGATTTCATGCCCGTGAAGTCCACTTCCCGCAGACGCCCGGCGCGTTTGACGTGGTCGGTAGCCAGATTGGAGCCGATGACCCGAACCGTCCGCGATACCCTTACCACTCGACTGAACCCTGGCTGGGTCATGCAGCTGACCCGGAATCATGGGGCGATCTGGCGGAACTCCCCTACGTGCAACTGGGATGGTTCGCCAATGTCGATACGAACGTCTATGCCCCCAAAGTTTACGGGCAGTTCAAGTCGGACACACTCCTTAATGGCATGTTTCCCAATGACCCGATCAATCTGGGTGTCTCCAAACTCGACGTGAACGTCAGCCCCCGATTTGAACTTGGTTACCGGTACGAGCGAGGACTCGGTGAGACCCGCTTCGGCTACCAGTTCTACGACTTCCGGGGAAACGACACGCTGGCGAACTACGACCAGGGTGCACCTGCGCAGCAAAGAAGTCAGGTCACTGGCCACGTGTTCGATCTCGACTTTTGCGAGTTCGAGTTCAACCCGGGGGGATTGCCGCTGATTCATCCGTTGTTCAAGTTCCCTGGGCGAATGGGACTGGGTCGTTCATTAACGCCCCAGCTCACCCCTCCCCCGCTGGAAATGCGGTTTCTCATTGGGGGACGAGGTGCCAATTACTTCACCCGGACCGAGGCAGTCGGACCCACCACCACGGACCAGGTCACCAGCAACTTCTGGGGGGGTGGTCTGCATTTCACGTGGGACCTGAACCAGCGTTTGACACAAAATTCGCCCTTCTTCCTGCATCTGCGGGCGGAAGGTTCTGGAACCTTTGGTCGGATTGATCAGGTCTTCAGTCGAACCCGCGGAGCCGATTCGGAATCCGCCACGGATCCCCAGAGGTGGATCGGCGTGCCGACGGTCAGCCTGGAAATCGGACTCGCCTGGGCTCCCCAACTCCCCGATCGAACCACGCGAGTCACACTCGCTTACCACTACGAAGAATGGTTCTCTTACGGTCAAACCACGGTGTCTGACACTGACCTGCTGCTGAACGGCGTCCTGTTGCGAGGTGAATGGAAGTTCTGATTGTTCGTCTTCTGGATAAGTCTTGCTTCAGTCCGATATTTAGGTCACCCATGCACCAGTTTCTGAAATTCGCCGCACTCTCGTTCTTGCTGAGCACAGGCTGCTCATTGGCGAGAAACACAGCGGAATCGAGCCTCGGTGCCACCAGGACCACTCGGTCAGCGCCCGCACCGGCACGACGACTTCCCGATGTCCCGTCGACGAAGCTGGAATCTCTCGAGCAAGAAGACCTGGTCCCCACCAGTGCCGAACGGCGTAAAGCCAGCACTGCACGTCGCTTCGAGGACCGAAATTCCGAGCAACCCCCACACTCCGTCCAGCAGGCCCGATACGTCGAGGAGGATGATTCGTCCCTCAACGGCGAGCCCGAGATCCTCGCTGGAGAGGCCGATCCGCAGGCCGTCATTCCGGCCCCCAGCGGCAGCGTGATCACAGACGCGAACAGGTTGGCAATGGAGTCGCAGTCAGAAGCATCGCTCTCGGCCCCCCGCGTCTATTCGCTCGCCGAACTGACGGCCATTACAGAGCAGGAACATCCCAAGCTTCGCATGGCATCGGCCGAGATTGAATCGGTGATGGGGGAACGTGTGCAAGCGGGTCTGTACCCCAACCCGCGTATGGAAACGAACAACCCGGAAATCTGGGCCGGGCGTGACAGCCAGGTGAACTTCGGCTGGCAGCAGGACTTCATCACGAAAGGAAAGATGCGACTCGATAAGGCGGCGGCAGACCAGAAATTACGCGTCACTGAGGCGATGTACGTCGTGGAAAAAATGCGGGTACTGACACAAGTCCGCATCCAGTACATCCAGGCATTGGCCGCACGGGAACGACTGAAAAATTCCGAAGACATTCTGCGAATTTCCAAAACAGCCCGCGATGTCTCTGCCGAACTCATGGAAACGGGCGAACGGACCCTCACCGATGTATTGCTGCTGAAAAACACTTACGAGCGGGCGCGACTGGCCGTCGAGAACAATCAGACACGCTACGAAGCGGAACTTCGTCAGGTCGCGATTGCTACTGGGATCCCCGATCTTGTGGTTGAGGATGTCTCTGGTTCAATCAACGATCTCCCCCCCTACTACGACGAACCCTACATCCGTGAGTTCCTGCAAAGTAATAGTGCTCCGATGATTATGGCCCGCGCCGAAGTCGTCCGCCGCAAAATCATGCTGAATCGGGCTGAGGTTGAACCTTACCCCGACTTTCGCTTTGGTCCCCACTATGCCGCCAGTACGACGGAAGGAAGCACCCGCCAGTTCTGGTTCACCTTTGTGTTCGATATTCCGATCTGGAACCTCAATCAGGGGAACATCCGCTCCGCCCGCGCAGAAGTGCTGAATGCCCAGGCCGAAGTGGAAAATCGCCGGATGGAGCTGCTGAACGACCTTGTCGATATCCACGCTCGCCACAAAACGTCGCAGTTATTACTCGCCCGCATCGACTCGTCGATCCTTCCCAACGCCGAGAAGACACAGCAACTGGTGCAGGAGGGCTACTCGGAAGGGACCCTGGACGTGAACCGGTTGCTGGAGGCGCAACGCGCACTTCTGGAAGCGAAACAGGACCAGATTGATGCGTACGAGCAGGCCTGGAGAACAGCGGCCGAACTGGCGGGCTACCTGCAGTTCGAACAGTTTCCTTAAGGAAGGCTAAGCCAGCCGCTCCGCCGTCAGGAAATCCCCGACAGACTGTCAGCGTCAGCCTGCTGCCGTCGGAAATCCGGGGAAAGCGGGGTGGGTGGATTCATTTTCTACGTGGTGAACACGTGCTTTCGCTATAAACTGGCAGCGAGTAGCGGGGTCACCACACAGTGGTGCCTGGGCTTGCCAGGATGACTTTCCGTCAGCACTCACCGGAAACTGCGAGTAAGCTTCCGCATGATCTTACGCGCTCGACACCCCTTAACAGAAGCCTTTCCTTTTTCGGTTTCTCTCCTCGAGAACGACACACCTGAATGGCCAGCGGTCACTCCCATCGAATCCGAACCTTGCTGACTCCCGAGCCGCGCACGGACGGGACATTGAGGAATTCGGTCAAACCGAGGTGGAGTCTGGCAAGTCGTTTTGGCCGTGGAATGGGTTATCTGACGGCCCTGCTCTTCGTATTCCTGGCCACAATTTTAAGAATGGTGCTCGACCCCTTACTGGGTGAAGAGTTTCCCTTCGTTCCATACCTTTGTGCGATCGTCTTCAGCTTCTACTTCGGCGGGCTTGGCCCCGCATTGATGACAATGGTACTGGGCTTCATCGCTACGGGCTACTTCTTTCTGACACCGCGCGGCTCGGTCCTCATCAATAACCTCCAGTCACAAATAGGGGGCGGGTTCTACCTGCTGGTGGGTGGCTCAACAATTCTGTTAATGGAAGGCATGAAAGCCGCACAGCGCCGGGCCAATCACAATGAAGAAGAACTCTTGAAAAAACAGGCGGATCTTGAGACCGAAATTCGCGAACGCCGCGAAGCTCAGGAAGCCTACGTGAAGCTGCTGCGACGCATGGTCACGATTCAAGAAGTGGAACGCCGCCGAATTTCGCGGGAACTCCACGACCAATGCGGCCAGGACCTGACCGCCCTGGATATCGGACTGAAAATCGTCGAAGAACTGATCGGGCCCCAAAACCAGTCTGCCCTTCAGCACTTGAAAAGCATGCATGAGACCCTGGGCCGAGTTTCACGCGAAGTCCATGATCTTGCTCTCGAACTGCGTCCCCCTTCGCTGGATGACCTGGGATTGAATGATGCCATCAAGGGATTCGTCGAGTCCTGGGGTGAGCGGACAGCTATCGCCGTCGATTTTGAAAGCCGCGGGCTGGATGACGTGCCGCTGGCTCCTGAAGTCGAAACGGCCGTCTATCGGACCGTCATCGAAGCCCTGACCAACGTCGCCAAGCATGCTGGCGTCTCGCGCGCGAGTGTCGTGCTCGAGATCCAGGGCCCTAACCTGATCCTGATCGTCGAGGATCAGGGACGCGGATTTGATATCGACGCCCAAACCTCCGTTGGCAATCCTCCGCAGCACCTCGGACTGCTCGGGATGCGTGAGCGACTTGAAGCGGCAGGAGGAACCCTGGAAATTGAATCCACCCCCGGCGCGGGAACGACCATCTTTGCAAGAGCGCCAATACAGGGAGTGGGCGAAACGAAATGAACGGAAGCAAACTGGATGTTGTCATTGCCGATGACCATGCACTGGTGCGCCAGGGCCTGCGAATGCTCATTGATTGTCAGTCCGATATCACGGTCGTCGGCGAAGCGGGTGACGGACATGAGGCGCTGACCATGATCCAGCAATTGCGTCCCGCCGTCGCCGTCGTCGATGTCAGTATGCCGGTGATGAATGGAATCGAACTGACAGCGCGACTGGCAGGGGACGCGACCCCCACCAAAGTGCTGGCACTGACAGCGAATGAGGATCGCGGCTACATGCACCGCCTGTTCTCATCGGGTGTCTGCGGATATCTGCTGAAAAGGTCCGCCGCAGATGAACTGATTCGAGCGATCCGATCTGTCTCGCAAGGGATTCGCTATCTGGATCCTTCCATCCTGGACGAACTCGTCGGCATGACGGAATTTGACAAGTCGACACAACAAAAGCCCGAAGTGGCTCTCAGTGAGCGGGAAACGGAAGTCCTGAAGCTGATCGCTCAGGGCCTGACCAATAAAGAGATTGCCGCTCGACTGGATATCAGCGTGAAGACCGTGGAAACGTACAAAGCCCGGTCAATGCAGAAACTCGGACTCCGCGGACGAGCCGACATCGTTCGCTTCGCCGTCGATCGCTCCTGGCTGCGCGACATTTGAAATCGACACTTCCACGTCCTCGGAAATGACAGGATCGATCATGAGTGAAAAGTCCGTCCAGAACAAAGGTTCTACCCTCCCCTGGGGTTGGGGAATTGTCGCCGTCGTGGGTCTGGTCGTCGCCTGGAACTGGCAGCAACTTCGCCCGATCGCCCTCGACCTGCTGCAGGATCCTGTGCAAGCGAAGGCCTTAACCGCCGTTCAGCCCCCGGTCGAACTGGTCCCTGAAGAAGAGGCCACACTGCAGCTAACCAGTCCCCACGCCGCAGCAGCCCTTGCCATCAAAGTCACCGAGGTTCGCAGTGCTCCTCAACCTGAACCTCTCCGATTACCCGGTTCCCTTCTCCTTGATCCTAACCGACTGGTCCATGTCCACTCCCGCTTCACCGGCGAAACCGTCTCCATCGGACAGATCGAAGATGACGGGGTCATGCGGCCGCTGCAGTACGGCGATCCCGTCAAGAAAGGACAGGTGATCGCGGTCATCTGGAGCAAGGAAGTCGGTGAGAAAAAGAGCGAACTGGTCGACGCCCTCTCGCAACTCGAAATGAGTCGATCTCTGCTGAAACGTCTGGAAAGCGTGCAGAAGGGGGTCGTCACCGAACGAGTCCTGCTCGAAGCACGACGGGATGTCGAAGCAGGAATGATCGCGGTCGCACGAGCCGAACGGACGCTGCGGTCCTGGCGGATGACCGATACCGAGATCGAGACCGTCCGACGCGAGTACCGGAATCTGATGAAAGATAAGGACGCATCAGATCTGGCAGTCGACGAGAAATGGGCTGAGACGGAAATCCGGGCCGCCATCGATGGCGTGATCGTCGAGAAAAACTTCAACGTGGGGGATGTCGTTGATCCGCAGGACGATCTTTTCAAGATTGCCGATCTGAGCCGGTTACAAGTCCTTGCCAACGTCTACGAAGAAGACCTGTGGGCCATTCGCGAACTCAAGCCCTCCGAACGGCATTGGAGCATCGACCTGAAGTCAGACCCATCGGACAATCAGATTCAGGGAACATTTGAATTGATCGGCAGCATGATTGATCCGGCTCAACGGACCGGTTCCGTCATGGGGTGGCTCGACAACAAGGATTCGCGCCTGCTGGTCGGCCAGTTCATTACCGCCACGGTGCAGCTTCCCGCGAGTTCAACAATTGTCGCCATCCCCGAATCGGCCCTGATCGAAGAAGGTGATTCATCGACGGTGTTCGTGGCCACCGACGCTCAACAACAACGCTTCACCCGCCGCAAAGTACTGGTCGTGAAACGAACCGCCGGGACGGTCTATATCAATAGCGACCCGCGCACATCAGGGTTCGAGCCTCTTCACGTGGGTGAAAGCGTCGTCAGCGAAGGATCACTGGGACTGGGTGGCGAACTTGCCAATCTTCAGGCGGGACAACGGAAAAGCTGAGCAGCTTCCGTCCGTGTACACCACCCGAGCATCGAGCAGAGGACTGCAATTCTATGGTCAGCAAGCTGGTGAAATGGTCGCTCGATAATCCTTTGCTGGTGATGCTGGGGATGTTTGCGCTGATCATGGCCGGGGGCTATGCCTTCCTGAATGTGAACGTCGAGGCCTATCCGGACCCTGCCCCGGCCATCATCGAGATCATCGCCAAGTACCCCGGGGCATCGGCCGAAGAAGTCGAACGTCAGGTGACGATCCCGCTTGAGGTCGCATTGGCAGGAATGCCGGGGCTGAAGTACACCCGCAGCAAATCGCTGTTCGGTCTGGCCCATGTCCGTAATCAGTTCGAATACGGCATCGATTACTACAAGGCACGTCAGGAAGTCATTAATCGACTCAGCTTCGTCAATGACCTCCCTCCCAATGTCGAACCGGAACTCTCTCCCACCAGCCCCACAGGTGAGATCCTGCGCTACACGCTGAAAGGTCCCCGCAACGAGGCGGGAGAAGAGATCTACACACTCAATGATCTCAAGACGCTGCAGGACTGGACTCTCGTCCGGAAGTTTCGACGAATTCCCCGCATCATCGACACCGTCAGCAGCGGGGGAACCATCAAACGATATGAAGTCCGTCCCGATCCCGAACGGATGCTGCGTTATGCCATTCCACTGAAACAACTCGAAGCAACGATCAGAGACAGCAACGCCAATATCGGCGGGGACTATCTCGTCCACGGCGAAAACCTGCTTAACGTCAGAAGTATTGGACTGATCGGCAATGGCATTGATCCGACACAGGCTCCCGTTGTCCTCAGTACAAAGAATCCCCAAGTCGCGGCGGACCACTTGCGTGCCGAAGAAAAAGCCCGCGTGAAAGCCATCCGCGAGATTGTGATCACGTCTGTCAACAACGTCCCTATCCGTGTAGAAGACGTGATCGAAGGGGGCCCACTGCGGTACGAAGAGGAAATCGGAAAACAGGGAGTCGTCGTCACTCACCAGCCCCGCATGGGACGCATCAGCATCAGCTACCCGAGCACCGGGATCAAATCGACCACGGACCACGCAGAACACAATTCCCATGGCGGGGGGGCAGATGCCCCTGCGTCGGGGGAACCGGTCACCTGGTTCGACGATGCGGAACGAGTCCAGGGTATCATCCTGCTTCGGAAAGGTGAGGCGTCTCTGCCGGCACTGAAGGACGTTCGGGACGAGATCGCGCGATTGAATTCCGGAGATGGAATGCTGCCCGGTGTCGAAATCGAACCTTACTACGATCGCACGGAACTGATCAACGTCACCACGCACACTGTGCACGAGAACCTTGTCGTGGGGATGGTGCTCGTCACCCTGATTCTGCTGATGTTCCTGACCAATGTCCGTTGCGCACTGATTGTGGCGATCAATGTGCCGCTGGCCCTGCTGGTGGCTTTCTCGATGCTCTATATCCGGGGACGGTCGGCAAATCTGCTTTCCATCGGTGCGGTCGACTTCGGTATCATCGTCGACAGCTCTGTCATTATCGTCGAGAACATCTACCGCCATCTGACGGCCGGAGAACAGACGAACGAGACTCTGAAAGAGCGCATCTTCCGGGCCTGCTCCGAAGTCGAGCGAGGTCTTTTTTTCACCACGGCGATCATGGTCTGCGCCTTCCTGCCGCTGTTCACCATGCGCGGCCCGGAAGGACAGATCTTCGGTCCCATGGCCGACACCTATGCCTTCGCACTCGGGGGTGCCCTCGTCCTGGCTCTGACAATTGCTCCGGTCCTGTGCCTGTTATTCTTCAAAGAACTGAAGCCCGTTCCCGATAACTTTCTGGTGCGTTACTTGAAAACGTCCTACCTGAACCGGCTGCGGTGGTGCCTGCAGAACAGGACTTTGACGCTGGCCTTCATGCTGGGCATGATCGCCGTGACGGTATTCAATCTGCCGCGACTGGGACGCGAATTCATGCCGGAACTCGAGGAAGGGAATCTTTACGTGCGCGGCACATTCCCGATCAAAGTGGCCCCGCATGTGGCGGCGTCCCGGTCTGATGCCGCTCGCGCCATCATGCGGCAGTACCCCGAAGTTCGAGTGGTGGTCTCTCAAAACGGACGACCCGATGATGGAACCGACCCCACAGGATTCTACAACCTGGAGTTCTTTCTTCCGTTAAAACCCCGGACGGAGTGGCCGCTGACGGAACGTCAGACCGGCTGGCGTCGGATCTACGGTCCCAAGCGAGCGAAGACAAAAGAAGAACTGATCGCCGGAATGGAATCAGAACTCTCTCACAAGATTCTGGGTGCCAACTGGAACTTCTCACAGAATATCCGCGACAACGTCATGGAATCTCTGTCCGGAGTCAAAGGTGATAACTCCGTTAAGATCTTCGGACCGGACCTGGCGGAGCTTGAGCGGATCGCCGACCAGTTGGCAGCAAGACTCAACACGATTCCGGGAATCACCAACGTCGGCGTCTTTCGAATCCAGGGGCAACCCAACCTTGAACTGCCGATCGATTCGCAGAAATGCAACTACTGGGGGGTGAGTGTCGAAGACGTGAACTCGGTCATTCACACGGCCGTCGGGGGCATGCCCTTTACCTCCATGATCGAAGGGGAGAAACGCTTTGACCTCGCATTACGCTATCCCGAACAGCAACGAAACAGTGAAGAAGCAATTCTGAATATTCCTGTCGATGTCTACAACAACCGTGTCATCCAGGAAAGCGGCACTCGGAATCGAAACAGTCTTTCGACCACAGGCAGCAACAACCAGAAGCCTTCCATCATTGGCACGACAATGGCCACGTCGGTGAATACCGCCACCAACATGCCCCGCCGACGGCTGCGCGACCTGGTCACGCCACTGAATTCTCAGGGACAGCCCGATCCGAATGGACGATTTGTCCAGCCCGGCGCATCGACGATCTATCGAGAGCAGGGACTGAGGATGATCGCAGTGAAATTCAGCGTGCGAGGACGCGACCTCGCCAGCGCTGTGGCAGAAGCCCAGACCAAGACCAGCGACTTGTTCCAGTCCCCCTACTCTTCGAGCTGGAGCGGCGAGTTTGACCAGATGCGTGAGGCCGAAGAACGATTGATGGTGATCGTGCCGATCTCGATGGCCCTGGTCTTCCTGCTGATCTACCTGGCGTTCGGATCATTGCTCGATACGCTCGCTGTATTCGCGAATGTCGTCGCCCTGTCGATGGGAGGCTTCTGGGCTCTGATCTTCACTGGTACCAACTTCAGCATCTCAGCCGCCGTCGGCTTCATCTCGATCTTCGGCGTGGCCATTATGGACGGTCTGCTGCTGATCTCTTATTTCAACCAGTTACGTTCCCACGGACTGCCGCTGAACGAAGCGATCATGCAGGGTGCCGAGAAACGCGTTCGCCCCATGATGATGACGGCACTCACTGCCATTCTGGGCCTGCTTCCAGCCGCCTTCTCAACGAAAATCGGCGCTCAGACCCAACAGCCGCTGGCGATTGTCGTCGTCGGGGGAATGTTAATGACGCTCGTCATCAACCGCTATATGATGCCGGTCCTGTACAGCCTCTATGGGCATCGGGAACCCAATAGAAACGCGGCCAACATGGCTCATTAGCTGGAATGTCTTTTCAGAATGGGATTCGGCAGTGGTCGATTGACCTGGGTGCTCCTCCCCATCGTGAGACTTCGACTGATAACAGCCAATCCCCTTGGGCACCCTTCATAATCACTCCGACGCCAAGTTCAGCGACACGAACAGTATCTCATAAGACACTTCCCATCAGGGAACGAGGCTGTTCAGATATTCTTCCAGGTTTGTAAATCCGTCAGAATCGCGATCCTGATTCCGATCTTCGGGATCGTCCGGATTCAATCCTGAGGCCACCTCCCACTTGTCAGACATCCCATCACCGTCACGATCCTGGGGTGGCGATTTGCTCTTCAAAAGGGGCCAACCTCCGACATCGGCCTGAGAATCGATCAGGCGGTTGGTCCGGTCGGTGACTCCCTGGATGAGTCTGAGATCCGCGGCATCGCGCGACTTTGAAGCTCCTGCCATGCTGAGGACTCGGGCATAAGCTTCAGTAGCGGTGTCGGTCAACGGCTTGGCAGTTCCCACGTCGAATTCGGAGTCGACGCGAACTTGTTCAACTGTCAGCGGGAGGTAGTTTCCGGTTTTCCAGCGGCCAAAGTCGACCGCTCGCCAGTTATCCGCCGTGAATTCCTCGTTGTTCTCGAATAGGTTTCCCCACAAATACGCCTTGAGGGCTCCTTTATTTTCTGACTTGGTCGCCAGGGGGTGATTCCCTTTGGGCGTATCAGGTCCTGGCCGATAGTAATTATTGATGATATTGATCTGACAGTTCCCCAGGTTCGTCGCCCCGGACAAGTTGTAGATGACGTTATTACGAAAGTCGGCAATCGCACTGGGATCCGTCCGTGGGCTTCCTCCAAGCGTCGGATGCCGTTCACGACTGCTGGCGAACAGGTTGTGGTGGAGGGAAATCCCCGCAGTCAGATCACGGAACGAAGCCAGCATCGCGTGAGCCCCTTTTTCGTGCAGGCTGTGATGAAGCGCCTCGGCATAGATGGACCATTGCAACGTGAAGTTCCCGCCACGTCTGAGATCATGATTCCCATCGATGCCCCATGACGCTGTAACGTGATCGAAGATGATGTGATCGACATCGTTTGTCAGAATTCCATCGATGCCCGATTTCGGAGGCTTGTTTTCATCCCCCAGGCGGAACCGCATGTAGCGCACGATTACGTGCGAGGCCTCCACAATTTTGAACGTCTGGTCCTTGAGACAGATCCCGTCCCCGGGTGCCGATTGCCCGGCCAGCGTCAGATAGGACGATTTCACAACGAGCGGCGACTTTAATTCGATTGTCCCCGAGACATCAAAGACGATCGTTCTCGGACCTTTCGCCGAGTTCACCCCTTCCCGCAACGATCCCGGGCCGTTGTCGTTGAGCGTGGTCACGTGGTAGACGTCACCGCCCCGCCCTCCTTTTGCAAACCGGCCATAGCCCTCGGCACCGGGAAATGCGATTTGACGGAATTCCTCGGCCGTGACCGTGCCGCACAGAATGAAAACCGCACAAGCCACCCGCACAGTGAAACCGTAAAACATGATGACTCCGTTCGTTCGGAAATATCTCTCACGATCAACTACCGAAGAAGTTCTTCAAACCTTTCACGCTCATCTAACACTCGCTCGCTGTAGAATTTAACATCCTCGTTACCGAGTTGCTCGGCAACAGAACAGGCTTTGCTTTCACTCCTGTACGTGAACCGACCCCATCCCTCATTTCCCAGTCTGCCGCTCTCCCGCATCCCATCGCTGGGAAAGTCACTGCCGGCAGGTCCGTTCAAAGAGAGGGAAGCGACACCGTCCACATTCCTCTCTCCGTCACTCCCCGCCCGGGATACTTCCCCGAAACATTGCCCCTTACGCGATCATCATGGATGCAGACCGTTCACGCGCGAAACTCGAAATCACGAGTTCGCGGGACATATCGTCATCCCGCTTTCCTGCTCTACAAGCAGAGCATCTCATCACGCGGGGAGAAGGGATTCCCTGCTCAGTCCTCATGAGAAATCAGGGGCACCTGTTCCGGCACGGAAAATGCAAATCGGACGGACAGAACGAAAGGCAGTTCTCTCTCTTCTTACGAACGGACACGTTATGAATCTCCCCACCAAATGCCTGGTCGGTGCTGCAACTGCCATGGGAGGCTACCTGCTTGGCAAGGAACTGATCCGGCGAACGCGTCGGTTTCCGTTTCGAGAAAAAGTCGCCGTGATCATGGGGGGCTCACGTGGATTGGGGTTGGAAATTGCCCGTCTCCTTGTCCAGCAAGGGTGTCGCGTTGCCATCTGTGCTCGGACCGAAGCCGATCTGGAAACCGCCCGGAAAGAATTGAGTAGCGCAGCCCGATTCGTCATCACCTGCGTTTGCGATGTACGCAGTACACCAGATGTCGAGCGTGCGATCGCCGAGGTCGCAGGGGCATGGAACCGCATTGACTTGCTCTTCAATGTCGCCGGTCTCATGCAGGTCGGTCCGCTGGAGTCGATGACCTCCGACGACTTTCAAGAAGCGATGAACATCAACCTCTGGGGTCCGTACCGCTCGATTTCCGCCGCTCTCCCCCACATGCGAAAGCAGAAATTCGGGCGGATTGTGAATATTGCTTCCATCGGAGGGATTCAGGCAATTCCCCACATGGCCCCCTACAGCACCAGCAAACATGCACTCGTCGGACTCTCGCATGCTCTCCGGACTGAACTGGCGCAAGAGGGAATTCTTGTGACCACGGCCTGCCCCACCATCATGAGAACGGGCAGTCCGCGAAACGCCACCTTCAAAGGCCGCCACCGCGATGAATACACCTGGTTCGACATCGGTGCTTCGATCCCCTGGCTGTCACTGGAATCCCGCAGCGCCGCCCGACAGATCGTCCGCGCCTGCTGGAATGGTGACGGAGAAGTCGACATCTGTAACTTCCTCAATCCCGCAACTCTCGCGGTCCGCTGGGCACCCCGCTTGACGGCCGAGGCCATGTCTGTTGCGAACCGACTGCTTCCCCCCATGGGAGGCATCCAGACCCAGTCCGCCTACGGTTACGAAAGTGAATCTCCGGTTGCTCCCTCCTGGCTGACTCGAAACGGAGACCTGGCTGCAGAGAGAAACAACCAGATGCGCCCCCGGCCCGAACCGGCGTGACCTCGCTCGTGAACTCTCGACCATCGACTGGATCCGGATACACTGGTAGCGGGAGCACACTAGTTCGATGAAGATCGCCACCTACAACGTGAATGGGGTCAACGGACGACTTCCGGTCTTGCTCCGCTGGCTGGAAGAGTCTCAGCCGGACTGCGTCTGCCTGCAGGAACTCAAAGCCCCGCAGGAAAAGTTCCCAGCCGCGGCACTTGAAAAGGCTGGCTATGCCTCTGTATGGCTGGGTCAGAAACAATGGAACGGGGTGGCAATCCTGACTCGCGGCTCCACCCCGGAGTTGACGCGTTCAGGACTTCCCGGCGACCCTGACGATTCTCAGAGCCGTTATGTTGAAGCCGCCTACAACGGGATCCTCATCGGCTGTCTTTACCTCCCCAATGGCAACCCGGCTCCGGGACCGAAGTTCGACTACAAGCTGGCATGGTTCAACCGCTTGATCGAGTATTCCAAATCGCTGATCCGGCAGAAAATTCCCGTCGTGCTCGCCGGTGACTATAATGTCATCCCCACAGAGCTTGACGCCCGTAAGCCAGAGAACTGGGTTCGTGACGCTCTATTTTTCCCCGAGTCCCGGGCGTCATATCAACTGTTGCTGCAGCAGGGCTGGACCGATGCGCTGAGGCATCTGCATCCGACGGAGGGGATGTATACGTTCTGGGATTATTCTCGGAGTTCCTACGAACGCGATGCCGGGATTCGAATCGATCATTTTCTGTTGAGTCCGCAGGTGGCGGGGCAATTGACTGATGCCCAAGTCGACCGGCATGTCCGCGGATGGGAAAAATCGAGTGACCATGCCCCTGTCTGGATCGAACTGCAAGACTAAGCCACGAGATCACCACATGCTTGTTCCCCTCACCTTGTTAATCTCCACGCATTTCGACGGTTGATCTTTGCGACAGCTGTTTCGCAGCGAAAGCGTCAGCGAGCAGACAGAATCAAGGTACCACGTGGCTCCCATGGCAATGCTGGCCTGCGGAGAGTTTGATCGAAATCTCAGGAATCCAGTGACTCGAAAGCTATGCCACGCCGATCCACACATCTCGATCCTCTCTCCGCGTTTCACCCGCTCGTGAAAGAGTGGTTTCTGCAGAGTTTCCCCGAACCGACGGAAGCGCAGAACCGCGCCTGGAAAGAAATCGACCAGGGCGAGCACACCCTGCTGCTGGCCCCGACCGGTTCGGGAAAGACGCTTGCCGCGTTCCTCGTGGCGATTAATCGGATCATGTTCGGAACACGCCCGGATGGGTCACCCACCGGCGTACGCGTCCTGTATATCTCGCCCTTGAAAGCGCTGGGAGTTGACGTCGAGCGAAACCTCCGGGCGCCCATTGCCGGAGTCCGCGCGGTGGCCGAGCGGCATGGAGCGGTCCACTCCGTCCCGACCGTCGGCGTCCGCAGCGGTGACACCCCAACTGCCGAACGGACGAAGCTGGCGAAGCATCCCCCTGACATTCTGATTACCACGCCCGAGTCCCTTTACCTGCTCCTGACCTCTCGCTCACGCGACATTCTCGCCACGGTCGAAACGATTATCGTCGACGAAATTCACGCTCTCGTCGGCAGCAAACGAGGTGCGCATCTCGCCACGTCACTCGAACGGCTCGAGAACTTGCGGCGCCGAGAGGATCCCAGTCGTCCCCCCGTGCAGCGAATCGGACTTTCCGCCACCCAGCGACCCCTGGATGAGGTGGCGCGGTTCCTGGGCGGAGCAGAAATCCAGGCGGAAAGTGATGACGTCGTCCCTCGCAAGGTGAGCATTGTCGAGGCGGGCCGCACACGCCAATTGCGACTGCGGATCGAAGTCCCCGTCGAAGATATGACGAAATTGGGTGTCGAAGAAGAACAGTTCTCGGGCCCCGCAGCGGGCGGCCCCGTGAGAACATCCATCTGGCCTTCCATTCATCCGCGACTGGTCGAACTGATCCGACAACATCGCAGCACCATGATTTTCGTCAACAGCCGACGTCTGGCAGAACGGCTTGCCGGCGCGATCAACGAACTCGCCGAAGAAGAGATCGCGCTGGCCCATCATGGCTCGATCGCCAAAGACATCCGACTTTCGACCGAAGATCGGCTGAAACTCGGAACCCTGCCCGCCATCATCGCAACCTCGTCCCTCGAGTTAGGAATCGATATGGGTGCCGTTGATCTGGTGATCCAGATCGAGGCTCCCCCGTCCATTGCGTCGGGCATTCAGCGCATCGGCCGCGCAGGACATCAGGTTGGGACTCCTTCGACAGGGGTCATTTTCCCCAAGTACCGTGGCGACCTGTTAGCCTGTAGTGCTGCCGCCGAACGGATGATGCGCGGTGAGGTCGAAGAGACCTTCTATCCCCGCAATCCCCTGGATGTCCTCGCACAGCAGATCGTCGCCATGGTCGCGCTCGAATCCGTCGATGTGCAGACCGTCTATGACACCATGCGACGCGCGGCCCCTTATGCGCAACTCCCTCGTTCCAGCTTCGAAGGAGTACTCGACCTTCTTTCCGGCCGATACCCTTCGCATGAATTTGCAGAGCTGAGACCCCGCGTCAACTGGGACCGGCTGGGTGGTATCGTCTCCCCCCGTAAAGGAACTCAGCGTCTGGCGATCCTGAATGCAGGAACGATCCCCGATCGCGGGACGTACGGAGTTTTCCTCGCCGGTTCTGATGGCCACAACAGCCGGGTCGGAGAACTCGACGAAGAGATGGTCTTCGAGACACGTCCGGGCGACATTTTCCTGCTGGGGGCGTCCTCATGGCGTGTGCTCGAAATCACCAAGGATCAGGTGCTCGTCGTCCCCGCCCCCGGTGAAGCGGGTAAGATGCCGTTCTGGCGCGGCGACGGCCCCGGCCGCCCGGTGGAGTTCGGCAAGGCCATCGGCTCTCTCTCACGACGACTCGTCCGCATGGACCGCGACGAAGCACAGAAAGCACTAACGACCGAGCATTCCCTCGACGAACGCGCCGCCACGAACCTGCTGACCTATCTGCACGATCAGGCGGCCGCAACCGAAGAGCTGCCAACGGATAAAACGATCATCATCGAATGCTTTGTCGATGAAGTCGGTGACTGGCGGATCTGCATTCTGTCCCCGTTTGGAAGCCGCGTGCATGCTCCGTGGGCGATGGCCGTCGCCGCGCGACTGCGCAGCGAAACAACTGGCGAAGTGGACATGATGTGGACCGATGACGGCATTGTGTTCCGTCTCCCCGAAGCAGACGAGCCACCTCCCGTGGAACTGTTTCTGCCCGCGTCCAGCGAAATCGAAGACGAGATCGTCGGACAGGTCGGTTCGACGGCGCTCTTCGCTGCCCGGTTCCGTGAGAACGCCGCTCGTGCATTGCTGCTCCCGCGCCGGCAACCCGGCAAGCGAACTCCGCTCTGGCTGCAGCGACGCAAAGCGGCCGACCTGCTCTCGGTCGCGTCCCGTTATTCGCAGTTCCCCATCCTGCTCGAATCCTACCGCGAATGCCTGAGGGACGTCTTCGACATCAAAGGTCTGCGGAGTATTCTTCAGGAAGTCGAAAAGCGTTCGATTCGCGTCAAACAGGTGATCTCCAGCAGCGCCTCTCCGTTTGCCTCGTCGCTCATGTTCAACTACGTGAGCAACTTTCTTTATGACGGCGACGCACCACTCGCCGAACGTCGTGCCGCGACGCTGGCACTGGATCAGGCGCAACTCCGCGAACTGCTTGGAACCGCAGAGCTGCGTGAACTGCTTGATGCGAACGTCATCAGCCAACTGGCCCTGGAACTCCAACTGCTTGAGCGAGCCTATCCGGTTTCTGATGCCGACGGACTGCACGAAATGCTGCTGTTGCTCGGAGACCTCAGTCGTGACGAATTGCTCGCCCGGCTCGGGTTGCCGCGAGAACAGGGCGTGGACGTGCTGGAAAAATGGCTCACACAACTGACTGACGAGCGGCGTATCCTTGAGTGCCGGGTCGCGGGCGAACTACGGTTCATCGCCGCGGAAGACGCGGGCCGATACCGTGATGCGATTGGCATCGCGGTGCCACGCGGTTTGCCTGCCGTCTTTTTGCAGCCAGTGGAGAATGCTCTCGTCGACCTGATCGGACGGTTCGCCCGCCGGCATCCCCCCTTCCCGCTGGAACAGGTTGCCGCGCGGTTCGGCCTGGCTCCGGCGACGGCCACGATGGCACTGAAGGAACTGGCCGCCACAGGGCGACTTCTCGAGGGAGAATTTCTGCCGGGGGGACGCGAACGGGAATGGTGTGATGCCGAGGTGCTGCGTCAGCTCAAGCGTCGCTCACTGGCACGACTGCGTGAACAGGTTGAACCGGTCGAACAAGCGGCACTCGCTCGTTTTCTGGTGAACTGGCAGGGGGTTTCTCAGCCCCGTCGCGGACTCGACAGCCTGCTTGATGTCATCGAACAGTTGCAGGGGGTGGCACTTCCTGCTTCTGACTGGGAACGCCTGATTCTCCCCGCCCGCATCAGCGATTTTCGCCCCAGCGACCTGGATGAACTCTGTTCGTCGGGTGAAGTTTTGTGGCAGGGTGCCGGGGCACTGGGACCTGACGACGGCCGAGTCGCGTTCTATCTCGTCGATCATTTCGCTCGACTGGCCCCGCCCATCCTCCCGACCGAGGGAGACCTCGAAGAGAAAATTCGCGCCTCACTGTCGCGCCGGAACGCCGTCTTCTTCGACGAACTCGCCCGCGAGATCGGGGGCTTCAAGAATGAAATCATCGACGCACTCTGGCATATGGTCTGGACAGGCGAAGTCACCAATGACACGCTCATTCCTCTTCGCTCTTTACGACATCAGAAACAGACGGTCCACAAGTCGACACGCCACAAACGAGGCTTCCGGTCGCGCCGGATAGCGGTCCAACCCGGAACGGAAGGACGCTGGTCCCTGTTAAACGGAGCCGTTCGGGAGACATCGTCACCTACCGAGCATCAGACGGCGGTGGCCACGCAGTTAATCGAGCGCTACGGCGTGGTGACGCGAGAAATGGTCGCGTCTGAAGGAATTGAAGGGGGCTTTTCACGAATCTACCCCGTCTTCAAAGAAATGGAAGAAATCGGACGGATTCGCCGGGGCTACTTCGTCTCCGGTTTAGGAGCGGCCCAGTTTGCAGCCCCGGGGGCGGACGACCGCCTGCGCGAGCAAACGACAACCGACGACCCGGCCCACGAAGTGAAGGCCATCGCGCTGGCAGCAACCGATCCCGCCAATCCGTACGGAGCCGCCCTGCACTGGCCAGACAGAGCCGATGAGGCACGTCCGGCGCGGACAGCGGGTGCACGTGTTATCCTCTGGAACGGTTCGCTGATCGGCTACTTGAACAAATCAAGCGAGCAGCTCCTGACGTTCCTCCCTGCCGAAGAACCACAGCGGACGAAGGCGCAGACGGCTTTGATCGAACTCTTACGGAGTCTGACAACCGACAATAAGCCGCTTTTCCTGAACCTGATCGATCGGCTGGCTCCAGAGTCAGCCGCGATTGCAAAACCCCTTCAGGCCGCCGGGTTCGTCTCGACCAGTCGCGGATTCCTGCACCAACGCCGCTAGTAAGGAGTACTCGCAATGCCGGAAGGAGATACCATCCACCGCGCGGCGACGCGGCTGATATCCGTGCTGAATGGTCAGACGATCAACAAAGCCGAATCGGCATGGCTCGGCCCGCAGGCCAGCTCGCTCGACGGACATAACGTCGAGTCGATCCAGGCACGTGGCAAACACCTGCTGATGATCCTCGACGACCGTCGCGCGATCCACTCGCACATGGGCATGACCGGCTCGTGGCATATTTACCGACCGGGAGAACCATGGCAGAAGCCGGCACACCGCGCCGCGATCACACTGAACTGTCCTGCCGTTTGCGTCGTTTGCTTCACACCCAAGCTATTGGAAATCCTTAGCGAATCAGCCCTGCGTCGTCACGACTACCTCAACCGCCTGGGCCCCGACCTGCTGGCAGGCAAACCCACCGATGAGGAAGTCCTCTCACGCTTCCGCCAGGCGAACAACGCGGCCATCGGCATGGCCGTATTGAACCAGACAATCGTCAGCGGCATCGGCAATGTCTACAAATCAGAAGTCCTCTTCAACTTGAAGATCCATCCCCTCACCCCCGCAAGTCAACTGAGCGACGAGCAACTTCTGAGCATCGTTTCCATCGCGACACAGATGATGGAACGGAATCTGGACGGTCGCCCCCGTACCACTCGCTACACGCTGGACGGCGGTCGCTATTACACCTACGGACGAGGAGGCAAGCCCTGCTATACCTGCGGCACACCGATCCTCGTGATCCGACAGGGGGATGCTGGCAGGACGACGTATTTTTGTCCCCAGTGTCAGCCCCCTTCCCCCGTACCGACAATCGCGCCGCGGCTCGAAGACACAACACCGCGGTCCATCGAGGCCATCACAAAACAAATTGATCGAAACACCGAGGATCACAACTTACAATAAAGGCGAACGGCAACTCACAGAGAATCAGCGAAGCTATCGTCACCTCTCGCAATTTCCCATCGTCCCCGAAAGGCAGGTCCGCTATGTCTCCTGATGAAGAATTTGTTCGAGCCCGTCACCCAAATGCCGATCTGGTCGAAGTCAGCCTCCCGACGACAGGTCAATGCAAATGGTGCATCCACTACCATGCGGAACTTGATTCCAAGATCATGGGACAAGGGGACTCGATCGAAGAGGCCTGGGCGAATGCACGGGCGCATTGCGCGGATGATCCCGAGATCGTTTAGGACGGTGCCGGTCGCGCATTCCAGTCAACTGAAATTCGGACGGACCCGGCCGGGCAGGCTCACCGACGGGATACGTGAAAAGTCTTCCTGCGTTCTCAGGCAGTTGAAAAATGGGAGGCCTGGCTCCGAAGTCCGCTGGGAATCATTGAGGCATGCCCTGCTCAAGGTGCCTGTCCCACTTTCTCAACAGGCCGTTCATACGAAGAACAGTCGGAGACGCCCCCCTCTTTTTCACCGGACGCGGCATGGAGTTTGCCGCCAGAAAGTCCCAACCTAATTCTCGTTCCCCCATCAGGCAATGATCATGAACTCCATCAATCAGAATCAGCCCGAGATGAATCATCAGGATCTATACGGCGCCGACGCCGTCCGTAAGATTCAGGAACTGGTCAAATTGGCTGAGAACTGCTTTTTCTGCACCTCCCTGGAAAATGGCCCGGCCAGTTCGGCTCGTCCCATGAACATCCGCGAAGTCGATGACGACGGGCAGCTCTGGTTACTCTGTGCGAGCGACAGTTTCCTCTACGAAGAACTGATCGCTGATCCGGTCGTGCGATTGTACTTTCAGGGATCAACCCACTCTGACTTCCTGCAGCTCACCGGCCGTGCCACCGTGACAGCGGATAAAGCAAAAATTAAACAGCTTTGGGAACCCATTCTGAAGACCTGGTTCACCGAGGGGTTGGATGATCCCCGAATCCGTGTGATTCGTGTCTCCCCGACGGAAGGTTACTACTGGGACACAAAGCACGGGATGGCGGTGGCAGGAGTCAAAATGCTCATCGGCTCCCTGATCGGCAAAACACTCGACGACTCCATCGAGGGGGAACTCCATGTCTAACTCCTCCCAGCGCTAGTGCTGACCCCGCATGACGAACTCCCCGGTGGCTCCGCTTACGTGAAAACTGAGAGATAAGGCAGGCCACTAAGCGGAATGCAGGTCTTCAGGGGTGCCCCACACGTCGCTATGGACGTCTGGGTGGCCATGCAACAGGAGTCCCATTGTCATCGAGCAACGATGCGGTTCACAGTCGTCTCTGTTTGCCACGGAGGGACCTTAAACGAACCAGCGTCTGCGCTCATTGCGTGAGACTCTATGAACGGAGCAGACGTTACCGGGCCTTGCCCCTCCAGACGTGGGCGCAAGTGTTCCCCAACGGATTTATATACCGTCCGTCCCCCAAACGCTGAGACGCGGGGAAGAACGCAGAGAGTATCACCGAACCTCAGTGGCCAGGTGGATCCTGAACTCACCAGAGCTTCGACCGATTTGCCTGCAACACCGTCAGATCGACCAGCATTCTTGCTGGATCGCGTGAGGCCTCTTGTTGCACAGCAACCCAGACGTCCATAGCGACCTCTGGGCCACCCTACCAAAGCCATTTCTTAACTGCTTGTTGAAAAAGTGAGACAGGTATCTTGAGCAACGCGTATTCCTCATTTGTTTCGGGCGGACTTCGGAGCCAGCCCCCCCCCCCCGCATTTTTCAACAGCCATTAAGGAAGAAGAATACCAAGTTTATCAGCAATTCCCGGATGTCAGAAAAAGGCTGAAAATCGAGCGATATTGGCCACCCCTTTCGTAAACATCGGGTAGGATTTTCGTGGTCTTGATACTCTGATTTCCGCTGTTAGGAACTGCGGGGTGATGAATGGAATCGCGAGAAGGCATTAAGGCGCGGAAGCATTTGTCGACAAACGGGCTGATCCGTGTGGTTCAAGAGAGATTCTCTTTCGTGAAGGATCCACGACGGGGGCTCGTCGAGATTCCTCTGTCGGATGCGTTGATGTCGGCGTTCGCGATGTTCTCCCTGAAATGCCCGTCCTTGCTGGCGTTTGAAGAAGAACGTAAGAACCCCAACATCAGGCGGTTCTATCACATTGGACGTACTCCGAGTGACACCCGGATGCGGGAAATTCTGGATGGCGTCGCCCCCGAGGAAATTCGCCCTGCGTTCGCGGATGTGTTTCGCTGCGTGCAACGGGGTAAGATTCTGGAACGGTTTGCCTATTGGAAGAATTGCTATCTGCTCGCGTGCGATGGGACAGGCTATTTCTCGTCCGACAAGGTCCATTGCACATCGTGCCTGGAGAAGCACTCGCAGTCGGGCCGGATCACCTATTCGCATGCGGCCGTGGCAGCGGTGATCGTCCATCCCGACATTCGTGAAGTGATCCCGCTGTGCCCGGAACCGATCATTCGCCAGGATGGCACGGAGAAGAATGACTGTGAACGGAACGCTTCGCGACGTCTCTTGAGTCACGTTCGAAAAGACCATCCGCACCTGGGATTCATCGTCACAGAAGATGGGTTGGCCTCGAATGGACCGCACATTCAGGACCTGCGTGCTCATGACATGCATTTTATTCTGGGGGCCAAGCCGGGGGACCACGCGTTTTTGTTTGAGCGAGCAACACAAGCCATTGATGACGGGACTGCGATCACGTGGCAAACGGATGACCCCGACAAGAGTGAGCGAAAGAGTTACACCGCCGTGGCGCAACTCCCGCTGAACGCGGCCCACCCGGACCTGATGGTCAATTTTGTCTCGTGCACCGTCGAAAAGGGGAAGAAATCGACCACATTCAGTTGGGTGACGGACCTGCCCGTCGAACCCAGGGAAATGATGCTCCCACTGATCGAGCGAGGAGGTCGCGCCCGGTGGCGGATTGAGAACGAAACGTTCAACACACTCAAGAATCAGGACTACCATTTTGAGCACAACTACGGGCATGGATTCAAGCATCTGTCCACCGTCCTGATGATGTTGATGATGCTGGCGTTTCTGGTGGATCAGACATCGCAACTGGCTTGTCCGCTGTTCCGTGCCGCCTCTGCAGCGATGAAAAGCAAGCGGGCTTTATGGGAACGACTGCGAGCCCTCTTCTTTACCGCTCCCTTTGAAGACATGGAGCAGCTCTACCGAAGAATCATTCGAGGCTTCGAAGACTTCCCCGCCCCGGTCAATAGCTCGTAACCCACAACCGTCCACGCATCACACCAGGGAAGATCATGCGGCCGCCCCAAGGATGGGGAGGGTTCAGGGCAACGTGCGCAACACGCCCTTGCAATAACGAAATTGAGGTAACCCCACGCGGCATTAGCACAAAGAATACATCGCCGTTCGTGGCGATAATGCCGATGTATTACACCTCTTTGCCCCATTCTACCATCTGCATCTGCGCCACTGCCGAAATCGCCTCACAATCAGGCTCAAGACAGCATCACTCCGGGAATGGCTGCAAGTTTATCGATCAGCTGATCGTACGTTCTTAGTGCCACGTCATATTCTTTGAGTGCTTGTCTGCCCAGCATGTCGTCTAGGCTTAGGAAAGCACGGCGTCCAGCAATCACGCGGCTCGATATCTTATCTGCCTTTAACACTCTTCCGTCGTGTGTCTTCGCCATCCCCGCCGAAATACAATTTGTAAGTCCGATGATTGAATCGATGCAGCCTTGCATCTCGGGCATTGGTTCTTGCTTTTCGTCAAATAGAGGAGGAAATGATGGGCCGGGAATAACCAATGTGATACCAAGGTCTGGCTCATCGTCCCGCCAACAGGCGAATCCCATGTAGGGCTTATCAGTAGCACGTATTGCTAAGACCTCGGGGTACGGTATCCTGCTTGACGAGATCTTCACCACCGCATTGTGCTGAAGGAAAAAATTCCACATTTCTTCGCACCCAGCATTCGATTCCACCAAGTTGGCCAGTCTTCGGGCGAGCGATGAAGAGGATGCGGATGGACTGCCACTACCGGGCTCCAAGATCACCGCGGCGAGTTGTTTGGCGACCTCATCCACACCATCAATTGATTGGAGCGCATAGAGTCCCGCCAGCATTGGCGCATGATTTGTAACCTCGGATTTCCGCAGGTTGCGCCAAATTGGGAGGATCACTTTGTGTCCTTCTTCCTCCAGGGCAGCAAGGCCATCAAGTTCCTTTTTCGTCCAATGTTTCGCGAAAAATGCTGGACTCAGTACAACGATTCCGAACCGGCTCCGCGAAAGGCCTTCCTCAATTTTTCCGCGAAGACTATCGCCAACTTTGATTTCGAATCGGTCCAGCCAGATTTTGAGGCCCAGACTTCGCAGCTTTTCTGCGAGAGGCAGAACGAAATCCACCTTGTCCTCACTCGCGTGGCTAATGAAGGCATCCCATTGCTTAATCATCTACAACTCCGTCGCTACGCAGTGCCGCTTGTACCGAACGAGGATGCCGTTTTGGCCCCAATACTTCTTTCTTAATCACCGATCTTCGCACCACGCACTCACACGCGGCGGTCAGATCGACTAGAAGCAGTTTCAAAACCCTATTTTTGCAATAATTACTCTGGCAGGCAATTTGCATACCGATAAGGGAGAAAGGAGTCCCTTACATGCGAATTACCCTGTCCATGTGGCCCCAGCGACGGCGGCCGAATACGACAGGGTCCAGGACGGTCCCGAAGCCTTTTCTTGATGATGCCCAGTGGAATTCCATCAAAGATCTGTTTGCAAACCCTCTTCCATCCCCACTGGGAGGCCGACCATGAGTCGAGCCTCGACCGTGTCTGGAGGGAATTTTGTGGGTCCTGAAGAGCGGAGGACGATGGCAAGATTTACCAGAGCGATACCCCTCTCCTGCAACATGCTGGAGAAGGCTCAAGGAGTGGACGGAAAGAGGAATCATGGTGAAAACGTGGGAACGTCTCCTGAAGTCCCTTGATCGACAGAAGCGGCTGAACTGGTCGCAGGCAATGGGTGATGGCACCTTTTCGCCTGCAAAAAAGGGGGCGCCGAGGTTGGTAAGACCAAGAAAGGCAAAGGAACGAAACTCATGCTGATGACGGACGGTAACGGCGTCCCCATCTCGGGGTTCACCATTTCTGCACAGGTCGCCGAAGTCAACACGATCGAGACGCTGGTCGACATTCAAGTTGCTGGCCAGAAACCCGAGAGGCTGCTGTACGATAAAGCGGCTGATGCCGATTGGATTCGTGATACGCTCAAACTGAGAGGCATTGAGCAAATCACACCCCACCGAAAAGGCCGGAAGAAGCCGTCTCGACAAGACGGGCGAAGCCTGAAGAGATATGCGAGTCGCTGGAAAGTGGAACGCACGATCAGTTGGCTAGGCTATCAAAGAAGGCTTCTTGTCCGGCATGAATACTACCTACATCTCTTCGAAGGCTTTTTCCACCTCGCCTGCCTAATGATATGCTTGAACCGGTTTTGAAACTGCTTCTAAATCACCGTGCGCGAATATGCTCGGGTAAGTCGCCTATGAGAGCAATTGTTTGTGTTTGTCGTGGTTTCGTTTTCTCAGGTAGCGTCGAACGTTGGTCATGAGTGCGGGCATGGTCGGCCGGGTATGGTTCCGGGTGGCGTTGGCATGAAGATCCTGCCAGACACGCTCGATCTTATTGTCATCGGGACAGTAGGGAGGAAGAAAATGGAGTTGCAGTCGCTGACCTTGCTCTGTCGCCAGGCTGAGTCGCACCTGTTCCGTACTGTGAATCGAATAGTTATCCAGGATCACATGAATTCGCTTTGCACCCGGGTAACTTGTGACGAGTTTCCAAAGTAACAAGATGAAGAGCAGGCTGGTCTTTCTCTCTCCTTCCACCCAGGTGAGTTCACCCGTCCGTGAATCCAAGGCACCAGCCAAGTACCGCTTCACATTCTTTCCCGGAGTGGACACCTGTTTTTGTTGACCACGAACCATCCAGTCCAGCCCGATTTTCGGATTCAAGTGAATATCCACTTCATCGACATAGACTAGGACTTCATCCTGCGGGAGCCGGGCAATGAGTCGCTGAATCTGTCGCAGTTTCCGACGTTTTGCAGGTTCCGACCATGGGCAACCGACCGTCGCTTTGGGTCTGCCACGGCGAGCGCCGATCATTTTCAGGGCACGGCTCATCGTGGCCACATGAATGCGGATTCCCGTCTCCCGCTTGAGTACTTTAACGAGCATTTCCCTGGTCCAGGTGGGACGCGTCCAGCCAAACTCTTCAGGAGACGAGGCCACCACCTCATACAGGCGACCCAGGTATTCCTCGTCCAGTTTGCGATCCCCGTTCTCCTCGCGACGATCAACAAGCCCCGCTTCCCCGGCAGCCAGAAAACGTTCCCTGACGCGACGAACGGTCGACTCCGCGACTCTCAGCATCCTCGCAATCTTCGCCACGCTATCGCCCTCCAGAAGATTGAGGACGATTTGATAACGAATCTTCAATTGTCCGTCACGGCATCTCCGCATGTTCTTCAGAATTCGCCGCTTGTCATGACGACTCGGGCTTTGAATAATTCCTTCCATGGGAATCTCTCCTTGAATAATTGGTTCCAAACCACACCCAATTATACCCTTGGAGCGATTCCCTTCTTTTCAACTACTGACCGAGCATATTCGCGCACGGTGATTTAGGTAACCTGGGATTCTTTGGCAGCGATTGCAATTGCAAGCATTTCAGTCAATTCGTCCCTGTTACTACCGAGATGAATCTTTCGATGGCAATTTGGGCACAGCGCCGCAGTATTGGTTGGAGTATCCGCACCACCTTTTGCCAACGGAACAAGATGATGTGATTCCAGGAAGGGCACGTCTCCATCCATGAGAAAGGGGGCTGGCGAATTACAGAGTTCGCATTCACCACCGGATCTTTGAATCGTCCATGCTCGTACTTTTGGATCCCGATAGTAGTGCGGAACCTGCGAGTATTTCACCTGCGGTTGTTGAACGCCGTCCGGACGGGGAACGTTCCCTTGGTTGACAAGCTGATCTGCGAGAAAAATGTACTCTTGAGTTTCTGGAGTTGGAGCGAACTCAGGTGACTCCCCCGAAGCCGGATTGCAAGCTTTGCAAAAATTAGCCTCACCCAACACGAGATCTGGAATCTTCACCTTCGCCCATTCAAGCAAATCAGACAGTTTCTCTGTCGTGACCTTCGAATAGTTGTTTCCAGTTCGCGGATTGCTACTGCCAGGATTTGAACGGTCGGGAAGTCTGTGCGTTGCACGATGAATTCGAAAGTACTTGACGTGGGGCTCTCTATTCAGATTCGCCATGAATCCATTGGGATGCTCTGACAACCACTTCTCGTATCCAGAGTCATCATCAATCCAATGGAAGCAATCATCGGCGGACATGCAATCCTCGTTTCGCAGGGGCCCGAAGCGATCGTCAGACGTTCTGCGTCGATGCGACCGCTTTCGCCTTCCGTCGGTTTGGAATGTGCACGATCTACTTCCTGATGTCAAACAAGTAATCATGACGCCCCCCCCCGATTGGCAGTTTTCGCAAGAACAGACCGAGCGACGTCGCATTCCCTCTGATGTTCGCGGCGATCAATTCCAGACTGGATTTGATCAGGGTTGCTGGGCTTTCTTGACGGGCGACTTCTTTTTCGCGGCCGTCTTTCTTGCGGATTGATGCGAGGTTTTACCAAACAACCACATCCTCACGTGTTCCGCCACTTTCTCCAGCCGCTCATCACCAATCCGCTGGCGATACCGGGCCGCCATGTCGTTGGCGTGAGGCGCATGCCCCATTACCAGATCGACGGCAGGCTGATCCAGAGTCTCTCCCGCCACCGTTTCGAACGTTCGTCGCAGAGAATAGAAGCCAACCCCCGGTCGGTACAATTCCTCTTCCTTGAGCAACTTCTTGAACATCAGGCTCACCGGATTGTTCCCGGCTGTTTCCTTCGCCCAACTGCTTTTCATCTTCGTCACAAACAGGTATTCGGCGTCTACCGGGTCCTTCGGCTCAGGCCGCTTATCGAGCACCACCTTGATCGCGTCAATCGTCTCCGGCCACAACTTGGCACGACGTGGAACTCCGGTCTTCGGGCGTGGGAAGACCAACCAGCCCGTCTTCAGGTCAACATTCGATTTCGACAACCGGGCCACATCGTTATTCCCGAGACCGCAGTTGGTACCGAGCAGGATCATGGCCTTCATCGGCACGTTCGCTGCCTCCAGAAGTTTGCGAATCTCTTCCGATGTCAGATCTCTGGGGCCAATCTCCGCCTGCTCGATCCTCACCGTCTTGGCAGACGGTTTACAGAACGACGCACCGAATCGGATGGGCTTATCGAGCAATCCATCCTCGTGAGCCCATTTGAAGAAAGACCGCACCCGCTGAATCTCATTGCCGAGTGCAACCGCCCCTCGTGTCTTTGCCAGCTTCGCTCGCAGTTCCGCGAAGTCGCTCGGTTGCAGATCCGCCGCGAGACGATACTTCCCGAATGCGTCGGCGATCCTGACACCCGTCGCATTTAACTCGGTGAAGGTGCGGGGTTGAATTTCGCCGTTATCCCGGAGTCGCTCTTTGTGGGTCAGAAATGCATTCACCACCAGTTCGACGGTGACGAGGCCTTCGTTGTTCTTGGGGCGGGGTTTGCGACCGGCCAGCAGGTCGTCCTTCACCCGCAACCATTCCTCAAGTGCTCCCTCAGGATCGCGCCACGGCCCGAAGAAGTGAAACTCGCCGCGAATCTTCTTTGCCCACCGTTTGGTGGCGTGAGGAAACAGCGGAAAATCCGGATGGGGCTTGGCTGGCTTGTCTGGTTTTCGTGAGCCGTTAGACTGTTTCATGACTCGGGTTCCGGGTGGGAAAAAGAACAGTCGGTCTAAAAAAAGAACCGTAGGTCTATCTTTGATGTGTGCGGCACCTGTCGAAAATGGCTTAGCGAAAGGTACCGACACACTCCTACCGGGTGTCAGAGCGGGTGTCAACGACCCAAAAACGAGGTTTTTTGATTTGACGCAACTCGAAACACGGTAAACACTTGCTCCCGTAGCTCAGTTGGATAGAGCGACGGTTTCCTAAACCGTAGGTCGGTGGTTCGAATCCACTCGGGGGTAATAAGTTACGTCGACGAGACGTAGAAATGACAGCCAATTTGCAGCCATTCCTATGGTTTGGGTGACTCGTTCACCCTTCCAATGTGGTCAAGTTTCGTGGCCGCGTCCTGCTGCATCGTCGGCAAAATGTGCGAGTAGGTGTCCATCGTCAATTGAATCGATGAGTGTCCCAGCCGCTCCTGAACGATTTTCGGGTGAACTCCCGCACCGAGAAGGATTGTGGCGCTGGTGTGCCGCAGATCGTGAAACGTGATCGTGTCTGGAATCTTTGCTTTGTCGCGGAACTTGTTCCACACTCTGCGTTCAAAGTTACTCTTCCGTAGGAAGCCCCCTTCAGCCGCACAGAACACCAGTTCGCTGGATTCGAGCCCTTCCGCTGCTTGAATGGCCTTGTGGCTTCTCAATGCCGCAATCGCTCCTGCAGGAAGTGTCACCTGCCGACGTCCGCTCTTGCTCTTTGGTTCCTTCAGTCGGAGTTTCCCTTTCAGTTCCTCCAGCGAGTGCCGCACTGACAGAACGCCATTCTCCAGGTCGATATCGATCCACTTCAACGCGAACAGCTCCCCCTGCCGCAGTCCTGTTGCGAGTGCCACCACGAATAACGCGTGCCATCGCGTTCCCTCGGCCGCACTAATCAAGGATAGAACCTGATCCTCCAGCAAGGTTACAATCTCAGCCCGCTTCTGCTTCGGGGGATCCACTGCATCACAGACATTGCGAACGACAAGCCCCCAACGAAGCCCCACATTGAGCGCACGGCGCAGAACTGCGTAAACGTGACCTCGCGTGCGTTCCCCGACGTTTGCGGCCTCCATCGTCGACAGCATCGTCTGGACGTGCATCGGATTGAATTTGGACAGCTTGATACTGCCTACAGCCGGTTTAACATGAAGACGCGCAATTCCTTCGTATCTTGCATGCGTATTCGGTTCCGTGTTGGGGCGGGACGACGTTTCGAGCCATTTATCGATTAACTCGCCCACCGTCATCCGGCCGGAATCGACGAGGGTTCCGTTCAGTTTCTGGCCCTGAAGTTTCGTCAGTTCGTCAGTGACTTCCTTTTTTGTCTTCCCTGAAACCCATTTTCGGATTCGCTTCCCATCCGCATTCGTCCCCACCGTAATCGCGGCAGTCCACCGACCGTTCCCCCTCTGAAAGATGCTTCCTTCTCCGTGTCCTCGTTTCTTTGCTGCCATTCGTTTCCCTTTTCAGGTTAAAAAAGAACCCCGCCAGCATCGCCAGCGGGGTCGCGTCATCAGGCCATCATTCGTCGTTGAGCATGTCCATTACCCATTCGCGACCTTCATCATCGTTTGCCTCTAGTTCCTTGAGCGCGACGATGATCAGTTTCAAGACGCGATGTCGTTCAACTTGCGTTGCCAGTGATTCTTCGACTTCTTGTAGGGTCATGATTTTCATTCCTTCAGGATTGGAGTTGAGTGAAGATTGAGTTGCTGGATCGCCCGGCATCGCTTAACGCGGTTTGTTGGGAACGTCGCTCGCATTTCTCGCTGCGATCTCGTTGAGATACAGCCGTCCCTGAACAGTCAGTGACAGACGAATTTCCTCGATCTCCTTCAGTACCTTTTCCGGTTCCCGACGATCGCGACCTTGACGCACGATGTTGACGCAATCGGGGCAGTAGAGTTCACCCTTGCAAAGGTGCGGAGCCGCCAGAAAGGTTTCTCCGTAGCCGAGTCTCGTGCGGCAGACGAGGCAATACGGGTTCGCCTTCAGCAACTCTTTCTTCTGGACATCTCGACTCGGAGGCCGTGGGCGATCCGATTCGTGGCCCGGCAGTGGTGGCGAATAGGAAACCCTCGACGTTTGGGAGTCGAATAACGCATAGGCTTTCACCAGACGGGTGTGCTCGAAGCACGACAGCCGATCGATCAGCAGGTGCGCTGAGTCTTCCTTGCCAGCAACAGCCGTGAGTGTTCGTCCACAGTGGGCGCAGGTGGGATTCTCAGCCAGCAACGCCGCCTTACGGAGCTTGCGTTTCTCATCCGCCTTACGACCGGCAATCATTGCCTTGCGATCGTGGACATACTTGTCGACCCGCTTGTCGACTCGTTTGCTTGGGGAGCGAGCCAGTACCTGATGCATGTACGTTGAGAGACTGGACATCTTGTGTCCTTTCTTCCTCCCGCAGAGGCAGGAGAAAATGAAGCCCGGCCCTTCGCCACTGCCCTTATGGCGGGTTAGAACCGCCACGTAGTCCTCACGGATTCCTACACAGTTGCGAAGGGACGGACTTTTTCTTTCTAACAGAGTTTAAAGGTTCTAACTGATTGCCAGCTTTTGAAGACGCTGGACTGATCTTTTTAAGGATCGGCATCATCGCCAACGGATTCCAGCTTTGTCAAGCATCGTCCGATTTTTCCGAAGTTACCGGCCCCAGTTTTGTCACCAAAAGGTGACAAAATCGTACAGGTGAATGACTGAATATTTTGTCCCCAATTGGGGACAAATTCTGATCGTTTTACAGTACGACAGCCGGTCCCTCTGAGGCCGCCTCACGCTTCGCTCTGCAGCAGGGACACGTATCCCGCAGCCGTTGAAGTTCAGTTGCGACATAGGCCAGGATCTCGCCGTGGCGTTCGCATGGAAAGTGCGATCCGTCCCAGCTCGACATCACTTCGCCGCTGCCGTTGATGCTGAATAGCAACTGGAACCATCGGCCAGTGTCTTGAGCATCATCGAGTCGTCGTCGTGCGTTGCGGATAACAGCGATTTTTGAATCAGAGTCTTCGGTCATGTCTTCGATCCTTTCTTGGTTCGCTTTCCTTCGACGGCTTTCCATTTGCCAATCGGACACACACTGCCAGCGTGAGCCAGCTTGTTCATGAGATGATTCTTCAGTTCACACTTACACCCACATAACTTGCAGTGCTCGTTCTCACGGTGCTCGCAGGCTTCGCAGATCGATAGACGCTGCTGGATCGTCTTCTCATCGGCTTGGGGGAATCGGTGCCACGCCGCCCACGCCATGTGCTTCCCGAAGTTCCATCCCTTCACGAAAAAGTTGGGAGCCTTCAGCATCGCCGCGTCCAAATCCGCAGTTGCTGCTGAAACCATCGCACCTGTGGAACTTGCTCCTGAATCCGGGAGCATCTGCGAAATCACGAACTCTGTGTAGCGCGAGTAATAACTATCAAATGTTTCTCCTTCGCGCTGAACGATCGTTCTCTTTGCTAACTGCCTTGTTTCTTCGCTGATTTTCATGAGATCACCATGTGAGTGTAATAGTTCGCGTGTCGCACGTTAGCGTGACTCCATTAACAGCATCTGCGACCACATTTAGACAGTGAATATCACTATCGTCTGTCCACGAAAATCGCACGCGGCCAGCAAGACCAGCACAAGCATCAACTGTGACCTGATATCCAACACCGGCAGTGAACCCGGTACGACGCCAAATAATAGGAGCTATTATTGAGACTTTCGGGAGCGTGAAGCTAGTTATGCTACCAAGGTATGGTGCCCCACTAAATGCGACGTACACTGTTGAAACTGGCGTGAAGTCTGCGCAGTTGTAGACCACGCGGCTTGACGAGGAACTCGATGATGGGCAACATGCAGGACAATTGACTGTTTGAACAATAACATCGCCGGGATTCGGCATTGCGGATCATCTCCGGGTATGAAAAACCCCTGCTGAGGGAGTGTGAAGTCTCAGCAGGGGCGATGAACGCCAGCAGGCGTAGCGAACCTGCCGACGGTTGAGTGAAGCCCCGCTGGTGGTAGTGGCACCAGCAGGGGCGAGATGATCAGCAGGGAAGGAAACGGAACCCTGCCGATCGTCCAGACCTTCTCATCATGCTCGCGCTGCCAGTGTCACCGCCCAACTGAGGGTTGGAGCGCTGTTCAGTGGCTGGAACGCCTTCGACCAGATCGGTTGACCGTCGATTCGGACAATCAGCCGGAAGACGGTTTGATCCGAAGTAAACAACACATGGTTGGACTGATCCATGCGGAACCCGTTCTGCTGAATGCCAATCACATACTGTGTAGGATCGAGCAGCAGGCAGTCGCCCAATTGGCCGAGCGGATTCAGTTTCTCACTGAAGTGAACCGGCAGACTCAGCAGACGGTATTGGCCGTTGCTCTCAGACATAGCCGGGATCTGGCTTCCGCCTGTGCCAATGGGAATGGTCATTTGAAGCAGTTGTGGAATGCAGCTCGGGTTGAACACCCATCGAGCATTCTGGAAACAGCCAGGGTGAATTCTCCCCAGCATGTTGACGAGATTGGCGTAACTGATCGTCGCTGCTGCCTGCCCTGAATCTTTCGCAACGGTGATCGTGCTGTCGGCATTCAGGACACTCAAAGGCTGTCCGCCGCCAACCCCCGAAACAAGCATAGTCCGGTCAAGGCCGAACCCAAGCGCCGTTCCCATCAAGGTGGGTAGCGACGATGTGTAGGCCGTGGCATCAGCCAGCAGTTCATTCGTGGTTGGAACCATAATGACGGCTTTTTTCGCATACAGCGCCAACTGCTTCAGTTTCGGCATCTGGTAATCGATCTCACCAGCTTCCGGCACCCATTGCAGTTGAAGGCCGCTGTAAACGTCGCCGGTTGCGTGCGAACTGTCATCAGGGGTCGTAATGATCTTCTGACCGTACTTCATCCCCTCGACGCGACATCGTGGTCGCATGAACTCACCTTCCGGTGACGCTCCCAAGATTTCATAACTCTGCTCCATCGGAACAGCGTAGCCGCCGTCGCTGGGAATGCCTTCATTGGCACCCGCCGCTGCCATACGGACTGCCTGAGTACCCTGCTTGACGTTCCAGCAGAAGTCCGCCATCGACTTGAATTCAGACTTTGGCGCTGGCTCCCCGAAGATAACCTCGGGTGAGTAGTGTTTCAGTTCCCGATTCCCCTGCCGGAAACGGCTTGGGGTCGAGTCGCCTTCCGTGGCCGCAACGTATTCGGACTGCCGCTGAGCCTGTCGCCGAGTGACCAACTGGCCATCATTCCGCAGTTCAACACGCTGGCCGACTTCGTCGAGTGGGATCTTCGCTGTGGTCATCTGCCTGACCAGGTTGACCACCTGAAGACACGCGTCGAACTCCTGCTGAGCCTTCTGAGGGACGGTTTGAGGGTTTTCCTCAATGATCGCATCCATGCGGCCTTGCATGGTCTGCAGGATGTTAGAAGCATCAAACTTTGACATCCGACTTCTCCTTGATTGGACGCACCGCGCCCGGTTGACTTGCGATAAACTTTTCCAGTTCGTCGAGTCGCCAACGAATTGAGCGTCGGCCCACGCGAATCGGAGCGGGAATGCGTCCCTGATACCATGCGTCGCGGACGCCTCTCGTTGTCAGGTGTAGCATCTCTGAAACACCTTCAATTGTGATCAACATAGTTCGGGAACTCCTTGTCACCATTATGAATGCTTGTGAAGTAAGGTGAAGGTGGCTTCAGAGGCTTTGTGTCTACTGGTAGCGTTTGCTTCATCCCCCTCCAGAAGTGGGATTCGCAACCCTTGTCACGACATCCCAACGTCTGGACGCGAAACCCGCTGCTGATCCTGCTACGGATCACACACTGAGGCCGCCCGCAGTTTGGGCATGGTGGTCGATCAGTTGGCTTCGGGGTTGACACGCGGTCCCTCCGTGAGGCCGTTGCGATCAGCAAACCCGGTGGCGTTCTTGGGGTCGCCACTGTTCCGCAGTCGGTCTGCTGCGATCGTCGCGAACGTGTTCCCCAGCTCGTCGAACAACTCACCCAGCTTCGGATGTGCCGTGTGCTCGCTCATCCCCCAGCAGACAATCAGGCTGTCTGCGATATCCGCGTCACTCCAATGTGATAACCTAATCCTGCCGTTGACCGCTGGTCGTTCTGCTCCGGGGTGAGCCAGGTTCCACACTCGCCGGTCCATCTCGAATTCGGCCATCTGGCCCAACAAGTACGCGAAGCCCTCAGCGCCTGCCTTGAAGTGATCCTCCGCAGCCAGGTTGAGCGCTGCCAGCTCCAACTGAGTGAACATTGAGAGCGGACATTCGATCGTCTGAAATTCTGTCATCTGTCGTTCCTTGACTGAGTGAAAAACTGAGTTTTGTTGCAAAAACACAAAGAGCATTACGTGGCGGTTTCCAAGCGGCTTGACTGCCCCCTGACCCCACCCTCCCGTCGCTGTCGTTCGCTACGTTCGCGTCAGCCGCTGTGGTTGTGGCTCGCGAGTGTTATCTGACTCCTGTTCTCAAACCCACGCTTAGAACGCGTTTGGTGGAACATTCCGTCTATTGAGGGCGCTGTTCGTGTCTTGCTGGCTTAGAACGTGGTCTCACCGAATGCGTCCGCAATCAGACTCGGGTCGACTGTCCGATCCACACTCAGACAGACAGTCCTCCTAAAGGAGGAGGACTTGTCTGAGTGAGACATATCGGACTCAGACAGTCGGATAGATTCAAGTGTTTGTCTGAGTGATCTGAGTGCTTCCAAACCTGCATCAGTGATCTTGAAACCAGGGTAAGGTTGTTTCCGGCTCTTCTGAACTTCACAAGGTTTGATGAACGCTTGACGCATGAACGAAGTATGGAACGGTCCGTATGCAGCCCCACTTAACCCGGATAAACCAGCAATCTGAGACTTCGTGTCACCGTCACGGTAGGTTTCGTAGACTTCAAGGATTTTGATCTGTTGTTCAATTTCCTTCAGTCGCTTGGCTTCATTAGCTTCATCGTTGTTCTTTGTTGCTCTGCGTGGTCCCTCACGCTTCAGGTCGTTCGGATCCAAACTTTCATCGATCGTCCAAAGCGGATACTCAAACTTCATCACGAACTTGTCGACTGGAGGGGACGATCGGATCGCCGCCTCGAACACTGCCGCGCCTTCAACTTCGTGTGGTCGCAGGACAGCATGGACGTCTGCCGCTCGACTCATCGCACCAGCACCAGATCCCACGTCGGTGATCGCCTTGGCGGATTGATTCCCCTTGGATGAATGAATCACGCAGACGATCGCCGCGCCGAGACTCGACGCTATTTGATCCAGACGGTTGTACATCGCAGTTTGGTCGGAGTTGGAGTTCTCATCCATCCCCGGATTGGCAAATCGATAGAACGCATCCAGCACGATCAGCGAGTAAGTGCCTTTCGGAATTCGGGACAAGCACCGCGACAGCTCATCCAGGTTCATCAGTTCGCCGCGTAACGACTTGATATCGACTTGTCCGGCATAATCTTCGGGAGACAAGTTCATCGCCTCAGCCACCCGTCGAATCCTGCTTGCCAAGACTGGCTTTGATAGCTCGTTGTCGATGATGAGCACTCGCCCCTTGCAAGCCCAAAATCTCCCCAGCCACTTCAATCCGCAGGCCACACACAGCGCCAGACATAGCACCAGCCAACTTTTGCCGAGCTTTGACGCGGACACGAAGTTCATCGTCTCACCGAGTCTGACAATCCCTGTGAGGACGTAGGGAGACAGCTCAGAGTTCTCGTCGCAGAACGTCGTAACGTCCGTCACCGCGAACGGATTGGCGCTTACCGCCAGGCTTTCGGACGCGGTGGTGACTGTGTCAATCACTCGCCCCCACATCTCAGACGGATCTGCGGATGAGTACCTTAGCTGCCGAAGTACCTGCTTCGCAGCATTCCTCACATCACGTGTAGCGGCCAGTTCACGAACGGTCTTCGCGTACGTCCGAAAGTGTCCGGCATGCGGCAACGCCTCCATGATCTCAATAAGAAACGCCGCCCCGCCGACCTGCTCGAACATGCCTTGCGAGTTCAGTTCATCGGCAAGCGTGAGTTCATCAACCGCATTTCCACGGTCCGCAATTTTCAGGATCGTTTGATACAGCAGGCGAAGTTGGTCGTTGTAGAAGTGGCGCGGCTGAATGGTATCGACCAGGTCCGGCAGGACAGTGCTATCCAACAGGCAGCAAGCGACAACAGCCTTTTCAGCTTCGATACTGTGCGGTGGAATATCGTCGATCTCATTCAACCGGCACCCCCTTTTCCAGAAGTGCCGACAGTCTCTGAGCGGATGATCGGAGTCCTTCGAGTTCGTCAATAGACCGCTCGTCGCGGCTAAGTATCAATGCCGAATCCAGATCCTCCAGAGCCGAAGCGAGGGATTGGCTGAAAGCATGGCTGTGCCTGAGTGCCGCGAAACCCTCTTGGCGAAGTTGCTGTGGATTCAGTTGGGACAGACTGTTAAAATTCATTCGTCGATTCCTTTCGACGGGCCGCGACCTAGCAGGGTGACGCGGTCTCGTCATTGAGTGAGAGAATTTGGATTCGAACCATTCCCCCTTTAGGGGGAGTGACACCTTGATCAGTCAATCTTGCTCTGTGTCAATCACACAGTCGCATGGCTCTACCACTTGAGCTTCGCTCTCGAGTATCTCACCGAGTTCCTGCCACGCGGCCGTCATCTGTTGGGCATGCGATTGAGTTGGAAAAAACCGATTCAGTGCCGCAGCATCGTGAAGTTGTTCGATTCCAGCATTGAGTCGCTGCAGCAAGTCCATCACGTCACGCTGCAGGTCGAACGCTACGCTGAGAGTTGAAAAGACGTTTGCATCTGAGGCAACGTAAGTTTCTTGTTCCGACTTGGTCATACGTTTGATTCCAAAATGAGTTGAAAGATAGGACTGCGATTCCGTCAGTCAGTTGATCTCACCAGCACCGTCGAACTTGGACATCCACGCCTCAAGTTCACTTTTCTTGACCTTGCGACATCGCCCCACCTTGAGGCTTTTGAGTCGACCGGAATTCATTTCGGACTGAATGAACGTCCGTTTCATCCCAGTGATCGCCATCACCTGATCGAACGACAACCATCGTTCCGTAATGATTGTGCCCCCCTGTTCTGCTTCCGCCATTCCTTGCATCTGTCTCTCCAGTACGAGTGTTCTTATCGTTATCGCCGTGCGTTGTTGCTGGGCGACGACGACTATCTTAGAAACGAAAATGCCTCGCACAATGTGATATGCGAGGCATTCGGACATAAGCGGAGAATCGCGGACTTAGTACCGAGTTATTGCACGATTACAAGTGTTTTTCCCACCCTTTACCAAGAGATGTGGGGTCGACGCGGTATGACTTCGTGGTTATCTTCACGTTTCTGATCGCTTGAGTTTTCAATCGGCGTACGAGTGTATCTTGTTCAATATCTAAGATCTTCCTCAGTTGCGAGGGCGTGAGAATTACCCAATCGTTGTCTAGGTGATCATCTTCTGTCGGTGATGATTGCCTTGCCACTACTGCGGTCGCGGCTGTTCTCGTTTTCTCTGAATCAGCTCGATCATTTTCACTGACGATCTCGATGGCTGTATGAATTTTACCAGCGAGTAGCCCCATCTCGATTCTCATATCGTCCTGATCGGCGTCGCCATCCAACAGGCGGTTGAACACCGCCTCGACGCGATTAAGAAACTCATGGACTCTCTTAAATGGCAGTTCGTACTTGACTGAATATCGCGACATCGCTCTGTCAGCCAACTCACTTGGACGAAACACCCATGCCTCTGACGCCTGCATGGGTTTGCTTCGATCAAGTCGTAGTTCAATGTTTCGTTGCCAGAACCATAATTCGAGCAAATCCCCCGAATACGGGTATGGATTCGGGATCTCTGGACAGCCCCGTCGAAGTTCCTCTAACGGATCTCGTTCGTCCTTAGCCATTCGGTCCCCGTTTCGTTGGGACTGTTCCAAAAACTCGCGAGCCAGGCCAGTGAAACTTCCAGCTTTTCGACCGAGTTAATTAGGCTCGGCCTAGGCTCGCGCGTACCATCAAGAATTACAGCCAAAGCGCAACCAATTGGCCGTCGAATGGCGATGATACGCGATTGCATTCCTCCGTGAAACCTCTATATACGATCAGTCACGACGTTTCACGTTTGTAAGCAAATAGGTTTCCTAAACCGTAGGTCGGTGGTTCGAATCCACTCGGGGGTATTTTCATGTCAGAGTCTTCCGCGGTACTGGGCAGGATTGAACGGACGAAAGTTCCTCCCTTTCTTTATGGGACCGCGTGGAAGGAAGAGCGGACGCGGGAGTTGACGGTTGCGGCTCTGAAAGCCGGGTTTCGCGGAATCGATACCGCCAACCAGCGGAAGCACTACGACGAAGCCTCCGTCGGACTTGGCATCGCCGACGCCATTCAGAGTCAGCTTGTCGCTCGCGAAGAACTCTTCCTGCAGACCAAGTTCACCTTTCGCCCCGGTCAGGATCACCGACTCCCCTATGACCCGGCGGCGCCGGTGGCTGAGCAGGTCAAGCAGTCCTTCTCCAGCTCCCTGCAGCATCTGGGAACCACCTGGATTGACTCGTACGTGCTGCATGGGCCTTCTCAAGGAACCGGCCTGGGCAAAAGTGACTGGGAGGCGTGGAGTGCCATTGAGTCGCTGTATGAACAGGGATTGATCCGCTGTCTGGGAATCAGCAATGTTTCTCTGGATCAGCTACAGACACTGACCGCCCGCTGCCGGATTGCTCCGCATTTCGTGCAGAATCGCTGTTACGCGACCATGGGGTGGGACGGGAGAGTGCGTGATTTTTGCCGCACAAACGGAATCGTCTACCAGGGCTTTTCGCTGCTGACGGCCAATCGCCCGGTGCTGGCTCATCCTCAGGTCCTGAAGATCGCACAGCACTACGGACGAACCCCCTGCCAAATCGTATTTCGGTTTGCACGGGATGTGGGAATGCTTCCCCTGACCGGTACGACCAGTGTGGATCACATGCGAGAAGATCTCGAGGTTCTGGACTTCCAGCTTCAGCCGGATGAGCTGAAGCTGATTGAGCGTGTTGCGATCGCTTGAGATTCGGGATGGACTCTGACTCGGTCCACGGCGGTCTCAGCAGCACGGCGGGGGTCAACGATTTGAGCGAGTCCCCCAACTGCTGACACTCGCTGCTGAATGCACGGCTTGCTTCAGCCCACCTGAGTGGTTCCATCGCCCATCCAGCGATACCATGGAATGACTGCATTTCAGCCTGCTTTGTTTGATCTGGCACTTTTGGTCCGAATGGTCCCCCTGGAACGTATCATGAAGGCCTCGATCGCGCGACTTCTCTGCCTGGCGACTCTGTCACTTGCCGCCTCTGCGACGTGTTCTGTCGCCAATGATCTGGAGCTTTTTCGGCGACCGGCACTGGCAGAACAGAGCCAGGAGATGCAACTGAGAGGAATGCTGCTGGCACGCATGGGTCACCAGGACGAAGCTCTCAGGCTCATGCAGGAGGCTGTCAAACTCGCTCCGTTCTCGGGAGTTGCCCGGTACAATCTGGCGTGCATCTATGCAAAGAACGGGAAAGGGGATGAGAGTCTGGCGGCGTTGAAAGAGTCGATCGAACGGGGATTCGCCCAAGTCGGCATCGCAGCGAAGGACCCAGACTTCAATTCGATTCGCGACCGGGCGGATTTTCAGGAATTGATGGAAAAGTACGCTCAAAAGCAGATTGAACCCAAGACACCCCATCCGGCGGAACTCGAAAAGAATATCGCCTGGGTGGGATCCGACAATACGATCTGGGACGAGCCCACTAACCTGCTGAAGACCGGGTTCCAATGGAAAAAGCCCGTCAGGCAGCCTGCTGTGATTCTGGAGCATGGCGAAGTCGGAAAGCGATTGAAGAAGTGGTTCGCGGAAGGGTCCGCTGCTGGCAATTTTGGAGATCTTTATGACAACTGTGACTCGGATCATTCCAACCTGAAGTACGCTCAGTTCCCGCAACTGCACCGGATCGAGTACAAGCCCGAGATTCTGTCGGAGATTCAACAGGGATTTCAGCACCGCTTTCTCCATGGCGGGGTGGTGATCGGGAATTCGTCCACATCATTGGTCTCGACTCCGCTGTGGCGCAGCAACGTGAGAATGGCCTACACACGTCCCACCTGGATCACGGCCCTCGCCCGGCAGTACACCCTGAACCATCTGTACGTTTATCCGGAACATACCGACCACGATCCCGGCCACAACGGTTCCGGAGGGGGATATGGGGATCTGTTCCCCGCCAACACGCCCTACGTGCTCATCAGCCAGGGATCTTCCTACACTGACCAGCCGTTCCTGGATGCCTTGGCCTGCACGCTGGCTGCATTTCGGCCTGAGGTCAAGAAAAAGCTGGTCGACAGCGGGTTCATCGCCCCCACCCTGCAGCAGATTTTTCGCTCCAACTACAAGGCATTGAACAACGAAGACGAATATCTGACGGGGGTGGCACACCCATCCGTATTTGATGGAACGCTGATCGACCCACTCAAGATGATTGAAGCGGCTCATGCCATGACGGAAACCACGATTCCTCCCGTTGTTCGTTTTCGGATCGAGCAACAGGATCGCGGCATCGTCGGGCGGGATTACTTTGATGCGGCTGACCGTGAGCACCTGTTTGACACCGCGTGCGCTATCGCGAGAGTGGGGCGTTCGATGCAGTTTCGCCGCCGGATGATTGTCTCCGCACGAGAAAGTATCGACCTCAACGGGCACCCGCTCAAGTATCAATGGGTCGTGCTGCGGGGGGACCCATCGCTGATTTCTCTGAAACCTCTCGACGAGACGGGGAGCCGAGCGGATATCACGGTGGCCTGGCACCCTCGTCGCAAAATTCAGCCCGACAGTGATATTGAATCGAACCGCGTCGATATCGGTGTGTTCGCGTTTAACGGGACCCACTGGTCGCCCCCTTCGTTCATCACGTGGTACTTTCTTGACAATGAAGACCGGGAATATGACGAATCGGGTCGCATCCTGTCCGTCTCGTATCACGGGGGAACGGACAAAGGGAACTACGCGGACCCCCTGATCCAGACCCCGAAGACCTGGAAGGATGAGTACAAGTACACGCCAAACGGAGATCTGATCGGATGGACCCGCACACGGGCCAACATCCCTCGCAGCAAACCGGAAGACTTCACCTATGACGGCGCACTCATCATCGCGAAGGATGAGCTGGGGCGAGCAACGGAGGCTCAAACCGTACGCTATTTATCTCAGTCGAACGGCAAAGCCCTGCCCACGCTGGTGCAGCAACTCGGCGACGAGATTCTTCAGTATCAGTACCAGGACGTGAACGATCAAATCGGCAAGGTCGTCGCGAAAAAGAGGGCCCTTCCCCCCTCCGACAAGCCGACACCCGAATCACCGACTAGTGCTAAGCAAGAGTAGAGGCAACGTAGAGAACGCACAGGGTCGCCTGAGGGGCTCTACTCGACTCGTATCGCTTCGCATTCGGGTTCTCGGCGTCTCTTTCCCATTCGGCACGCCGACGGGCAGGAGCGCCGCGAGCCGGTGTTACCCGGCTCACTGGCTTCATCATTTGTCCGATGACGACGGCCCGGTGGTGCCTCGCAGCTTGAAATCCGCCGCAGGCCCGAAGCTGGCGTTGTATTGACAGTCCGCCAAAACCTCATCGCCGGTAAACTTGAAACGGACCGTGGCGGTGAACGGTGTTTCGTAGAAGCAATACTGGGCGGTAAAGGTGTCGTCAGCAGTCCAGGCGCCACTGACCGCAACCGGCTGCGACGCCCCTCCGCTGAATGCCGTTCGCCCGCGGGTCCAGTCCCCGCTGCGACAGACGGTCGGATACTCCGTCCCATTACAACGAAGAGAGATCGTGACTTCCCCTGCAGATGGCCCCGATTCAAACCGGACGGCTTCCAGTTGGTGTTTATTCTGCGCAATGGCGTACTGCTTACCCAGGATTTTCGGAGGCATGGCGGCACCCGTTTGCGGCGGAATCCGCAGACTTGCCAGCGTCTGCTTGAGTTTGGCGGTGGCCTCCGGGTTCGGGGCTTGAGGCTCAGCGTGAAACGCGGGCAAGAGTCGGTCCCAGACGACATTCAGTACATCGGGCATATTTTTGACGCCACTGGTGATGGCAATGACCGCGTCGAGTTCCGGCAGGACAACGCAATACTGGCCGAACGCGCCGTCTCCGCGAAATGCACCATGACGACAGCGCCAGAACTGGTAACCATACCCCTGGTCCCAGTCGCTGGCGGGATTGCTTCCTGTGGCAGTCTGACGGGCGGTCGCCTCGCTGATCCACTTCTCGGGCACAAGCTGCTGACCGTTCCACTTCCCCTTCTGGAGGTAGAGCTGTCCAAACCTGGCGATGTCTTCGGTACGGATGCTGAGTCCGTAGCCCCCGGTCGAAATTCCCTGGGGACTTGTCTCCCACTGCGGATTCTCGATACCGAGGGGATCGAAAAGTCTGGGACGCAGATAGTCAATCAGCTTGACTCCCGTCACTTTCTGCACGATGGCCGACTGCATGTAGGTGGCTGAAGTGTTGTAGAGAAAGTGAGTCCCCGGTTTGAAGGGGACAGGATGTTCGAGAAACGACCGGGTCCAGGGGACGCTGTCGGTCCGGAGTGGCTCGCTCTGATGTCCCGTCGCCATTCTCAGCAAATCACTGACTCGCATTGCCTGCAGATGATCACTCGGCGCGGCAGGCACATCTTCCGGAAAGAATTTGACGACCGGGTCGTGGAGGCTCACCTTGCCCTCTTCAATGGCCAGCCCGATCGCGGTCGAGGCGAAACTTTTACTGAGAGAATAAAGGGAATGCCGTGCTTCCGCGTGGTAGGGAGCCCACCACCCTTCTGCCACTACATGACCGTGCCGGACCAGCATAAAGCTGTGGAGAGAATCAAACTGACTGTCGGCCGCTTCAACAAACGACAGAACCGCAGCCGACGAGATCCCCTGCTCTTCGGGAGTGCTCCGTGGCAAGTCTTTTCCGCGAGAAACGGTGGGAATCAGGAGCATCGCGGCGAGCGCAACCGTGATCGGGAACTTCATGGTCAGGTCCTGCAGATTCAAGTTCGTAGATTCGTAGATTCATGGAACAGCAATGTCACGCGAAGTGTCGCTGAAATCCCGATAACAGGACAGCCTTGCGACTGAAATTGCTGACTTTCTCGGCCGTTTTCCGCATGATCGGGGCACGTTCTGGAAGAGCGAAAAGGGAGGACGAGCGGAGCCCCCTGCCGGACGAGGTTTTCACTCCGAGGTGGCTGTGGTCTCGGGTAAGGCCAACGCCAGCGCGATCGTAGCCCAGCTTGCCGTCGCGCTGGAGAGGAACTGATCCTTACCGTGCGGGTAGCCCGATTCGAAATACGACTGCAAGGCCTTGGCACGCGAGACCACATGCCATGACCCATCGTCGTGCTGCTGTGAGATCAGATAGGCCAACCCCTGCTGGTAGACCGGATCCGAGGTCGCAAGACCTCCTGCGTCATGCAGAGCGACCAGCGCCGTGCTGGTCGCGTACGCGTCGCCATTCATTCCCGTCACCTGTGACCAACTGCCGTCCTCGTTCTGGCTTCGCTTCAGCTCGTCAACCGCCAGATCGACCGAGGGAGCCCGCCCTTGCAGCAGGTGCAGCAGACGCAACCGGAAAACGCGATCCTCGTGATCCTGAGGCTCAGCCTTCTGCAGCCATGACTGAATCTGCTCGATGCGTGCGTCGATGAGTTCCTGCTGTTCATCAGTCCCAAACGTTTTGAGACCCCGGACCGCGACATAGGTGGATGTGAAATAACTCTGTTCGCTGGGAGGGCGGCTCGCTTCCGGTTCGTAGTGGTCGAGCTGAACCTGATGAATCAGCAGGTACTCGACAACTGCGGCGGTCGTCTCGTCCGCAGGCCAGTTCCCCTTGTTCAGGGTCCACAGGGCGTAGCCAGCCGTATCGACCTGTCCTCCCTGCCCCTCACCATCCCGGTATCGCTTTTTGTTTCGCGCAAGAAAATCGGCGGTAAACCGAAGGATCTCGGCCTGAAGTTCAGCGTCAGTCTGGAAGCCGCGTGCTTGGGCTTCAGTCATGGCCATCAGGGGCAGTCCCTGATTGTGGCAATTAAAACATTGCTTGCGCTGTTCTAACGAGCCCCGGGCTCCTTTCTCGAGCAAAGGGAGCGATTTGCGGATCGCGGCTTTGATCGCCGTCTCGGTGGGGCCGCCGCCGTCACCCGCCGTGGCGATTGCCCAGGGAGGGAAAAGAAACAGGAGACTGCCGACCACAGCCATCCCGCAAGCGACTGAGGCAATCCACCGTTCTGAATCTGGTATGCTCATGACGATGCCCTGACAGCGGACGGAGGGTGAGACTCAACCTGATCACCCCTTCTTTCAGGCACGTGCGCGACGATCGTGCCCGCGTTTCGATCATACCGGTCCGTTGATGGCGATTGAACCTCTGCGTTCACTTGCCACGATGCCGATCGGAGATCAGGGTTGGCCAGGACGATTATGGTATACATTTTTTCAGTACCGGCTGGTTGGCAATTTTTGTTTCAGGTTACCATCATGTTTGACCGCACGGATGAATGTCCTCACTAATAGATTCTCTCCAAATGTCGTCTCCTGCCAGCCAATTTTCATTCCACGGCAACCGTTGGGTTCATGTCCTGTTTGGGATCGTCGTGTCCGGTCTTTGTCTCTGGTTTGCCACGCGGGAACTTCTGTCCGATCCGGAAGCGTTTTCCAAAGCGGGAAACGCGTTTGCGGATGCGAACTACTGGACTCTGGTTCCAATCATGATCGCGACCGGCGTCTTTTATTGGCTCAAAGCCTTGCGCTGGCGACTGCTGCTGTCTCCGATCGGTCAGTTCAAAGTGGGACGCGACCTGTTTCCCTTCGTGATGATGGGGTTTGGTCTGAACAATGTCCTTCCCGTTCACATGGGTGAAGTGGTTCGAGTGCTGCTGTTCGCACGACATGCCAACCTGAAAGTGTCTACGGTGGCTTCGTCAGTGGTACTGGAGCGAATTTTTGATTCGATCACGGTCCTGACGCTGCTGAGCGTCGGGCTCGTGTTTGTTGACGGGTTGAATCCGAGCGTCCAAACCAATACGTCCATTGTCGCGGTCTGCGTGGGATGTCTGGTCCTGACATTGCTCCTGTATGTCTTTTATTTTGCTCTGTGCATCCGCATCGTCAACGCGGTTCTCTCGCCGATTCTTCCTGCTTCGTGGCTGGAAAAGTTGCACCATCTGCTGGAAGCAGGAGTGACGGGGCTGGCCGCGGTGAAGCAGCCTCGATTGCTGGCGGGCATCATGGCCATTTCGCTTTGCAGCTGGATGATCAACGGGTTCGTCATCCATCTGGCGCTCAAAAGCTTTGGTCTGCCCAACAGCCTGCTGATCTCGTGTATCGTGCTGGGACTGACCGCTGTCGGTGCTGCGGTCCCTTCGGCCCCCGGCTACGTCGGCGTCATTCAGCTTTGCTTCACAATGGTGTTGAGTGTGTTCTCAGACGACTACCCCGGAATTTTCGCCGCTTCCGTCTACTACCACCTGACGGAGTACATCATCGTGACGCTCACCGGGATTTACTTTCTGAACACGACCGGGCGGGGCCTGAAGAAGCAGAGTCTTGATCTTCCGTTTACCCAGCCCACCCCCGCGGCAGAGCCGGAATAATCCTCGGCATCCATTCGCTGCTGTTCCGAGGTCTCCTTGATCCGACCGTGATCCGCCTGTGCGTGGCTTCGGGACCGGGAATCGCCATCTCGGGTGGGTCTCAGACGCGTCTCTCGGCGACAGTCCACAGTCGAGTCGCGGTGTCGACGCTCCAGTTCCCGGTCGGTCTGATTCCCTGCGCGCCATGGTGAGCGTTAGGGACTCAATCTCTTACGGGGTGAGTCCTGTGGCTCTCTCCTCTCATAAACCCTGATTTCGAGAGCACATAGAGTTCTCTTACGGGAAAGCTACGGGGACATCTGGCGTCCGGCGCAGAAGTTGCCTCTGGGTATTCGCATGACGTGATGCGTTGTTCAAACCCCACAGGAGATCAGAATCATGGCTACGATGACCGAACAGATGAAGGACAAAGGCAAAGAAATCGGCGCCCAGGTATCAAACCAAGTGGGAAAGTCGGTTGAGGGGATTCGCGACGCCGCTGGCAACGTCATCGAACAGGTGAAAGACGCGGGCACAAATGCCTATTCCGCGGTGGAAGGGAAAGCGGAAGAATTGAGCGGCTCGCTCAGTAGTGGGCTCAAGGCCACGGCTCGTTCGATCCGCGAGCATGGGCCACAAGAAGGAACCCTGGGCGCGGCAACATCCGCCGTCGCCCAGACCTTCTCCAACTCGGCCAATTTCCTCGACAATCAAGGACTGAAAGGGGTCTGCTCAGACGTAACAAGTCTGATTTCACGCAACCCGATCCCTGCGTTCCTGATGAGTGTGGGCATCGGCTTCCTCCTGGCTTCATCAAGCCGCCGATCGTGATCGAAAATCGTTGAGCATTACACCATCCACGGACCACATAAGATGAAGCCCTAGTTACGAGAGGTTAGGACAATATCCGTCCGCAATACCATCTCCATAGGTGAAGTTCATCTCGGAACGGCGTCCGCCAGCGGTCCGTGGATGGTGCATTTTTATTCCGCTCTTCTTCCCTGCGCAGGCGATTCAATCATCCCTCCCGGCTCGCTGCGGCATGGTGGGGATCCACTTGCGGAGTTCGCATCCACACCGGATAGTTCCTGTGAAGACAGGAGACGGTGCCGATGCGATCAATCTACTCATGCCTGGTGGATACGGCCGTTAGACAGCCTGATAAGCCGTTGTACGTGTTCCCTGAGACCCGGTGGAACTCGGCAGCCTCGCTGACTTACTCGCTGCTGGCAGAACGGGCCGCTGGCGCCGCCAGAGCCATCTCCTCTCAGACTCATCCCGGTGATCGTGCGCTGTTGTTGTTTCCCACGGGGACGGAATTCTGCGAAGCGTTTCTCGGCTGCGTCGCCTGTGGCGTGGTTCCCGTGCCGCTCAGAATTCCCAATTTGCGCCGCAATGCGGGATCACTCGACGAAATCTGTCACGATTGCGCACCGACGCTGATGCTCGCGGACGACGGGACAGCCAGGTTATGGCGAACCGACCAGCAACTCTCCCCCGCGCTCGCGCCGCTGCCCGTGATGACCGCGAATGAATGGCGTGGCGCGCCGAGCGAGTTTCCGACGTTTACCTGCGCTCCACACGACACTGTCTTCCTGCAATATACATCGGGGTCGACGGCGAGACCCAAAGGGGTGCAGATCACTCACGCGAATCTCCTCGCCAATATGACTATGATTCGGGACCAGATGCAGGTTCGAACGGGTGAGGATTCGTCGGTGACCTGGCTGCCGCATTACCACGATATGGGGTTGGTCGGGAGCTATCTCACCACCATCTTCACGAATCTGACTTGCACCTGTCTGCCCCCTGAGGAATTTGCGTTCCGTCCAGCGAGCTGGCTGCAGGCCATCGCGGCGCAGCGGGCCAATATCTGTGGCGGCCCCGACTTCGGTTACCGACTTTGCGTTGAAAAGATAAGCGATGAAGAAATGTCGGGCCTCGACCTCTCCTCGTGGCGGGTAGCGTTTGTGGGAGCCGAACGGATCCGCGAGGAGACATTACGCCTGTTCGCCAGCCGTTTCTCTCCCTGGGGCTTCGGCGAAAGCTCTTTCTTTCCCTGTTATGGACTGGGCGAAGCAACGCTGATGGCCACCGGCGGGCCTGCAGGCAATGGGGTGATTGTCCGCGCGGTCAGCAAGCGGGGCCTGGCAGAGAATCGGATTGAACCGGCCCCTAGTCGCGACGACGAATTACAGATTGTTGGCAGCGGCGCGACCTTCGCCAGCTCAACCGTTTCGATACGAGATCCTGAAACAGGAACGCCATTGGCCGAGGGGTCGATTGGCGAAATTCATCTCTGCAGTGAATCCGTCACCCCCGGCTACTTCCAGAGAGACGATCTGACTCCCTCCCTTTTTCGCGATGTCAGCGAGAATGGAGAACAGCGCAGGTTCCTCAGGACCGGCGATCTGGGATTCCTTTCCGATCAGTATCTCTTCGTGACGGGACGGCTGAAGGAACTGATTATTGTCCGAGGAAGAAACCTTTATCCGGAAGACGTTGAACACGTGGTCCAGTCGGCTCACCCGTCGCTACAGCCGCGTGGAACCGTCGCCTTCTCGGTGGACCAGAATGGTCTCGAAGCATTGGTCATTGCGAGTGAGCTGAAACGAACGGCGAGGGAGCCCGAATCATTCGAAGAGATACTGGGCGCAATCCGATCTGCGGTAGCACTCTCTTTTGGGATCAGTCCTGCAGAAATTGTGTTGCTCCGGCAAGCTTCGGTGCCACGGACGAGTAGTGGCAAACCCCGGCGATTGATGGTGCGGGAGAGCTATCTCAAGGGAACTCTGGAAATGATTCCTTCGACGCAAGCGAGTGCTGAGTCGTGAAAGGACTTTCAGCCGAGCAGTTCCCCAATCACAGATCCATTATCAATCAGCCGGGTTGGTCGCTGGCGCAGATCAGGAATCGTCGTCTCAAGGTCGATACCCTTGATGTGGTACATGGTTGAGAGAATATCTTCGGGCGACACGGGCCGCTCCTTCACAAACGCGCCCGTCGCATCCGAGGCCCCGACCACACAACCCGGTTTGATTCCTGCTCCTGCGAGCATCACGCTGTAGACAGACGACCAATGGTCGCGTCCTCCACCCCGGATGTGAGTGTCAATCTTGGGAGTTCGACCGTGCTCCGTCAGACACATGACCAGAGTTTCCTCCAGCAGGCCCCGTTCTTCCAGATCCAGCAGCAAGGTACTCATCGCCGCATCAAAGCTCGGCAGCAGTTCGTCGCCGAGCCGGGTGAAGTGGTCGAAGTGTGTATCCCAGGCAGTGTTCACGACTTCGAATTCGTCCCAGAAGACCGATACGATCCGGCACCCCGCTTCCAGCAGCCTGCGGCCAGTCAGCGCGGACTGGCCGAACAGCGTCATGCCGTAGCGTTCCCGCAACGATGCCGGTTCCAGTCCGATATCCAGCGCGTCACGCACCCTGGCCGACGTGATCATGGAATAGGCTTTGGCCGCGAAGCGATCATGTCCCTTCCCTGCCGACAGATCGTTGAGGTACGCCTTTTGATCATCGAACTGTCTGACCAGACTTCTTCGCCGGTTCAATCGGTCCAGCGTGATTCCATCACGCAGTTGCGCTTCCTTCGAGACTTTGAGCCGGCTTTCAGGAGTGATACCCAGGTACGGGTCGGCGACGTCGACATCCTTCAACCCGTGGAAGAAGGAAACACGCGGGACGGTCCTGGTCGCTTTGCCATGGAATTCCGTCCAGACCGGGTTGTAGCCGTGTCCCAGAAAGGATGCGTACGGCCCCGCGCGCCGCGAGAAGGGGGCAAAGGCGCTAAACTGCCAGGGAAGTGCCATATTGCGAGGCACATCCGTCGGATCTTCGGCCCCTCCCTGATCCGCCAGATAATCCAGTACGCTGCCAAAGAACGGACGATGCCGTGAGTCGAAAGGATTCGTCTCGTTCGAGAAATCGATCGCCGGAGCCCCAGTCAGTGTATAGAGGTTCGAGTGATTATTGTGGGGATGCGTCATCGACCGAACCAGTGCCATCCGGTCTGTCAGGCAAGCCAGTTTGGGAAGCTGGTCACAGATCGATGTCCCGGCAACGGCAGTGGAAATGGCTCCGAACTTCCCCCGGATCCCTTCGGGTGCCTCTGGCTTGGGATCCCAGGTCTCAAACTGGGAAGCAGCCCCCTGCAGGTAGATCAGCAAGACATTTCTCGCCTTGCCGAATCCATCCGAGGTGGAAATGGCCTGAGGGGCTCCCTGAGCTTCGAGACAAAGGAGTTGCGGGAGTCCCAGGGAAGCCGCTCCGATTTCCAGAACCTTCCTGCGATTGCAGTGCGCTGCAAAGGGATTCAGTGAGCCGAGGATCTGGAACATGAGCCCCTCCTGCCAAAGCATGGCGAGCGGTACTGCCGCATCGAATTGCTGGAATTACATCAAACGGGGAACTGCAAAAGCGACCATGACAATTCCATCGTAGCCGCAGACAGGAAAGGAATCGATGACCTTCTGAGACCAAATCAAGGCAGTCCCGTTCCACCTCTTGATACCACACTTAAATCCCACAGCCGCATCGGGGACGGGTGCTCGACATCTGCCTCGCGGGACTCAGATTTCCAGTTTCGGTTGTGTTTTGAAGGGTGCCGGCGTCTGCGGATTCGCAATTTTTTTCTCACCCATCCGGCGTGCCCCTTCTTGTGTCGCCTTCGACCCCTTCAGGTTCAGTGACATCAGACAATAAAAGTTCGAGAGACTGTCCAGTCCGGCATCGGTGATCGGGGTTTGAGACAAATTCAGGATCACAGTTTTCTGGAGAACGTTGCCGGCGTCGAGTTCGGCAAGTTGTTCGTCGGTGATCGACGTATTGCTGAGGTTGAGATCAAAGACCGGGTCGTTCTGAGCGACTTCAATCATCTCGGAAATCAATTTCTCGCTGAGCGTGGCTCCGGAAAGATCGATCATCCAGCCCACCATATGGAAGCCGTACATCGACTTGCCTTCTTTCCTGGCGCTACCTCCGGCATTGGAAATCAGCCCCTCAAACGTCGATTCTCGTTGCTTGAACTTTTCGTATTCGCTCGGGCCCGACATCAGTCCGCAGCCAGACGATACCACGAGGAAAAGAGCGACGAGCGATGTCCTGGCAGGGGACGAGTTGCGGTGCAATGACATAGACTTTCTCCAAACAATCTCTGGTCGAAAACCACGGGGGTGCGGAAATCTCGAGGTCCGGCCGTCTCAAGTTGCCGCTATCGAACACGCAGGCCTGGTCGATCGAGACCCTGCCCCAGTGAAGTTCCAGACCGTTGAATTCCGGTAAACCCGTTCAGATCCATTCGCTCGACTGACTGCCAGAGCCCCTGGAAAGCGCCTCATTCGCGAAACCCCAGGACGAGGATGGCAGTCGCCCCTGTCTCGCTGGGGTCCTCTCTCGTCTGGGGCCAGGGAGGTCGCGCCCTGCCGGCAGTTCTTCTGCGCTCCGTTCGCCGATAGGCCGGACGAGCAAATTAAAATTCGCCAATGACCCGTCCGTCGCTGATCGAGCCCAGCAGGTGATAGATGCCGACATCGTCATAGCTGTTGGGAAGATCATTCCATTGAATATTTTCACTGATGAATCGCACAGAGCCATCGGCCATGGCAAATTGAGCACCACCCGTATGTGCACTGCCGAACGCAATCAACGGCTGGTCGGTTGCCGAGGTGCTGCCCACGACATCACTATGCGTCCCGGCGTTCATCTGGAATTCGGTTTTCCCGGCCAGAGCCCAGACGTTCGTGATTCCGTCACAGGAAAGTTCCTGCCCGGCCCAGACGCCCGCCCAGGGCCCCGCAGGGGCCGTCTGTTTGGCCCACTTCACGCTGCTTCGCTCACCGAGCATAATCGTGTTCGAGATGCCGTCGGTAATTTTGGCAATCGATACGGCACCTCCGCCGCTCCGGAAGATTCCATCACTATCGTGATTGCCGTTGCAGGCCAGGTAGTTCGACTTACCAAAGTTCAAGGTCTGAGAGAGGATCATACCGCTGCAAAGTCCACCGGTCGATTTTTGCAGGAACGGGCGATTGACGTTGATGGGACCAACCGGGTCGCTGGGGCAGACAAACGCCGCTTTTGGCGACGAAAGCAGGGCTTGCCGAGCAGGATCGTTAGCAGCCTGCTCAAGCATTTGCGTGCTGATATTGAGCTGTGTGTAGAGTGGCGCTTGATCCATGTAAGGGAGAATCATCACCGACCAGGCCCAGGCAGAGTTCGGCAGACCGATATTAATGTATTGCGCCTCGGGAAAATTCAGGAACGTGTCGTGATAGTTGTGCAGAGCCAGTGCGAGCTGTTTGAGATTATTCTTACATTGTGTTCTTCGGGCCGCCTCACGTGCCTGCTGGACTGCAGGAAGGAGAAGAGCGATCAATACAGCGATAATGGCAATCACCACCAGTAGCTCAATCAACGTGAAGCCGCGTTGCCGACGTGCGTAAGCCTTCATCTGGTTTCTCCATTTCCTGAAAATTGAATAATGACAATACGCCGCGCGGAGACGCAGGCCCCGGCGGCTTTCGCGGAAACTAGAAGCGATCAGCTAAGATTTGATGAGCAAGACAGGTTGCGATTGGGAGACAGCAACCTTAATCGAGCATAAAACGAACCTGATGTTTGTCAAGACGGAGGGTACGTTTTTCCACTAACACTTAATCCCGGTCGCTACCAGAACACAACACGGAAGCAGGAAACACCCTCCTGACAATCATCGGTGCCGGGCGTCGGGTAATGGCCGATATTCACAAGCATGGAAAGCAATGATTGCAGAAACGTGTCTTCTCAAGGAACGGTCGTTCCGTTCCGATGACAATCCTCAGGCAGCGTTTGCGGGTTCGACTGAACCTGGTTCAGCAGCGCCTCAGCAATGAGCGTATGACCATGCGCATTCGGGTGGTACTCGGTGCCGGGGAACAGTCCAGTCTCTCCTTTCGTCCAGCCAGAAAGATCACAAACGATAAATCCTGCCTCAGTTGCGATCGGAGACAGTTTTTCGCGGATCTCGCGATCGTCGGCACCGGGAACCGGGAGATAGATCCAGACAGGAACCGCTTTGAATCTCCGGCACTCGTCTACAATGGTCAGATAGCAGGCACGCAGGATCTCTTCGTTGAAACGAGTCAGCCGACTTAGCACCTCACCCGGCGGCTGACGTGATGTCACTCCCGCCTGTGTGGCGACTTCTTTCAGAGGAACAGAGGGAAGTTCCTTGCCATACGAGACAAGTTGCGCCAGAGGTGTCGCTAACTCATTGAATTCGTCCTGGTGCGCAAAGTAAAAGACGGCGTCAGGCGAGAATCCAAACACCTTCCGCTGGATGCGCACCGTCCGTTGAACCGCCCACTGCTTTCCAACGCCGAAGTTGAGGACTTCAAACCGGTGTGCGGAACCGGGAATCGCCTGATTCAGCAGATTCTCAAACTGACGGGAAAAAACCGTGTCATCCGCAACGCCATAACCCATCACAATACTGGAACCCACGACAGCGATTCGACAGGTCCCCTCGGGCTTCTGAAACGTTAACGAATTTCGATCACGCATCCCGAATTCGTTCACCGAGAATGGCTGACCATCCAGCTCCGTCCGTATCCCCGGAATCAGTTCGACTCCCTGGTAGACATCGGCCTGCCGGGAAATCTTGAGGAACCCTTCCCCCTGTCGCTGCTGCGGGCCGTCGACCGTGAACAGCGAACTGAGCAGCGGTCCTGCCTGAATTGCTGCGGTATTCAGGTCTTCATAGTAGCTTTGCAGCTTCTCTCCCGCCGCAAGTTCCAATGTGGGATCGTGACGGAACTGACTAATCGCTCGGACAAATTCGTCTGGCAGCAGACCAGAAAAACCGGGCGAGATGAATGCGATCATCAGACTCAGAAACGCCAGATGCAGACTGACGGAACGGCGGAACGTCTGATCGACAACGGCTCCGTCTCGACCAGGGCCGGTGACTTCGCGTTTCAGCGGCCCGCCCGATTCCGTGACTCCGGCGAGTTGCTTCCCCTCCTCCCGTTGCCCTGACAACCACAGCAAGATGGTCCCCAATCCGACCACAATCAACAGCACCATCAGCACCCGGGCAATCCCCGGCACCGCGTCGGCTCGCTCTAAGGCGCTCGCAACCAACTGCAGAAAGCCGGGCTTGGTCCAGCAGGACCAGAAGATGCTGACAAGACAGAACATCCCCACCGTCTGCACCGACGTCACGAACGCTCGCAGAAATGGAGACTGGTAGACAACAGGGTGACGTCGCGAATCCAGCAAGCTGTTCACAGCGACCAGTAACCCTGTTCCCAGCCAGAGGCAACCATCGTTAACGGTCAGCGGAAATCGTCCCAGCAGCCAAAATGTCTGCCACGAGTGAAGCACCCAGGTGCTCAGGAAAACCAGCAACACACTCACAAACATGGCATAGCTGATGGAAAGTCTGCGTCGTCGAAGTGCATAAAAGGAAGGATAGAACACGTACTTCGCCATGAAGTCCTTCCAGTAAATGTTGATCCTCCGCCAGATGTCGCTGAAGCTGGAGGCCAGAAAATAGCAATGATGTGTCCGAGGAAGGTTGAATCCGAACAGGTGCAGCAAACCTGTCACGAGATGAAAATGCCCGGAAACCTGTAAGTACAACACATAATTCGTTGCCGCAAAGAGGGAGATCCGGGTGAACTCATAAAGTTCTGACAGGTCCGGAACAACATAAGCCTTCATGAAGCGGTAGATCAGTAAATGGACAAGTCCCCGGACGATCCATTCGACTCCGCGTTGATAAATCAACCATTCATCCTGGTCGTAACGCGTTGCCACAAAGGTCTTGAAATCGACGATGGGAAAGAGCGGAAAACAGGTGTTGGGCAGCATGAAGAAGTACGACAAGGCCCAGGCCACAGAAGGTGTCGTCTGTTGCCGGTGAGACTCGTAGACGAACGTGACCAGGCGAAACATGAACATCGACCCGAGGACAGGCCAGAACGGAAACGGATAGACGACTCGCAGCGCCACCAGCAACGTCGCAGCGACGATCAAGAGTCCCACCCGCCAGGGGTGCGTCACGGGGAGATAGCAAATCCCGATTAAGAGTCCGCCGATCCCCAGCACCGACAGGCCGTTGACGATACCGAGCACGAACAGCACACAGCCGACACAAAGCAACGCAAAGAAGGTGAGTCGCAGATCGGTACGTTGGCTCTTCGCCCGAACCGGCCCGCTGAAATGGGAATTGACTGCCGAAGCGGCCCCAGTCCCGTCAACGGAGCCGTCCGTTTCGGTTGGGCCATTGCGCTGAGCAGGGAGGCAGGCATGAATGGCAAACCCGGCGACAATCACGCAGAGCACCGGGAAGAAATGCCTCAGTCGTTCAATCTCAAAGGAGTAGACGACGGCCAGAATCAGGCTAAGTTCGAGCAGCAGAGCCAGAAATGGTACGACTCGACCGCTGTTGGCCTCGAAGAGTCGCTCATCGCTGACGGGAGTGACGTCGATGGCTACTTCCCCGTCAATTCCACCACCTGCTGTGCCAGTTCCTGAATCGTGATGTCATCTTCCAATGGGTTTCTGGGAAACCGGAATCCGCCCCAGTCCTCCAGTTCCGAGACCACCGACACCACCTGGATCGAATCGACGCCCAGCGACAATATCGACCGATCCACGGAGAGTTGCCCCGAGTCCACGCGCAGCTCTTTCGCTAACCGATTGACGATCCACGATTGAATCTCATCAACGGATTTTCCGGCAGGCAGGGTCGATTGAGATATCGGCGCGATGGGGGAGTCCATAAACGCCAGTATTGTGGTCGTTCAGGGCTTACGCAAGTTATTTATGCGGCCCCGTAAGAGAGAGGCACTCCCACCGGGTTTATCCGTCGTGAAACAAAAAATCCGTTCAGCGCGCCCGATGGGTCGCACAGGTTGCCCGGTCCGCCGGGCTACCTGTGTGCGAAGCACAAGAGGTCTCCACCACAGCAAATTTGTCATTGCGGCAAAACGGCAACTTGCTGCACGCAGACGCCCGGCCCCCTGCAATGACGCCGCTCCTCACGCCGCTTTGCGCATCGCAGCAGTCGCCTCGTCCCCCGTTGACAGCGGGTAGCACAGGTTGCCCGGTCCGCCGGGCTACCTGTGTGCGAAGCACAAGAGGTCCCCAACGCAGCAAATTCGTCGTTGCGGCAAAACGGCAACTTGCTGCACGCAGACGCCCGGCCCCCTGCAATGACGCCGCTCCTCACGCCGCTTTGCGCATCGCAGCAGTCGCCTCGTCCCCCGTTGACAGCGGGTAGCACAGGTTGCCCGGTCCGCCGGGCTACCTGTGTGCGAAGCACAAGAGGTCCCCACCGCAGCAAATTCGTCATTGCGGCAAAACGGCAACTTGCTGCACGCAGACGCCCGGTCCCCTGCAATGACGCCGCTCGTCACGCCGCTTTGCGTATCGCAGCAGTCGCCTCGTCCCCCGTTGACAGCGGGTAGCACAGGTTGCCCGGACCGCCGGGCTACCTGTGTGCGAAGCACAAGAGGTCCCCACCGCAGCAGATTCGTCGTTGCCGCTCGTCACGCCGCTTTGCGGGCCGGAGCAGTCGCCTCGCCCCCGGTTGGCAGGCTGAGAACCTCGGAAGGATCTTCCGCCGCAACAGCGTTCACAGGACGCCGGCGGCTTCGCAGAAATGGTGCTTCACAGTACAGGTAGAACGGATAACAGCAGAGCACCGTTAAACCGACACACAACAGGTCCGCCATAATCGAACCTCGAATCCCGCCAAGCCTGAGAAGGCTGCGCCAGCTTTCCGACGCCTGATTGTGCAGCAGGTAAACCGAATACGACATGGCTCCCAGTACACAAAGTCCCTGATAAGCGTAGCTGGCGAGCGATCCTCCGGCGGCGCGAGGCGCGGGTTCCGGGAGATCCAGCGATTTCCCCGCCCACAGCGCCACCGCGAATCCGACGGCAAACACAAGTCGTTCCACCTCATATCCCGCCGCGGTGACCGCCAGAAACGCGATTCCCAGTCCGGCGACGAGGGCTCCCGAGATCCATTGCTCGCGATGTCGGAAGAGGCTTGCCGGGGTCAACCCATTCTTCAGCAGCGCATGAACGGCAACCCCCAGAGCGAACCAGGACCAGAACGGGATACACGATCCCGTGTTCATCACATGGAATTTCCACACAGGATGATAGAACGTGGCGAGCGACACGGCGGTCAGAGCTGCGGCGAGCCACAACGACCAGCGAGGCCGCAACAGCCCCAACGCGACGATCAGGTAGAACTGAAACTCGATTCCCAGAGTCCAGTAGGCACCGTTCACGCTGCCGAACCGTCCGAAGAACAGGCCGAAACGCTGATCGAAAATCTGTGTCAACGACGCGATTTTGACCCAGTCGAACCAGTTGTAATGGCGGAACCGGGCCGTATTGACCGCCCCCCATTCCCCCGTCACCAGCGCTTTGAGAAACTCTGTCCCGAAGTGGGCCGCAATGATGACCGCAATCGAAAGCCAGAACGTGGGATAAATGCGTCGGGCACGCTGATACAGAAAGTTGCCAAACGACTGACTGTGTGTCTGAGCCCGTCCGAAGGCGGTCGCCAAACAGTACCCGGAGATCACGAAGAACATCGGGACCGCTCGGTCCCCCGCTTTCAGCAGCGAGTGCAGGAATGGGAATGCGTGTTGAAATGCCTCGGAAAACGAAAAGTGAAATACAAAGACCCAGACGGCTGCCAGACCCCGCAAAGGTTCGATCAGGTGATAACGGAGTTGAGTTGGTGCCTTCAACAGGTTTACCCCCGTAACCGATGGTTCAGAGTCGCGTATTGATGAGGCAAATCAACACTTGCATCAAGCTGGAAATGCGGTCATCTGCACAGACGTATCACTCGTTAAAGAATTCACCCGGATTTGTCGGTTACGACCGAACCAAACGGGAAAGACTGCGTCAGAACTTTTCTTCGACGTCGAGTTTGCCGAAAATGACGCGAAAGCGGCGTGCCGTTACACTTTGCCAGACCGGAAACCATGCACCCCCTGACCGGCAAAATCCTGCACTGAACAGACTCGAAAACGACCGGGGTGAATCCCACGCCGCAACCCGCAAGACGGGCGGTTCGACATCTTGCTTCCGGTGGGTTACAGTTTTCGTGGCTGGGCTTTCTTCCGCGTGACCTCTGGCCTGGCCGTTTCTTGACCGAATTTTTGACCGAGATGACGATGATCGACGCCTCCGGACCTGATTTCACAAAGACTGAACTGATTCCCGTGATCGCCCAGGATGACGCGACGGGCGATGTCCTGATGCTGGCGTACATGAATGCCGAAGCATTTGCTGAGACGCTCAACACGGGGCGCGTCTGCTACTACAGCCGCAGCCGCAAGAAGTTATGGCGAAAGGGCGAAGAGAGCGGGAATGTTCAGGAATTGAAAGCGCTCTTCTACGACTGCGACGCAGACACCCTGCTCGTCAAAGTGAACCAGATCGGCGGCGCCGCATGTCACGAAGGGTTTCGAAGCTGCTTCTTCCGCCAGATCGATCCCCAATCCAGGTCGGTTTCGATCGTCGGCGAACGTGTCTTCGACCCCAAATCGGTCTACAAGAAATAGGCATCGCGGCATTCGGCAATCCAAGGGATTTCGAAGACCGTGTTGTCCCCTGCGTTATATAATCCTGTTCGTGCTGAACAGTGCACCGATTTCCTTTTGAGTTAGACGAACCTTCCATGTCAGACAAGTTGATTAAACTGGGTATCCCTGCCGGCAGTCTTCAGGAAGCCACGGCAGAACTCTTCAAAAAAGCGGGCTATACGATCAAGTTCTCGTCGCGATCGTACTACCCCGAGATCGATGACACGGAAATTGAGTGCATGCTGATCCGCGCCCAGGAAATGGCACGCTACGTCGAGCAAGGAGTCCTCGACGCGGGCATCACCGGACATGACTGGGTGATCGAAAACAACTCTGACGTCCACGAAGTCTGTGAGTTGATGTTCTCTAAAGTCAGCCGCCGCCCGGTCCGCTGGGTGCTCTGCGTTCCTCAGGACTCCCCCGTTAAAACGGTCAAAGACCTGCAAGGAAAGCGGATCGCCACCGAGGTCGTCGGACTGACCACGCGATACCTCGAAAAACACGGTGTCACCGCACAAGTCGAATTCTCGTGGGGTGCCACCGAAGTCAAGCCACCCAAGCTGGCCGATGCCATCGTCGAAGTGACCGAAACCGGCAGTTCTTTACGAGCCAACAACTTGCGCATCGTCGAAGAGGTGATGCAGAGCACCACCCGTTTCATCGCAAATAAGAACGCCTGGAAGGACGATTGGAAGCGAGAAAAACTCTCGAACATCTCGCTGATGCTGCAAAGCTGTCTGGCGGCCGAAGGAAAAGTTGGCCTGATGATGAATGTGCGCCGCAGCGATCTGAGCGCCGTCATCCGCGAATTGCCCGCTCTGCAGAAACCGACGGTCGCCTCGCTGTCCGATCCCGATTGGGTCGACGTTAACACGATCGTCGATGAATCGTTCGTCCGAATGATCGTCCCACGACTCAAGGCCGCAGGTGCCAAGGGGATCGTCGAATACCCGATTAACCGGATCATCGACTGACCGTCGCGGAACTCGCGCCACACCGGGAAGTCGCCGCCAGTTACCACGTGAGAGAGTCTGCTCTGATGTCGAACGAGCCAACTTCGCCGCGACCTGCTGTCAACACCCCCAAACTCCAATCCCTGATCGTCCTGTTGCTGGTCGGGGGGATGGCGGCATACTCGGTGTGGCAAAATCAGCAGCCCCCCAAACCCGTCTCGGTCAACAGCGACACAGACGCTGCCGTAACGTTGAAAAGTCTCTCTCCGAAGACAGACGCAGACCTGCATAAGGCCTCCTACGTCCCCGACGAGGATGAACCGACACTCCCGGCCGTCACGCCGGAATCGGGCGCTGCCGACAAAACCAACCCGGACGAACGGTCGCCTGCCAGAACGGGAGCGGCGAGCGAGGCTCCAGCGAAGACCAATCCCGACCGGGCCGGTTCACCCCGTGCCCCTCCCGCAGGCCGCGCGGGAGAAGCGACCGGAAAGCCGGGTCCCTTATCAGAGATTCGTTCGAACCCGAAGGGACCGTCTCAGGCCAAGCCTCCCAAGCAGGAGGACTCCGCCCGACAGAAGCCCAATGACAACGAGGTCACGTATCTTGTCCCCAACCAGACCATCCGCAACCTGAATAATCGCGTGGTCTTCAAAGGGACGGTCGACCTGAAACCGACCCTCGATCGCATCGAACGAGGGGAATCGCACCAACATCGGAACGACGGAGCGGTCTTCCAGAACCGCGAAAGCCGACTCCCCCGCAAGCCCTCAGGGTACTACAAGGAATACGTCCACCCGACGCCGGGCGAAAATGGCCCCGGTCCACAGCGGATTATCATCGGCAAACAAGGCGAAGTCTGGTACACCGCTGACCACTACAAATCATTCAAGAAGATCAAGTAGCGGCAACCGGTACGAACCACGCGCGAGTACTTCCATTCCTCGCACATGCCCGAGACTGTTTGAGCCCCATTCTCGATTGCGGTCCGTGCGCAGGGACACGGCGTCCGCGGATCCGATCCGGCAGCAATCACGGGTCCCGTAGCAATCCCTGTTCTTGCAGCAACCTGGGAGCAGTCCCCCCGAACGACATTACGCGAGAATCGACGAGATGACTTTCGCCTCTTCCACGCCCGTCAGTCGTGCATCCAGCCCCTGAAACTTGTGCGTGAATCGTTCGTGATCGATCCCCATGACGTGCAGCAACGTCGCGTGGAAATCACGGACATGAACTTCGTCCTGCACGACGTTGTAGCCGAACGGACAGGTCTCGCCGTAGACGGTTCCTCCTTTGATCCCCCCTCCTGCCATCCACATGCTGAAGCACCGGGGATGATGATCGCGACCGTAATCCGTCGCCGTCAGTTTTCCTTGCGAGTAGTTCGTACGACCAAACTCCCCTCCCCAGATCACCAGCGTGTCACTCAGCAGTCCCCGCTGCTTGAGATCCTGCAGTAACGCCGCAGCAGGCTGGTCGGTCTCGCGGCATTGAGTCCGAATCCCGTTTGGCAATCCCCCATGCTGGTCCCACCCCTGGTGGTAAAGCTGGATGAACTTCACCCCCCGCTCGGCCAACCGTCGCGCCAGCAGGCAATTGGCGGCAAAGGTCCCCGGCTGTTTTGCATCGGGGCCGTACAAATCAAAGATGTGTTGCGGCTCAGACGAAAGATCGGTCACCTCCGGAACACTCGCCTGCATTCGGAACGCCATTTCGTACTGAGCAATGCGCGTATTGATCTCGGCATCGCCGGTCGCCGCCAGCTCGAGTTCGTGAAGGTCACGCAATCGATCGAGCATGTTCCGGCGACTGCCCGGGTCGATCCCCGGGGGATTATTGAGATAGAGCACGGGCTCTTTTCCGGAACGAAACTGCACGCCCTGATAGTTTGAAGGGAGGAACCCCGTTCCCCAGAGCCGTGAATAGAGCGGTTGGTCCGTCTTCCCTTTGGTAATCAGCACCACAAACGCCGGCAGATTCTCGTTGTCGCTCCCTAACCCGTAGGAAAGCCAGGCACCGATGCTCGGACGACCGGAAATCTGGTTACCGGTCTGCAGGAACGTGATCGCCGGATCATGATTGATCGCCTCGGTCGACATGGACCGAATGATCGCCATGTCATCCACGACTTTCGCCGTGTGCGGCAACAGTTCGCTCAGCCAGGCTCCAGATTGTCCGTGCTGAGCGAACTTGAAAATGGAACCTGCCAGCGGGAGCGAAGCCTGATTTCCCGACATCCCTGTCAACCGCTGCCCATTCCTCACCGAATCCGGCAGTGGCTCTCCCTGGCGTTCGTTGAGCACCGGTTTGTAGTCAAACGTCTCCAGTTGTGACGGCCCGCCACTCTGGAAAAGATAGATCACCCGCTTCGCCGCAGGAGGATGATGCGTGGCCGAAAGCGCTCCCCCCGCCGCCGCTGCCGATCGCGAACTTCCCATGAGGTCGGCAAGAGCGATTCCGCCGAGCCCCATCCCCATCCGGGACAAAAGTGCCCGGCGAGACATTGCGGACGGCGCAGCGGGGTCCGCCAGTAGAGACGTAGCGTTGTTGATCGTGAAGTCGTGCATCGGCGGGCTTCTCGCGATTGATGGCCGTTTCCAGGTCCCTGCGACACAGTCGGCGTCGACTCATCCAATTATGCCGCTCTGTCCCTCAACCGTCGATGATCGGCCACAAATTCGGCCTGCTGACGGAGCGTCTGTACGGCCCCATCCCCGTCCTGCAGGCATGCTTTACGCCACAAAATGTCCCACGTGAAAGACCGCATCAGGAAGACTCGAACAGGAGCAGACGCCACTCGAACAGGTTACATGACGAACTCTCGGCCCGCCTACGCCAACCCGAAGTTGCACCAACCCGTAAAAGCACCGCGCATCGCGAACGTGACAACAGTCTCGGCACATTGGCCCCGAGCAGGTGACCGCCCTGCGGGCAATGCCCCTCGGTCACAACCGCAATCCTCGATTTTCCGGGATCGAGTCCCGCGAAATTTGAAAAAAGAGACGATCCGGCAGATTGCTTCGCTGACCTGTCGCAGACCGTTCGATACAATCCGGGCATCATGGCAGGAAATTCATTCGGTCAAGCGTTTCGAGTTACAACGGCAGGCGAAAGCCACGGTCCGGCAAACGTTGTCATTATTGACGGCGTCCCCCCCGGCATCCCGCTGTCTGTGGAGGACCTGCTCGTCGATCTGAACCGACGTCGCCCCGGTCAAAGCCACATCGTCACGCAGCGGGACGAATCGGATACGCCCGAAATCCTGTCCGGGGTCTTCGAGGGCCGGACAACGGGAACCAGTCTCGCCATTCTGATTCGGAATCAGGATCAGCGCAGCAAAGACTACGGCAATATCCAGAACGTCTACCGTCCAGGACACGCCGACTTCAGTTTTGATGCCAAGTACGGCTTCCGAGACTACCGCGGTGGAGGCCGCTCCAGCGCGCGGGAAACCACCGTCCGCGTCGCCGCCGGGGTCGTCGCCAAAAAAATTCTGCAGCAGGCCTTCGACGGCCGTGTCGTCGGCTATGTCACTCAAGTCGGCGATGTGAAGGCTCAGATCACCGATCCGGCCAGCCTGACGCTGTCACAGGTCGAAACGCTCCCCTCGGGCGAGCCCAACATCATCCGCTGTCCCGACCTGAACGCGGCGACTCGCATGATCGAACTGATCGAGCAGATTCGCAAAGAAGGAGATTCGATCGGAGGAGCCGCAGAGATTGTCGCCATCAATGTCCCCGCGGGACTCGGCGAACCGGTCTTCGACAAGATCAAAGCCGACCTGGCCAAAGCCCTGTTCAGCCTCCCCGCCGTCCTGGGCGTGGAGTACGGAATCGGGTTCAGCTGCGTCGGCATGCGCGGCAGCCAGCACAACGACTATTTCGTTCCCTCCGAATCCCCCGCCGCATCCGGCCCGGCCCGCATCACAACGGAGACAAACCGTCACGGCGGCATGCTGGGAGGAATCACCACCGGCCTCCCCATCATTCTGCGCGCCGCCGTCAAACCGACCAGCAGCCTGCCGATCGAGCAGCCAACGGTCACGGCCCAGGGCGAAAAGACAACCGTCCGCACGAAAGGACGTCACGACCCCTGCCTGCTCCCCAGGTTCATCCCGATGGCAGAAGCAATGGTCGCCATCGTCATCGCCGATCACTGGCTCCGCTGGCAAGGCCAGAACGCCGGCCGCGTCCCGCGAACAACGGCCAACGAGTAGCACCAGCCCCCAAGCTCTACTCTGCCCAACCAGCCCCAGCGATCTCCTTGGATGACCGATCCAAGTTTGCCGTTTCAACGCGCAGCGGAGAAACGGCAAGCGGTACGAACGGCCAGCAGCGCCACCGGCTGGTAGAAACCGACTCGAAAGCAAGTGGTGGCACTTGACTCCGCGACGTCCCCCCTTCATCATAGCCGTCCCGCAATTTCAAGCCGAAGTGGCGGAACCGGCAGACGCGCTGGATTCAAAATCCAGTGTCAGCAATGACGTGTGGGTTCGAGTCCCACCTTCGGCACTCCTTGCAAATCTCGCAGATTGCAAGCACAAACAAAGAGTCCGCCACCTCCACCGAATGCGGGAGTGGCGGATTTTTCGTTTTAATGCCACCGTCGTGCTCGCACTTTTAAGAGAGCTTGAGAAGCAAGGTGTTAAACTTGAAGTCAGCGCATCGGCTATTGTTAAATGGACAGGTATCAATTTTGCAGTTTTGGGTCTTACTCATGGTGGCACCCGAAAGTCCATGTGCGCTAGCCAGTCACACAACCCGCAAAGGACTTCAGGACTCGCGACAAGTAGAAGAATCGGCTTGGGACATATCCCACACAAAGTGAAATCTTCAGACACTTAAGGACCATGCTGAGTGTGGAAAACATATCAATCCCAGTCATAGACATCTTCGCAGGCCCCGGCGGCCTTGGAGAAGGTTTTAGCTCATTTGCAGTTTCCGGCCAGCATCCGTTCCGTATCGCCGTTTCAATTGAAAAAGACAGTTACGCGCACGAGACGCTGCGACTTCGAAGTTTCTTCCGGCAATTCCGACGAGAAGACGTGCCGGACCTTTATTACCGCGTCCTTAAGCGTGAAATCCCGCTGACACAATTAGGTGCCGAAGCAGGAAGGTCGAGCGACCTGCGCAAAGCTTGGGAGAATGCCAATCGTGAAGCGATCTGCATGGAGCTTGGGCCACAAAACCACCAGCATGTCCGCGCCCGTATTTCGGAAGCGCTGGGAGGCAAAAGTCCATGGGTTCTGATAGGCGGCCCTCCGTGTCAAGCCTACTCGCTCGCCGGAAGAGTGCGAAACAAGGGAATCGAAAACTACAGGATTGAGGACGATAAACGCTCGAAGCTCTACGAAGAGTACCTACACATCATCGCGGAGCATCAGCCGACGATCTTTGTCATGGAGAACGTCAAAGGGATGCTCTCTGCAACCGTCGAGAACCAGAAGATATTCGAGAAGATTCTATCCGATTTGCAGTGCCCGGCTGGAAAGCAATCCTCGCTTCGCTATCGAATTGTTCCCATCGTTACAGCATCTGAATCGAGCCATTACTCGGAAGACGATCCACGTCGGTTTATCGTACAATGCGAAGAGTATGGTGTTCCGCAGCAGCGCCATCGCGTGATTCTGGTCGGATTGATTGACTCAATCGGAGACGTATCTCCCCCTCCGCTTGTTCGCTCTCCTGCACCGACCGTGAAGTCTGTGATCGATTCGTTGCCCCGTTTACGAAGTGGCCTCTCAAGGACTCGCGACAGCGGCAAGTATGTCGCGCTCGTTGATACGCATGAGGCGTGGTGTAACTCAATTCGCCGACAGGTCGGAAAAGAGGGGTATACAATTCCAAGCTGGTTGATCGACATCGACCATGACGTGCTGGAACAAATACTTTCCAGCGTCGATAAGATCAACAGGCCACGAAATGGTCGCGGAGATGACTACGTTCCCGTTGACGGCACCGTCGACGGGACGCACAGCCTGCATGACTTCTTGACAGATCCGCGGCTCCCGGGTGTGTGTAACCATGCGACCAGGGCCCACATGGATACGGATCTGGTTCGGTACTTGTTTTGTACCGCTTTCGCGAAACAGCATGGTTACTCACCGCGGCTCGATGACTTTCCAAAGGGACTGCTGCCTCAGCACCAGAACGCGACAACGGGTAACTTTAACGACCGATTTCGAGTTCAGCTCGCCAATGCTCCAGCCACGACCATCACATCCCACATTTCAAAGGATGGACACTACTTCATTCACTACGATCCAACTCAATGCCGGAGCTTGACCGTCCGGGAGGCTGCCCGGCTTCAGACGTTCCCCGACAATTACCTCTTCTGCGGGCCCAGAACACAGCAATACACACAGGTTGGGAACGCAGTTCCACCATGGATCGCCATGCAGATCGCCGAATCCATTTACAAGACACTTGCCGCAGCAGAACTGATCGACAGATGACGGACCGCATTTCCCCAGAGCATCGAAGTTGGAACATGTCCCGCATCAGGAATCGAGACACAAAGCCAGAGCTGATAGTCCGCTCGCTGCTCCACAGGATGGGCTATCGCTTCCGGCTGCACCGCAAGGATTTGCCCGGAAAGCCCGATATCGTGCTCCCCAAGTACCGGACAGTCATCTTTGTGCATGGCTGCTTCTGGCACCGGCATAAAGGATGCAGGTTCGCCTATACACCGAAATCAAGAATTGAATTCTGGAACGATAAGTTCGCTACGAACTGCAGGCGCGATGCATCCGTGATGGCTTCACTGGCTGAACGAGGATGGAACACCGTGATCATATGGGAATGCCAAGTATCTAACGCTTCATATCTCGCGAGGGTCCTTCCTTGGGTGTTGCGAAGACTTTCTTGAACAACCGGCGTTGCTGTTTTAAGACTGGCTGGACGAGCTAGTGGTATCCGGCGCGGACATTGGAAGCTGAACAAGGATTTCACAATTCAGATCTGGTTGCCCGATTCGACCAAGATATGAAGAATATCGCTGGATAAGATTTGGAAGAAACTGAGGTGAAATGGTGGCGATTCGACCAGTAACCAGCTGGCTCGCGAGATCACGACCAACATTTGTGATCCGATCGAATTCAACCAACCATGGCCCCTGACCATCACAAACAGGAATGAAATGCTTACTCAAGGAATGATCTTGGCTGGCGTACCGGCGAGCAGCTTCGATTGCCTTATTTCGCTGATTCGCATCCCCGGCCGCCTTCTTAAGAATCTTTGTCCAGCTTTCCCCAACTGGAGTACACAGTGCAAGTGTCAACTCCATGGGATATTCGCAACGATCCATATTGCAACGAGGATTGAGAAGAACATATACTGAACCTTCGTATGTTACCAAGTCGCCTGTAACTAACCGATCTGCTTTCAGGGGTGGAACAAAGTAGAACTCGTCAGGATGGTGTTGACTCGTGTCCCCGAGCTTCTCGGCAACGTGTGCGACAACCTGACGGGTAATGACTTCTGTTGGACTCCAGTTGCCGGAAAGACTCGCCCACGTCTTACTCCACCGGGGCCAGATCGACTGATGGAACAACGTCGAGATTTCAGCGGATAGTTTTTCCCTCGTGCTGGCCATAGCTTCCATTAGACTGGCGTGAGAAAGCAAGTACTCCAAGATCCAGACTTGCGCCCCTCCCCGCTTGGTGACCACCTTAATGTGAGATGCCGAAACAATCTCACTGACTTCTTCTTCATAACCGCTATACACCACTGCAGGCATTCCTGATGACCGAAGGATTTGCCCGAGTACGGCGTTCCCGGATTCGGCTTTCGCATCAAGTGGGGTACTTGCGTGTGCCGCGGGAATTCGCAAGTCGACGATTGCACAATCAATATATGTGTTGCGGAGTATCTCCAGTGCATGCTCTTGATCACCAACAATAAGTGGTACAAAAGTGACAGAAGTGTTCTGGCGTGTATTGAACTCATCGATATCTCTACTCCAAGAGCCTTGTGTCTCAGTGTCATCTTCGACCAACAGGAGCGTTCGTTTAATTCTTTCAGGCATCTGACCGTCCTTCAGAATGGTTGGCCCGTAGATCGGCAAGCGGGAGAGTCAGAATGAAATGACCACCGTGTTCGTCTTGCACACATTCGATGCTACCACTGCTTCGTTCCATTGCTTCTCTAGCGATACTAAGGCCAAGTCCGGTTCCGCTTGGCTTGAGAGTGAAGCCAACGTCAAACACGCTGCCCACAAACTCAGTTGGCACTCCTCGCCCATTGTCGACCACATGGAGCGACAAGCTGTCGTCATTAGAAATAAACGAAATAGTAATCGAAGGCGATTGTATGTGATGATAATCCAGCCAATGCAATGCGTTGTCGACAACATTTGTTATCGCTGTCGACAGATCCGCCTCGTATCCTCGCACCTTTGCGTGCTCCGCGAACGGCAAGCCGGGAATAGCGATGCCAAGACGTTCAATCCTTGTCCGAAAGAGGAAAAGCGTATCGGCAATTACAGTTGTGGTGTCAAACACTTTAGGCCGCCCTCGCCGGGCTCCGGAAAGTGGTTTCAAGGCATCAAAAAGAGCACGCAGTTTTCCAGCGCTGGAGACTAATCCGTTCAATACGGCAGGCACTTGGCCGCGCAGCGTTTCTGCTTCTGAGGTTTGCAGTAACAAACCCGGCCACCACCGTATGAGGCGAACCGACTCATTCTCAAGGAAGGACAATGGCGTATTTCCCTGGTGCATGACTTCACCAACTATTAATCCAGCCGTCACCTGAGCTTCCAGCTTCGCCTGATGCTCTTCGAGCCGCTTTAAGTATGCAACGAGCTCACTGGACTCTTTTGCGATTAGTTTGGCAACCGCCTTACGGTCGGTCTCTGGCACTTTCTGCAAAACGTCATCGGACCATGTCATCTCTCCTTTCTGGTAAACGTCCTGAAAGCGGACTTCTCTTTTCGACTCAATGCCCGCAGTAGTTCGAAACAGCTTTCGTCTTGGCTCAACGACTCCTGACAGGAGATTCGAGATCAATGAATGGAGCCTTTGAAAGGATCCGTTTTCCTCCAATCCTTCCCGACTGCTACGTTCTGTCAATCCACTTGTGTCCTCACCTTCGACAGTAATAATCCCCGATATCTGGTTGTGGCCAATTCTAAGGGATGGGTTCTGGACTCGCTTAGTGTCCAAAGTCAGCCAGTCGTTTTCGGGATCTCCATACGGTCGAATACGAAATCCACTTCGGTAGATCCCAACTCCGCAGATGCGGTCGATGAGTTTCCTTGCTTCACGGACGCCAACAGTTCCGAAGCCCGCTTTCACAGCAGTCTGGCGTATAGCCTCGGCCTCGCGATCAAAAATGTAGAGGTTCACGATCACCACGCCGCATGGTGATTCCCCCCTCTCCTGGGAAATTGGAACATCGACTGAGATCGGCTCCGGCCCTTGGCCGGCCCGAGCGATTGTCATCGAACCGTCAAAATGGCCGCTCTCGTCGAAGATTCCGTCAACGTGGTAATCAGCGGCATCCAAGACAGGAAAGGGCGAGACCTCCGCTAATTCGTCAACGGATGCGTCGCTAGGCGTGCTTGGCGCCAGCTCTCTCATTAACGCATGGCCATCAAAACCTGCATTTTCGCGAGTGCATCGGGACAAATCGAGAAACATGCGGAAAACGTCACTGGATTCGCGGATTGGTGAAATAAGTCGCCGCAATTCGTAGTGAAGCGACCGGATTGTTGCCTCGGTCCAGTCGTCGCGGAGTTCTGTAATGTGCAGGGATGTACCCGTTGGGGCCGAATCAAGGGATGTGTCTGCCGGAATTCTTATTTGATCAAGATACTCAGCAGTCTCGAACGCGTTCCAGTCGATGCAGTCGATCACCGTTTGTTGATGCAGCCGATGTGGCTGCAACGATTGGCCGCTAATCTCAGCAGTTGAGATTAGCTTCAGTTTGCTACCCAATCTTGCGGCTGCGAATCGACCAATACCCTTTGATCCGAGAAGTTGCCTTCCATTCGGGCTGGCTCTCCGATCACGCTTGTCGGTCGTAGCGGGCTCCATCCACTTATGCTCGATATCGCTGCGAGTCATTCCGTGGCCATCGTCATCAATGTAGATTGCGGCGATTCCATGTTGACTGGCTGGCTGAAAGGCAATTCTCACGTATGACGAATCTGCGTCATGGCTGTTTTTGACGAGTTCGATGACAGCCGCCTCAGGACCACTGATAAGACGATCCCCAATGGTTCGTATGATCCTTGCTCGTGGACGGAAACCAAGACTCTGTGTCGGCCAGTATTGGGGCAAGCCAGATGGCCACAGTTCGCCGAACACGGAGAGTGAAACGGGCGTTTCGTCATCCCATCCTTCCGAATGTGCCTTTGAGTATATCGTCGCGTAGTCTTCGAGGAACACGTCGGGTGAGACGCCGAAGTGGTCGAAGAGAGTGCTTGCGAGTTCGTTTAGCCAAGCAACAGAACGGGTAGTTTCGGGTTTTTCCGACAGTTCCGCTTCAAATGCCATCGTAAATGCTTCAAGCACCACATGCTGTGTCGTAACGAATACATCTGTTTCTGGCATATTGACTTCGTCCGCTGTCTTCCTTGCGCATGAGAGTGTCGCTGTAAGAGCAACGAATACAGCCTCGATGTCGTGGTGATCGAAGTGTTCAGGTCCAATCTCAATCACGGGGAACGAATCTTTCTTTCCTCCAGTTGACGCGCGCAATTCTGCGAGCTGAATCGCTTGCTGGACGGTACTCCGCTGGACTGACGGCTCGGATTCGGCAAAGACGTACAGTGGGGTGATTCTACTTGCAGAACGAACGAGTAACGCCACTCGGGCCCAATGCGGAAGTGATTCAATTCGTTTCGTTGAAAGTGGTGTCGGCGACATACGGGGTGTCTCGCGAGGAATGTCAGTGAATCCTATTGGAACCGATCGAACTCCTTGGGCAGTAGAGCAACCACTGCGTTTGTATCCATTGCGTATAGATCCCACGTGAGATCGAATTGTTTGTAGACGTCAACCAGACGTCTGACTGTTCCAGGTTTGCCGCGAGTTCGGCCGTTGAGCTTTTCGTAAGAGGTGGCACCTTTCTTAGGAAGCGTCGTTATTTCATCCAAGTATAGTGCGGTTGCAGTCGCTAGCAGCGATGCGTTTGTGACCAGCTCCTGCCTAGAAGCCAGCTGCTCGACGATATCTCCAGGCTGGTGAAGAGGTCCACAGAGGAGAATCATCGCCTTTTCGGGGTTGGTTCGATGAGTGTGAAAGATCCGAAAAGGGCCGGCAAGGAGATGACGGTAATAGCGAAAGGCACGTCCCGAATCTGGAACCCAGCGGGCATCTTCGCCTGGCGTTCGTTTCCCCTTTTTGTCCGGGGGGCAAAGCTCTTCGAAGTAGAGCAGCGAAAGCCACGCCCAGAGCCCTCGATCCTGATCGATGTTGCCGAGTCCCGTACCGCTGAGCCGCTCGTGCAGGTACCGGGCGGCTGCGAAGCGACTGCCGAACGCCCGCTGCTCGATGTCGACTTCCACGTCGCCAAGGTCTTGCGAGGTCGAATCATGATCAAGGATCTCGACCGGGGCGGCGAGGCTGGAATCCAATTTCACGGCATGGAGAAACTCCAGAAGCCTTGCCATGCCTTGCTCATTTAATCTGCGGAGCGTTGCCATCAAGTCATCCTTTCTGCCAGGCGTTCATGAAGGATGTGAGGACTTGCTTTTGTCGTGCAAAGGAGGACACGACGTCGTCAATCCATCCGGGGCGGGCATCTTTGTCCTCGGGACACTCCGCAACACCAGGAAGTGAAATGGCGAAGCGGAGCCACCGTGCATGAGGGGATTCATCGTCATCGGGGTCGCTGGCATCATCGATTACGAGCAAGTGGGTCAGCACTGAACGCAAGATGGCTGGTGCCGTCAGCGCCTGAAATATCGGCGATGTCGCTGCGGCCCGCCAGTCTCCGACATTCCGGTTGATAAGCAGAACCGGAGTCTGCTCCATCTCAACGCGATAGACTTCGTCGCCGATATCAGCCGGCCTGACATTCAGCAGCGGCGATCGCTCATCGTCGTCGTCCATTTCACCGACCGGGCGAATCTGATCGGCTTCACCAAGCATTTTTCCGGAGTTTTCACCCGATGCGGTAACCCGCACCCGAAACCGTATTTCGTCTGGCGAATCGAACTCCGTGAGTTTCGTGTCGACGGGGCGGACGATTCCCTTCACTGATCCGAAGGAAAAACGCATCCACGTCGTCTGCCGGTATGCCTCCACGAAGACCAGGGAATCCGCAGGGAATTCGTAACCGGTTAAGGAAAGTTCGGCCGCGAACTCGGGCGGGCTGTCCTTAGGAATGTTTAAGGTAATCTGGACATCGCGACGGTTGATCTTCTGCAAACCGGTGTAATTGAAGCGACTAATTGCCATCGGTCGCCTCCTGTTCCAGCACCCGAACGAATAGGTTTCGGCGCTCGTCAAAGCCGGTCACGTTCAGTTTGAATTCCGGCTTCAGGACTTGGGCAATGAGCCGATTTCCTCCGGCGGAAACCAATTTGATGTTCTCTGCCAGTTCCTTTGGGGAACTGATCGATAGCTTTGCGAGGTCGAAATCTGTGCGATACCAAGACTTCAACGGGTTCCTCGTCCGGTCGTCATAAGCGACTTCAACCAGCAACTGTTCTGGTTGCCGGGCTTCCGGATCTCCGCTGGCAATCGAGAAGCCCCCCTTCGACTTCGTGACTCGAAATCCCTTAGGCTTCGGCGGTGGTAGTTCAACAGGATCATCCGTTGTCGAATCTGGATCATCCTCTTTCTTAGGCTTCTTCTTCCGGGTTTTGAGTGAGTCGTCTTTCTTCGGCAAGGGCAGAGAGAAGAGATCGATTAGCACAGTCGGGTCTTCCTCTACGTCAGACTCGGTGAGCAGTCGAAGAATCTCTGCTACGCTGTTGGCGACAAACTCAATGTTTGCCACACCCGTTTCATACTTGTGGCGATAGTGGGAGCACTCCTTCTGCCACTGTGTGTGTGCCGGATTCTCAGAGTCTCCCAGCAGTGTTGCCAAAGGCCGGTCGGTGACCAGTACCAATGAGGCTACACCGTGGGTAGTTCTTCCCCGGACATCAGAGATCGTGATTCCGTCTCGGACGTAGATGGGGCGTCCGCGCTTCTCCGAACCATCGGTTGCGAGGAAAACGTCGAACCAAGACCATTGTGGCTCTTTCTTTTTCTCCCGTACCGGTATCGGAATGCGAATCGCGATGCGGTCGCCAGCCTTGAATCGACTGCGGAGAACTTCAATCCCCTTATCCGGGAAAAGTTCGGGCGTCCACTTTGGTGCCCGATTCGCCGCGGGACGATTCAAAAGAAACTTGTCCGATTCCTTGAGGCTTCTCGCCCATTCAGAGAGCTGAATGACCGGCATCAACGGACGGCTGCGTTCGAAATGATTCGCGGCGTCAGCCAGATTGGACTGATCCAAAGTTGTCATGACGTTATCCGGCCCAACGATCTCGACGACGAGCTCTCCAGAGAGAATTGGGTAGAAGTATCCGATTACGACAGCATGGAGGATAGTTTCGGTCGTGATCTCGTCGTCATCGTAGAATGGGACCACGATCGAAAGACCCGACTCGTGACCACGCAACAGTCCGAAGGTTTCGCAGAACTGGGCGATCGTCTTGTCATCGGAGACGGGAAGTACAATTGAGCTTCCATCGACTTTGACTCCAAAGTAACCATCCGGAACGCACGTTGTGCCGTTTGAAAGATCATGCGACTTGAGAATCGTTCTGCCCATTAGGAGTCGCGCACCATCCAGTTCCCGCCGGGTGAGTGCCCAGAACGAACTAATACGACTCGCGCGAGGAAAGACGGTCTTGCCAACTCCCCACCGCCCCCGGTCAGTTTCGCTCTTGTCCGAATGGCCCTCAGCTCGAAAGAAATTGAAGAATCTGTTCTCTCTCCCCAAGACTTTCTTCCACTGAGTCGAGTCACCAGTAAGACCTGAGGTTCCAAAATCTTCAAATGTCAAAAAAGTACAGGGCTGATCCTGCTTTGGCAGATTGTTAAGACCGTTGCCTGGAGCGTGAAGATGCTTCCAATTTTCCGCGAGGAAAGGAGCAGCTAGCTGCGGGGAAATTCCTTGAGAACTGCCCGAAATCCGGATTCGGACTCGCAGTACATCCTTTCCCCAAGGTGTAGCTGTAGTTGTCCGTCGCGCGTCGAGTGAGTTTTGAATTCCTTCTCGAACTAAAGCATCAGCGCTATTTTCGATGGCTTCTGTGGCGAAGAACTCACCCTGAATAGGATCACGAACAGTGTCTCCCTCTTGAAGAGTCTTGAAGTGCCAAGTCGGGAGCGGCCCGTTCATCTGTGACATATGCTATTTCCCCCCAGATCGAAGTGTTCCCATGTTTACGACAACGTGAAAAAATTTTCAACTGGCGAGAAAAGTAGATTTCATGCTGTGTACCGTGACATGGGGCTGACCTATGTCGGACTTTCAGGCGGGGGACAGGATTTTCGATGGTTCTCGAAGTTACCAAAACGCAGAAAACACAGAATTCGGGATAGCTCGAGTCGACGTTCGGAGCGGGGCTTCATGTCTTTGATCAGTTACCAGGATTTGCATTCACGTCAGTCGATCGAAGGTTTTTCGGTTCCGGGAGTCGCTTGATCGTTTTATTGATTCACGCTACTGAGCATGATTGGCATCTTCCTGGCATGGATTTTGGCCAGGTTGTCGCGACAGGTAAGGATACAGTGAATGCGTGAGGTCAGTTCTCTCAAATTGGTGCTGAGATGGATGACGACTTTGGCGGTCGTCGCCTGGTCCCTGTTCGGTTGGTACCACCTCTTTTCACAGAGCGGAAGTTACCCGATAGGCCCTCAGGACTACGGAACTCCTCTCACTTTCAGGCGAGACTACTACGATGATGTTGTTCTGTATTTTCCCCAGGCCCTTCTGTTTGATGTCGCAGTGGCGGCACTCGTAGTGCTCGCGGTGGCTTACAGTTTGTGGACCTGGTCCGCAAACTGGTCGATTGAGTTCTACTGTAAGTTCCTCCTGGTGCTCTCTGTCTGCACAGTGATCCTCATTTTCGGAGTTCGGATTCATTTGATCCTGCTTCTGCCGAGTGCACTTTTACTACTGGTCGGAGGTCTGGGCATCTGGCTGACGAGTGTGGCATATGCCTCCGCGAAGACAGGCGGATACCTCTTCGGGCCGAAGGGAACTCTGTTGCTTCCCCTCGCGTTGACGGTAGGAATGTTAGTCCTTGGCTGGCAATGTTGGCCTCAGGATATCTTTGAAAGAGGCAGCAAGGATCCAGGCCGAGTTGTCGCTCTGGTCGCGCGATTGCAGGACGACAATCCCCGGGTGCGGTCGCTGGCCCTTCGTGCATTGCAAGATCACGGCCCTTTCGAGGCCCCTGCAGCAGCAGCGATTATCCAGGCCATGTCTGACCCCGATGATCGAGTTCAGGAAGACGCAATCTCCCTGGCACGCCAACTGGGTCCGGCTGCCATCGAAGCGGTACCGATCATTCTTGACAAGTTCAATCAGGGAGGCAGGTCCGCGTTCCTGTTCGCATCCCGACTCGCAGAACTGGGCCCCACCGCTAAGGCTGCTGTTCCTGATCTTAAGGAGAAGCTGCCTGCGTCAACAGATTATTCCAAACTCAAGATCTGCGCCGCACTATGGAAAATTGAAGGGAATACCACTCTCGTTGTTCCAGCGCTGATCGAATTGTTAGACGATGAATTTGGACCAATCCGCAGGGACGCAGCGACGCTCTTGGGACAGATTGGCCCCGAAGCGGCGGACGCCGTACCAGCGCTAAAGGCGATGGTTGATCACGTACCAGAAGCTGACACGCCTGAGCCGGAAGAAGAGAAAGAGGAAGCCTCCTCACTCCCCCGTCCCGGCAAGATGTCTGACGCAGAATTCTATCCTCAAATCCGCAGCGCCGCACAACTCGCCCTGACCCGGATCCTTCGGTCTGAATAGACATCAACTCCAGTAGTGCGTCAAAGTGCAACCGTACTCACCCAAGCCACCAAGTCGACAACCCGGAAACGTATCAGAGCCGCCCGCTCGGCCACACAACCCCAACAAATAAAGCTCTCCTCCGACCCTGTGTCGGTGGGAGCAACGACTGAACCGCTAACGACAACCGCACAAACCCCAAACAAAGAAGCTCTCCTCCGACCCCGTGTCGGTGGAAGCAACGACTGAACCGCTAAAGACAACCACACAACCCCAAACAAAGAAGCTCTCCTCCGAACCCGTGTCGGTGGAAGCCACGACTGAACCGCTAAAGACAACCGCACAAACCCCAAACAAAGAAGTTCTCCTCCGAACCTGCGTCGGTGGGAGCAACGACTGAGCCCCTAACACAACCGCACAAACCCCAAACAAAGAAGCTCTCCTCCGACCCTGTGTCGGTGGGAGCAACGACTGAGCCGCTATGGAGCCGATCTACACCTCTGCGACGGTGACTCCCGCCTATCAGTTACGGTGGTCGCTGTCGCTGTTCGCCGGCCAGCCCTTACCCGCCTCGGACCTTTGGCTGTCAGAGCTCAGGCAGAAGGTGGAGGAGGACGGTGTGCGGATCCTTGAGGCGCAATCACGCCATGGAAATACCTGGCAGTTCTTTCTCTCGACACGGCCGGAGGTGGCTCCCCCTTCCATCGTGAAGTCTGTGAAGGGACGGCTGCAACACCTGGTTCGAGAGACCGCACCCAAAGCGTTCCGCAGAAATTTTCTGCTGGCGGCGATCGGTAATGCGAAACGGGAGGTGGTCGAGTCGTACGTGGCATCTCAACTGGATCATCATCGTATGGCCGACGATCGAGTTCAGAGCGCTCTGCAGCGATTTCAACTGGCCTTCCCCGAGGTGGACCTGTCGCAGAGACAGACGACGGCGCATGGGGCGTACCTCTACAACATGCACCTGGTGCTGGTGCATGCCGGACGCTGGAATGAGGTTCGTGAAGAAGCACTGGCTGGCACCCGAGATATGGTGCTTCGGATCGCTCATGCCAAGGGACATCGGATCTCTCGCCTCGCGTTGTTGCCTGACCACCTGCATCTTCTGGCGGGTTTTCCTGCGACTTCGTCCCCTGAAGAGATCGCACTCGGCTACCTGAACAACCTGGCCTACGCTCACGGAATGCGGCGGATCTTTTCTTTCAGTTACTACGTGGGGACTGTGGGAGAGTTTGACACCGGGGTGATCCAGGCCGCACTTGATCGCTCTTAGCCGCTCAGTCGTGGCTGCCACCGACGCTGGGTCGGAGGAGAGCTCTTGGGTGGGGCTGCTTTCTGCTCTCAGCCGCTCAGTCGTGGCTTCCACCGACGCGGGGTCGGAGGAGAGCTCTTGGGTGGGGCTGCTTTCTGCTCTCAGCCGCTCAGTCGTGGCTTCCACCGACGCGGGTCGGAGGAGAGCTCTTGGGTGGGGCTGCTTTCTGCTCTTAGCCGCTCAGTCGTGGCTTCCACCGACGCGGGGTCGGAGGAGAGCTCTTGGGTGGGGCTGCTTTCTGCTCTCAGCCGCTCAGTCGTGGCTTCCACCGACGCGGGGTCGGAGGAGAGCTCTTGGGTGGGGCTGCTTTCTGCTCTTAGCCGCTCAGTCGTGGCTTCCACCGACACAGGGTCGGAGGAGAGCTCTTGTGTGGGGCTGCTTTCTGCTCTTAGCCGCTCAGTCGTGGCTTCCACCGACGCGGGGTCGGAGGAGAGCTCTTGGGTGGGGCTGCTTTCTGCTCTTAGCCGCTCAGTCGTGGCTTCCACCGACACAGGGTCGGAGGAGAGCTCTTGTGTGGGGCTGCTTTCTGCTCTTAGCCGCTCAGTCGTGGCTTCCACGCGGGGTCGGAGGAAAGCGGATTGGTTTGGGTGCGAGGGCGGCTTAGCGGGGCAGTCGTGGCTGCCGGCCGACTCGGGGTCCGGGGAGAGCGGTTTGTTGGCGTGGGGAGGGATCTTGGGGGGGAAACTGCCTGGGTTCCTGCTGGGTGACGGATTGACACCTGTTCTTCCTGGATCACCAGTTCTTTGGGGATGAGGTTTTGTTCCAAACGTTTGGAGGTTTGGTCTCGTTCGCAGAGTGTTTGTTGCTGACACTGCTCGTGGTGGAAGTTGCAGGACGGGGATGGGCAACCGGGGCGAGCATGCCCCTTCTTTTTAGCGTTCCCTTCTGCAATCGCCTGTTCGTTCGAAAAACTGCGGTTGAAGGTGCGCTCAGACGAGGAGGAGGTTAGAGCTTGGAACTCGAACATTGTCATTCAGGTGATTCGGCGAAGGGTGTGAGGAGGGGGGAGCCGTCGCGGCGAGGGGGGTGTTTGACTGACGTGGATGCGGAGGGGGACTTGGGAACTGGTGTGCAGGAGGGGTTTGTTTCGCGGTGTGTTGAGGAGCTGGAGGCTCGGCCGTTTGTCTGGCTGTGGGGTGAACTGGTGGCGCGGGGAATGGTGACGAGCCTGGCTGGTGCTTCCGGTATCGGAAAGTCGTTCGTGGCGGTCGATGTGGCGGCTGCGGTGACGCGGGGTGATCGGATGAGCTTGCGAACGTCGAATACCTCGTCCCCGGCTCACACCGGCGACGGCGACGGGGGTGAGGTGCTGTTCATCTCGCCGGATTATGAAATGGCGGAAGTCCTGCGGCCGCGATTACTGGCGGCCGGGGCAGAGATGCGCCGCATTCGTGTGATCCAGGGAATTCCCACGAACGAAGCGGATCACCGGGGGAACGGATGCCGGCCGTTCCAGCTAAGGGACGATCTGGCGCTGCTGGAACAGGAGATCGAACGACGAACCGCGGCGGGTTCTCCCTTGCAACTGATCGTGATTGATCCGTTCCTGCAGGATTCTTCGTTCGAGCAGAGCCGTTTCGATGGGACGGCCCTGCTGTTGACGATGCAGCGTCTGGCGGGCATTGCGGCCGCGAATCAGGTCGCCATTTTGCTGGTGGTGAACGGCCCGGCCAAAGCCAGAGCCGCTGGGAATCACCGTTTGACGCCGCTGGAGTTGGTCGCTCCATCGGCTTGGTGGATCGGCCGTGATCCTGATCGCACGGAACGTCGGTTGCTGTTGCCCGTCAAAGCCAATCTGGTTGAGAGAACGCCTGCCCGCTCCTTTGTGCTCAGTGCAGGTCGCGTTGAATGGGACCGCCGGCCGATCTGGCTGACGGCCGAGCGGTTTCAGACCGAAATGCGGGAGCGGCAGCGACTTCCCTTGTTTGAGCAGGAATTCAGCGAGCTGGCACGGGCGATGTGCTGGCTGCGGGATTTCATGCAGACGGAGATGTATGAATTCAAGCAGGTGAAGTCCGCGGCGGATGTGATGGGCTTCAGCGAAAGAACATTGCGACGGGCGTTTTGTGGGTTGAAAGGAAACTCGTGGCGAATCCCCGGGACAAACTCCTGGGCCTGGAGGTTACGAGAGGGGGATGTCGTGAATCCGCACCTTCCCTGGCCGCTCGATCGGTTTCTCTATCAGGAAGATGATGAACCTGCGGAGGGAGACGTTGCCCACGCTGCAGGAGCGGAGGGAGTCGAGACCGGGCGAGTCAAAACTCAGGAAGTGGCGGTGGGAGATCGTGAGTCCGGGAGGGACGATTGATTGATGGGTGGTCGCGGCGAGGGAATCCGGAGAGAGACGACACAGCCGCGGGAGTCCCCTGCTACGGGCCAGGACGATGGCGACTTTCCGAGGAATGTCGGTGAAACAGGACGCCGGGAAAGGAGTAACGGGCTGGCCAGCTGGCCAAGCTTTGGCCAGTCGGTGGCCAGCCCCATGTGCTTTCGCAATCACGGTTTAAGTGATTCTGGCCGACTGGCCCGGTTGGCCAACGGATTGCGACACCTGACCCATGATCCCATTTACAACAGCCGGTCAGGATCTTCCCTGAGGTGGTCACCTGGTGCTCGATCGCTTTGCGTAGAAGGAAGCCACTGAGGCTCTTGCAGATCCGCTCACCACGGCATTGTAACGGACCGCAAACCGAATCGCTGGATTTTCGCTCTTTGACAATTCGAGACGAATCGTCCTTTGCCGGAACTGGCCCCGAGGCTTGCGGCAGGTGACGATTTCAGAAAATCTGCCGCTCGGTGCTCGTTGAAAAAGTGGGACAGGTACTGTGAACAGTGCCGGTCCACTCTCTCAACATGCACAAGACCGGATTGGAACCGGCACGAACTGGAGACCAACCGGGCCTCAGCCTGGCGCGACATCCCGTTCCGCCACTTCAACCCAGTTGGTCAGTCACTTCGAGGAATGCGCGTTCCTCATGCCTGGCGGAGGTCGAGGACGATTCGGCCTTCGATTTTGCCCTGGTGCATTCGTTCGAAGACGCTGTTGATGTTTTCGAGGGGTTCCGGCGATGTGACCGCTTTCACTTTGCCCGCTGCGGCGAAGTCGAGTGCTTCCTGGAGATCGAGACGGGTTCCGACGATGGATCCGCGAACCGTGATACCTCGCAGTACCATGTCGAAGATTCCCAGCGGGAATTCTCCGGGTGGAAGTCCGTTCAACGAGATGGTGCCTCCGCGGCGGACCATTCCGAGTGCCTGCTGAAATGCGATCGGGGAGACGGCCGTCACCAGGACTCCATGAGCTCCCCCGATCTCTTTGGTCAAGTAGGCGGCCGGATCGCAGTGACGGGCGTTAACTGTCACTTTCGCTCCCAGCCTCTGAGCAAATTCCAGCTTCGTATCGTCCACGTCGACGGCTGCGACGTTCAGTCCCATGGCGATCGCGTATTGAACTGCCAGATGGCCCAGTCCTCCGATCCCGGAGATGACAACCCAGTTTCCCGGGTGTGTATCGGTCACCTTCAAGCCTTTGTAAACGGTGACCCCCGCGCACAACACCGGCGCGATCTCGACCAGATCGACGCCGGAGGGGATTCGCCCCACGAAATTAGGATCGGCAATCACGTACTCGGCGAAACTTCCGTTGACCGAATAGCCAGAGTTCTTCTGACGTTCACAGAGAGTTTCCCAGCCCCCGAGGCAGTGCTCACAGTAACCACACGCGGTGTGAAGCCAGGGAATCCCCACACAGTCCCCCTCTTTAATATGCTTGACGCCCGAGCCGACTGCGCAAACATAACCGACCCCTTCATGACCGGGGATGAAGGGGAGCGTCGGCTTGACCGGCCAGTCCCCCTGCACCGCATGCAGGTCCGTATGGCAGACCCCCGTGGTTTCGATCTTGACCCGGATCTGGCCAGGCCCCACCTCGGGGACGGGAAGTTCCTCAATCTGGAGAGGCTTTCCGAAATCGCGAACGACAGCGGCTTTCATCGTCGCCATGATGAGACTCCTGTAGTAACGGCAGAGCAGACATTTGAGAGTGCGACTCGGACAGTCGCTTTGGACTCCATAACGCCAGTCAAAGGAAGCAGCCGGCACGAACGTAAATCACGAACAGACGCGGATTCTGTTGATACTGCCTCAGCATGATTTTCATGTTGGTTTCCAGTGACATGATACCACGTGTTCAGATATCCAGCGATTCATTTTGTGGATCCTTGTCGAAGTCGCGCAGACGCAAAACGGAGCAGGAACCTGGATTCCTCGGCAGTAAAGAGTGCGAATCGTAAGCTTGCGAACTCAGATCCGTGGCGGGTTCGCGGGGCTCGATCGAGATCCCGGAGTCCCTGATGCGAGGATTTCGGCACAGTCAGTGAGCCAGTTGACTTAAAATGGATTTGATGAGTATATCAGTACGAAGTTAACCCACGTGCACACTGAACACCTGACTAAACAAGAGATTGCGACGTCGCCCAGGGGGCAGCAGTTCCGATAACTCTCCTTTTCAGACCGCGGGGCGTGAGAATGAAGCAGAAAGTCCTGATTGTTGACCTTAACAACTTCGCCACGTTCCCCACACTGGCCATCGGCCTGCTGGTGGCATCACTCCGTAAAGCGGGTTTCGATGTCGACGTCTTGTGTCCGCTGTCTCATGGCGTCCCGGCGGTCGCGCGAGAAAAACAGGAAGGTCGCATCGACCACTGGATTCGTCGATTTCATCTGACGAGTAACCCATTCCTGCTGGGGATGCGAGACACAGCGCGGCGGATGCGGTCCTGGTGGATCAATCGGCCTCATCCCGTGGTGGTGGCAGAGTGCGACCGGGCGTTGGCGAAGAAGCCAGATATCCTACTGCTGTCAGCGTACCTGCAGCACTATCCATCCGTCGTCGAGATCGGGCGGATTGCTCACAGCCGGGGAATTCCCATGCTGCTGGGGGGCCCTGTCTTCAATATCCCCGCGACGTCCGACGCCTGGAGAAGTGTTCCCGGTCTCACCGCCATTTATGGGGGCGAGGCAGACCTCATCCTGCCGGAACTGGTTCGTACAGCCATCGCCGGTGGTGACCTGCTTCAGTTTCCGGGGATTGTCTTGCCGGACGGTCGGGTTGCCCCTGAAGCTCCGCCCCTGCGAGAACTTGATCAACTTCCCATCCCTGATTTTTCCGACTTTCCCTGGGACAAATATCGCATGCGGGTGATCCCGCTGATGTCGGGTCGCGGTTGCGGCTGGAGTCAGTGCGTCTTTTGCAGCGACGTCGTTTCCGTCAACGGTCGCACCTTCCGAACCCGGTCTGCCCCGGTCGTCCTGAACGAGATGCGGGAACTTGCCGCTCGGCACGACGCCCGTCACTTCCTGTTCCTCGACCTGAAGCTCAATTCTGACGTGCGGGTCTGGCGAGAGATCGTCGGGGGAATTCAGTCAGCCGTGCCCGGAGCCGAATGGATTGGCACGGTACACGTCGATAAACGCCCCGATAACGGTCTGAGGGCTGAGGATCTTCGCGCCGCTGTGAACGCCGGTATGCGACGAGTCAGTTTCGGTTTTGAAACAGCAAGCCAGCGACTGCTCGATCGAATGAAGAAGGGGTCGCTGATCGAGAACTACCGGCAATTTGTGGTCGACGCCTACGAAGCAGGGTTGAGCGTACGCTGCACTGCCTTTCACGGGTTTCCCACGGAGACGGCGGCCGATCTGGACGAGACGCGCAAGTTCTTCGAAGAGCACGCCAAACACATCGATCGAATTCGCTTCAACACGTTCAACGTCATTCCGGGAACTCCTGTCCACGCGGGGGTGCATGCATCACCGCAGCAGATTCCCGAGTTGACGCCGATTGCAGAGGATCCAATTATCCAGCGGACAAGCTACCGCCATGCGGCGCTGGCGGCCCGTGATTATCGACGAGCGAAGAAGCGGTTGCTGGAAGTGATTCATTCGATCAATCGTCGCCCGCTACGGAGCGGCACAGAAGCCCTCGACGGCTTAATGTAAACATCAGGGTGCTTCCACGACGAGCAGCCACTGCGGGACGCTACGGCCGCCTGAAGCTTTCGAGGGCCCGACACTGTGTTTCCATCGCCCCACCGGGAGTGATTCCGTCGAAGACGTTATGAACAGTCGGAAGTCCTCCGTCCCGCAATGAACCACGAGGGAGATTGAGAGGCCTTGCCGGAAAGCAACCTCTCAAGTGCAGACATCGGAGAACATGACGGTGGGTCTGGCTAGATCCCTGTCGAATCGTGAGTGTATTCGACGGGGGGTTCGTTCAACCGCTGCCAGATGGCGATATCTTCGGGCGTCGCCAGGCGGACATGGCTGATCTCGACAGGAAAATCTTCACCGGTCCGGTCGAGCAGTTCTGTGTGGATTCGGTGGAGTGCGGCATGGCCAGCAATCCAGGCATCGACTTCACTCTCTGCCGTGACCAGGGCATGTCGAATCGGAGACGCGACGTAGTAGGTAACCATTTTCTGCTCCTTTTGTACTCCTCACTACGACCCGCAACCACCTGCGGCGGCCTTGATATTCAGTCTGATTTGTTTCCTGCTGGACGTTCAAGAATTTTTTTGTTTTTGGGATTCGTCCCACGGACACCAATCCCATTCCTAGGCCGACTCCTCAAACAACAGGGTCAGGAGCCAGCCCTATTACACCTACCCATCACCTCGCTTTAACGGAGGTTTGCCAGTTCTCATCAAAGTAGTCCGCTTGAATCACCTCTTCGGGGAAGGCTTCATTCGTTGGTTGCCATTGTTCCGCCCCGGGCGTCACTTTAATGACGCTCCAGTCTCCCTGCCGCGGGAACAACAAGTAGTTGAACGCTGCGAACTCTTTTTCATGGAAGGTATGTCCGCTGTTAATCACCACATAGCGATCGGCCGCCAGAGGGCTGGGGTGGATCAGTGCAGGAGCGTGTCCGACAGACGCGTAGTCGCGGTTTCCGAGCGTCAACGTTTCAGGGGTCCACGTGAGAGGCAGACTGGGGAGAACCTTCGCGATCAGGGAGTTGCTGCCAGGATCACCAAAGAGGATCAGATGTTTGTCCCGGAGGTCTTCGGCCGTCACCTCGGTATCGTTTTTGACGGTCAGGTCTCCCCGCATGTAACGAGCCCATTCGTACTCAAACCGCCGCAGGCTGGCGTCAGCCCACGCGTGGATCTCGGGGTTCCAGGCTTTCCCTGTCCCGCGTACGCAGAGGAAAGGAGAACTGAAGGCATCGTCAATGGGACCTTGCAACCCGGGACGTTTACCTGCGAGTTTCACCGCATGTCGATCCCCGAGACAGACCCATTTCCCCTCCTGAAGCGCGAGGACAAGGGGGTGTTTCGAAGCGGGAAGTTGCAGTTCCTGACCGGCGATTCGTACCGTGGTTCCCTTGGCCGAAAGAACCCGTGGTTCCAGGGCAAAGCGAGTAATGTTCTGCAGTGTCACGATGTCGATACTGCCGTCATCCCGGATCCTGGATTTGATCTCTGCTCGAGCGTAGTGCTGCTGCAGGCCGAGCAGTTCGATCCAGTGACAGCGACTGTACTTGAGAGTCCATGTGACAAAGCGCAGCTCACGAGGTGTATGATCCAGCCCCTTGTGCACATGCATTCCGATCAATCGCATCTGTTCGGCATGCGTGACAGGATCAATCACGTGTCCCGTCCCGGGGGAAATCAGGTTGATCATTTGCAGTCCTTCCTTTGCAAATGTTTCACCCATGATGACGTGAGCCTGAAAGAAGATGTCCTGACCGCCGATGGCGGCAATCGCAGGGACGACACCGGCATTCGCTGCATAGTCGACGGAATCGAGCATATGCAGGCCCAACTCCTGATATTCGGGAAGTGGGCCGACCTTGATAAATGAGGGAATCGGAGTTTCCGAGAATCGATGAGTATCCACATAACCGCAGTAGGGACCGAGTGCGACGAAACGATCAGGATGCTTCAATCCCAGATGCCACGTGCCCGATGCCCCCATCGACATCCCCCGAAGGACGATTCGATCGCGGTCAATGTTGTAGTTGCGGCACACGGCTTCAATCGCTTCGAACACGTCGGTCTCGCCGGCCCACCGGTAGCAATTTTCGACTCGCCCCAACGGGTGGAGCTCGATGTAGTCCACGTCGGGTCCGGTCGCGTCCGCACTGTCGGTCAGACCGAATCGAGACATGAAGCGAAGCTCGCTCATCCCGACCGGCTTGGAGCTTCCATGCAGGACAACATCCAGTCGCGTGGGACGGGACCCGTCATAGCCTTTGGGAATGATCAGTCCGAAGGGTTGTGCAGAGCCGTCGACGGCGGAGACGTACCCGCGGACAAGATTCCCTTTCCGCTTGGTCCAGGGGGACTGGTTGTTCTGAAGTTGCTGGAGGCGATGCAAACCGGTCGCCAGAGCCTGATCCACGACGGCGCGGTCACCGGGCGTGAGCGGCCCGTCATACCGTTGAGCCCAAACAGCCGCTCGGAGAAACACACGAGCATCCGCCAGTAAATCGGGATTGATGTCGGGTCGCCGCGTGAATTCCGCTTGCAACCGTCGAGTCGCCTCGTCCGTTGCAGCGCCTTCACCAGCGGGAGGTGAATCCGCGGCAATCAGGCTGTGCCCCACGAGGACCACCAGGAGACAGAGACACCACTGCACCAGGGAAACGGGATTTGCGATGCGTCCCAAAACGGTGGGCACTACCGGATTCGTGTTGCGGAGGGTGCTTGAGGAATGGTCTACGTTCTTACTTGAACTGGTACTGCGGAAGGGAATCGACATTCTTGTTCCTCTGGCGTCTGACAGGGGTGACACAACATTGCGAACAGATCCAGGGACAATCGCCCCCTCAGCGTCGGCCCGAATGTACACTCGCAGGTCCCCCCTTTCCATTCGGTCGGGCCTGGAAAGGGTCGTGGCTGGCGACAGTAGTGCGACGAGGGGAAATGATGGTTGAGATTTGAGGCCTCGATTAGATTTTGGCAGAAGCTCACGTGGGGCGGGGATACCTTTAAAAGTTGTTGCGGAAAGACGTATGTGCAGGAGCATGCGAAGTGATTTACAATTTGAGGCCACTTCCGCACGACGGAAGCGGAGTGACGCTCACTTTTTCAATGACGGACCGCCCCGGGAATGATTGATCTCCACAGCCATATCTTGCCAGGTGTCGATGACGGACCGCGAGACCTGCAGGAAAGTCTGAAGCTGGCTCGTGCCTATGTCGAGGATGGCGTAACAGTAGTTACCGCGACTCCTCATTGTCATCGGCTGATTCACTTGCTTCGTGCTGATGTACTGCCTCACGTCCAGGCCTTTAACCAGGAATTGAAGGGGGCCGGAATCCCGTTGACGGTGCTACCCGGTTCCGAAATCCAGGTTTACGATTCCACCGTCTACCGGCGTGAGTTTGAGGACGATGTCTTTTGCCATCTAGGCGACCGGAAGACCTTCACGCTGCTCGAATTCAACTGGTCCGTCGATTTATTTCCTCCTGACGCGGCAGAACTGATTGAGTGGATCCGTCGTCAGGGAATGATACCGATCGTCGCTCATCCCGAGAGGCACGTCTTTTTTCGGGAACAGCCGGAATTGGTTCGGCCACTGGTTGAGGCGGGTGCGTGGCTGCAAATTACTGTTGATTCGCTGATCGGCAATTTCGGTCCTGAAGCCAACGCCTTTGCGGAGCAATTTTTACGGACTTACCGGGAAGCAATTCTGGCGTCAGACGCTCACAACACGAAGCGATGTTCGGGGCTTTCCCGAGGCTATCAATGGGTCCGCGAGCATCTTGGTGACAAACGGGCCGAGGATCTGTTTGATCGGGCAGAAGTGGTACGAGCCAGCCTGCTGTCAGAACCTGTCTCCTAGTTTTTTACCCGAGAACTTTCGTTGACAAACTTGCAGCTGAGTTCAGGCTAGCGGGCCAGTCCACTACGTAGGTATTGGAGAACTCCAGTCGATCTGACGAGGCGATTAAACCCCGCGAGTCCCCCCAGGAAAAGAGGGCTCGTTCAGCATTTTCTGAAGATCGTCCAGGCTGACCGGTTTCACCAGATGTCCGTTGCAGCCCGCTTCCCAGGACTGTTCGCGGTCCGACTCCTGACCCCAGCCGGTCAGAGCCACGATCCTCATGTCGGCCCCCCACTCCTGTTGACGAATACGCCGAGCGGCATCTAAGCCGTTCAGCCGAGGCATCCCGATATCCATCAGAATAACATGAGGTTGAAATGATTCTGCTCGCTCAACCGCCTCAATCCCATCAGCAGCCAGATCCGTTTCATTTCCCAGTAGCCGCAGCATCATCGCCATGGATGATGCGGAATCCTGATTGTCATCAACGACCAGGATTCGTCGTTTGGAGGGGGTCGTCTGAAGGCCCTCGGGAGCCTTCCGGGCAGGTGGTTGCGGGGGATCGTCCGAGATCACGGGAAGGCGCACGGTAAACTCACTACCCTTGTCCAAACCTTCACTCGCCGCCCTGACAGTTCCCCCATGCATTTCGACCAATCCTTTGACGAGCGCGAGGCCGATACCAAGGCCGCCGGTTGCCCGTTCCATCGAACGATCGACTTGCGAGAACATATCAAACAGGTGAGGAAGTGCATCGGCAGGTATACCGATCCCATTATCCTTCACCGTCACACACACTTCATCTCCGGAAAGTGTCGCATCCACAGAGATGAGCCCTGCATCGTGCGTGTAGCGGGCCGAGTTCGTCAGCAGATTACTAAACACCTGGGCGAGTCGCGTCAGGTCCGCATCCAGGAAGACGGGCTGGGGGGGAAGATGGATTTCCAGCGTGTGTCCAGCAGCCTGGATCGCGGGCATCGCCGTTTCGACAGCGCTGTTGATCGCTTCCTCCAGCGTCAGACGGGTCCGACGGAGTTCCATCTTGTGGCGGTTGATCCGAGACATATCCAGCAGGTCATCAATCAGCCGGACCATATGGGTCAACTGTCGATCCATCATCGTCTGAGCGTGGTCTCGCTCTTCTGCGTTCTGCGACAAACGCAGGACCTGCAATCCATTCCGGATCGGTGCCAGGGGATTTCTCAGTTCGTGAGCCAGCAATGCCAGGAAGTCATCCTTGTTGCGGTCGGCCTGCCGCAGGGCTCGTTCCGATTCTTTTCGGTCTGTGATGTCCCGACTCGATCCCGCAACGGCCTCAACCTCACCGTCTGAACCAAAAACGGGCGTGAAGATATGCTCGTAGGACCGCGTCCCCAGAGAACTGGTAAAGAGAACCTCATCTCGTACAGGCTGTTGAGTGCGAACGACATCCTCGATCTGCCGTTGCAGTAGGGTGGCAACGTCCGCAGGATAGTTCAGGTCTTCGAAGTTCCGTCCCAGAACCTCCGAGGCTTCTTTCTGCCACAGTGTCAGCAATGATTTGTTGACATAAGTAAATCGGCCCTCACAGTCGAAAAGGTAGATAAAGTCCGGGGTGTTCGAGAGCGCGGTCTCGAACATTCTGCGTTGCCGTTCCGACTCGGCCGTGACGCGTGCAAGGTCATTCTCGGCTTTCTGACGCGAGGTTAAATCGATTCCCTGAAGCAGTACGCCCGTGGTCGCTCCCCTGGCGTCTTTCAATGGCTGATAGACAAAGTCAATGACGCGTTCTTCCAACTGCCCGTTGCGATTAAAAACCACTTTCTGATCGGTGTCGAAGCGAGTCTCTCCACTGCGATAGACACCGTCGACGATTTCGAAGTAGCCCTGACCGGCAATCTCGGGAAATGCTTCGCGGATCGTCATCCCGACCACGTCGCGATCGCCAATCAGTTCGCGGTAGCGGTCGTTTGCCCGCTCGATCAGATGATCTGGACCGGAGAGCACACACATGAATGAGGGTGCATGCTCGAAAATATCGGCCAGTCGTGCCCGCTCAAAGTCAATTTGACGTAACAATGCATCTCGTTCGGCTTCCATGCGTCGACGTTTACTGACGTCGTTGACAAAGACAGAAATCCCCTCTGGAGTGGGATAAGCCCGCACTTCGGCGTCGCAGTTGAGATCGGAAGAGAATGCGGTGACCGAACCCTCCTGGTGACGATCCATTGCCATCCTGAAAACGGCTTCGAACTCACTTCCCGTAAAACCCGGGAAGACATCCCACAAGCACCTTCTGACAAGCCGATCCGCGGTGGCATTAAGAAGCCTACCTGCCGGCCCGTTGACATACGTGAATTTCCACTCACGATCGATCGAGAAGAACGCCTCACTGATGCTTTCCAGAAGGACCAGAGCCCGCTGCTGCTGTTCCTGTAAGGCGAGTTGAGTCTTCCGCTTTTCGGTGATGTCGCGGAACACCAGCACCGTGCCACTGATATGACCGTGTTCCGTTTGGATGGGTGCCGCCGACTCATCAATCAGTCGCTCGGTCCCATCGCGGGCGATCAACAATGTCGGCTTGTCGAAACCAATCGTAACACCCTGTCGTCGTGCAAGGTCTGCGGGATTTTCGACAGGCTCATGAGTCTGTTCATTGACCACCCGAAACACACTGGCAAGCCGTTGCCCTACCGCTTCAGACCGTTTCCACCCGACAAGTGCTTCTGCTACCGAATTAATGAACCGGACCCGCCCTTCACTGTCGGTCGTGATCACCCCGTCCGCAATACTCGCCAACGTCGTCATCAACTCATCCGCACGAGCCTGTTCCGCAAGCTGCGTTAGACGACGCAGCCGAATCTCGGCTTCGAGCTCCTGCTGGCGGTCGTCGATACGGCGCCAGGCCCGTTGCAGCAATTCCCCTATCCCGCAGAGGATTGCTCCGAGAATTGCGAACGACATGAGACGTACTAATCCGGACCGATCGTCACTAATTCGTTGGATATACGAGGGCGAAAAGAGGAACAGGGCCGTTAAGATCCCTGAAGTCGTGGAGATGGCTCCGGACCTCCATCCCCCCAGTACTCCACTCACGGCGATCATGAGCGTAAACGCCAGAGAGGTTGGAATTCCACTGAAAAGGTTGGGAGTAAACCTTTGAAACACGACCATCAGCGTACAGCCGATAATGCTGACGACGATCGGGATCACGTTTCGCTTCAGCGATGGCATTACGGAAAGCTCCGCAGATTCTCTTCATACTGTGTCGACGGCGCAGTGCGGGGAGGCCGCTTTTCTCCCCGAAAAGGGGCAACCCCTAGCCGCTTGAGACGGCTCGACAGCGTCCGCCAGCTCGCCGGAGGGAATATATCCCGGTCAGCTGCCGTCCGTCGACTCCACAACCCCCGGTAGCGGGGCGGGAAAATAAGCCACATCACGAGGGCAAGAGTCTGTGCGGGATTACATCACCGCGACGAACTTACCACTTATCTGATTCGCAGCCCGGAACACGACCCTCATTTTTGACGGGGTGGTTGGCTGGGCGCGATGGACAGACCGGGCCAACCAGTCCCGTTGAGAGATCTAACCGCGTGATTGCCCCTGCGATCCCGTCTATCGGTGTTGCGGACGAAGATCTTGCCTGTGCGAGGCGACATCCGTCTCGTGTCAGAATGCACCCCGCGAGCGGTTGGTCGACGGAACTCGCAAAACTGCTGCACTAGCCTGACTGGGATTCCTGAGGAACACTTTTATCCACCGGCTCCAGGGCGGAAATAGCGGGGCCGTTCACGACTTGCCCGTAAGCATCGAACCGCGATCCGTGGCACGGACAGTCCCACACCTTTTCGAGGTTGTTCCAGTGAACGATGCAGCCCAGATGCGGGCACACAGCAGAGCATTCGTGCAATTCTCCAGCCTCATCTCGATAAACCGCGACTTTGGAAAGGCCTCGCCTGAGGACGGTTCCCTCGTCCCGTTCCAGTTCATCAGCCGAACTCCGGTCGCCACCCGAGAGCCAGTCGACGACGTACTCCGTGCCCACGTTCCAGTTCTCTGACACGAAGTTACGCCAGGCCATTCCTGAAACCGGTTTACGTGCCGGATCATAAAATTTTGCCCAGGGGTGATCGTGACCCAGAATCAATTGTGTCAGAAGGATCCCGGCGATCGTTCCGTGAGTCATCCCCATTCCCGAGTCACCGGTTGCAATATAAACGTTCTCTTGATCTGCGGGATTCTTGCCAATAAAGGCGCCCCCGTCCGTCGTCTCCATCACCATACCAGACCAGCGGAATTCGATTTTTCCCATCATCGAAAACCGTTCTCGACCCCAGTTTTCCAAGCGAAAATGTCGCTCGGCCTGATCGTTGACCTGCCCCGCTTTATGATCTTCCCCGCCGATAATAATCAGGTCTTCCGCATCCGTAAATTTCTGCAGCCGAACATAATGATAGTACTCTTCTGTATCCCAGAATAAACCCCGAGTAATACTGCCAGCCGGAATTCGTGCGGCGATGACGTAGGTAAGATACGGAGCCATCTTCGTATGCATCGCAAAGATATCGTTGACGGGCGAGTTGGTGGCCACCACAACAGACTTGGCCGTAATCGTAGGGCCGACTGACGTTTCTACGGACGGCACACTTCCGCCATGTACCTGACGGACCGGGGTATCTTCGTAAACATGTCCCCCCATCTCTTGGATCGATTCCGCCAGATGAGAAATGTACTTCAGCGGGTGAAACTGGCCCTGATTCGGGTAGCGAAGAGCCCGCCCGGTATCGAAAGTCGTCAGCGGCGCACGTCCCACAATTTCGAGACCTTTCAGACCTGCCCGTGTCGCTGACTCAAGTTCCTTATCCAATATGTCGGTCTTCTGCCCGGGAGGACAGAACAGGTAACCGGGAAGACGGTGGAAGTCGCAGTCGATTCCCTCGTTCCGGACGATTTCTTCGATTCGATTAATCGCAGCCGTATGGCTTTCGGCGGCGATCCGAACTCCGTTGACGCCGTGAACTTTTTCGACCTCGCTGTAGAGGTTGTCATGGGCGTTGGACAGATGAGCTGTCGTCCGCTGCGTCTGGCCGGCAGCGATCCGCCGACTGTCAACGACCACCACCGACTTACCGGCTTTTGCCAGTGAGTAAGCTGTCGAGATACCAGCGATCCCCGCACCAACCACGCAAACATCGACCTTCAAGTCTTTCTGCAGGACTGGCCGACCAGGAATTGAAGCGGTTGCCATCCATACAGACTGTGTTTGTTCAGTTTGTCGCTGCATTGGAAGGTTCCTTTATTTTCTGCGGTGCTCCCTTTTCAGAATGGAAGTAGCAAACTTAGTGCCGGGACTTCAGTGACGATCAACGTCATGGGGGACCCGTTCTTCTGGGATCCGGTTCATCTCAAAATCAAATTGCCAAGCGACAGGTAGCGATTTCGACGATTGTGGCATCGCATATGCTAAGTGGACGCTCAAGGTTCATTGCCACGAGTCAGGCCATGCATCCAGCACAATGGGAACCTTTCTGCTTCGTTATTTCCCTCGCCGCACAGGTCGGGTTACCCCTCATCATTGTGGGGAAGAGTTGGAACGAACAGCAGCGAGGCAATAACCCTTCCCGACGCAGCCCTGACGAGACATCCGTGATCTGCATCTGAGATGAGTGAGACTAGTCTGCATGGATCTAAAATCAGACCTTCCGTTCTGGCCTGTAAAAAATGGACTTCTTCGCTGTTACCCTCCGCTGAAAAGTGACGAGGACTGTGACGTTGCCATTTTGGGGGGTGGCATCACTGGTGCTCTGGTAGCGCATCGGCTGACTCAGGAGGGCCTTTCGGTCGTTCTGGTGGACCGCCGAGAAATTGCCCAGGGAAGCACTAGTGCAAGCACCGCCCTCCTCCAATACGAGGTTGATACCCATCTGACCGATCTGGCAGAGATGATCGGCAAGGATGCGGCTGTTCGTGCTTACCGACTTTGTTCGAATGCCATCGACCAACTTGCCGAGATTGTTTCGGGGCTGGATGACGCCTGTGACTTCGAACGCCAACCAAGCCTGTATCTGGCTTCCCAGCCCCAGGACATCCCGGCGCTGCAGACTGAGTGCGAACTCCGTGCCCGACATGACTTTCCGGTCCGCTGGCGGAGTACGCTCGATATCCGGAATGAATTCGGTTTCGAGGCGCAGGGGGGAATTCTGTCCCAACAAGCCGCTGCCGTGGATCCCTTTCGACTGACACATCGTCTGCTGGAAGCGGGGCTGAACCGGGGTCTGCGTGTTTATGACCGGACCACGGTTCTCGCCTGGAAGTCGACCGGTACTGGGGTTGAACTTACCACAGATCGCGATGCGATCATTAGAGCCAAGGTGATGGTCTTCGCGAACGGTTATGAAGCCCAAACCGCGTTGCGGGAAAAAATCGTGACGTTAAAAAGTACCTACGCGCTGATTACGGCGCCTGATCAGCCGCAAGTCTGGAAGCAACCCTGCCTGATCTGGGAGTCTGCTCGTCCTTACCTTTATCTCCGGCGCACTGCCGAGGGACGAATTCTGGCCGGCGGTGAAGACGATCCCTTTCGTTCTCCCGCTCGCCGTGACGCTCAGCTCGACCTCAAGAAGAATCGCCTGCTGGAGCGACTGAAATCGCTTTTCCCCGACTTTCCACTCGAAAGCGAATACGCCTGGGCGGGAACATTTGGTGAAACGAAGGACGGGCTCGCCTACATCGGCCCTTCTCCGGAAATCACGAATGCCCACTTCGCCCTTGGATTCGGTGGAAACGGAATCACCTATAGTGTGATCGCGGCCGAAATCCTGAGTGACCTGATCCAGGGACGACCGAACGAAGACGCACACCTGTTTCGGTTTGGCAGATGAACCCAGCGAGTCTCTCTGTCCCGACACCGCAAATTAACGTACCAGATCCCTGTGAACGCTGAACGATCAAGCAGCATGATGGCTGTTGGTACAGCAGCGAGTAACTGACTCAACATCTCAAGGAGTGGCCTGCGACCTGACATGATGCACGTTGACTTCGTTGTGCATTGTGTAAAGACGGAATCGTTCGCCGTCAAAGATCAGCATCCCGCTCGACTTATTCTCCTTCGTCGGTCGAAGGGGGTTGCCAGCGTACTTCTTCCAGTGAATCAGATCATCTGAAACGGCCAATCCTGTTGACCAGATGGATGGCGTGCCGGGATCTTCCGATTTATGAGCCCCGTGAAAGACTGCGTAGTAGCGCCCCTTGTGTCGGAAAATCTGGTTGAGAGCAATCTGATTGAAGTCATACTCTTCGGGTCCCGGTTCCAATACCGGTTCGTCTTTGACGTTGGTGAACACCTCGGTATCTGACGATGTCGCCAGCCAGACTGCCCGATCCCCACGTTCGTAGAACAAGTACCACTTGCCGTTCTCAAACCAGGCAGTCGGAGTTCCATACGGGCCATCGGAAATCGGTTCGCCGTTGACCTTGCGCACATCCAGCCGCCGCACTCGCTGCCACGAAACTCCATCGCGCGACGTGAGAAGATGCGTCTGGTCCTGTGCCCCTTCCGCGAACATATAGTAAATCCCCTCATGGGGAATGATGCAGACATCTTCGACCCAATGTTCCGAATAGATAGGGTTTCGGGAATCCCGCTGCCAGACGTAGCCATCCGTGGACGTGGCGTAGCCCAGCTTCTTCTGACCCGGGCGGGTTCCGTCGTAGCCGGTGTACCACATTTTCCATTGGTTCCCTTCACGCAGAATCCAGCCCCGTTCCCGAATCTTGACATCCCAATGCCCCTCCCCCGCTCCGAGGAACAGAGGGTTACGCGGGTCAGACTCAAACTGAGTCAACTCGGGAGGAAATTCCTCATCAGCGTAGACGGCACCCGCGATCCAAAGCGGTGACACAAGCAGGCACGCCAGCATCGCGAAACAGTGCAGCGACGAGCGGACCGGCCCCAGAGACTCAACGGCCCCTAACTGGCTTGAATTCCCTCGGGCATTGTCCATCGATTGGCCTTTCTTACGCGAGTAAGGTTATTCCTGAATTTCGCTGTAAACGTGCTGTGCCCCCGCCAACACGATGCATCCATCACACGAAGCAAGCAGCCGAGCGGCCTCGAGTGGGTCTTCCAGCGGTGTCATGAATGACCGTTCGACGAGTTGGCTGTCGAGACGACTGAGCAAGTAAATTGAAGCCCAGTCTGCAGCGGAAGCAATTTGTGATGCCGATAACACGTCCGGCGGTGCGGCATTTCGCAGGGGGCGCAGGGCGGCTTTGGCCGAACGACTGTTGCCGATCATTTCGATTCCTGCCCCCGGCTCTGCGGCCAGATCGGACAAGACAATGATGCGGCCCCCCTGAACGACCAGTTTACGAGCCGCTTCCACCGCCGCGCCGAGATCATCCCAGGAAGTCTCGTCACCCGAACCGGGGATAGCGACCAGTGCAGTCTCGCCCCGTTGATCGAGCGTCACGCGCCAATGTTCGTCCAGCAGCTTCCTGCCTTGTTCTGCCACCCGGTCGGTGCTTCCCGCCAGAATGGCGGACATTCCCGCATGGCTTCGCGAAGGAAGCACCTGAATGGCGAACTGAACCCCCAGCAGCCAGGCAATTTCATTGACCAGTTGCCGCAAGGGACGTTCATCGTCCGGCCCGAGTTCCTGGTGCCCCTGTCCGAGCGACTTTGCAAACGCGTCCGGAGTCGACAAGCCAGGATAGAAAGCACTGGTCAGTTCACGTCTGCCGAGCATCGCGTCAAAGCCAAAGCGCCCGATCGGCAGCACGAAATCGGCGTCCAGAACATCTCGTGACAGATACAGTCGTTCGCCCGCCGCACTGGAAGCCAGATAGCCGGTGGAGTCAGCCACGGTCGGATCGTGGATTTTCCACGTCACCTGATCTCGCACTTCGGGCGGCAACAGTCGCCGCGGGTCGGCCAGGTTACGCTTCAGCATTGATGCAGGCTGAAGAATCAGCACACTGGAGGGATTGATCCCGGCCGAGGCAAACGACGACCAGATCCCACTGATAATTTCCGCCCCGGAAGGGACACCACGATCAAGCACGATCGTCACGCGGTCATCGGGGACCAGAGCCAGTTCCAGCGCGGGAAACTCGATCGGCTGACGTACGCTTTCTCTCGCCGCTCCAACGGGATCGGCCAGCGGTTCAGGCCCCAGTCCCGAATACAAAATACGGTTATCAGGAAGTTCGCTTTCCCAGCGTTCCGAGGCCCCGTAATCGAGCGTGATCAGCGTCATTCCTCAACACTTTCGTCGTCCGCAGTCAATTTCACTCATTCAGGCAAACTCGCTGGGCGGGCATTCATTGTTCACCCACCACGCAACCTGTTCAACCCGTGTCATCCTTGAGCTGTAACACTCGCGTCAATCTCGACTGGCAGGGAACCTCCGGGCCAGTTCCCGTCCATTGCCGCGCTAACTTGCCGCAGCTGGTTCGGACCGAACCAGCAGTCCCAGGTCGACCAGCTTGCTTCGACACTCATCTCGTTCACGACAGCGGGCCAGGTCAACCCATGTCGGATCCTGAACATTCATGAAGTCTGCTTCAGTATACGGAGGTGCCGAATTGGTTGCTGCACCACGCGCCGTCAGTCGCTGGATCACTTCACGCTCCAGTCGACTGAGCGATGATCCACCGATGCGATAATCCTCGAAGGCTTCCCAGACCACCGGGAACAGGGGGCGGATAATTTCGCGCCCGATGGTCGTCGCATACAACCGGATTTCCTGCTGAGCATGCGAGTCCATTCTGAGCGCAAGAAAGTGCAGCAGGTTGTGCAGATCGACTTTCCAGTAGGCTTCAGTATAGGTCGACAGCGGCAGATCCTTACGGGCTTGCTCACGCGCCACTCCTGCCGACAAGCGGTCTTCATACGTCTGGCGAGACAGATCCTGAAGTTGCCGTTCCGCCTCCGTCAGTTGCTGTCCAACCTCGATCGGTAAAGACTGACCACTCCCCTGCCGATTCTGAGTGGCCTGGGCTCGCCAGGACGAGGGATCGGTGGTCTGCGCCGAGTCGATCGCTTCGGAATAACGGGTGCTGTACTCATTGACATTGGCCATCCGATGCCGAATCCACTGGCGCCAGCAGTCCATGGGGACGCGGACCAGCAGCTTGACTTCAGCCATTTCAAACGGAGTCGTATGCCGATGTCTCAGCAGATATCGAATCAGCGAACGATCGTCAGAAACTCGTTTCGTGCCGGCGCCGTAGCTGACCCGGGCAGCCTGTACGACAGCGGAGTCGTCACCCATCACGTCGACGAGGCAGACGAAACCATCATTGAGCAACGGGAATTTCTTCCATCGCAGTTGCTCGATGGTTGACAAAGTTTCGGACATGAGAGGAATCCCCACTGAAAACCAGCCCAATGACAGCCACAGGCCGGGCGTATTCTTTCAAATTACTTCTCTAGGTTCGGCGAGGGCCATCATGATCACACCGACGAACCAACCGATTTGACATTGACGGCGTGCTAGCGTTTACTGCCCCGGGATCCACGCCAATTCACAGCAAAACGTTCACATGGTACAAAGTCCAGCGAATTTGGGCTTCGCGACACTTGGCATCTTCGCCGAAGGGCATGAACAGGCCTCCCGGCCCCACTCGCCCTTCTCACAACCGTACGGACATCGCTCGGCAGAAGTCGGGAACTTGTATGTGATCAGACGGTCGAATTCCACCAAGCCGAACCCTCCCCATCTTCGGCAACGAGTCCCCACCAGCTTCCAGACGACGCAACTTGAACAGGGGGAGTTGTATGGAGCCGCCCGGCCTGGCTCTGGATCCATCATCCCGTCCTCGACGTGACATCGCTCGGGACTGAACGGATTCTCCCTCCGCAAGATTCGGGAACACGATCCCGGACACCATTTCGGGACAGGTACTGCCGCTTGACGACGGGAGAATCAGCGTGTTAAAACCATTTTTGCGTTAAATTTTTGATCATGGGTTGTCATGGCTTCAGTGATCCTCCTCATTTGGCTTTATTCTCTATGTGGATCGTCCGATGACCTGGGTGACAATTCGAGTCCTCGAAGGCATGGAACAGGGGCGGGTCTATTCTCGCTTGCCCCTGCCAATCTCGGTCGGTCGTGAGGATGAAAATAACATCCAATTGAATGATGACCGGATCAGCCGGTTTCATGCAAAACTGCAGGATCACTCCGGTCGCGTCATCCTGACAGACCTCGACAGCACGAATGGAACACGCGTTAATGGCCATGCGGTCCAGATGCGGGTTCTGCAACCGGGTGACATCATCGCTGTCGGGCGATGTCTACTGCTCCTGTCGGAGCAGGAAGATAGTGATCTAACCCCGATCGGTGGTGCCGACCAGACATTTTACGCGGGCAGCGGCATTACCTACGACGACAGCAAGGATGACGACTGCGAGTTTTTCGCACCGTTGCCACGCTCGCCGGAAGAACCCGTTGAGCCATTTCAAAAGGGCTGCCCGGAACTTCCGATTCGGCTCGACGCGCTGCAGCGAGTTCAACTCTCTGACCTGCTTTCTTATGTTCACGAGCAGATCGGCCGTGTTGTCAGGAATTCCATTCAGGAAATTGAGAACCCTTCTCCCGAAGAACTGGTTTTGGACAATCCCCAGGAACGGGTTTTCCGCTGCGACTGGGAAAACTGGTCACATCTGGTCGCACTCCACGCAAAGCTGGCAGAGTGTGTTTGCGCCGTCAACAACCCAGATCATTCGTGATGGACTCGGTCGTTCGAGTCGACCTCAATGGTGATGTGCGGTCCTCTATGTCACACTCTTCGCGCATTGACCGCCGACAGTTCGCCGGAAGCCTGCTCGCGGCTACGAGTGCCGGTGTCCTGTTAACGACTTCATCGAGCGTCGCGACCGAGGACGACAATCCCCCCTCGGAGAAACCTCCGCAGGATTCGCCGACTGAGGCCAAACATGAAGAAAAGACGACTGAACCTGCCCCTGAAACAGTTCCTGAAAAGACTTACCCACCCCAGGAAATCCTTCTGCTCACCTGCCTGATTCAGCGTTATCCGAGCAAACATTTTGACGAGACAGCCTTGCAGGGAATCAACCGGGATCTGCGTGGCGACCTTGTACGAGGTCGGATTCTCAGTGAATTCCCGTTAAAAAACTCGGATGGACCTGGATTTGTTTTTCAGGCATTGCCCATTCAAAAATAGATGCCGACAAAGACCAGCCGGGCTCGTCCATTCCCCGAATCGACGAGTTGTCGCTGGTACTGTCACCCGTGTGAGAACCCCATGATCGACGAAGAATATCGTCGGCAGAATCGAGCGGCCTGGGATCGACTGTCGGACGGAAGCCAGTTTGCCCATCGGGCCACTGATGAAGAATGCCTGGATCCGATCAAGACCCTGGACGGCCGTGGATGGCTGCCCAAAAGTGTCGCTGGAATGGACGTTTTGTGCCTGGCCTCGGGGGGTGGCTGGCAGTCGATTCTATACGCTGCCGCAGGGGCCCGTGTCACAGTCGTCGACTTGAGCGAAGGGATGCTGAGTCTTGATGAACGCGAAGCCGCCCGCCGCAGGCTGTCGGTGAAAACCATTCATGCGTCGATGGACGATCTGTCCATGCTGGAAGACCAGTCCTTTGACATCGTCCACCAACCGGTCAGCACATGCTACGTCCCCGATCTCTTACGGGTCTATTCCGAGATCGCCCGGGTCTGCCGCGATGGAGGCGTTTACATCAGCCAGCACAAACAGCCAACAAGTGCACAAATCACTCATCGCAATGAACGCAATCACTTCGTGATTGGCATCGAATACTATCACGAAGGCCCCCTTCCCCGGACGGAAGATACATCCTACCGTGAACGGGGCGCTGTCGAATATCTGCATCGCTGGGATGAACTGGTGGGTGGACTGTGTCGCTCGGGATTCGTGATCGAAGATCTGCGGGAACCACGACGGGCCGATCCCCAAGCTCCCGTCGAGCATTTCGGCTACCGGGGCAGGTTTATCCCACCGTACGTCCGTATGAAAGCCCGCCGACTGCCACGAACAACTCAGCCCGAACCCCGAACACCGCAGATCTGGATCCCCTGACAGGAACGGACTCCACGGAGTTCGCTCGCTCCGGAAGCTTTCCCCGACGTTTCCCTTCGTCCACGACCTGAGGGCCCCCTCTGCAACGCGAAACGTTCAAGTCGCCGTGACGACATTTAGAGCACTCAACTTGCAGGCTGATTGCTGCCCGTACCAGGAGCCGGAGGGGGAACGATTCGTTCTGGAGCATCGAGATAAGACTGCAAGATGACCTTGGCCGCCAGACTGTCGAGAGGCTGCTTCCGTTTAGAGGGCGATTCACCCCGCATCCAGATCAACAGTTCGGCTTCGGCGGACGAGTATCTCTCGTCAATGTAGACCAGAGGGATTGATGTCTGCGCCGCCACCCATGTCCCGAACTCGCGGACCTCTGCGGCAGCGGTCCCCTCTTCTCCATTCGTTCGGATAGGAAGGCCGAGTACGATGCCCACCGCCCGGTATTCCTGAATCAGTTCCCGAATGTACTTCAAATTTGCCGCCGGCTGCCGAACAAGCCAGGTCTCGACGGGGACAGCGACCGTCTGATCGGAATTCGAAACAGCCACCCCCATCCGCTTGGTACCGTAATCCAGCCCCAGTAACGCTCCGTGCTTGGGCAACAGGGTTCGAGTCGGCTCAGTGGAAGGCTGATCGGTCATTACAGGCACTTGTCAAAGAAGTATGGGCATCTGGGGGGCTCATCGAGGATGGGGGCATCAGGCATCTGAACGTCGCCCAACGGACACTCCCGGCGGAGCAAAAAACAGCCATACGGAGCGTTCCTGACGAGGCCCAGAGTCCAAGTTATCAGATTCCCCTCGCATGGTCATGCCCTCGGCGTTTCCCTCTGACTCGCACCGTCTTAAAAAAACGGCATGGCGCCACGGATAAACCAGCTCCGCACATCGAAACCAGTTCTGCACCTCGACCTGAACCGGCGTGGAACATCCGAATCCGTTCTGACACTTGACCGCAACTTGCGGGACAGTCCCCGACGAGCGAGCCCGAATGACGTCGACGGAATCTGGATTTCTGGCTACAAATCTCCGGTGCCGTGGTGCGAACTCTCAGGTGCGGAGGCTCCGCGACTGCGATCGATTTTGGTTCGGCTCTCGCCATTCTTGTCTCAGATCAGGTTGTCATGGAATCGACACTTCATCGTGAACTCAAGCTGCTTTACAGCGGTTCGGCAGAAGACGTTGAAGTCCAGGTCGATGGTTATCGGATCGACGCCGTCGTTGACGGGACTCTGTTTGAAATCCAGCAGGCGTCGCTGGGCGCTCTTCGCAGCAAAGTCCGTGCACTTCTGGATCGTCATGAAGTCGTGGTCGTGAAGCCACTCGCCTCACGCAAACGACTCATCCGGCGTGCCAAAAAAGATGGCCCGGTGATCTCGTCGCGTTTCAGCCCCTTACGGGAATCAATCTTCCACCTGTTTGAGGACCTGGTCTACTTCGTCGATCTTTTCCCACACGAACGATTGACGCTGGAAGTGGTGCTGACGGAACAGGAAGAACATCGCATCAGTAAGGTCCGGCGGCGGCGATTCGGTCCCGACTACCGCGTGGAAGACAGACGCCTCGTGCAGGTGGTCTCGTCGCATTCGCTGCGTACCCTGGCAGATCTGCGGGCTCTGTTGCCGGTGACGCTGGTCTCTCCCTTCACCACCGAGGATCTGGCGCGCGAGGCGCGGATCCCCCGGTGGATCTCGCAGAAAATGGCCTATTGCCTGAGAAAAACCGGTGCCGTCAACGTCATCGGAAAGAGAGGCCGATCCATCCTGTACGAGCTCCCCGTTGAAAAGCTGACGAAGCGAAGAACGCGGAAAGCTGCCTGATCGGATCATCCCATCAACCGGCCTGCGAGCGCCGGCAGAACTGTCCCCCAGGCCTTCTGTCTGAACGGGACATGGCAGAAACGAGTCTCTCGCATTGAACGCGATGTGCTGCGAGAATACGTTGCTGACCAATCTGCAAATTGAATTTTTCTGCGACGAAGAGCAAACGAACGAGACCCCCATGCGCCACGACCAGCGACAACCCGAAGAATTGCGACCGATCCGAGTTCAACGCCACTTTGTTGGAGCAGCCCCCGGCAGCGTGCTGATCTCTGCCGGCAAGACGACGGTGCTGTGTACCGCCAGCATCGACAGCACTCTCCCCCCCTGGAAGGCCAACTCCGATCCCACCACACTTTCTGGCTGGCTCACCGCCGAATACTCCATGCTCCCCGGCAGCACTTCGCCACGAAAGCGACGCGAACGTGACAAGATGGACGGCCGCTCGACCGAAATTCAGCGACTCATCGGACGCAGCCTGCGCTCAGCACTCGATTTCCGCGCCCTTGGTGCCCGCACGATCGCCATCGACTGCGATGTGCTGGAAGCGGACGGCGGCACCCGAACGCTGAGCATCACGGGGGGGTTCATTGCCTTGTGCGATGCAATCGCCTCGATTCGTAGCGAACTCCCTGCCGATCGCCCCGTCATCGAGCGCAGCATCGCGGCGATCAGTGTCGGCGTCGTCAACGGGACGCCAGTACTGGATCTGGATTATGTGGAAGACAGCACCGCCGAAGTCGATATGAACGTCGTCATGAGCGGTACGGGCCAGTTCATTGAAGTGCAGGGAACCGCCGAAGGCAAACCCTTCTCACGCGAATTCCTCAATCAGCAACTCGACCTCGCTGCAAAAGGGATTGAACAACTGACGCGCCTTCAGCGCGAAGCCCTCGGCCCCGACTGGCCCTCCTTCGATCCCTCCATGACGTGCTGAATCAGGAAAGCATTTGACAAAGTGGGAACGTCATCGCGTGCCGGTCCACGATCAAGTGACAATCAGACCGCTCCGCTCTGAATCCTGGCCATCATGAACAACCCTTTGCGTGATGAGGTGACCAACTTCGGCACGCGAAGGCCATTTGCACAATTCGTGGGCTTAATTCGCGGGCTGAAGCAGTACGATAATCGGCGCGAATTGGACTCGTTCGCTACCGGTGTTGCCAGAGATATCCGAGTAGCTCAATCACACCGGCAGAGAAATTGCAGGGGTCACTGGGGCGCGGGCATCTGCTGAAGTAGGATCTGATCCGGCACAGCGAAAATTGATTGAGCGGAATGTTGACCGCAAACTGGGACGGGACACGCGAGGACGTTGAGCATGAAAAGCCAGGGACTGACAAAAACGGGACTTGATCGGCTGAATCGAGTTCTTTGCGGATATGTCGAACGGAAGGAAGTTCCCGGGTTGGTGGCGCTGGTGAGCCACGTTGACCAGGTCCATATCGAGGGACTGGGGACCATGTCGGTTGGCGAAGACGCTCTCATGAAGCGGGACACTCTGTTCCGGATTGCGTCGCTGACCAAACCGATCACAGCCGTTGCGGCCATGATTCTGGTGGAAGAATGCCAGTTGCGGCTGGATGAATCGATCGAAACGTGGATGCCGGAACTGGCGAACCGACGCGTCCTGAAGTCATTGGCATCGGAATTGGACGACACGGTTCCCGCCGCCCGCCCCATCACGTTGCGCGACTTACTGACGTCACGCATGGGGATTGGCAGCGTGCTGGCTCCGCCGGATACGTACCCGATCCAGAAGCGGATTCGCGAAGATCACATCGGCGGTGACCGCCCTCCACTTCCGACGCTCATCTCGGGAACCGACGAGTGGTTGCAGAAACTTGGAGCCCTGCCCCTGATCGCACAACCGGGGGAAAGATGGATGTATCACATCAGTCAGGATGTTCTGGGAGTCCTGATTTCGCGCGTCTCGGGTCAGTCACTCGGGGACTTCATGCGTGAACGGATCTTTGAGCCTCTGGGGATGGAAGACACCGCGTTCCACGTCCCCGAGCAAAACCGGGATCGGCTGCCCACCTGTTACAATTTCAATCGCGAGACGCAGGAGCTGCATGTCTACGACGACGCTCAGAACAGTGCCTGGCATGCGGAACCGGCGTTTGAATCCGGCGGCGGGGGACTCGTGGCGACGATCGAAGACTACTTCGCGTTCACGCTGATGATGCTCAATAACGGCTGGCACGGACGCAAACAGATTTTGTCCCGCGCATCGATTCAGCTCATGAAGTCAGATCAACTGACGCCAGAACAACGAGCGGGGTCGGAGGTCTTCTTCGGCCGTCACGGCAGTTGGGGATTCGGCGTGGGAGTCGACGTTTTCCGCGACGATATCTTCCGCACACCGGGCCGATTCGGCTGGGACGGAGGACTGGGAACCTCGGCCTACGTCGATCCCGCCGAAGGGATGATTGGCATTCTGATGACGCAAAGTCTGATGCATTCCCCCACCCCACCCAAGATCTTCACCGATTTCTGGACGCTGGCGTACGGAGCAATGGAATAAGTCAAGTCCTTACCAGTGGAAACAGGAACCCGGGACTCGTCGTGCTTCGGCGTCACGGTTCAATTCATGAGCCAGTCCCTTTCAACTGTTTTGATCTCGCATCTCAGTTTCACCATTTAAGAAGCGATTACCCAGATGAATCGTCGCACCTTCCTGACGACGGCTGTGGCTTCCACCTTGGGAAGCGCGATGGTCTCCGGTCAATCAGACAATCCTCGTAAACAGACCCGGGGTGTCGTTCTTTATCCGTTCGATTTGTCTCTCCGCGACTGGCCCGAGCGATGCGCTCAAGCCGGGATCAATACCATCGGGCTTCACGCGGCCCAGCGATTCAATGTTCTGATCAATTTCATTCAGAGCGACGCGGGACAAAGCTTTCTCAATCGGTGTCGACAACTGGGAATCGAAGTCGAATACGAACTGCACGCCGTCGGCGAACTGCTGTCGCGCGAACTTTTCTATAAAGATCCAACGCTGTTTCGCCTGGATGAACACGGGAATCGTACTTTCGATTCGAACTGTAATCCGTTCTCGAAAACAGCTCTCGACCTCATCGCGGAAGAAGCCGTTCGCATTGCGAGAATCCTCACGCCGACGACCCATCGCTATTTCTACTGGCCCGATGATGGGGCGAAATGGGACTACAGCGAACAAGCCAAAGGACTGAATGCCAGTGATCAGGCACTGATAGTCGAAAATCACATTCTGAAAGCCCTACGAAGGGAAGTGCATCCAGCGGCAACCCTCGCACACATCAGCTACAGCCACACGCTCGCTGCTCCGACGCAAATTCGCCCTGAGCCCGGCATCTTTCTGGAATTCGCGCCCTTCGCACGCGACCTCGATAAGCCGATCTCTGACCGGGAAGCCAAGACTCGCAGTACGAACCCTGACCCCAGCACCAATTTCGGGTATCTCGACATCCTCAAGAAGAATATGGACGTGTTTGGAGTCGAGAATACACAGGTCCTGGAGTATTGGCTGGACGTGTCGTTGTTCTCGCGCTGGACCCGGCCCGCCGTCAAAGTCCCCTGGAAAGAAGAGGTCTGCCGGTCCGATGTGGCGACTTACCGCCAACTCGGTGTCCGAAACATTACGACCTTCGCCACGTACATCGACGCCGACTATGTCCAGAACCACGGTGATCCGCAGCCCGTCCTGAACTCGTACGGAAGAGCCCTGGCGCAATAGCAGCGGGGAATCTGTTCGCAGCCACCGGCATCCCGACGATGATCATTGGAGTGCGTCTCGAATGAAGCCCACACTATATGTCTTCTTCCTCCTGATGAGTCTCATCGGAACCACGATCTCAGACTTTACGTTTCCCTGGTCGGAGAAGTCTGCTCCACCAACGACGTTCAAAGCAAAGGTCGTGGGAGACCGACTTCACTTCTCTTTCGACGTCACCGACTCCGACGTGATCTGCAGTAAGGAGTGGAAAGGAGAATCGACGGTCGATCACGAAGATCGTGTCGAAATCTTCATCGCGAAAGACAAGGACCTGCACGACTACTGGTGCATCGAAATCGATCCGGAAGGACGTGTCCATGACTACCATGCCCGTCATTACCGCAAGTTTGACAGCAAGTGGAACTGCCCGGGATTGAAAACGCTCGCTCGACGTACCGACCACGGTTATGAAGTCGAAGCGAGTCTGCCGCTCGCGACACTCAGCGATCTTCTGGGCGAACCGATTCAAAGCGGCAGTCGGATTCGTATCGGTCTGTTTCGGGCCGAGTTCTACGGAACAGCCGAAGGTTCACGCGGCGAGGCGAACGACAATTGGATCAGTTGGGTCAAACCCACGACCCAGAAGCCCGACTTTCATACCCCGTCCGCGTTCCGTGAATGGCAGGTTCCCTGAGGGGCGCGAGAGACGAAGTGAAAAGGGTGTCTCCTGCTCACGGGTGTCTCCAGTCAAGGTCTCGTCCGCGCACGACGATCACCACTCTGCAACAGGGTGGTCACGTTGATCAAGTTGACCAGTCGATTCACGCAATGGAATTCGACTGTTAGGATGCGTTCGGGTCGGTATGGAACTGGCCGGGAGTCTGATTCGTTAATTTGAGCCGCGACAATGGAGATGCGTCTGATGAGTCTCGTGCTTTCGAACCTCAAACCATCGTCTTGGACGGTCCCGCTCGGGGTCGTCCTCTGCAGCCTGTTCCTTCTGGCAGCATCAGCGAATCCGGTTGTCGCGCAAGAAGCCAAAGCGGCCGAACCGGAAGGCGTGGAAAATCCCTTCCCCCGACGACATCCCTCGCCCGAGCTGGATGGCGGGGTTGAATGGCTCAACGCCGCCGGCCCTATTTCAGTCAAAGACCTGCGTGGCAAGATTGTCCTGGTCGACTTCTGGACGTTCTGCTGCATCAACTGCATTCATGTCCTGCCCGACCTGGCGTACCTGGAACACAAGTATCCCAATGAGCTCGTGGTGATCGGGGTTCACTCCGCTAAATTTGACAACGAAAAAGAAACGGGAAACATCCGCAAAGCAATCCTGCGTTACGAGATTGAACATCCGGTCGTCAACGATGCCAATATGACGATCTGGCGTAAGTTCGGCGTGAACTCATGGCCCTCGCTTGTCGTCCTCGACCCGGAAGGATACTACTGCGGCTATGTTTCCGGAGAAGGAAATCGCGAACTGCTGGAAGAAGTGATCGAACGACTGATCGCCTACCACAAAGCGAAGGGGACACTGGACGAAACCCCCGTCCGCTTCGATCTCGAACGGAACAAGGTCAAGGATACGCCACTGCGTTTTCCGGGCAAGATCGTGGTCGACGAGCAGCATGGTCGTCTGTTCATTTCTGACAGTAACCATAATCGCATCGTCGTCAGCACACTCGACGGCAAGTTACTCGATGTCATCGGGGCCGGCACCATTGGGCACAAGGATGGAGGCTACTCAGAAGCTCAGTTCGATCACCCGCAAGGGATGGTACTGGTCGATCAGACCTTGTACGTTGCCGATACCGAGAACCATCTGCTGAGGACTGTCGATCTCGAACGCAAGACTGTTTCGACACTGGCAGGAACCGGGGAACAAAGCCGGACGCGTTCTCCGGGGGGGCCATTGCTCCAGACAGCATTGAATAGTCCCTGGGACCTGACCGTCGTCGATGGGACACTGTACATTGCGATGGCCGGCCCGCATCAGATCTGGGCTCATAAACTGGGCTCCGAAACCCTCGCGCAGTATGCCGGATCCGGTCGAGAAGACATCATTGATGGCAGTCTGGAAGAATCCGCGCTGGCCCAGCCATCAGGAATCGTCAACGACGGTTCGTTTCTCTACGTGGTCGACAGTGAAGGCTCATCCATCCGCAAGATCTCGACGAATCCCGACAACGATCTCACGAACCCGACAGGTGAGGTTACGACGATTGCCGGGACTCACGACCTGCCACGCGGCCGAAGTTTGTTTGAGTTTGGTGATATCGACGGTGCCGGTGAAGACGCACGGCTGCAGCATCCGCTGGGACTGGCGATTCATAATGGGACACTATTCGTTACCGATAGTTACAACCACAAGATCAAGCAGGTCAATCTGGAAACCCGCGAGGTGAAAACGTGGACTGGAAATGGCCAGCCCGGTTCGATACTCGAACCTTTGCAGCTTGCGGAGCCTGCCGGAATTGCGATCGCCGGAGGTAAGGCCTATGTTGCTGACACGAACAACCACCGTATTGTCGTCATCGAGATGAATACCAGAAAGTCAACAGAATTTATGATTACGGGACTGACTGCCCCCCAGCTTTCCGACAGCCCCTTCGCCCTTCCCAGCGAACCCGTCAAGGCGACCGAAATCGAGTCCCAGGACCTGAGTCCCACCGACAGTATCGCGGTCCAGGTTGAGCTTGAACTGCCTGAGGGCTTCAAGTTGAACGAGTTGATGCCGGTCTCATATCGACTCAAAGCCGATGAAGGTCAGACTCTGTTCGCAGACGACCAGCTCGGGGTCAAGCAGGAGATTGAAGCGAAAGGGACGTCGATCAGCCTGTCGCTGCCCGCGGTCCGGAAAACGGGAACCGCCACGGCCATCCTCTCGTTGACTTACGGATACTGCCGTGACGGGAATGGTGGTGTCTGCAAGGTTGGGACTACGCACTGGAAGATCCCCATCGCCACGAAAGAAGGAGCAAGTGGAAAGGCGATCAGCCTCAAGGCCGTCGCAAAGTAGGTCCGGGGACACCCCGGCGTGACCACGATGCGTGATCCAGCTCTTCAGCATCAAATCGAAAAAGCCACACGCGGCAGAATTGTCGCATGTGGCTTTTTCGCTGGCACAATTTCAGATGGCGTGCAGAAGGGAGGAAACCTCCCGCAAACCCAGAGCATTCCGCTCGTGCCGCTCAGTCCATCAGCCCCTCTGCAATCGCGGTCGGTGGAAGGTCCTGCCCCGTCAGTGACTTGAATAGGGCACCAATGTAACTGACGAAGACTTCGGCGGGATCAACAACCTTACAGTCGCGACCACGCGCCTCCTGTGTAAATTCCGACTCGCCCGGAAGTCGGCTGAGATCCATGACAGTCATGCCTGGCCGGAACAGCGACGGATTGAGTGGCGTCTTCTTCGAAGCATAGTCGAGCGTGTTCGTCGTGAGCACGATCACGTCCACCAGCGTTTCGTACAGCTTGGCAACGGGGACATAGCGCAACTCGCATTCGCGAGCGATCTTCTGTGCTTCAACCTCGTCCCCCGAACAGATGCTGACCAGCCCGTCCCTTCTTTTTGCCCCTTGAGCCAGCGAGATTGCCAGTCCGTTCGAGCCGATGATCAACGTGTTCCGACGGTCTAGAGGCCGATCCTCGGCAGACTTTCGCCCCATTTTTTCTTCCAGGGCCCGCACCGCCGATTTCCAGATCAGGTTATGGGCCTGCCAGCCGTCGGTCCCTTTAATGACGACGTCGCTGTGCTGCGCTGCTTGAGCCACTTCGTCCCCCTTGGACGCCAACCCCATGACTCGACGCCCTGCATCCGGGGTGGCAATCATCGCCGGAACCTTCAGGATATCGAGCATCTTGGGGAGTTGATCGAGGGACTTGAAGTCCAGCGGCAGACAGCGGGTGTTCATGCCCAGAATGTCGAAGCCTGCGTTGAGAATCTTTGAAATCGCATGTTCCATGACTCCTTCGCCAACCACGCCGATAAATCGGGTCTTGCCATCTACGCTACGCCAGCGGTAGACATCATCCAGTTCCCCCACCGTCGGCTGTCCCGGGAAGGCTTCCATCCCCTTCTCGAGCGCCGCGTAGATCCAGGGCGAACCATATTTCCGCCCCAGCAGCGAAAACGTCAGCCCACTGCGTCCCAGTCCCAGACCGACGACGGGAAGCACCCGCTTCTGGCTGGCCACCGCCAGTAACGGCCAGGCCGCTTCGAGGGTCTGGGTAGGCCACGTGAATTTGACGATGTCTGCCTGACAACGAGTCGCTTCTTCAAATGCCTCTTCGACGTCGTTCAGGGGGCGAGTCAGGCTGGCGAAACTGACCACACGCTGAGTTTTGCCGAAGCGGGGAATCTTCATCGCTGAAACGGGATCCAGTTCCACATAGTCGGGACCCGCGATAATCGCCTGGCGAAGAAGTGCCAGCCGTTCGTCTTCGGTCCCGTCAAATTTTCCCCCTTCGTGCGGAGGCCGGCAGGAGATCAGCACCGGCTTCTTGCATCCGGAGATCATGTCTTTGACGTCCGGTTCTTTGTGCAGGCGGTCGAGGCAAACTTCGACCAGATCACATTGATTCGCGGCGTTGTAAATGTCGACTTTTGCCAGTTGACGCGATTCGGGAGTGACAGAAATGCAGATCATGATGTCGAGACAGGCTCCAGCACGAGAAATGAGATTGACGTCAGTTTAGCCCAGTAACACGCCTTTTCGCAGTCTCATCGTGTTGAGAGAGACTCGTCAATCGACAGATCATAAGGATGTCAGTCTGTCGATTGCCACACGGAATTTCCGTAACCCTTCTGTACGACTTGCCAAGGAGACTTCTCGAATCCTACGATGTCGCGATGAATATTAACTGGGAACCATTGCGTCAAATTATCGAAGATCACCAGCACTTTGTGATATCCAGCCATGTGCGTCCTGATGCGGACGCCATCGGTTCCGAAATCGGTCTCGCCCGAATCCTGGAGTCGCTGGGAAAGTCTGTTTCGATCGTGAATTCATCCGCCACCCCGGCGAATCTTTACTTTCTGGACCCCTCGCGTCAGGCACAGCAACTGGGAGCCGCCAAACCAGAGTTGGTAACTCAGGCGGAAGTCCACGTCATTGTCGACACCAGCTCATGGACTCAGTTGTCCGACGTCGGGAAGTTGATGCGGACGTCCAGCTCAAAACGGGTCGTGATTGACCATCACGTCAGTTCTGACGATCTGGGCGCCGTTGAATTCAAGAATACGTCCAGTGAAGCCACAGGATCGCTGATTTTTCAGCTTTCGGAAGCGCTGAATGTCAAACTGAGCCCCGAGGCGGCAACAGCCCTTTTCGCGGCCATCGCCACCGATACCGGTTGGTTCCGCTTTCCTGCGGTCTCGGCCGAAACCATGCGAATCGCCGGACGACTGATCGAGTACGGTGCGTCCCCTCAGGCCATCTATCGCGAGCTGTACGAACAGGGAAGTCTCGCCAAAATGCATCTTGTCGGCCGAGCTCTCGGTCGGATGAAGGTCGAATGCGATGGTCACCTGGCGTACACCTACATTGAATGGAACGAGTTCACCGAACTGAACGCGGTTCCCGCCGATACGGAAGACCTCGTCAACGAATGCCTGAAAGTGCTCGGAACGAAAGCCGCTTTCATCGCGATCGAACAACAGAATCGCCAGGCAAAGTTCAGCTTTCGAAGCCGGTCTGAATATGTCAACGTCGCGGCCGTCGCGGAGACATTTGGAGGAGGTGGACATCGAATGGCCGCTGGGGCGACGCTGCCCGGGCCCTTCATGACCGCGTTTGCGAGTGCACTCGAAGCCATGCGCAGTGCAGTCCTGGCCGCCAGTGCACTCGAGGCAGCTCCTGCCCCTTAACCCGCCTCCTGAATGCCACTTTTTAACGAGAGCTGCCTAATCGTCCTGTTGAACAAAGGTTGGTGAGTCGACGACCAGCCGGCACCTGCAGGTCGCATCACACTTACGGAACAGAGGTCTTCCTTTCCGGAGGAATGCGATTTACTGCAGGCTGGCCGTCACTGTTGTGAGGGTGCACCGCTGGAAGGTTTCGCGACTGGCTCTCCTGTCGCAGAGCGACTAGCCTCCCAGCGAGCCTCAGAGTCGTTTCAAAATGTCCAGTGCTTTCGCTTCGAACAGGGGTTGCCATTCGGGGGCCAGAATACAGTCGCTATCTTCCTGGGCATTACCGACATTCAGCAGTTGTTCTGTCGTCGGAGCATAGTAGATATAACCGTTGGTATAGCCCCCCACGAAGGTGGGCTGGTGCGGTGAATGCTTCTTGATGTTCAGCCCGATCTGGACTGTCAGCTCGCCCGGAAACGTCAGCAGCAGAAAGTTACCGACCCGTAGACCGACGACTTCGACGTCAACGGTTCTCTTTCCTGCCGCGACATTTTCGGCCTGATGTTTCTTCAGCAGCGCCAGGTTAGTTTGAACTCGGGTCAGGTGCTCCATCGTCTGAATGTTCTCGATGTACTGCTGAATGTTTCTACGATTATCCGCGTCAAGCTTGCTGAGATCCGAACGGCCCAGCTTCTTCTCCTGAAGATATCGGTGTGAGTAATAGGACGGAAACTCATCCGACAGGCTGTACTTTACGACCAGCGGCATGAACGTCTTCAGGTTGAGTGTCGTTCCTCGTAGCGACTTCAGCAGTCGCTGTAACTCATCCTCCATCGCAGCGATCCGCTCTGCGACATCCGCACGGGGTAGTGCCAGCGTCTCATTTATCACCTGCAGACGGGCATCGTTCCCAACCTTAATCTTCCGCACTCCCTGCAGCGTGCTGAGTCCCAGAAGATTGCCGAGCGGTTCGGCCGAGCGAGGATGCTCGACATCCTTGTAGAGCACCGGGTTGATGTCGCCCCCGCATCCCTGCAGAAACAGAGCGATGGTCCCTTCGCTTAGGTTATCCTCAATGACACGACTGGCATACCCAATGATGTCCGCCGTGTTTCCTCCATTTGCCGCCCCCTGAATCGGATGGCAGGCAAAGTTGTAGAGGACGGCCAGCGTCGTTCCATCCATTCGGTCGAGCCGCAGAATCCCAATTTGGCGATCGATCGGACCAACCTCAGCCACCTCGTCATCCGCAGGCATGGAGTACGCGTGCCGGACATCGACCACCCGGCCACTTTTCAGTTTGAGCCGGCGATTCTCCATGATTCGGTCTTCGTGTCCCTCCCCTGCTCCGACCTTGACCGGGACCAGATTCTGCATGGCAAGCGTCACCGCTTTGACGGTCAGATCATCCGTATCTGCGCGAACGATCCCATGACAATGACTGGCATTCACCAGAAAGTTTTTGGGATTGATGCCCAGTTCCTTTTCCAGTCGAGCGCGCACCTTCGGGAGATAGTCGTTCTTGATGTAGCCGATCTCGCCGATCGCGACTGCGTCGACCGTCACGAGGACGACGAGTGTATTGTCGCTCTTGATCACCAGAGCCTTCGCATACAGCAGGTCGTTAACCGGTCCCGCGTCCCGATCTGTGATATCGACCTTTGCCGCACCGGCCATCAGCGATGCCGCGTTCGCTGCTGGCACGAGAATGCCCCCGATGAGAACCATCGTGATCGCTGCTAACCACCGTCCGAAAAGCAAGTTCATGGGATTCTAATCCTGTTCCAGTAGATCAACGCAAAGGAGGTCTCGAACCCGTCCGGAAACGCATAGGCGAACATTGTTTCGACATTAGTCCGACTGAGCAACTCGCAGGACGATTCTCGTGAGCCGCTAAAATGTTCGTGGGGGCTGGTCGACCGCAATCGGCGATCGCCCAGCCCTCCACGATTGACCCGATTCAGACTGTCCAGTCTTGGAAACCCACCCGGCCGCTGGCTGCCCTGAGAGGAAGGGACGGACCGGTCCTCAAACGCAGATCCGTGAATTCGGAAAATATTTGGAAGCAGGTTCTTGACTCCGTAGTATGGTACGGAGTCGATAATGAGTCTCAGTGAAAGCGACAGAAATCGCTGAAAGACGATCAAGCAACGGCCTGTGATCCCGGAAGTCTCGGGAAACGGACAGTCGCCGTCTGACAGCGGTGGCGGAGAAACGCATGGCGACGTTTACGATCGGGGCACTGGCCAAAGAGGCGCAGATCGGCGTCGAGACGGTGCGATTCTACGAACGTCAGGGACTGCTGGAACCGCCACAAAGGAAGGGATCAGGTTACCGTCAATACGACGAACAGACGGTACAGCTATTGCAATTTATTCGCCGAGCCAAACAACTCGGCTTTACCCTGAAGGAAATCAAAAGCCTTATTGCATTGCAATCGGATGTGGCAGCGCCGCGCAGCGAAATTCGGCGGCAAAGCCTGCAGAAGATCGCCGAAATCGATGCCAAAATTGCAGACTTGCAGCGAATGCGAAGCGACCTGAAGTCGCTTATTGACCAATGTCACGGGGATGGGTCCATCCAGGGATGCCCCATCCTGGACGCACTTCACGGAATGGATCACGACTGTCACTCGGGTTGAGACTATGTTTAACAGGCACACTATCACCGCTCTGACTTGCGTCTGCCTGGTTACCAGCAGCCCATTGCTGGCGGCGCACTCAGCCTGTTGCTGCACCAAACCAGCAAAGCCTGTTGCTTCCTGCTGCCAGACCAAAGCGAAAACGGCTGCTCAAGTAAAGGCGAAAGTTCGTCACTGCTGCGCCAAGCCAGGCACTCAAGTCCACCTCACGAAGCTGACCTGTCCCTGCTGTGTGAAGTCTATTCCACAGCCCCAGCCGACGAAGGTCAGTTCATTCACGGGCGGGGACGATGTCGCCTCACTGGCTTGGATCTCCGCTGCTGTTACACCCATTTCACTAAGCCTGACGGCCCTGACGAGCCCGCAGGCGAACTCTACGATATCCGGCCCGCCACTGCTGGCCCTTTACTGTCGATGGCTGAAATAAAGCATTCGAAGCCTCATCACTTCTTTGCTTCACGTTTCAATCATTTGTCAGTAAGGAATTTTGCTATGAACCGTTTTTCACTGCCCGCAATCGCAGCAACCCTCGTTTGTTCATTGACCTATGCACTCGCACCAATCGGTGCCACTGGGAATCTCCTCTCTCAGGCCTCCACTTGTTCGTGCGTCGAATGCAAATGTCCTGATTGCAACGGGGGTGTCTGCACCTGTCCGACTTGTGAGTGTGTCGGTTGCGGTTGTCGCGCCGATGCCGCTGATGCCACCGGTGCAACTGCCTCGTTGGCACTTTCCAGCTGCTGTGCGGTCGCCAGTGCGACGGCCGCTGCTTCTAACTGCAGTTGCTCACCCGACGGATGCGCAGCAGGTGGCTGCGAAAGTGCAGACTGTGCCGCCGGCGTCTGCCACGTCCAATAACCCCGCGACGGAGCGTGAGTGCCGTCGATAACACGACCTGCGGGAGCGACTTCGGACGCTCCCGCAGGTTTCTTTTTTTAAATACTTCTTGAAGATCCGATGTTCACGTCGAACTGCGCCAAATCCGCAGGGCGGGTCAATTTTTGCGGGTTAGATCGTGATAGTGATGACGTCCCCCATTCTGCCGGGCCAGACGCTTAAGGAATGAGTCCTTCGAGAGGTCTGCCTGGATTCCAAATTCCACCACGTGAATGGTCGCCTTGCTGCGATTCCGTCGTTGAATTTCACGGAGTTCCTGTGCGTCGAGTTCCGGCGCGTCGGCATCCGTCAACACAAACACCGTGTCCGGCCTGAAGCTGAGTGCCAACAGAATCGCCGCCATCCGATCGGTACCTGAATCGGGCTGAATCCCGTTGATAAACTGCTTGGCGGCTCGCAGATTGACCGAAGTGGCGGCGACAAGCTTCGTCTTGTCCTGGGGACGGCCAAAGGTGTGAATTGCCAGGTTGAAGAAGATGATCTGAAACTGGGTGTCTGGATTGAGTTGCTGCAGACTTTCCAGCAGGCGTCGTCGAGCAAGCTCCATGGCGCGATGCTGACGCATCGATTCCGAAGCGTCGATCACGTAAACAATCCTTCGCGTCGTGGAAGGAATTCCGAAGAACTGAGTTTGTCGTCCACCGGCAGCGGTGCTCGGTCCCTTTCCGTTACCGCCGTGGTCTGCGGCATCCGAATCGCTTGGCGCTACAGCAATCTCGTCTGTGTTAGAACCCGTTCCTTCCGAGTCCACATCCCCGTGCTCCTCGGTCGATTTCGTCTGAGAAGTCTCGACCGCGGCGGTTTCAATCTCCTCCTCGATCTCAGAGACGTGTTCCCGGCGACTCGTCGCCAAGCTGATGGAAGACGCGTCTGTAAACAGATTCTGTGATTCCGCGACGGTGGACTCGGGGGCGTCCGTATTGAAAACCGAGTTCGGATCAATCTCTTCGACGGCCAGCAGTTTCGGAGCCGACGCGGCGGGTGCTGGGGCGGCGGCTTCACTCACAGTAAACGCCCCGGATGAGTCTGCATTCGCAAGCGCGGTGTCCAGCTTTCCGCCCGATCCATCCCCCTCTGACGCATACCAGTCAACTGAAAAGACTTCTGTATCGCCACGACCGAACGTCCCTGCTCCGAAGGGACTCGTATTCGCCACCAGAAGCAGCAGACCCAGAACCAAGCCGTGAAATGCGATCGATGCCAGCAGGAACCTGCAGTTCGTTCCCCAGGATTGGGGACGCCCCCGCATCGCAAAATATGTCAAATTAGCGACCTTTCGCAGATTGCTCAGTCCCGCGTATTTCACGCGCCGCCACGACTACGCGCTGCACGTCACACATCTTTCAAATCCCTGCGACTGGGGGAAGGCCAGATTGGGGACAGGGGCCAGTTTAAGGGAGGGCTGACCGAGACAAAGACAGTAGAGTGGTCCTGCTTTTGCCAGAAAGCGTCCGCTCCGATTCACCTCTCGGCAATTCGCAGAAGTTCCTTCCGAGTCGCTTCTGACAATTCGGGCCAGCTCGCCATGATTCGGGTAAGACGGGGATCGGTATTCGCGGACGATTTCGCCTGGATTGCATCCAGGCGACTTTGAATCACGACCAGTTCGGATTGGATAGTCGCAAAATTGATGTCACGGCGTGCTCGCGCTGGCTGCAGGATCCACGAGGTGACGGAACCGCTGAGCATTCCGAACATCCCCACTCCGCAAACCATGACAATGCTGGAGATCATCCGCCCGATCGACGTGGTGGGATACTTATCCCCGTAGCCCACTGTCGTCATGGTCGCGATCGACCACCACAAGGCGTCAGAGGGAGTTTTGATATTGGCCCCATCCACCTGCTCAACCTGAAGGATTGCAATGCTGGAGAGTAGCAGCAGCAGAATCGAGCTCAGGATCACCGTCAGAAGGGTACCGTCCGCTCGGTGATGCTGCAGGTAGACACTCATAATTCGAGCTAAGCGGAACCCTCGCAAGACACGCAGAATGCGGAAGATACGAACCACCCGGCCAAGACGCAGCGCGTCCAGTACAGGGATGCTGGAGACCAGATCGACCCAGCCCCAGATCATAAACTTCAGTTTGTTTGGAGCAGCGACGAACCGAACCAGGAAATCAATGAAGAAGATACCGCAGATCACGTTATCGACGGCGTCGATGATCTCGGCATCCTCGGCCGGAAGGTGGATGAATGTTTCCAGTCCGAGCATCAGTAACGAGAAACAGCACAGCAACACGATGAAGAATTCGTATGGCCGCAATCCCGTTTCCGTCTCAGCCTGCGGTGCGGACAATGTCAACGGGGTCTCAGAGGAACTCATTTCCGCATACCTTCTTCAGCCAGCTCAACGACCATTCTCTGGTAATCAGTCAGATCCCTTCCCTGGAGATGGCCGAATACTTCTGAGGCGGACGTTAAACAACTGCACGGAATCCGCCAAGTACAAGTTCAAGCGTTGCTCGTCGTGGTTCCCGTCCGGACCAACTGGATGCACCAGACGATCAGCAAACTGACCACAACCGCCGCCAGCAGAAAGACTCCGAATCCCCCCACTTCGGCCGCTTTTGCGTGGAGATCAGCCAGGCTCAACAGATCGACCGCGCTAAGGCGAACCGCTTCGCGTAAAACGGAAATGCAGACTAAGGTCGTCAGTGACCCCGCAGACACGAATCCCAACAGAAGGAGCGAAAGGCGATTCTGTCTGAACATCGAAATCCAGCCACCAATCTGCAGGCCCACCCCCAGAGCCCCCATCATCAGGTACGGGCGTCCCACATTGCCGAACACCAGCCCCTTCGCAGACGCTTCAATGACCAGAATATAGGTCGCCCCTGCCAGCACACTGACAACTAATCCGCCGATGGCCATCCGCGATAACGCGCGCGTTCCCCAAGCGTCCTGCCCTAATTCATTCTGTGCACCGTCTCGACTCACTCTCTCACGATAAAACAACTGCCACCCCAGAATGACGCACATCGTGGGAAACGAACCTGCCAGCCAGACCAGCATTCGCACGATGACTTCCGTGTACGTGAATGGCAGCTGGCCAGTCGTGTAGACCTCCGGCCAGGTCGATCCCCGATTGGCAATCAGGTGATTGGCCGTCCAGCAGAACCCGACAAAGACAAAACAGGCGGACGTCACCAGCAGAACTGCCACGCGAACGAGATAGGGCCACGTCCACAGCCGGTGACTCTTCACGAGGTAGGTCAGGTAAAATCCGACAATCAGCACGGGGACGACAATCATCCAGCGCCACCAGAGCAACAGATTCGCCGTGTAGAACTGGTGCTGATAGACGATCTGAATAAACAGTAGCGGAGCCACCCCTGCCGTAATGGCTGCGCTCAGCAGAAACGGGATCCACTCTCTCAGTGTGGCCAGAAGAGGTTGTTCTGCCCACGCGACCGTCTCTCGGCGTTGCGAGAGGGTGAACCACGTCAGGCACAGGCTGCCGGCGAGAACATAGTGCATGAACGCGTGATGCAGAACAAAGGTCAGAACATACAGCACAAGATAGAAAGCGGTCGCCACGGGGAAACCGAACGGAAATGCACTATGCATTATGAGGCCCACATGAGGTTCGAATCCAGGATCGTTGGTCGATACGCGTGACTGATAAAGTCAATCAGCAACTAAGGTGATGCGGTCCGCTTCTTGTTCTGCTCAAAATCCCCCTGCAATGTCCCCGCCTGTTTCAGCCAGGATTCAATCTTCGCAATCGTTTGTGGATCGTCGCTCACCGGCCACTCCTTTGGATGTTCGCGGTTCGACCAGTTGAGGTACTGCACCAGCGCCTCGACCTCTTCAGCGTTCCCGGCAAACGGGGGCATGAACGGTTTTGTATGCTGCAGCTTCGCAATGTTCATCCGCATCTGGTCGTTGTCCCACGACCCCGTCAACTCTGCCACGGCATTTGTCCCATGGACCGTATGACAAACACTGCACTGACGTCGAAAAACCTTGGCCCCCATTCTCACCTGATCGTTTGCGTACATGTCATCATTCCGCAGCCCGTACGGATCATGTGCAGTACACCCCGTCTCGCGCAGGGATTCCACTTCCCCCGGTTCGATCGCGTTGGAATACAGGACGTTGCGGATGGAATAAGGCTTACGCGAACCTTCGCGTACGAACTCACCCCCGGCAGTCGCACCAAACGCGAGCAGCAACAGCAGCGAGGCGGTTGCGCCGTTGATGTAAAGTCGCTGCATGACCATGCCGATGATGGCGTATCCGCCGATCGCGAGTGATGCACCAATCGAGATATTCAGAAACAGCATCATCGCGGGACTGCCCCCCAACACCCAGCTCCGGCTGTCGGGTGGCATCGCCAGCAGAAACCAGATTCCCAGCACAGGCATCAGCGCCATGGGAATCAGCAGGTGCGCCGCGCGATTGATCAACCGGCGCTGGGCATCCCGATCGAGGGTACTCATCAAGTTCGTGACAACGCATCCGACCAGCCCTGCCAGCGTCAGCGACACCACGGTCCGAAAGAACAGGCTGGGCCAGAAGCTGGGATTGAAAAAGCCGTCGACAATCGACCGTGTCTCAAGCCAGTGGCCCGGCGTGAGCTGCCAGGAAAGAATGCCGTTAATGATGAACAAGCTCATCCACGACGCCCCTGCATAGATTGCCAGCAGCGTCATCGCCGCGCGATCGTTCAGACGGGCGTGATAACGATAGAACGCATAGCCCGAGACAATTTCAAGACAGAAGAAGGTCCACTCCGTCGCCCACAGCCAGTGGAAGTTATCCACCATCGCGCCGATCGTGGCAGGACTGACTTGGATCGCCGTCAGCCAGATCCCGACCCCCGTCAGGGCCCCCAGTACGAAGCTGACCAGGACGACGACTTTGAAGTACCCCTCGACAAACTGGCGAGCGTGTCGATCGCGTCCCGTCATGGCCAGCCACTGAAAGTAGCAAAGCAGGAATCCCCCCCCGACCGCAAACTGGGCGAGAAACACATGCACAATCGCCACGGCTCCCATCACCAGCCCGGGCATCAGCGGCCCGTAGTCATTCACCGGAAATACATGCGTCATTCCAATGGCCCTCCTGCAACGAGTTGTACCATTTGACCAGCGCCGTTGCACTCGGTTGCATGCGGGCCAGTAACAATTCATGCTGTCGGTGTGAGAGTCATGCAAAAAGACAGCATCAATCGAAATCAGGGGATCAATACGGTGAGCGATGTACTGGCAGGCAAAGTTGCGTTGGTAACAGGAGCAGGACGCGGTCTGGGGCGCGCTTTCGCTGAACGGCTGGCAGCCATGGGATGTGCAGTCGGGATTCACGGCATGCGGGAAAATGGTCCGGCCGAATACGGGGAAGGAACCACCCTGACCGATACGGCAAACCAGATCGCCACCAAGTACGGTGTCAAAACTGTGAGAGTTCTCGGTGACCTCACCCAGAATAACGAAGTCGCTCGAGTCGTCGAGGAAGTGAAACAGGCACTGGGCCCCATCTCGATTCTCGTCCATAACGCAGGGGGTGACATTGCGGCAGCGGGAGGAAAACCGAACCCAAACGATGCGGTCAATATCAAGGAAATTGACGTCCGAGCCGTACTCGATCGGAACCTGATCAGCACCATCTTCACCTGTCAGCATGTCGCACGCGGAATGATGGACCAGCGCTGGGGTCGCATCGTCACCATCAGCTCGATCTCGGCCTTCAAAGGCAACGAATCGAGCTGCATCTACTCCACCGCCAAAGCAGCCGTTGTCGAATATACCCGTTGCCTTGCGGCCCAGCTTCGCCCGTATAATATCACGGCCAATACACTGGCTCCGGGAGATACGCGAACGGGTCGCTTCCTGGGAACGCGGTCGGTCGCCGAAGAACGACTCGTCACCGACGGAACCCTCGACCGCATCGGTCTGGTGGACGAAGTCGCTCGCGTCGTGGAAGTCTTCGCCGGGCCCCTCGGTGACTTCATCACCGGACAGGCTCTTCGCGTTGACGGGGGCAGCCAGTGCTGGCCAGCCTGAACTCCCAGGCAACTTGAAACGGACGGGATTCCTCACACACACGTTTGTCGTCGAAGTGAGCCAGAGCCGCCTGCAAGCGGCTCTGGCTTGCAACTGACGCAGCACAGGAGCGTGACGAGAGCCCCCCGGTAACATGGTATTGGAACCTCCCCCTTCCCCAGTGATGCTTGAAAACGGGTTGATCATCATGAGAAAGTGGCTTTCACTCTGTTTGTGTGGTTTGTCTGTTTCGGGATGCGGACTTGCGGGAGTGGAAACGGACGTTCCGGTCCCGACCGCGAAAGCGCAGCCGCTGGGGGGGCAACCCAAGCAGAATGAATCGCCCCGGACAACTCTCGAACCGACAGAGCGATTGATCGGTGGCGTGAAGTTCGAAGTTCCCGCAGGATGGGAAGAGAAAAGTCTCTCAAGCTCAATGATCCTGGGGGAGTACTCGCTTCCGGGTGAAGCGGGTAACGCACGTCTGACGCTGTCCACTGCGGGTGGCGGCACAGCGGCCAACCTTGAACGCTGGCGAGGTCAATTTCAACCCGGCCCGAATGATCCTCCCGCAAGTGAAACGACAGTCACCGCTGCCGGAAAGGAAGTCACACTGCTGGACGTGCACGGCACGTTCAATGACTCGTTTGGCGGGGGAGGCCCCAAGCCGAACTGGCAACTCCTGGGTGTGGCCATTCCGATCGACCCGGACCACAACTACTTCGTCAAGTTGACCGGTCCCAGTGAAACCGTCACCGCCCGACGTGAAGAGTTTCTCAAGTTCGTCTCCTCAGCGCGGTTCGAGAAGTGACATGAGTCTTGGAAAATTCGCCGGCTGCCGACACACTGCCGGGATTGGTGTCGGATCAAGGAAAATACAGGGGTAGACCAAGCCTCTGCAGGACTCACTCGCGGACAACATCCGAGTGAACCTCACCGACGGGACAGCGCGAGGTTGCGGCCCGTTTCTTATGGACGCGCATCGCGGCTCAAGTGGGGTGAGAGAACTCGGTCCCCTGCTTGCCAGTCATGCTCCTTGCGCTGAGCGATGACCATTCACGATCGGGGCCCCTGTCGGGTCGCCACAGCCTGAGCCTGATCGGCATCACCTGCACGTATCTGTGTAACGCAACCGCGAATCACTCTGAGGCGAAATCGGGGATCGAGTACTGAGTCTCGATCACGGCGTTGGCGAAGAGTTCCTTCAAAAGTTTCTTCGGACGGTTCTTGTTTCGCTCTTCCGTCAGTGTCTCTCGAATTTCTTCGTACACATCTTCAAACGGCTTGCGACTCGCTTCCTTCCGTCCAATCACGCGTACAACGCAGACGGAATCGCGGCCCTCGTGGACCTCGCTCAGCTTCTTGGTCGGCATCTCGAACAGCTTTTTCTCAAGCTTCGTGTCGGCCAGGTTTCCTGCTTCCATCCAGTCCCAAAGGCCCCCATCGTTGGCCGTGGGTCCGTCAGAATACTTCCTGGCGACCTTGTCGAACGAAACACCCTGATTAAGTTCGTCGATGGCCTCCTGCAATTTTTTCATCGCAGCTGACTTGCTCGTTTCCGGCGTGACTGACACTTGAATCTGCTGCCACTTCACTGTGGCCGGTACCAGAAATTTGTCGGGATTGGCTTTGTAATACGCGACCAGATCAGGCCGCTCGATCGGATCGGGCTTTTCTGACTTCGCCACGAAATACTCCATCGAGAGTCGGTCGAGAGCGAAGTTGTCTTTCACATTCTGAAGGGTGGTCCCCTTCTTGTTGAGTTCCAGTTCCAGCTCCGTCTTGTTCGTCACCTGCAGATCCTTCTTCAGTTTCTCGACCTCTTTCTCAAACAGTTGATCGATGTGGCCATTCATCTGCTTCATCTGATCAGGTTTGAGGCTACCCTTCATCCGCTCGACAAGAACTTTCTTCTGAATCTGAGCCACGATATCTCGCTGAATTAAAGAGTAGCGAAGTTTTTCGTAGTCATCCGGCGAGGGTAACTGCTGGCTGCCGGTCTGATTCTTCGGATCACTGGCAAAGGCCTGCATCTGCTCGCGGACACTGATCAGATAACCGGAATACCGGTCGAGCACATCACCATTCAGGATCGGTGCTCCGTTGACTGTGGCCGCCACTTGCGAATTGAAGATAGTCGTATCATCTTCCCAGCCGGCCCAGGGATTCTTATCGAGTGACGCACGGACCTGTGTAATGTCCGAACCATCGTCTTCAGGCAGGTCTCCGCTGTCTTCCTCGTCGCTGTTCTGCGCGACCATGACTTCATCATCGTCGTCGTCGTTTTCGATTCGCTCAACGCGCCGGGGAGCCTCGACCATCACGGGATTTTCGTGTTTCTTCTGCAGCGACTTGCAGCCTGTTGTTCCCAGGGACGAGACAACCAGGGTCAAAAGCAAGGCAAGACGCAGCATGCGGGCGGGGTCCTGAACTAGCGGAAATCCCAACGTGCGAAGCACCGAATGAACTGGCAGACCGCGACTTGACAGGCCGTGAGCCGGCAGTCCCGACAGGTCGACGGCGGTCATTTCTGTCGTATCCTTCATCCCAAAACCACTCAGGAATCCGGCCAGAAGAAACTTTGGGCGGGCTCGCGAGGCCTTATTCGCACTGGAAGAGGAGTGATCACAGTGGGAAGACTGATCACAGCGTACGGAGGTTGGGCAAAGTCGCGGATTCATAGTGACTATCCCCTTATTTCCGTAGGTTGGGTGATGGGCGCGCAAGCCCCGAGCGAAGTGAGACCACTGATCGATCAAGGCGAGTTTTGACGTGATGGCGGGTTTGTAGTCAAACCGTCGTTTTTAAGGCAAGATCGAATTATGAATGGGGCAAAAGAGATGCTCGCCCCTGTCGCACGTTGGCTACAGTTCGGCTTGTCCGGTTTCTACAGGACCGTTACTCTCTGAGTACAGCCATTAAGCCCACGTTCCGTCATGTGGCAGGCATCCCTCCGGAAAGGCAGGTCCAACTCCTAGATGATGATGAAACAATTTATCGCAGCCTGTGCCATCGCTGTCGCCACATTGACGCAAGTAGTTTCTGCACAAGAACTCACGATTGGGTCCAAGGCTCCGAAGCTGGAGCTGAAAGAGTTCATTAAGGGTGAAGAAGTCAAAGGGTTCGAGAAAGGCAAAATCTACGTCATCGAACTGTGGGCCACCTGGTGTGGACCATGCCGCGTGACCATCCCGCACTTGACCGAACTGCAGAAGAAATTTGAAGACGTCGCCATTATCGGTGTCGCCGTTCTCGAAGAAGATCAAGCTGCTGTCGCTGACTTCGTCAAAGAGATGGGCGACAAAATGGACTACCGCGTTGCGCTGGATCTGGTTCCCGAAGACGCCGAACCGACCGAAGGGAAGATCGTCACCAACTGGATGCAGCCAGCCGAACAACAGGGGATTCCCGCCGCCTTCATCATCAATGGTGACGGCAAGATTGCCTGGATCGGGCACCCGGGGCAAATGGAAGAGCCATTGGAGAAGATCGTTGCAGGAACATGGGACCTTGAAGCAGAAGCACAGAAACTGGCCGACATGAAGGCCCTGCAGAAGAAGCTGGCAGCCACCATTGGACGGTTGCAGGAACTGTTTAAGGAATTCAGCGACGACGGTGATCCGAAGGATCTGCTGGCCGAACTCGACACGGCTTCCGAAGAAATTCCTGACCGGGCCGAGATGTTTAACCTGATCCGCTTCCAGGTCCTCGCTCTGTCCACGGAACGAAGCGACGAAGCGGTCGACGTCGGCAACAAGATTATCGAAACAGAACAAGGCGAAGATCCGGGCCTGTTGAGCAACATGGCTCGCCTGATTGTCGATCCAAACCGCGACCACAAAGCTTCACCCAAACTATTGAAGTTCGCTCTGAAACTGGCCGTGAAAGCCGATAAGCTCGTCGATGGTGAAGACGTCATGGTGGCAGACACCCTCGCCAAGGCTTACTTTGACAACGGCGACGTTGCTGAAGCAGTGAAAGCGCAGGAACGCGCCATCGAACTGGCCGAAGGAACCCGGGCGGCCGCAGATCCCTCCTTGAAAAAGCGGCTGCGACAGTACAAAAAGGCCTTGGACTCGGCGAACGAAAAAGAAGAGAAGCCCGCCGAAAAGCCGAAGAAGTAATACCGACCGGTTCGTCACACTCGACGGCCGCTAATGCTCTGGAAAGGACGACTGCCACACGCAGTCGTCCTTTTTTTTTGCCCGGCAAGTCGTGCTTCTCGGAACGGGTACGTTCCCACCCTCCGGGCCGTGATGACGGGAACCGTCAGCGGTGAGACAGTGTGTTCGCCTCGAAGCGGCATCAAAAAGCCGCCCGACAAAACCTGGACTCGACGAACACAAACAGAAGACCAGCCGGCCGTGGAGGCCAAACCCCGGTTTGGTCGCGACTGATTCCGCTGCGGAAAATCTGAGACAGGCCGCCTCTGCGGTGACTGAACCCTATTTCCAACAAGCAGCCAGCGACTCATCACCTTAAAGCGCTACCTTCCGCAACGGCTTCGAACAGCGTGGGAGGTGGCATCGTTCGTACCGAATTGTCAAATAGCGAAACGTGCATCGACTCAATTTCCGGCTGCTTAAAAAGCCGGGACAAGAGGCCTCCCTGGGACCTCTCGAGTCTCGTCCGTCAGCATGTGATTGCGGGAAGTCATTGCCGCAAGTGGCCCTATCGTCTGCTGATCAATCGGAGGCTGGCACTGCCCAGGCCCCCTGCCCCACTCTGTAACCTGCCGGTCTTGGTTCCTCCCGGTATGTCGGCTTCCCCCAAGACATCCAAGACTGGACTGCCACATCACTTACGACAGGAACTCAGGTCCAAATCCAATGACGTGAACAGGATTGTCAGCCACATTTCCGAAAAACCTTGGCCAGCCGGGCCAGTCGCCTGAAAAACGCTTAAACCTCTACCATCGCAGCACATGGGACTGGCCACCGACTGGCCAAAGTTTGGCCAGCTGGCCACCCCGTTCCCCCCCCGTCATTAGGACTCATCTGAAGGTGGCCGAGACGATCGTAGAAGCGGCGTCCCATCGCTTCATCTTCTCCACTCAAAATCCAACGTCATGTCACCATAGTACTCCCTCCTTTCCACCCTCACTCCACTCCCCCCCCCTCTCATAGCCGCCTCAGATTCAGCCCGGTCGTTGCGGTTGCCCTCTGCTGGCTCACCACCGTTTCCGTGCGCAACAATCCCATCGAACGCCCTGACAAGGGTGTGGATCCAAGTCCTCCGCGCGCAGACTCAAGACCGATAAAGTTCTGGCTCGGCGCTCCGACCATCTCAACCTGCGTTCCTCATCCGCTGACAGGGAATTTTCAAGCATCAGCAGTGTCAGCGACAAACAGCAATGCGACGAGCCCAAGTATCCAAACCTTTGGAACAAACACACGATTCATCGCCGAGCAAACAAGCCACCCCGACCGGAATCGGTCTCCCCACAATCAGCGACCGATTTCAGAATTCTGCAGCGATCCACGCGAAACACGAAATCCGTCATAACAGAAGAGTTATTTTCAACGCCGAATAAGCCGTAATTGACCGATGCGGTTCGGTGCATCGAATCGCGATCGCGAGACTCCACAAGACGGTTCCTTCCGCCGTTCCAAGGGCACCACAATCCTCCGGAAAGAACGCAATCGAATTCAACGAACGTCACGCATCTCCCCGGCCTGAAAGGCCAACACCAGAAAGCCCAGGGCAGAACGCCGCGGAGATCGCCGCAATCGCCGCCCTGGGCTGGCCTGTGGATGCCGCTCAAGCAAAAGAATCAAACGCTGAACCGCATTGAGCGCAACAGGATATGCTGCGTCCCCAGCCCCCATGTCCATCCATTCCCCAGTGTCCATCCGGCCCAAAGGGCCATCCATTCCCATAGCCCAGCCCATCGGGCTGGGATGTGATTCGATCAAACATCATCAGGCCTGAAGGGCCGACCGTTCGAACGCATGCCGAGCCGCAACCAAATCATATCCGGCCTCTGCCCGTCATAGCGGACCCTGTTCGGCTCCATCTCATCTGGCTCTTCTGCCTACCCTTCAACAGAATACGCCATGTCCCCGTTTATCCACGTTCTTAGCAACAGCTCATTGACAAACGCCGGGAATCTCTGGACTCTAAAACGTCATCCATTCAACGAAATCTCGGACCTGCTTGCGAATGATCGTTTTGTCGACCTGCCGCGGCGCAGGCAGTATGAACGATAACAAAGTCCTGTATTCAACATCGATGAAGATATAACCGCCTCAATCCCATCCTGGGGCGACTTTGTCATTTCACGATAGCTCACTTCGCTAACAACTTCCCCGCGCTTCGGTTTGAAATCGAGTTAGAACCGTGACGATCAAGGTCAGGATGCTCTTCGGAGAACTCCGCGATGATGCTTGTCTTTCGGGTCATGACCGCCGCGTGCCTGCTGAGCCTCCCGCTACGTCAAGTTCATGCGCAATCGCTTGACGCCTCGACCGTGTACGAACCCGATGTCAGAGAGGTTCTTAACTCGGTCCTGAAAGAGCGAGCACGCCTTAAGTCCTGGAGATATCAAGCCGTTGTGACCCGGAGAGACGACCGGTGGAAACAATCAACGCGGTCCGCCCAGCTCAGCATCTACGATCACGCGTCACGCCGCATGCGACTGGATACCGAAACCGACACGCGAGCTCTCCCCACGTCGAACCTGGAACTGCCGTCGGACGCTTCGAATCTGGACCCGGCGTCTGAATCTCTGACACGGTTAAGAATTCATAGTTGCAGGTCTTTCATCGTCGACCAGCACGACTATCGTGTGGAATGGTACGGAATCGGTAACACCCAGTCCCCCGACGCTGAGACGACGCACGCCCATCTTCTGAACAATCTGGAGACTCCGCCCTACCGCTGTTCACCGGCCATCGACCCGCGATCTGCCGGAGTGCTTGATCAGACGAGTCCCACCCTGCTGGCATCGCTGGAATCGTGTCTTGTCCATTTCAACGACGGTGCAGAATTAGCGACCCTGGATCGCTCTGACGCACCACAGCTTCGTATTGTCTTCGATTACTCGATACCCGTTCGTCGAGTCATCCACATCGACCAGGAACGAGGGTACACAATCACACGGTGCGACACCATCGTACTGACCGACGACCGTTCCGAACTGGTGACCCCTCGTACGACATCGGCTGCTGAATGGGAGCAGTCCGACCTGCCCGACGGGCCATGGGTTCCGACGAGAGCCTCGTGGGCGGACGTTGATCGAAATGGAAGCGTGAGACGAACGTCGTACGCGTTTCAGTGGCAGGAAGTCAATCCGCAAAGCTTCGACGACAATTTGTTTGATGATCGAATCAACGAAGAATATGGGAATGATCAGATCCTGCTCGACAGCCACACCGCTAGCGTCACGGAACCTGAAGAGCCGTTTATCGCCGGTGCATTCTCAACACCGCAACCGGCCGTAGCCACAAATCCGGCTGTCGTGCCATCGCAAGATCCCTGGCTGTGGGCGATGAATCTCGCAGTGCTGCTGGGGGTCATCACCATGCTTACCCCGCGTCTGTAAAGTCCTTCGCTCGCAGCCGCAAGTCTCACATCAACCGCTCTGCACAACGATGCAGGCTGAACCCGCCTGCCGACGGCAGCCAGACACCTGTCCATTCGAAACGACTGCGAGTCGCTCGACGAGTTTTGACATGCTTTCCATATCGACGTCCGAGCGACCCGGCGACGCATCAGCGCCCGTGGCTTGAGCGGTGTCCGGCTACTTCTTGCCGAGCATACGATCCAGGGAATCGCCGGTCTGATAGACCAGGGCTTCGGGCCAGTACTGGTACGGGTGGAAGTATTCGAACGTCAGATAGCGGTCGTAGCCGGTGGCTTCGAGTGCGTCGAGGACCGCAGGCCAGTTGGTCGTACCGTCCAGCAGTGGGCGGAACGCTTCCAGCGACGAATCAGTCCCCTTCTTCGTAAATTCCTTCAGATGGACGTTTCGAATCCTCTTCCCGAGATACGCGATCCAGTGCTCGGGGAACTGGTACTGCATGATGTTCCCGGTATCAAAATGGACCTGCAGGTACTCGGACTGGAATCCATCGACGAAGGCCGCCATCTCCATCGGGGTCATCAGATAACCGTTGAAGAAGATGTTCTCGATGTTCATGTGAATCTTCAGTTTCTCGGCGGTTGGCAGCAGCTTCCCGATCGCTTCTTTCGCACGCTGATCACAGACATCATTCGCGACCGGTTCATAGTCCGTACGCCAGGGAATATGGACGGCTCCGGGAACAACCAGCAGATTCTCGGTTCCCAGATCATGCGCGGCCTTGGTCATGAGCCCGGCGAGTTCCATGGCACGGGCGCGTTTGGCGGGGTCGTTGCTTGTGAGCGGATAGGGCCAGAAGAGGAACGAACACAGGCCGCTGATCGCGATCCCGATTTTGTCCGCCAGTTGACGGATTTTGGTGAACTCGGCCGTACCCGACTTGGGCGAGAGTTCGCTGTCCAAATCGTAGTTCAGTTCGATCCCATCGAAGCCTGCATCTTTCGCCAGGCGAAGACATTGTTCGAGCGACATCTTCTCGGGGTAGGGAAACGCCCAGAGATTGATCGACTTCTTCATCGCATAGCGCTTCCCGCGAGTGACCCCGGTGGCGGCCGGTTCTGCGGCGGTGGCCATCCCCCAGGGTCCACGCATGACCGCCGTCGCGGCGCCAGCGGCAGCGATTGCCGATCCGAGAACCTTCCGCCGACTGAAACCGTGTGCTGCGTCTGGCAGTTGCGAATCTGACATGGGATGACTCCTCCTGAGGTGAAATCATGGGATTGAACAAAATTGATCGATGTGAGTCGATCAGGATCTTACCCCCGAGAAGTCGGATGTGGGACTGAGCCGGAAAAATTCCGGGCTGCCCCGCACGCGATGACGCCCAGGGCGAGACGACGCCGGACACGCCACGAAGACGAGTCGGGTGAAAAACTTGAGAAAATTTTCTGTCCGCCGCAAATTTGACTCAAGCCCGCCAGACCGTGCGACCGAACTAGTGAAACTGGACGTGGGCCGGTCTCGCACTCATTTCTGTTGATGTCCCTTCAACCGAGTCACCCCGCGGTCCCTTCCCTGCAGCAAGGATTTTGGCCATGCGGATTGTCGCAATCACTTCTGTCGCCATGGGATTCTTCCTGCAATGCGGCTGTGTCTCGACCTTGTCTCCCACTGCGACCCCGAGTCGACTGCAGGCCTACCATGATCAGATTGCCGGGCAATACGTGACGGCGAATGACATGGAACGACAAGGCGATTACGAAGGTGCTCGCCAGATCTATCTCGACCTGCACGAAAAACACCCCAGAAATCCTGACTACCTGCATCGTCTGGGTGTCGTGAGTACGAAGCTGGAACGGTATACCGAAGCTCAAAGTTACTACAGCCAGGCTCAGTCGCTCGATCCGACCAATGTCAGGCTGCTGGCAGACATGGGCTACACCTTCTATCTGACGAAGAATCTCGCTGAAGCCGAAGTGGTGTTGCGAGAAGCGCTTCGTCACAGTCCCAACGATCCACGGTCGACGAATAACCTGGCGCTGGTTCTGGGATTAAACGGCAAGATGAACGAGTGCATGGGACTGCTGAGCCGAGTGAACACCCCCGCCGAGTCACTCGCCTGCATGGCCTATATTCACGCAGAGCGAGGCCAGCTTGAACTGGCCGAGGACCGCTATACGGAAGCATTAACGCTCGACCCGAACCTGAAGAATGCCGCGAAAGCACTGGCAGAACTTCAGAAGCGGAACCCCAGCCAGAACATGGTTGCCCAGACGCTTCCGGATACGGCTCTTGCCGACGACACCCCGCAGAATACTCCGCGTCGCGAATCGTCCCCCATCCGGCAGGTGAACGCCACGCAGCACATCGACGTGGATGTGGACCTGGAACCCCGGCGCTCACAAGTGGTCACGGCCGACTTCCATGACGACGCCGCCGGCCTGGGAGAGCAGAACTTGCGCGATGCCCGGTTTGAACTCGATGAGATGGAATTCTCATCGGGCAACTCCGCAGCGGCCCGTCCCGAGGAGTTAAGCGAAGAGACATCCGACTGGGATGCGGAGCAGTAGTCGCGGTTCCCGAACGCCATTCCGCCGAAGGGGCCGATCAAATTCGACCTGAAGAGACGATGAGGCGCCATCTGGTCCGATGACCGATTGAAATCAAAAAACCGACCACGTCCTGTTGAGGGCGTGGTCGGTTCAGGTTTTTACGACGTGTGACGGCCTGCACCGATGATCAATGTCGGAAATGCCGGCGGCCGGTGAAGATCATGGCGATGCCGAACTCATTACAGGCGGCGATGACTTCGTCGTCCCGTTTCGAACCGCCCGGCTGAATGACGGCCGTGATTCCCGCCTTGTGAATCTGATCGATGCCGTCGCGGAACGGGAAGAACGCGTCCGAGGCACACACGCCCCCTTTTGATCGCTCACCCGCTTTGTAGGCAGCGATGTAACTGGAATCGAGGCGGCTCATCTGTCCCGCACCCACCCCAATCACCTGCCCTCCCTTGGCGAACAGGATGGCGTTGGATTTCACGTGCTTGCTGACCAGCCAGGCAAACTCGAGGTCCTTTCGCTCTTCCTCGGTCGGGGTTCGCGAAGTGACCACGCGCCATTCGGACACGGCTTCTGCGGTTTCATCGCGGTCCTGAACCAGCAGCCCACCCGTCACCCGGCGCGACTCCTGACTGACCGGTCGTGCATCGAGCATGCCGGGGCACCGCAGCAGCCGGACGTTGGCCTTCCATTTCGGCAGGGTCGTCAGCTTTTCGAATGCGCCACCTGAGAAGGAAGGAGCAATAATCGCTTCAATGAAGTGGCCCGGAGCACACAACTGATCGGCGGTCGCTTCGTCAACTTCACGGTTGAATCCGAGGATCGATCCGAACGCGCTGACAGGATCACCGGCGTCGGCCTTGACGTAGGCGTCGGCAAGCTGATCAGCGACGGCGCATCCACACGGATTATTGTGCTTGATCACCACAGCAGCAGGCTGAGCGAACTCACGCACGATCAGCATGGCAGCGTCAAGATCCAGCAGATTGTTGTATGAGAGTTCTTTTCCATGCAGGATTTCAGCCGCGGCCAGTGTGGAGGGTGCGGGAGAGGACTCGACATAGAAGGCTGCCCGCTGGTGGGGATTCTCGCCGTAGCGAAGCGAGGAACGGCGTTCGTACGACAGAGTCAACTGAGTCGGGAAGGCGGTATCCGTCTCGGCAGCACCGCTTGCTGCAGGAGCGTTTGCACCCTTGGCAAACTGAGCAGACAGGTAATCAGAAATCGCACGATCGTAACGGGCCGTCATTTCAAACGCGGCAGCGGCGAGTTCGCGGCGGAATTCCAGCGTCAGGCATCCTTTGGCCAGTTCCTGCAGGACTCGCTCGTACTGCGACGGATCGGTCACCACACCGACGTACTTGTGGTTCTTGGCAGCCGACCGCAGCATGCTCGGCCCACCGATGTCGATCTGCTCGATCGCTTCCTCGATGGTGACACCCGGCTTGGAGATGGTTTCGACGAACGGGTACAGGTTGACGACGACCAGTTCAAACGGCGTGATCCCATGGGCGGACATCGATTCTGCGTCAGACTTCAGATCAGGACGGCCCAGCAAACCTCCGTGGACACGGGGATGCAGCGTCTTGACTCGTCCGTCCATCATCTCCGGAAAACCGGTGTACTGAGCAACGTCGATGACCGGAATACCGGCGGTTTCAAGGGCTTGACGCGTCCCACCGGTCGAGAGCAATTCAAAACCCAGCTGCACAAGCTGCTGGGCAAAGGGGACAAGCCCCTGCTTATTGCTGAGACTGATCAAGGCACGTCGCGAACTCACTGTCATGGATCCAACTTTCGACTGGCGGAAAAACCGTCAACTGCGGCAAGAGTAAACAAATTCTGATGGATGAGACATCCATTCCTTCAGTTGGCGATCATACAAAAAACTCGGACAGGATTCTTTCGTACGCAGGTCTGTTGGAACGATCATTCGAAACCCTGACAGTTTCGCGACGTTCCCAGCGATCTCCCGGAAATGCCCCGAACGTTCATCGAAATTGCCCGGAACCTTCATCTGCTCTTCTTCCGAAGTTGAAGAATCAACTCACTCGCCAAGGATTGCGGGTCTGGACTTGACTTCGGCCATGGGATTTGGGCTGCATCGGTCCAGGTGAAATGACAACATCTCTGACCTGATGAGGGAAACATTCCATGTCACCGTTGAACCGTCGCAGTTTTCTCAGCACATCCCTTGGAGGTCTTGCGGCGGCATCTGCCTGCCGTCCTTCGCTTTTGGCACAGGACTCAATCTCACCTGCAGAGGCGTCGAACCCTGCGGCCTCATTCGAGCCGGATACTCTTTTTCTCACCTGGCAACGAGATCCGACGAGTACAATTACGATCCAGTGGCTGGGGGCTGAGACCAGCGCGGATACTTCCATCCAATTCGCAACTCTGGATGCCCCTGTCTGGCAGATCGCCATGACGATCACCAGGCCATACACGAACACTGATCTGAAAGTGTTTCGGTGCGAGTTGACCGGGCTTCAGCCAGGACAAGAATATCAGTTTCAGGTTGCCAACGCCGCCGAAGTCTATCGGTTTCGCACCATGCCCGGCAAAGCGACGGATACCTTCCAATTCGTATCAGGAGGAGATTCCGGTGTTGGTCTTCATGCGATCAACACCAACATACTCGCCGCCAGGCAGGAACCGTATTTTGCGTTGATCGCCGGGGATCTCGCCTATGACAATGGACGGTCTCCCGAGACGTTCGCGAAATACCTTCAGAACTATCACGAGCACATGATTGACGCGCAGGGGCGACTGATCCCTATGGTGGCCGCCATCGGGAATCACGAAGTAGATGGCGGTTACAAGAGGCAGAGGCAGGATGCACCTGCCTACCTCAGCTTCTTCGACGGATTCTACCCCGAAAAAACATACGGGGTGCTGGACATCGGCGACTATCTCAGCCTCGTCGTGCTGGATACCGACCACATCGCCCCGATTGCTGGCGAACAAACTGACTGGCTCAGGCAAACCCTCGCGGATCGACAAGAACGGCCGCATCTCATCGTTGCCAATCACGTCCCTGCCTATCCCTCATACCGGTCACCACAAGGAGCGAACGACCATCTCGGCACAGGGGAAGAGCAGCGAAAACACTGGTGCCCATTGTTCGAGCAGTACAATGTTGACGTGGTTCTCGAACACCACGATCACACCTTCAAAAGAACGCATCCTCTGACGAACGGATTGCGCGACAAACATGGTGTGCTTTACCTGGGTGATGGATCATGGGGCCAACTCCGCGTCCCGAAAACTCCTGAAGAACGCCCCTACCTCGCCGCAGTCAGTTCCGCATACCACATGACGGTCCATCGACTGGAAGGTGATCAGCGGTTCCATATGGCTATGGAACAATCAGGCAAAATCGCCGATGTCTGTATGACAACGAGTAAGCGTCCTGCAAAACGGGGTTGAGCGCATAACGTCCATGCCGGCCCGCGGCCACGATACATGGATCTGACAGGGCGGGGGCAATCCGAAACCGGTCCCCCCCCGCCCTTGTTGCTGGCAGACCCGGAAATCTGCAAATCAGGTTCTGCCACAATCACGATTGAAACGAGCCCATCCGCTCGCGCTGAGCAAACGAGATCACCTGCCCGTCAAACCGTCGGCCATCAGCACCGCTGTAACGACATCCTTCGCGAGCCTGTGCTTCGCAGTTCAATCGTCTGTCGCTGACGCTGCGATTCGACCTGGAACCTTCTCGCCGCTATTTCCGCCCGACTTCCTTGACGTCGATCAAACGCTCCCATTGGGACGGGGGGATCATCCAGGGATCTTTTCTTAGCGGTTCAGTCAGCGGGCGAATCCAGGATCGTTGGTAGTAACCTCTTGGCTCTTTCGACAGATCGACCGTCGGGTCGATGAGTAATTGCGGTTTCCGACCGTTCAACGACGTCAATACAAGAGCTCGGACTTCAAACTCCCGACCGGTCAGTTTCAAATAGTCCTCGGAGATGAAATGCGCGAGATGCAGGATCATTTCAGGGTCACGAACGAATCGAATCTCCTGGTCAGGCGTAATCCACTTTCGCACATCGGGATTCCAGCTCAGCCCCGTTTGGGGATCGGTCACCAGATAGCGAAAGCCGCTCGTCTTCCCTCGCAACATCATCCGCCACGAGAAATGATGTCCCCGTTCGGTCCAGCTGGTGTCTCCCTCTTCCAAAAAATGAACCAGAGGCCATGCGAGGTGAAAGAGGCAACAGAGCCCTGCAAACCCCATCGCCGCAAATCTGCGCCGAAACATCCAGGCGCATGGATCCTCAGCGGAATGAGCTTGATTCAACGTCGCCTCTGCCGGCCTCACTCCCATTTCTAAACGTGAAACAGGCACCTCGTTGAGCGCGGATTCCGCGCTGATCTCGGGATTACCGCGAAGCCCTCTCCCTATCTTCAACAGTCTGTCAAGGGAGGGACGTGGCCAGTCGGGACTGAAGAAGATGGTCGTCGCCACGATCATGAACCAGGGAAAAACGTGAATCGAATCGAAGACCATTGAATTGATCAGATGGAACGCCAGACATATCAGATAAGCAAGACTGCGTGTCCGCTTCCAAATCAGGAGCGGAACGACAAGTAAATCAAATAAAGCTCCCCCCCAGATAAACACCTGAACCACCGACTCCAGCGTCAGCCAGGGGCCAATGAAAGGGAGATCCGACCGGGAAGCCAGCATCTGGCGCAATGGGGCTCCTGCAAACCAATCGTGATTCAGTTTCGCAACTCCCCCGAAGAAATAGGGAAGCCCCACATGAAACCTGAGCAGCCAGACTGACCACGCCGCGATCGATTCCGACCGAAGTGATGGCCACAATATAGAGTCGATCGACCATAAACGGTGGGCGGGGATGAATACCATCAACCACCCTAGCAGCATGAGCAAATAGTAGTGATTCTGATAATTCGTTCGATCGAGCAACAGAAAATACGTAAACAGCAGTGCCAGCGACGGAGTCGTCACTCGGTAGAGCAGCCCCCCCGCAACGAACAAACCCAGTACGGACATTGCGACAAAAAAAAGTTTCATCCCATTCAGCGAGAATGGCTGAACCCAGTCGAAACCGTAGTAAGTAAAATGAAAATCCGGTTTGACGTACAGTTCGTACGCTCGTCCTGCAACAAGATAATCAATTCCGAGCCACACCATCACCAGACCGAATCCAATTCGAAATACGACTACTGACGCACCATCGACAGGTGTGAAGAGAAATCGCATCCATCTTCGACACCACCCGTCCACGGTGGTTGCTTCTCTCTCAAGGCTCTGCTTCATTGCGCTGTTATCTGCTGTTTGAGCGACCGTTTCTCTTGCCAGCCTGAGGTTCATCTCAATCGACTGGTGGAGGTGACAGACCAATCTCTATCACCTTGTCCGACGGATGATCACCTTCGCGGAATTTCGTTCTCTGCGAGGGGAACAAAAGTTCTATTAAGCTTCTGCGCCGCCCACTGGAAAAGTGATATCCGAAATCATTGGATATCAAGTTTCGAATCCGCGTCATCCGCAGCAGCACCGCCTGTCAATCTGACCGGGCGGCCGTTTCCATTCTTCGCTGGTTTCGCTGGCAGCGTTACGTTGATGGTGTTGGTCTGACCCGCAACGATCTCAACTTCCATCACATTCTTCTCGGAATTGGTGGCGCAATCACAGTTCACGCTCGCATCACCTCCAACCCGGACTCGATGCTTACCAATCACGGCACCGTCATTCCGTCCATACGTCGACAATTGAAACGCACCATCGTGATCGCTAAAGGCAAACCCCTGCTTACCGACTTTGGCTGATTTCCCGACCACCATCGGCTCGAAATAGACTTGAACGTTCTCGACGGGCTCGCCATTGCAAAGTACGACCCCCTCAGTCCGCGCCACTGCGAATCTTTCGCTTCCTGCCCCGCAGCCAACGCACAAAGGGAACGTGACAGCCACTAATACTGCGACTCTCTTGATCATTATCTCTTCCTTTCATCCCGATCACTCGAGAGGAACAGTTCGTTCCTCGCCTGATGGCGGAAACTGAACTTGATTTGCTCATAAACTCTGACACGGAAGAGATTCCCTGACGGGCTTCTGCTACCTCCAAGCCCCGGCCACAGCATCCGTGTGTTCGATTGCCTCAGTTTCCATGCGAGCTTCGGTATCGCAATCAGCACCGGGTTGCCGCTCGGCACATCCGAGTCAAGCTTTCCTCGAAGTCACAATCCGACTTCATTCCTTATCCATCCCAGGGCATGGCACCATAAATGCCATGCCCCACGCCCTACCCCAGCTCGATCCTGGAATACACCTCGTTGCCTCTCAATACGAGGACTGTCGATTCGAGGAACACGACATCTTGCTACTTAAGAGACTGCATAGGCGCACACGTCGCTTTGGCCAGACTCCTAAAACTCACCGATCGTGTTTCCATCCCGAACACTATAGAGGTTGCAAAGAATCTCGATCGCAACATTCTCGCTCACGAAACGAACCGAACCGTCGCAGAGCGTAAACTGAGCTCCACCGGTGTGATAGCTGAAGGCATTATCATCGTTATTGGCAAAGTACATCGTGGAAAAGTTGACAGTCGCATTGATCGGAGAGTTTGTCCGCCCGTTCGTCCGTACGGTCTCATCGTTACCACCACCAGGCGCACCGATCCAGATCGGCCAGTCATTGAAGGCCGTCGGCGCGGTCGTTCGTCGCGAAGCAGCGCTCGTCGTACTGGTCACGTAGGTTGACTCTGCCACCGCGATGGTGTTACTCAATCCATCGGTCACGTCACGAAATGCCTTCCCGCCCCCTTCCCATTGCTTGTGCATAATGCTGTCATCGCCATAGCAACTTCCACCCGCAGTCTTGTAAGACGAAGTCGCATATCCGACGATCGCCGGATTGCGGGGTGGAATCGATCCCCCTCCCACCAACTGCGAGCCGGGAATCTGCCACGACGCTGGAACCGTCGTAGGGAGTGCTGACGAGGGACACAAGTAAGCGGGAAGAACAGTCTCACCACCGGGAACCCGCAGAGCTCCGGCGCCGTAGTACCGTTCGCGAGTGGGAACGTCGCTGACAACTCCAGGGTAACCTTGAGGATTGATTCTATTGTAAAGATTCGCCTGATCGATGTAGGGAAGAATGGAAACCATCCAACCAAGCCCGTCATCCTGAAAGGAGGTGTTCGTCGCTTGTGTCGCTTCTGTCGAGATTGACGCACCCCACAGTGCAGCAGGAAAGCGACCGAAAGTCCCTTCATAATTATGCAGTGCCAATCCAATCTGCTTAAGATTGTTCTTACACTGCGTGCGGCGTGCTGCTTCACGCGCCTGCTGTACTGCAGGCAACAACAGCGCGATCAATACTGCGATAATGGCAATCACCACGAGTAGTTCGATCAGCGTAAACCCAAGCGGCCGCCTTCGAGATACCAGCATTTCTTTCTCCAATCTCAGATTTGAATCAAGAACGACTCTCGCAACACCTGGACGCCCCCGCGAGCCCCTCAACGCGAGGGACATTGCCAATCCAGTTCCCCATCATTCTCGTACGAGACGGATCGAGCACCCGTTCGCGGGCCCATGAACAATGCTGCGAAGGAGAATTTACGCATCAACATGAATAACAGATGAAGGGTTAGTGAAATCCTTTTCGCTCTCTCATTCCGCTGCATGCTGCTGAGGATTGGTAACTGAGTTCGATTTAACCCGAATGGAAGATTAGTACTCACACGAGCCCAAATGCTTGGCATTCTTTCTTTCGGATCCAGTACTGCATGGAGCTCTGATGTCTGCCTAAGCCTGACGTTGATTCTGATAATCAGGTGAAGTCGATGTAGAGCCTTTGACAGCCCCCCCCCTATCCACGTTCTTAACTGCCAGCCACGTCCCCAGAACAGACACCACGCTCAAGACAATCCCGTCACCGGTTTTCGGATTTTGCTGGAGCCAAACCCGCTCTCCAACATTCTGCTGCAACGCGTTGACGCCCCTCCCCAAGCCCCTGGCTGAATCACAGAGCAGACCAGACGACTTCTGAGTTTTCACTCATTCTTAATGATTGCTTCTTCATTCATTTTCTTCAGCTTGGACAATCGCTGCACCTGTGAGACAAACCCGACTCCGTACGTGCAACGTCGACATCTAGAATCTGAGACACTTCATCCGGCGTTATTTCGTTCTCAATGATTAAACACTGAAGAAGCTGAAGTCCTGATTGGAGAATCCGTTACGGGTACGGCTATGATGGCCTTTAGTCGATGTCCGTTTCAAACCTACGTTGATTTACGCTACGAGCTTGTGAATTCGCCTACGAATCGCCCTGCGGTCCGGGGATGAATCGTGATTGAGGACAAATGCGGCAACTGTACGTATTCGCCTTCAGCAGCCCCCATCGAGAAGCAGCGAGTCACGTCATATCGTCGCTTGACCCGTGGTGCGTAATTGGACGCGCAGCTCGTGCAGTATGAGTTCCCCATGAATTGGCGCACATCGTCGATGCCATTTCAGCCTTTTCGACAGATAGTCAGTTGTTACTTTGTTCGGTTGTAACAAGGAAGATAAGGATACACATGAGCTCTGTAATCAAGACTCTATTTACAGGAGTGGCGCTGGCAGGACTGACCTGTCAGTGCATTTCGGCCCCCCTGAAATCTCGTACGGTTTCATTTCAAGAAGGCGCTAATGGCTATGCAGGCACCGTTGATACAGAGATCTGGGCGTTGGCGACGACGACGATTCTGGCGGCGAATCCCAATGCCTCATCTGATTCGAACAACGACGGAGGGGAAAGCCAGGTCCTGCTCCGATTTGATGACATCATTGGTGACCAGAAGAGTCAGATTGCTCCGCATGCTCGAGTCATATCTGCCAAGCTACTGGTGAGCGCATTTGACCAGGGTGATACGGTCAACCTGCACCGGATGCTTGTCCCATTCGACCGTGCAGCAACATGGAATAGCGTCGTCGCGGGCATCTCGGCCGACGGTTTCGAAGCGTCACGGCATAAAGACAGCTTTACCTTCGGGAAGATCTCCGCCAACGCTTCAGAAATCGTGTTTGATGTGACAGACACGGTCCAGTCCTGGGTCAATGGGGATGACAACCACGGCTGGGCGTTTCTCAACACCGGAGGAAATGGATGGGACTTTTACACATCGGAGGCCGAAATCCTGTCACAACGTCCAAAGCTGGTTGTGGAGTTATCTGACGCTCCCGTTCATTAGCCTTGTCTTTGCAATTAATTGAGAGTTGCGTTCGTTACATGTTCCGACCACCACACAACAGATGATGGTCTTTTGTGGTCCCGACGTCCCGTTATCACTTCACCAGGTAGTCAATTACTCGCTCATTCAGGAACGAAAGCTATGTCAAAACCTGCTGCCGGCACGTGGTTCAGTGATCCCGCTCATTTTCAGCGACCCAGTCGTCGCGACATCTTGAAGGTCGGTTGGCTGGGAGGACTAGGACTGTCGCTGGGTGACCTGCTTCGGCATGAATCTGTCGCAGCGTCAAAGGGACGCAACATCCCCGCAACGGCGAAATCGGTGATTCACGTTTATCTGCAGGGTGGGTTTGCCCACATGGATAGCTTCGATCCGAAGCCGGATGCACCGATCGAGTATCGCGGAATCCTGGACCCGATTAGTACGTCGTTGCCGGGAGTCCAGTTCAGTTCACACATGCAGGAAATGGCAAAAGTCGCCGACAAGCTGACAGTCGTGCGCAGTATGTCACACACAGAGGTCGATCATGCACGTGGCGAGCATAGTATGTTTACGGGATATCGTCCCAGTCCGGCACTGGTCTACCCCAGTGTCGGCAGCGTTGTCTCGCACGAGTTGGGTCCTCGCGGTGCCCTTCCCCCTTACATCTGCATTCCGACTCAGGGAAGTCAATACTTTGGTAGTGGCTACTTGAGCAACTCCTGTGGACCGTTCGCCTTGGGGACGGATCCCGCTCGCCCCGGTTTCACCGTGCGAGACCTGAGTCTGCCCAAGGGTGTCGATGAGCAACGTTTTTCTGACCGCAAGTCGTGGAAGGAACTCGTTGATGACCATTTCCACCACACGGAACGTGACGACTCTTTGACGACCATGGATTCATTTTATCAGCGGGCCTATGACCTGCTCGACTCACCTCAGGCCCGTCAGGCATTCAGTCTGAAAGGGGAAACGGAAGAGACGAAAGAGCTTTACGGAATGAAGAGCTGGGGTCCCATTTTGCGTCCTTCTGCAGGAGCAAGGTTCCTGGTCGCCCGCCGACTGGTTGAAGCGGGTGCCCGTGTCGTGACCGTGACCTATGGGGCCTGGGATACTCACGCTTACCACTATCGAGGCATCGAGACTCAGTCGCCCGATCTCGACAAGGCCTTTGCCGGTCTGATCCGAGATCTTGATCAACGTGGAATGCTCGATTCCACGCTGGTCCTGATTACGAGCGAATTTGGCCGAACTCCTAAAGTGAACGCCGGTGGGGGTCGCGATCACTGGCCCCGTGTGTTCAGCATCGTCATGGCAGGAGGTGGAGTTAAACGAGGTCACGTCTATGGATCATCTGACGGACTGGCCGCAGAACCGGTCGATTCTCCACTCTCCGTGGAAGACTATACCACCACGGTTTACCACCTGCTCGGAATCGATGCCAGCAAGGACCTGATGACCCCAGGCGATCGCCCGCAGCAAATCGTGCTGGGAGGCAAGCTCGCAACGGGGCTGTTGGCATAGTCGTAACAGTTGTCATTCGGTGGCGGGGGGGGGGATTGTCATCAGCTCGGCAGCTCAAACGCCAGTTCTGGACGTGAGACAGAATCCCTGTTCGAGATTCGGTGGAATGGTCTTTCCGCTGCGTGACGACCTGCCCTCTGACCACCCGGGGACAGGGACAGCGTTTCTCTCGTTCATACGCATCATTTGGATTTCATTATGCGAATCATGCTGACAACAGCGTTTCTTGTGGGACTGCTGAACATCACTCACGCTGCCGGTCCTTCGGTTGAGTCTGTGATACCGGCAATCGGACAACGCGACACCAGTTTCACTCTCAGACTCGTCGGAGCGGGGTTGTCGAAGGCCAGCGAGCTAATGCTCTATTCTCCTGATGTTGTCTGCACCGAGTTGAAACCCGTCACGGACAACGAACTTCTGGCGACGCTGAAGACGACGCACGACTGCCGTCCCGGCACATATGCATTTCGGGTCCGTTCCCCGCAGGGAGTTTCGGAACTGCGGATCTTTCGGATCACTCCATTTCCCGTCGTAAATGCAGATGAACCTAATGAATCCCTTGAAGAGGCCATGTCGCTGGACAGGAATGTCACGGTGACCGGTCTGCTGGAAAAAGGAGATCGGGATTATTTCAAGCTGAGACTTCGCCGAGGAGACCGACTCTCTGCAGAAGTGGAGGCGGTTCGATTGGGGGCGACCATGATCGACACGGTTTTGACCGTCTTAGATGCGGAAGGAAAAGAGCTCGCCAGTGCGGATGACACACCTCTTTTCGGACAGGACCCCTATGTGTCGGTGATCGTCCCGGAAGACGGAGATTACTTCGTACGAGTTCAGGAAGTAAATCTGGATGGGGACGATAGCGGTTACGCCCTGCACGTAGGAACTTTTCCGCGTCCTTCGTCCGTCTTCCCAGCCGGTGGCCGAATTGGAGAAAGTCTTACGGTTCGCTTTCTGGGAGATGCCGCGGGGCCGTTCGAACAGAAAGTCCAGCTACCAGCTTCACCTGACAACACCCATGGCCTGTTTGCCAGTCATCTGGATACGACCTCACCAACCGCCATCCCCTTCCGGATTTCACCCTTTGAGAATGTTCTTGAGGTGGAGCCAAATGATGCCGCTGGGACTTCGTCAAACCCAGCAATCGATCTCCCTGTCGCTTTCAATGGTGTTTTAAGCCAGATCGACGATATCGACCTGTTTCGATTTCGCGTGAATGCCGGTCAGCGATTTCAGTTCGAAGCGTTTGCAAGCCGCCTCGGTTCACCCGCCGATACAGTGATTTCCATTCTAGATTTGGACGGAAGTATTCTCGTCAGCAACGACGATGACGGGTCTCACGACAGTCGGCTGGTATTTCAAGCTCCCCGCACAGGAGAGTATCTGCTGCGGGTCGTTGATCAACGTGGAGCAGGCGGCGAACACTTTTTCTACCGGGTCGAGGCCACTCCGACACTCCCAGTGCTCACGGCTTTTATGCCACGCCCCAATCGACTGTCACAAGACCGACAGGCGATTTCTGTACCGCAGGGAAATCGCATTGTCACTTTCCTGGGAGTCAACCGAAAAGGGGTGACGAGCAAAGTGCAATTAACTCCGCAGGGACTTCCCTTGGGGATCAAGAACTTCCCTACGACGATTGACTCCGATCGCTTCCAGGTTCCGGTCGTGATTGAAGCGGAGGCGGATGCGCCAATCGCGGGGGCCCTGGTGCAGTTGAATGCGACGGGAAGTGCGAATCAGTCAACCGTGACAGGGACATTTCAGCAGGTGGTCGATCTGATCAATATGTCGGCCGACCGACTTTATCAGTCGGTCAGTGTGGACCGCCTGATGATCGCCGTGGTCGAACCGGTTCCGTTTCGAATTGAACTGGAACCGTTGAAGTCGCCACTGGTCCAGGATGGTTTCGTGGAATTAAACATTCACGTGCACCGCGACCCGGGATTCAACGACGCGATCGATATTACGTTTCCCTTCCTCCCGCCGTGGGTTGATGGACCGCCACTCATTACTGTCCCGGCGAATAAGACAGTCGGAACATACCTGGCTCACGCACACCCGCAGGTGGAACCTCGGAAGTGGACAATCTGTGCCGAAGGACGAGTCTCTACAGGGGTTTCACGGGGTCCGGTTTCCGACGACATCGAGATGGCTCCTGCCCCTCGCAGTCGCGGTCGACGCGCACAGATCGACACGGCAGTTTCATCTCAACTGATCGACCTCGACATCACCAGGTCCCCGGTCAGTGGAACGATCGGCCGAGTCGCCGGCGAACAAGGAACGACACTTCTCGTCACTTGTTCCATCGAGCGGAATGGCGAACTCCCCCATCGACTCATCGCAACGCTCGAAGGATTGCCGAATCGCGTGCACGTCGAACCCGTACAAGTCGACTCCCAAGCGAAACAGGTCACGTTTTCGGTCAAGCTGGATCCCACGGCACCCGTTGGCGAATTTGACAGCCTGGTCTGTCGCTTGACCGGTACCCGGGATGGACAGTCTGCCTCATTCAACCTTGGCAGGGGTGGGCTGCTCAAGATCGTTCCTCCCGGCGGCCTCGTCACCGACGCTGAAGGGAGACCGCTCAGCCCGCTAGAGGCTTTGAGAAAAACACAAACTGAAGCCGATCCGGAAAACACCGTCGGCGGCAACAAGGCAAGCTCTCGTTAACAAGACCATCTGCGCCAATGGAACTCGCCCCTCGCCCATTATTTGTGAGCTATTCTCCTATGACGTTCTTACATCGCCTGGCACCGTTGACGGTTGCCCTGCTCCTGACCGCTTCAATCGCCCCTGCGGCCGAGATGAAGAAAGTTGAAGATCAGGTCGCGCCCCGTCTGCAGGCATTTCCTGCAAAAATCTCACTGACCAATCGTCGAGAATCACAAGAAGTCGTCGTCCAACTTCTTGCAGCAGATGGCAGCAACAAAGACGTGACTGATTTGGCCCGGATGGAGATCGCCCTGCCCGCCGTCGCCCGGTTGGCAAGCGGATTCGTCGAACCGCTAGCGGATGGCCAAACAGAACTCGTGATCCAGTACGAGAGTTTTTCGACACGCATCCCGATTGAGGTATCTCATTCAAAGGATCCGGCCGAGTTTCGGTTTCGTAACGATGTATTGCCTGTCTTGACCCGTGCCGGTTGCAACACTGGCAAGTGTCATGGATCTGCATCGGGGAAAGACGGTTTTCGACTAAGTCTGTTTGGATACGATCCGGCAGGTGATCACTATCGCATTACGCGCGAGTTGAGCGGTCGTCGGATCAATCTGGCGGCACCAGCGGATTGCCTGCTTGTCAACAAAGCGATTGGGCAGGTCAATCACACGGGAGGCCAGTGCATTGAGCCCGATACCGCTCACTATCAGACATTAATCCAATGGCTGACAGCCGGAGCACAGCCAGATCCGGAAGATACCGCAAAGCCCGTTCGGATCGAAGTCTTACCGCAAAATGCGATCTTCCGTGCCCCGGGCGACGACCAGAAACTGCTGGTCACCGCGTACTACAGCGACGGCACCGATCGGGATGTCACCGACCAGGCTGTCTTCATTAGCAACAATGATTCCGCAGCCAAAGTCTCCGTTGACGGTATCGTCTCGGCAATGGGGCCCGGAAGTGCATTTGTGATGGCCCGATTTGATCAGTTCACACAAGGGGCCTCGATCATCGTTCGTCCCGGAACGGCGTTCCAGTTCCCAGACATTGCAGCTCATAACTTTATCGATGAGCACGTCCACGACCACTGGCGCAATATGCACCTGCTTCCTTCTGAAGTCTGTAGCGACGAAGTGTTCATGCGACGTGTTTATCTTGATCTGATTGGTCTGCTGCCATCAGCAGAAGAGCGTCACTCGTTTCTCAATGACCAAGCGAGCGACAAGAGGGAGCGATTAGTCGATCTGCTGCTTCAGCGGGACGAGTTTCTGGACCTCTGGGTCATGAAATGGGCCGAGACGCTCCAAGTCAGGACAAATAACGGAGTCAGCTCCAAAGGACTCATGCTCTACGACCGGTGGCTGCGAGACCGGGTTCGATCCGGCGAATCAATTGACAAGATCGTTAATGAACTGATTCCCGCAACCGGAGGGACATTCGAGAATCCTGCCACGAATTATTTCCAGACGGAAACGACACCCGAACTGCTCGCCGAAAATGTGGCTCAGGTTTTTCTCGGAACACGAATTCAGTGTGCCCAATGCCACAACCACCCGTTTGATCGCTGGACCATGGACGACTACTACGGCTTTGCGTCGTTCTTCAGTCAGATCGGTTACAAACAGGCCCAGGATCCACGCGAACTGACCGTCTTCAATTCTGGTGAAGGTGAGCTGCGACACCCTGTCAGGGGCGAAAAGGTTCTGCCGAAGTTTCTCGGTGAAGCAGGTCCCGACCTCAATCCCGAAGACGATGTCCGGAAATCGCTCGCCGACTGGTTAACCTCTAAAAGAAATTCAGAATTCGCCCGAAACACGGCAAACATTGTCTGGTCTCACTTCTTCGGTATCGGGATCGTCGAGCCGGTCGACGATATCCGGGTCAGCAATCCCCCTTCTAATCCGGCTCTCTTTAAAGCACTTGGTGACCAATTCGTCACATACAATTTTGATTTACGATCGCTTGTAAGGGACATCTGCAACTCTCGAACGTATCAATTGTCGACACATCGCAATTCCTCGAATGAATTCGACGAACGCCACTTCTCTCATGGACGGATCCGGCGACTGCGTGCCGAAATCTTGCTTGATTGCATCAATCAGGTGACTCGAGCTCCAGATCGCTTTCCTGGTTTGCCGGAAGGAGCCCGAGCAGTTCAGATTGCCGACGGTCGGACCCAGAACTACTTCCTGACCACATTCGGACGATCCACACGTCAGACCCCCTGCACATGTGAGGTGAAAACAACTCCGACCCTGTCTCAGGCTCTGCATCTGCTCAACGGCGAAACGACCTCTGGAAAAATCGCTCAAGGTGAAGTCGTGGAGTCCCTGCTTGAGGAGGACTCTGATCCGGTCGCCGTCGCGAATCGGCTCTATGAGAAGTGCCTGTCTCGTCTTCCCACAGTGAAGGAGTCGAAGGCGATCCATGACAAGCTCGCTGCTGCAACGGACACACAGGCGGCACTGACAGATCTGTTCTGGGCACTTCTGAATTCAAATGAATTCGTTTTCAACCACTGAGTCATCACTGCCGGTTGAAAACATGAGACGGGCACCTCGGATAAGACAATTTCTCGTTGATTTCGGGACGGCAGCGGAACCAGTCCCCACTTTTCAACACACTGATAAAAGCGAGTCGTCAAGTGAAGTCATTTTCCTCTGCGATCACCACGTTCTCATCACTGATGATCGCCCTTTATGCCTCAACCCTCCTCGGGCAAACGAACTCTTCGAGCACCGCCATTGTTACCTACGATCAGGTGCAACCTGTATTCAAGAAGCATTGCGTCAGTTGTCACGGCATCGAACGTGAACGGGGCGATCTGGACCTTTCGTCGACAGAGGGAATCAAGTCGGGCTCTTCATCGGGACCCGTCGTGATTTCCGGCAAGCCTGAAGAAAGTCTGCTTTACGCCGTGACTGCACATCTTGAATCGCCCCGGATGCCGCCAGGGAAAGCGAAGATTCCGCAACGGGAACTTGACCTGATCCGAAGCTGGATCGAAGGGGGACTGCGAGAAAAACCCGGAAAGTCCATTGCCGCGACTTCGGTGAAGAGTAAAGCCCCTTCAACCACGGCAGCGACTAAAGAGCCTGTTCCGAATTCGATCACTCGATCACTGCCCCGCCTGACTGCCGTGACGGCACTGGCGATCAGTCCCAAAGATGGATCCGTTGCCGTATCGGGCTTGAAAGAGATCCTGGTGTTTCCTCAAGGAGGGGCGACACCTCCCAAGGTCGTTCCTTTTCCGGAAGGCGATCTCCATGCGCTGCGATACTCGCGCGACGGTGAATGGCTGATTGCCGGCGGAGGAATCGGTGCCGAATCGGGCAAAGTCGTCGCTTTTAATGCCGCAACCGGGCAGAGACTGTTCGATGTCGGCAACGAAGCCGATGTTGTGCTGGCTTTTGATGTCTCACCCGACCGTCGATTGATCGCACTCGGTGGTCCCGGCAGAAACGTGAAACTCTTTCGCACATCTGATCAACAACTCGTTCATACATTACAAAAACATACGGACTGGATCTTGTCGATTGCGTTCAGTCCGGACGGCTTGCTCCTGGCCAGTGGTGATCGATTTGGTGGTCTGCAAATCTGGGAAGCTGCAACAGGAAAGCCCTTCTACTCGTTGCGCGGACACACCGGTTCAGTGACTGCAGTTGCCTGGGGAAAAACTTCTGACAACCTGCTATCCACTGGTCAAGATGGATTCCTGCGATTGTGGGACATGCATCGGGGCTCACCTATCAGGACGTGGAATGGCGAGCTGGGAGGAATCGTCTGTGCAGAATGGACGACATCCGGTGAGATTGTCGCAGGTGGACGGCAGAAACAATTCGCTGTTTTCGACCCACAGGGACAGCGACTGCGGGACTGGACCATGTCCGATGAAGTTGTCGAACTGGCAGTCAACTCAGATGGAACTCAGGTCATTGCCGGAGACGCATCAGGACATCTGGCAGCCCGGTTCATCGCGAATGGAGAGTTGGCTGGGGACTACTCGATTCCCGTCGCAGAACATTCATCGGGCGAACGTACAGACAACGCGGCCGCGTCAGTTGCTCTCTCAATACCGCAGCGCAAGCCACGTTCAAAACCCGTCAATGCATCCTCTACTGATCATGCCTCGATGAGTTCCCCATCGCCGGGTGCCTCGTCTGAAGTCACAACCGATGAAGCGAGATTACAGAAAACACTCGAGGCGCTTCACGGTACGGAGGCCGCGATTCAGGCCACGGAAGAGTCTCTGGCAAAACTCAAGACTTCTGCAGCGGCGCTGCGACAGTTGATCGAAGCCCAATCCACTCAAGCTGAGAAGCCGAAGGATGCAGCAAAAGCAAAATAGGTCAGCGTCACGCGACGATTGAAGTGTCTACTACGAAGGATTTGATGTGAAACTGCGATTAATACTGCTGCTACTGACCTTGATTGCCACATGCGTCGATTCGACAAACGGTGAAGACTGGCCGGGATGGCGTGGCCCCCGTGGTGACGGCATCAGTCTGGAAACATCCGCACCGCTGTCATGGTCTGCAACTGAAAATATTGGCTGGCGCACTCGATTACCGGGAAATGGACTCTCTTCTCCGATCGTGTTGGGAAGCCGCGTATTCGTGACCGCAGGTAACTCGAGCGATGAAACACGCCGGGTAATCTGCCTTGATACAGCAACGGGTGAAATCCTCTGGAACGTCTCGGTTCACCAAGGCCCCGGTGGCACCATGCACCGATTCAACTCAACGGCGTCGAGTACCCCGGTCAGCGACGGTAAACTCGTGTTTGCGACATTTGTTGATGACCGCGGACTGTACGTCGTCGCCCTGGACTTTGATGGGACGATTGTCTGGGCTAAGAACCCAGGGACGTTTTACTCGAATCACGGATTCGCTGCGTGCCCTGTCATTTACGGTGAGGGAGTCATCATCAACGGACAGCAGGACGGCGAAGCGTTTGTCTGTATGCTTCGCCGAACGGATGGTCACGAACTCTGGCGTCACATCCCGACGACGAATCTCCGTTCCTTTTCCACCCCACTGTTAACCACCGTGGAAGGAGAGGACCAACTCATCCTGACCGGTTCAGCCAAAACCCTTGGTCTGAACCCGAACACTGGTGAAACGGTCTGGCACGCGGATGGACCAAGTCAGAAGTTTGTCTGCACACCTGCCGTCGGCCATGGGATGGTCTTCAGTTTTGGTGGTTCACCCGATAAGCACGCGATGGCCTTACGACTGGGAGGACGGGGTGATATCCTGCAATCCGGACTCGCCTGGCGAAACGAAAAATCCATGCCGTATGTCCCATCACCCATCCTGGTCGGAAATTACCTGCACATCATTAACGACAATGGTGTCTATACCTGCCTGGAACCTCGTACCGGCAAGACTCTCAAAACAGCTCGAAAGTTTGGATCGGTCTACAGTTCCCCGATTGCCGTGGCTGACCGAATCTACTTCTTCGAAGATTCGGGGAACTGCACGGTCATTCAAAATAATGACCGTTTTGAGATACTCGCTCAGAACGCACTCGGTGAACCTACCCAGACGACCCCCGCCATTAGTAACGGCAGACTCTACATCCGCACTGACTCACATCTGGTGCAGGTTAAGTGACCAGCGTATCGCAAGGCCTTCAGCAGACTTGACTGAACATCAGGCGTCTTACCTCGCTCAATCCACCCACGGCGAGCAGGTTGTCGCGACCAAGATCGCTTCGCGGAAATTGGCCAACTAAGAGCATGATGCGATCAATCGAGTGCTCCTTGTTCTCGTTACTCGCAGTCGTTTTAAAAACCTATTCTGCCGAATGTGGTCAATCGAGTTCTGGACGAGAACCCAGGTGCAAGCGGGTTGACTGTATGAACGGGCTGGCACCGCGAACATTTTCATATTCACGGAACCACTGGCTGGGTGGCGAAGTTACTGTCAGACAGACCAAAACAAAGATCGACTGGGCTGTAGAAATGGCTCAGTCGCTCGAAGGTCGATAAGCGACGTCAGTAAAAATTATTCTGGCCTTCGACCATCTAAACACGCTCACTAAAGGTCTGTTTGACGAGGCATTCGAACCGGGCCGTGCCCGAAAACTCGTCCGACGGATCGAGTTTCACTACAGCCAAAAAAACACGGCAGCTGGCTGAACATCGCTGAGAATGAACTCCACTCGTCACCCGTCTCCCCTTCCCTCTCTCCCCCCTGCAGACGCATCTCCTGATTTCACAAGCACGATCTGACCGGGAGGATCTCTGCGGGGGGCGCTGGGTTCGGGGCTTGCGAGCCTTGGATCGCGGCGTTCAACAGACTCCGTTCCGGACGCTGCACCGCCCGTGGGATTGTCACCCGAGGTTGTCACTCTCCCGCTCTGCCGGTGAAATTCGCGACACTTTGTAGGGCGTTTGTGTGAGCCGGTAATGTCAGCATTGCCGATGGAAACCTTACGAAATTTTCATCCAATCTTCCTTGAACTGCGTTAGGGTCCTCCCCTTAGGGGACCTTTTCTGCCGCCTTAAAGGGTTACACAACTTCACATCCGTGAAACCTGCGAATACTTAAACGATTGAAATACAATGCCTTACAACCTCCAAAACCAACAGAACCAGTGCTAGAACCTGTGCTCAACAAGTTGTTTTCTGGCAAAATCGGGGGTGGTCATGGGAAAACCCTGCTTGACTCAAAACTTACGAAAACGTAAGATTTACACCTACTTAGATTCAAATGTTTGAATCCATAAGACGAAAGGGACTTGCTCATGTCACACAAGACTCTTGTCGCCAAACAACTCGCAGAACTTTTGGGCGCACTCTCGCACCCCCACCGCATTCGCATCATCGAAGAGTTACGAGACGGTGAGCAAGATGTGAATTCACTTCAGCTCGCACTGGGAATCAGTCACTCCGGCGTGTCGCAACACCTCATGGTACTTCGAGCCAATCGGCTCGCGTCCGAACGGCGTGAAGGACGCCACGTCTTCTATCACCTTCGCCAACCCGCGATTGCAGGCTGGCTGCTGAAGGCGACTCAGTTCCTTGAGAAGGGAACGGTTGAAGCGGACGAACTACGAGAAGCGATCGACAAAACCCGTAAAGAATGGGCGGCCAGTTCGGATCAGTCCCATGTCGAAGTCCAAACCCCAACTAAGTTACGAGAGGCATCACGATAATGCAAAAGCTGATCAAGGGCATCCATCAGTTTCAGGAAGAAAACTTTCGACCCCTGCAGGGACTGTTCGAAAAGTTGTCCAAGGGACAAAATCCAGAGACGCTGTTCATCACCTGCTCGGACTCCCGAATTGACCCGAATCTCCTGACGCAATCGCAGCCGGGCGACCTGTTCATTCTGCGAAATGCAGGAAACATTGTCCCTCCTCACGGAGCGGCGAATGGGGGCGAAGCGGCGACAATCGAGTTTGCTGTCGCAGCCCTCGGGGTCAAAGACATCATCATCTGCGGCCATTCTCACTGCGGTGCGATGAAGGGGCTTCTGGAGCCTGAGGCCGTGGCGACTCTGCCCGCCGTTTCGTCCTGGCTCTCACACGCAGAGACAACACGCCGCATCGTTCAGGACAATTATGGCCATCTGGAAGGTGACAAACTGGTCACCGCCACGGTCGAAGAAAATGTACTGGTTCAACTTGAGAATTTGCGAACCCTGCCCGCCGTGGCCTCGCGCCTGGTCAAGGGGGATCTTCATCTGCATGGCTGGGTCTATAAAATCGAAACGGGAGACGTATTTGCTTACGACTCTACCGAAGGGCAGTTTGTTCCCGTGTCGCAGCACCAGCCCAGTGAAGCCCTCAGTCGGCGACGTACGGTCACCATCTGACATGTACACTGCACCCTGTGGAGGGAAAGCATGACAATCCGTGACTCTCGTAAATTCTGGCGTGAAGCATTCACCTGGCATGGCTCAGTCACCCCCCTGGTGATGCCGAATGTCCTGTTGTTCGGCCTGTTCGCGACCCTCGTCTGCCTGCTGGCATGGCTGGAAGAACGCTACTATCAAGTTGAAGTCGGGCTGGAAATCGCCCCCTTTGAAATTGCGGGGGCGGCACTGGGCCTGCTGTTGATTCTCCGTACCAACGCGGGACACGATCGCTGGTGGGAAGCGCGAAAACTGTGGGGCGGAATCGTCAACCAGTCTCGAAACGTCGTCATCAGTGCCCTTTCCTACGGCCCTGATGATATCGTTTGGAGAAAGCGATTCGTCCGCTGGGCCGCAGCATTCCCGCATGTTGCTCGCTGCCAGCTACGGGGCGAACCGATGCCGCCGGAAATCACTGACCTCGTCGGACAGAACACCGCAGAGCAGATTGGTGCGTCAGTACATCCCCCCAGCTACGTCGCCATGCAGATGGCGACGCTGCTGCGGGAGGCCTATGAAAGTGGCCAGATGGATCGTTTCGCATTCATGCAGATCGATCGCGAACGTGCCACGCTGATTGATCATATTGGTGCCTGCGAGCGAATCCTGAAGACGCCGTTGCCAAAGGTCTATGCCATCAAGATCCGGCGGTTCCTCGCCCTGTTCCTGCTCACGCTACCGTTCGCACTCCTGCACCGCATGAGCGGAGCATGGCTGGTTCCCGTGATCACAATGATGGTCGCTTATCCCCTGATGGCACTCGACCAGATTGGCATTGAACTTCAAAATCCGTTCGCCAAGGCCAATCTCAGTCACCTGCCGATAGGGGATATCTCGGCCAATATCGAAAAGAACCTGCTCGGCTTCCTGCGCGAAAAAGAAGAAGGCGCGATCGACGAAGAACTGCACCAACGGCTCAGCCTTCATCCCTGACATGCACACCCTGGACGTCAGAGGATGACACAGCACAAGCCGGCCATTCCTTCTCCACAGAATGGAGGAATGGCCGGCTTGTGAATTTATCAAGCGGGGACCCAGCAACCCTGACTCGACGTCACGTTGATTGACGTGCCAGTGATTGACCCAGTCGAGCCCCCTTAAGCACTCTGCACCATGCGACTTCCACGACCTTCGACTCCCTCTGCCCCTCCATCGCGATCTCCATCAACGGAGCCACGGGGCAGCCCGATTGGCGTGCTTTCGGGGCGACGGGAAGGTGCTGACCATACCTGCTTTGTCGTCACGGAGGGGAGCCACTGCTGCACAGCACTTCAATGCGGCTCAATTTACAACTCGCAACGGAATCACGTCATCAGCACGAGAGAGTGCGCAACAAAAAAACCGCCCGATACGTCATCGACGCAGGGGCGGTTTTCAAATTGCGATGCCTCTTACAGAAGCAGCGATTCATTAAAGGATCGATCGGACTTTCGCCAGGAAGTCGGCGTTGGTCGGATACTTCTGCAGGATCCGAGTCAACTGTTCCATCGCTTCGACCGGGCTCAGAGAAACCAGGCTGCGTCGCAGCAAGGTGACCCCTTCCAGCACTTCGGGCGACAGAATCTTTTCTTCGCGTCGGGTACCCGATTTGGAAATATCGATGGCTGGCCAGATCCGTCGTTCGGCGAGTTCCCGGCTCAGCACCATTTCCATGTTTCCGGTCCCCTTGAACTCAAGGAAGATCGCCTCGTCCATACGGCTGCCGGTCTCAATCAGAGCGGTCCCGACCACGGTCAAGGAGCCCCCTTCATCAAACTGACGAGCCATACCGAACATCTTCTTCGGAATGTCCATGGCCTTCACGTCCAGACCACCGGTTCCCGTGCGACCCGTGTTCGTCCACTTGTTGAACGCGCGGGCCGTTCGAGTGATGCTGTCGAGCAGCACGAAGACGTCACGGCCGGCCTCGGCCATTCGCTTTGCCCGCTCGAAAACAAGCTGGCTGACACGAATGTGGTTTTCGACTTCGCGATCCAGCGAGGAAGCAACAACTTCCCCCTTCACCCGGCGACGCATTTCCGTCACTTCTTCAGGACGTTCGTCAATCAGCAGAACGATCAGGTAAATGTCCGGATAGTTCGTGCTGACCGAGTCTGCGATTTCCTGAAGCAGCATCGTCTTGCCTGAACGTGGCGGTGCCACGATCAGTGCTCGCTGCCCCTTGCCGATTGGCGTGAGCAAATCCATGACGCGCATCGTGATCGGCGAAGCACCCGTTTCGAGCTTGATCTGCACGTTCGGGTTGATCGGCGTCAGCGAATCAAAGTTCTTGATCTCGGCATACTGCTCGGGAAGACGACCTTCAATCGACTGAATCGAACGAAGGCGGGGTCCCTGCCCGCGGCCACCGGGAATGCTTTCTCCGGTGATCAACACCCCTTCACGAATGCCATACTTTTCCAGCAGTGAGCCGGACACAAACGAATCGGTTTCCTGCGAAACATAGCCCGCTTTCGGATCACGTAGAAAACCGTATCCCTTCGGATGCAGTTCCAGAATCCCCTGGACCAGCGTCACAGAGTCTGGACTGACGTTGCGATCCTGATTCCCGCGGGGCTCGGAATAGTTTCGGTTCCCCCCCGAGCCGCTGTACTGCGAGCGCCGGTTGTCCTGTGACGGACGTCGCTGACCGCGACCGGAAGACTGCTGGCCGTAACCACCCTGGCCCTGCTGACTGTAGCCACCTTGACCCTGCTGATTATATCGCCCCTGTTGGCCACGCTGCTGGGGCTGGTTTGGCTGTCCGCCCCCTTCGGCCTGTCCACCAGGACCACGTCCGCGTCCCCGACGACGGCGACGGCGACGATTCTGTCCACCTTCCTGGAAGCCATCTGGTCCGGTTGAGTAGCCGTCTCCACCTGACTGGCCGCCATTGGCACTGCCAGCCGATTCCAGCGAGTCACCCGCAGCAGAATCGACGTGATCCTCCGGTCCGAAGCTCTCGGCGGTGCTTCTGGACTCGACAGTATTTCTGGGCTCAACGGTACGTGAAGTCGATTCAGTACGTGAAGTCGATTCAGCCGGTACTTCTCGCGGTGCTCGTGGTTCGCGAGGCGCTCGCGGTTCCCGGCCTTCGCGAGTTGATGTTGATCTCGATTCAGACGAACGGGATTCTTCTGATTGACGGGCTGCACGACTGGGGGCTGCAGCAGGAGTCGCTTCAGGCGATTCAACGGGAGCAGCCGCTTCAGGAGTTGCTTCTGCACTTCGACTCGCTGCGGTGGAGCGAGTACGGGTACGGCGGGGCCGCTCGGTGCTTGCGGTCGTGGCCGCACTCGAATCAGCGCGGCGGGTTCGCGTTCGGCGTGGAGCAGGTTCGGCTTCCAGCGCCTCGAAGTCCATGTCTTTTTCGGTGGGATAGCCTTCTGTTTCCGCTCGCACTGCCGCGATCTCGTCCAGCACATCTTCGATCAGCGGCTTAGCCGTCTGAGATTCCGCGCCACTCTCACGCAGTTCGTTGGATTCGGCCGCATCGACCTTCTTCGTACGGCGACGCACGACGCGCTTGGGAGATCCGGAACTTTGCTCTGCTGTCATAAACACTTCCATTGGCTAAACACGCTCAGCATGAGCGGGCAAGAATACCTCAACGCAGTCGAACGGCGGCTGCCATTCGGCGGAGTACACATCGGTCCAGATAGGAATCCCCAGCACATCCAGGCGGGTTCCGTTCAAGTTGTCTGACCCCGTCAAACGGGATCCAAGATGAAACAAACGAAGAAAAAAACGTTTCCAAAACTGATTGATCAGGGACTGTCAAAAGGCAGCTCAACACCCGAAGGACAATTCCTGCGATACGCACGAGAAACCGAACCCAGCTTCGCTCGATCGTTACTGTCCCCGCCTGTGGCGAAAGACCGTAAATTTTGACCTGAATACGAAAAATTCCTTACCTGCCCGACATTCTCGACTGCAAAAGTTTTCGTGAACCTCACATGCGAGCGCGATTGGGATTCGCTTCGATAGAAGTGTTCTCGACGAAAACGAGCCGGTGCCAGGCAAATCCAACTCGTGAAAACACGTTGAGTGATCGTCGAAAGCCTAAAGCGGAATGCAAGCAGAAAGCGTTCCGAACTGAAGAGCTAGAGGACGAAGAACTCAAGATGCCACAGCCCCCATTTCTTTGAACACCGAACTGCAACGGATACCGTCACAACTCGAATTCCTGGGAACCGTCACGAACACGGGGACATCTTGCGAAGCGAGGTGACTCATTGGACAGGCCGTTGAGTCAGTGCCTTTCGGAAAGCACGTATCGACATTGGGATCATATCGAGCTTAAGAGTTATGTCAATTCAAGTCTTTTGCACAATTCCCCAATTTTCATCAGAGTTCTCCAATGAGATCGGAAATTCGCTGAAATTTCCCTCCTCGGCCCCTGACCGGCACCCTCCAAGGATGCCTTTTTTCGCTGCAAAACAGACCTGTTCAGCCCCTTCCGTCACCCTCTCCAATCCCCTCGTCACACCTCCCGCAAAACCGACGGAAACGACGAATTTTCACCCGCCACGCGCGCGTTGACACCTCCCTTTCACCCCGCATCGCACCATCGTGCCAACTGAGCCGCACCTCCCTGGCCCCAAAATCGACTCCGCAGTCCCACCCTCGTCCGAGCAACAAACCCCCTCACACTTCGACCGGCTAAGCACAAAGCCGGGACAATCCGTCACACCAGCCGTTGCTGCACATCGTCTACTGATTGCGTTCGCTCAACTCCCAAGTCCTGTAGCGTGCCTCCGGTTCGAACGTGTCTGGAGCAAGAACCACGCGCTCATGTCCGCAGATGCAGACATCCTCCCCAAAGCAAAAAGACCGCAAGAGTCCTGAAACTTACCCAGAATACCGCTGGTCAACGGGGCCACCGAGACATTAGTCTGCACCGTGAATGCAGCCTCTCGTCTTCCCACCGAAACGAAACTGTCATTCATTCGGTCCGAGACCGGACTTCGCGGCAGTTCCTGACAGATCTTCCGTCAACTGGGCCAGCCCCCGCGCCCAACGCCGGATGGCTCTCCACACCGCCGCTCCCGTCCTCACCCGAGGCTGACTTGTCCACCCAGGATTGCGACTCGTTTGGAACTTACACCAGGAATAACACGTTGCGTTCCCTCCCCAATGCCTCGCTCTGCCGCTTCACTCAAGAATTTTTGATGCTGCTGATCACGCTGCTGATCGGTCTCAGCCGGGCCAGCGCCGACGACCATCAAGGCTATCAAATCCAGACATTTGCCATCCGTAACGCGCGCATCGTCACAGCACCGGGGCAAGTCATTGAGAGTGGAACGATCCTTGTGGATCACGGCCGTATCGCCGCAGTGGGCCCCTCCGTTGAAATCCCCGGGGATGCCGACATCATCGAAGGGGAAGGGATGACAGTGTACCCCGGCTTCATCGATGCCGGGGCGACCGCCTTTCTGGACGACGTCAAACCAGTCCCCGTGGAAGGCCGACCATTCGATACGTCCCGCTATGCCCTCGCCGGCATGCGCAGTGACAATCGCAGCGGATTGACTCCGGAATTCTCGGTCGCCGAACACCTGAAGCTGACACAAGAGGATCTCGACAAGTACCGCCAGGCGGGTTTCGTCGCCGTCCACGTCCTGCCCAGTGGCCGCATCGCCAGCGGACAGGGAGCCGTCATCCGATTAGCTTCGCTGCCACGCCGTGAAGCGTTGCTGTCTCCCAGTTCGTTCGCCACGTTTCAGCTTTATGAACGAGGCGGCGACGAATACCCCTCGACCAACATGGGAATCCACGCCCACCTGCGACAGACATTCCTCGACGCCCAGCGACATCAGCGGCAGCAACGATTGTTCGCCGGGAACGCTCCGGGCATCGACCGCCCTGCCTCGGACCCCGCGCTCGATGCCTTCAACGCGATTCGCTCGGGGCAGACTCGATCGCTGTTCCTCGCCGATATCCGCGATGACCATGATCGGGCCCTGAACTTCGCTGCCGAACATCAGCTTCGCATCGCCATCTGGGGAGGGAACGAAGCCCATCGATTGGTCGACCGCTTGAAGGCGACTCAGACCGACCTGATTCTTCACGTCGACTTTGGGGATGAGCCCAAGTCCGATACCGCCAAGTCCGCCGAAGACGAATACGCCGATCTCCCCGAGTCACCACAGGTCACCGCGTACAAGCGTGAACTCTGGAAACAGCGGATCGCAGGACTGGCCAAACTGCATCAGGCGGGCGTCCGTTTCGGCATTTCCTCCCGCGACGGAAAGTCACCCGAAAGCCTGCTGAAAGGTCTCCGTCAGGCGATGGCGAACGGTCTTTCATCGGACGGGGCCCTCGCCGCCCTCACCACGCAGCCCGCAGCGATCCTCGGCCTTGACCGGGAACTGGGGACGATCGCCGCCGGCCGCCCCGCCTACTTCATCGCCCTGACGGGCTCTTTCGATAACGACCAGTCGAAAGTCAAACACGTGGTCATCGGCGGGCAGAGATACGAATACCATAAGGACGCCAAAGCCGCCCCCCCGACCAAGGCCACCGAGTCCCCCACGTTACAGGTTGCCGGAAAATGGGCCGTCGAGATCGCCTCGACCGACACCAAGGTTCGTGGAGATCTGGAACTGACTCAGTCGGAAGGCAAGCTCTCCGGCCGGTTCGTCTGCGAGCAAGGGGATGGACGCATCACATCCGGATCGATCACCAAAGACGGGCTCGAGTTCGTCGTCTCGATCGGAGCCGGTGATTCCTCCGTCAGCCTGAAGTTCGAATCCACCAGCCCCGCCAGTCCCGCCAGCCCCGCCGACGCCAATCCCAACGAAACGACCCCTTCGGCTGACCCGGTGACCGACAGCCTGCGCCCCCGGCAATTGCAGGGAACAATCAAATCCCCCTTCGGGGCCCCCACGACCTGGACAGCCACCCGTATCGAGGCCCCTGCGGTGTCCCGGCCGGACGTGCAGCTTTCAGGAATCGATACCAGCGACGATCCTGCGGATTCCGAGGCGAAGGAAACCGCCACCGGTGCCAGTGCGCTGGCGCCCGCCAACAATACGGTCACCCCTGCGGCGGCTTCGTCACCGACCCCGGCCAGCCCCCACGAACAGCCGATCGAAACACCCGCTCACCGCACGGCACGGCCACTGGTTACCGGTGGAAATATCCTGATCAAGGATGGAACCATCCTCACAGGTACCGGGCTGACACTCCCCCGCACTTCGATCCTGATCAAGCAGGGAATGATTGTCGCCATCGGCGAAGACCTGCAGCCGGAACCGGGGATCACCATCATCGATGCCACCGGGCGCTTCGTCATGCCGGGGATTATCGATACCCACAGCCACATCATGATTTCCAACGGCATGGCGGGAATCAACGAAGCGACCGCGTCGATCGTCTGCGAGGTTCGCGTCCGTGACGTCATCTACACCGCAGATGCAAGCGAATACCGAGCCCTGGCTGGCGGCGTCACCACCGCTCGTTTGCTGCACGGTTCCGCCAACTGCATCGGCGGACAGGACGCCGTCGTCCAGCTCAAACACGGTACCACCGTCGAGGAACACCTCTATCCCTACGCCAACTCAGGCGTGAAATTCGCCCTGGGTGAGAACGTCAAATATCGCGGCGGCCGCTTCCCCAACACGCGACTCGGCGTCGAAGCGACACTCAACCGCGCCTTCCTTGAAGCACTCGACTATCGCCGCGTCTGGCTGGAGCATGAACAGGCCAAACGCCGAGCAGGAGGTGCCGCCGATCAATTGCTCGAACCACGCCGGGACCTGCGGCTGGAAGCACTGGTCGACCTTCTGGACCATCAGAAGTTCATCCACTCACACTGCTATCGCGCCGACGAAATCCTGATGCTGCTACGCGTGGCCGAGAACCACGGTATCCGAGTCCGCTCGCTGCAGCACGTGCTCGAAGGCTACAAAGTCGCTCCCGAGATCGTAACGCACGGGGCCAGTTGCAGCACGTTCGCCGACTGGTGGGCTTATAAAGTCGAAGCGTTCGACGCTGTCCCCCATAATGCGGCCCTGCTCCATGAAGCGGGTGCGAACGTCGTCATCAAGAGTGATGACTGGGAACTGATCCGTCATCTTTACGTCGAAGCGGCGAAGACCGTCCGTTACGGCAACATGCCGCCTGACGTCGCCCTGCAGGCGATCACACTTAATCCGGCCCGGGAACTCGGCCTGTCCGACCGACTCGGCTCAATCGAAGTCGGCAAACAGGCTGACATTGCCATTTTCAGTGGGCACCCCTTGAGCGGTTTCTCTCGCTGTGAACAAACCCTGATCGCCGGAGAACCCTACTTCACACGTGAAAAACAGCCAAGTGTCATGAGTCCCGCAGCGGTCCAGCGTTCCGCCAAACCTCCTGAACTGGTCCTGCCGAAACCGGAAGAGCGAGTCGGCAAGATCGACCTCTCCGCCGCCACCGCCCCCCGGTTCGCCATCGTCGGAGCGACGTTGCACCCCGTGGATGCTGCGGACATCCCCGATGGAGTGGTGATCGTCGATCAGGGAAAAATTGTCGAACTGGGTGCGGGTCTGCCCGTCCCTGACGGAATTCCCGTCCTCCAGGCCACCGGCCTGCATGTGTATCCCGGACTGATTGACGCCGGAACCTCCGTGGGGCTGATCGAAATCGGCAAAGTCCGCGAAACGAGCGACCTCAGCGAGATTGGGCGTTTCCAGGGCGACCTGCGTGCCGGGATTGCCATTAATCCCGATTCAGAACTGATCCCCGTCGCGCGGACCGGAGGAATCACGAATACGTTGTGCCTGCCTGCGGGAGGAGCCAACATGACCTCCCACGGCCGGGCTTATGGAGCCATCATTCCGGGTCGCACGTCGCTCGTCCAACTGGCGGGCTGGACCATGCCAGAGATGGTTCTCGACATGGAATCAGGCCTGCAACTGCTGTGGCCTCACGGCGACAACCGTAAACAGGCCATCGAAGACCTGTCGAACCACCTGAAAGCCGCGCGACTCTACGACAGTGTCCGAAGTGAACCTGCCTCGACCGACAGTGCCCCATCAACCAGAGCCAATCCACCCAAGCTGCTGGTGGATCCCCGCTTCGAAGCGCTTCGCCCGTTCGTACGAGGAGAGAAGACGATCTACATCGAAGCAGAAACAAAGCAGGAGATCACCGAAGCCCTGCACTTCGCCCGCAAAGAAAAACTCAAAATCGTTCTCTGCGGTGTCACCGATGGCTGGAAAGTCGCCGACAAGATCAAAGAAGCGAATGTTCCCGTCATCGTCGGCCCCGTGATGCGAAAACCGATCGACGACTTCGATCCCTTCGACGCTCCTTACGCGAACGCAGGCCGACTGTACGAGGCAGGAGTGAAACTCTGCTTCCGTTCTGACACGGCCTCAAACAGCCGTAACGCTCCGTTTGAAGCTGCGATGGCCGTCGCCTACGGCCTGCCAGAAGCCGAAGCTCTGAAAGGCGTCACACTGAGCTCTGCCGAGATTCTCGGTGCCGCTGACAAGCTCGGGTCGCTCACGGCGGGAAAACAGGCGAACCTGCTGATCACCGACGGTTCTCCTCTGCAGCAGACAACGCAAATCAAAGGAATCCTGATCCAGGGCCAGCCCTACCAACCCGAAAGCCGCCAGACCCGCTTCTACGAAAAATACCGGGCCCGGCTGAACAAGTAATTCGCCTCGCATCACTCACCGTATAAGGTCCTCTCCGACCCAAGCGACGTGAGAAACCCATGCAGCAATCCATCGGAGCGAGAATCAAGCCGGTTCACGCTCCGATGGACGCCTCAGCGACTCCAGCCCCGCTCCTCCAGCCCCCGGACTCTTCAGAGCAGCGCGTAACGCGATTCGGGCCAGCGCGGTGCAGCGCGAGTCGAGCCGTGCACCACCGGCAGGTCCGAAACCCGGCATCGCCAGCCCCGCCGGTTCCGGAATAATTCCCCCCCCACCAGTCTTGCAGTGCCGCCATCCCCACGCCACAATCCCACACTCCACCCGGCCGAGTGGCGAAACAGGCAGACGCACAGGACTTAAAATCCTGTGGGACGAAAGTCCCGTGCGGGTTCGAGCCCCGCCTCGGCTAATAACTTACGGCGAATTGAAAGACGGCGAAAAACCCTGATCCATGTATAATCCATGATTGCAATCCGAAATCAGCCGGTCTCGCCCGACCTGAGATTGGGCGGGACGAAAAGGTTGTCCACTGGCTTTTTCAACCGCCTCGCCATGTTCACGTAACCTTTGGTCGTTTCTAGCGACTTGTGCTGCATCAGTGCCTGCAACTGGAACAGGTCCATTTCATCGCCGTTCATCGTGGCGAACCCTCGCCTGATGTCGTGGAATCCGTACCACTTGCCGCCCTTCCCCCCTTTCGGGAGTGGCGTTCCGTCTGCCAGGGTTGCCGCCGCCTGAATCGCTTGGAACGTCGGCCACAGCTCCCGTCGATTCTTGTTCCACGGGAAGACGTGAGTATCGAACGACCCCGACACGAGTTCTAATTGCGCCGCGACCACGGGGTGAAGTGGGATTCTCTCCTCACGCTTCCCTTTGTTTCCGACCACCTCCGCCTGAATTGTGATCGTCCGTTCCTTAAGGTCGATATCCTCCCATCTCAGCGAGAGTAATTGACCGATGCGCCAGCCCGTCATGTAGCCCGTCACCAGCAAGGCTTTCCACCAATCCGGTGCGTTCACATTAGGAATGTCGCTGGGAATCTTCGCGTCCTTACATGCCTGAAAGATCGCTGCGAAGTGGTCAGGAGGAATGTAGGTTGGAATCTTCTTCGGTTGCTTCAGGAATCGGATCTTTGGTTTCTTGGTGATCATCCCCCATTCCTCGGCGATATTCATCACCAGGCGAATGTATCGCAGATCCTTATTCACGGTGGCGGGTGAGAGCTTCTCACCGTCCAGCCCCGGATCTTTCAAACGGTTCGCAATGAACTTGTCGACGAACTCCGTCGTGATGGACGCAACCAATACCGGCTTGGCCACACGCTCGAATGCGTCCAGAGACTGACAAATAGCGGATTGAGACATCGCCTCGAATCGTGACGCCACTTTCTCCATGTACCGAGCCCGAAACGCCTTCCAGGTCGTTTTCCCTTTTGGCTTGTACGTTCCCGTCACCAGCTGGGAATGGATCGTGTCGGCCAGCTTGTTCGCGGCCGTCTTTCCGATCTTGCCAGGCCCGCAGGACTTCGTACGTAGAATTCCCTCCGGGTCGTAGTGGGAGACGTACCAGGATGCCTTCTCCGCACCCTTTGCCTCAACCTGTTTCTTCAGTTGATGAACCCAAGCCCGTTTATCCACGAGCAGTGCCCCGCAAAACAGTGGACGATTTCCCGTCACGCACTCTACCGCTTGATCGATCGCAACTGCTGTTCGAGTAATCGATTCAACAGGGACTCCATTTCGCTTACGTCCACGTCTCCTCGTTGCCATGCGGCATCTGCTGCATCCAGCGCTGCGTAGTAGGGTTGCTTTGCTCCAACAATAAGCTCGGGGACGGTGGGAGAGCCTGGCAGCTCGGTTTGAAGCCCAATGGAAAGCGCCAAATAGGACACCGCTCTCGATGTTCTTCCATTCCCGTCACCGAACGGATGGATCCAGTTCAGTCGCCACATCAAATACGCGGAAACGTGAAAAGGAGAATCAATCTTTGAGTTCGCGTATTCGCACATTTCATACACGAGTTGCGGAACGTCCTCCGGAGGAGGCGGCGAATGCGGCGTATTGGTGATTGAGACAGGATGCTGTCGAAAACGTCCAGCAGATGACCAGATTCCCTTTGTTGCAAACCATTGAAGATCTTTAACAAGCTCAGGCGTTAAATTGAACCGCCAGTTTGATTCTCTAATCAGACGAAGGACTTCGTCAAATTGACGAAGTCCATTCTGAGCTTCAAGAAACGCGACTTCATTTGGATCGTCAATCAACTGAACATGCGTTGTCGGATTGGCCAGTGCAGTGCTTCGTCTCACGATGTGTTTGGCCCTTCAGAATCTGAGATGCGCGTACCACAGTTTCGCGGGTGATATTCTCATTTTCAAAATGCGTGTTGCCGTAGGCGAAACTTTGGCGCTGGGTTTCTCTTTCTTCGTCTGACATCTTGATTTTGCGAGCAGCGGCGATGAGTTCTTCGAGCATAGTCATTTCAAGTCCCTTCCAGACTTAGGGGTATCCCAATCCCTTGGGGCCGAGTTGTTCGGCAAATTCCTTTTTCTGTCAACATCAGATGTTGATCGGCGATTCGCAGTGCAGTTGTCGAGTTCGTCTGGAATGAGCCCTACAACCGCTGCCGACAATGCCTTCCCTGGCCACAATAATTCTACACATGACTTCCTCACAAATGCACTACCGCCATTTTTTTTTGACATTCAGGTAAAATTTTCTTCTTCTGACCGTTTTTTCACCCGTTTAAAGGCTTCTTGTCTAGATGCCATCGAGACAACAAACGGAGGCGGGGCACCCACACCCTCGCGCTCCGTCGTGCTCGATTCTGAATTGCTGCAATTTTTCAAAGATCAGTTCCGGCCATCAGGTCGTCACTCGTCGTTCAGCTTTTCCATGATCCATTCAACGCCGTCGGGGTCGTCATCTTCAAGCTTCTTTAGTTCCTCGACGATCAGCTTCAGGATCCGATGCCGTTCGACCTGCTGTGCCAGGGATGCTTCGACTTCTTCAATGGTCACGCTACAGCCTCCTCTGTCGCTTCCAGTTCTGTTGGGACGTTGCACAGACGGCCATAAACAGAGACGCTACCAGTCTTGTTCTTGCACGCCTCGCGGATTGCCTCCATGAGAATTTCAGCTTCGTAGATCACACGACGATTCTTGATGACGATAAACCGCCCCAGCGGCTTCGGTGGCGTTGATGGTGGCTTCGCCTTGTTCGGCGTTTTCCGTGGTACAGTCTTCACGCTACCGCCTCCTCTGCTGGAGTCTCGGAATTGACCATGCTGGCGATCCGATCCAAGTCTCGGTCGTCAGGCACTGTCTCAATCGCTTCAGCAGCCGCCAGCATCAACGCGGACTGCTCACGAAGCCACTCGGCAACCTGGGACGGCAGAGGCTTCCGCAGGTCGAATTCTCCCTTCTGCGGATACCACGAATAACAGAGGGTCGCTGCCTCCTCGTTCGTCGCTGGTCGGAACCCGTCTTCGCCCTGATCTTCCTCGGTTTCCGCCATAACGAACGATTGGAACCCGGAATGCTCGAGTAGAACATCCTCCGTCACGGAATCCGCTGCCTGATCAATCAGGTCGGTCGTCGGTCGCGTGATCTTGTCCAGACGATAGGCCAGTGGGTTTTCGATAGGCTTCATTCTGTCGCTCCTTCTGTGGTTACGGTGTGGGGATCGTTCCAGAACCATTCGGCGTCGACGCAAACGAGCGTCCTGCCGTTGTGCTCGAATGGACAGAACTTATTCTGCCTCGCGAGTCTCACGATCGATTCAGGGACCGGGACTTCGAGATTGTCCAGACTGGTCGCTTGCTGCTTAGACATACGTTCTTACCCTCTCTGGGGATGTGATGGACTGGAACTACTGCCGCGAGAACTCGATCCTTCTGCGACGATCCCGGTGGAATGACTCGTCCCTGATATTCGCGTCGTCACCCGGTCGAACGATCTCAACGAGCTTGCAGGACTTGGGGTCTCTGCCTGAGAGAATGTCGACGCGGCAACCAAGCGCCTTTGCCAGCGATTGTGCGGCACGTTCTGCACGCTTTTCGCAGTCGTACTCGATGCCGTCGACGTACCACACTTGGCGATTATGGTACTTGTCCAGAAACTCAATCGCCTTCTCGGTCAGCACCAGGACAGCTTTGTCGTCACCGAACTGCCCCAACTTCCGAACGGCTTTGACATGCTTGGGACATGCCAGGCACTTCCTCACGAGGTGTGCTGAGTTTGGCTGGTCCGGTTCCTCCGTCAGTTCGCAGTTGCAGGCATAACATCGGGGGAACGCGGCCAGCATTTCACGGCGCAGTCGTTGCTTTATTCGCTGCCTCATGGGGTCACCGTCCCTTCGTCCGCCAATTTGGGATCGGTGACGGAATCAGCACGACGCAAACTGATTGTCCATTGGCGGGGGATGCGAGCCAGTGCGAAACGGACCTTGTTCGCAGCATTGGCCGTGTCCTCGGCAGTGCGGAACGTGAGATTACCCTGCACACACTTCGGGAAGTCGGCTGGGTTCGCTGGTCGGTCCTGCAGAGCGATCCCCGACAGAATCACGACTGATCCCCGATTCGTCAGGAGTGCCCATCGCCGTCTGTTCCTGCTGGTTTCGCTCTGGTTGTAGAGCAACACGTACTGGGCAGCGAGTTCCATTCCCAGTTCATCAGTGACGCTGGGGGGAACGTCGCGGGAATTGGCGGGTTCCCAGCTCACGTTCTGGATGGTGAGCGTCCCGCAGGTGGGTGAGTCCTTCCAGTGGTTGCGAGGCTTCTTGAGCCGCTCCATTGCCTCGGTCGCTTCCTCGATCGACAGAGGAGTCCCGGAAATGGCTCTTGGGGCGTCTGGAATCGCCAATGGGATCTGTTCGTCGTCCGTGACCTGAGAAGCACCGTCTGGTCTGTGTGCGGCATGAAAAATAGGGGTGTACGTCGCCATAAATGAGACTCCCTTGTGAGAATGTGGCACCATCCAGGCACCGAGCGCAACGGTAGCGCGGAGCCTGTTCAGGTACGTGGGGACACCGTGTCTGAGAACTCTGAGGCGGGCCTGAAAACGTCAGTGCGTTTTGGCCGGAGAGAAAATGAAACAACCCCCGTCGAAGTCTGTTACCACACAAGACATCTCGACGGGGGTCGATGATCTGATTCGTATTGTTCGGTCGCGAGTGTTGTCGCTCGCTGCTGTCTTGTGTGGTAGGAGAGAAATTATCGAGTGATTCGAGAGTTGTCAAATAACTTTTAGAAAACTCTCAAAAATCTCTTTTCGAGTTTTCCGAAAGCCAGAGACGATGTCTAATGCGACCATGGCACGAAACCACTACAGCCCAGAGCAACTTGAACGAATCGCCGATGAGCTTGTCGACGCGGCATCGCTCTTGCGGGATACTGCGTCTGCCCTTCGTCAAAACGACGTTCCTCAGGTCCTGCTGCATGGGACTATGTCAATTCAGACACACGTTCCTGCAATTTCAGACTGGTCGGGAAAGGTTTCCCTCGACGCGAAGGCTCAGATCAGAGCGTACCTCGCTGGGGTTCCTAGCCGAGCTGAGATCCATATCAAGCAAAATGAGCAGGCCAAGACATCAGCCGCCAGGAAGCCTCGGAAGAAGCCTGGGACATGATAGTCTTCACTCCAACTCAGCAACACATCGACGCAATCGCGACTCTCTTGATTCACTGGGGAGAATGGGAAATGGAGCACGGATGCAAGCTAAAGCATCGAGCACAGAAAAAGCCTCATCGGCCAGTGAAGGGACCGCGAAAGAAGATTGAAGCAAGTCGGGAATCGTCGCCAACCGAATCCCCGCCGATACCGAAGCCTACGCTCACCAGCTCGACGATGCTAACGAACGCGGAAGCGGCAGCATTCATCAATGTGAAGCCGGGGACACTCGATAGCTGGCGTTACATGCAACGTGAGGGCCAACCACCTTACCATAAGCTCGGGAGACTGATCCGGTATCGCCTCGGGGAACTAGAGTCGTGGCTTGAGTCGAACAGGGTCGAGTCCTGATCCGCAGGTCCTGCTAGGATCACCGCAATAGGGTGTGGAAAATTTGCCACAACCTGAGAAGGCCCAGATCCTGCTGGGATCGACCGACTTCTGCTCACCTTGGCTTGACCGGCATAGTTGCCACCTTGCCAGTGCTTGTTTCGTACTTGACTTCGCGTGGCTCTTGAAAGGTGTCGCCTGGCGACACCTTTTCACGCAACTTGCACACAAATGAATGATGAACGCCACATCGGGCAGCTATCTCGCGTGCAGACCACTGCGACCACTCAGGATCATTGAGAAATGTAACCAAAAGGTGACAAAAACTGCTTTCGCCAACATTAGCGAAAGCAGTTCCCAACCACCACCGAACGCGATAAACGCGATTTCCGCCACTGAGAATCTGGACGATGATTCTATCGGGGGAATCGATCGGAACGCGGGAGAATCGATCCTCGCGAACCGATTTCATTGAGAACGCTCAGCAAGTGCCTCCAGCAGCAGCTTTGCGGTCTCCCGTTGCCGATCTGATCCCGTCAACGCCGCTTCCATTGCCGCAGACTGCATCTCGGCAAGTTGCTTCTCTGTCACTGGCCAGCGATTACGCAGTGCCTGAAGGAACAGCCGCAGGTCACTCCGCTTGACCTTGCAGGGATTGCCGCGTGAGAATTTATTCCCGACACCGAACCATCCGCTGTGGGGCTCTCGACTGGATTCACCGTTTGCTGACGGCGGACCGCCATCATCCATGAATTTTTCACCCATGTAGTATTACCGCTGCAAAAAGTTTCTGACGGACACGAAGCGCGAGCAGGACCACCCGCTTGCCGTGTTTCGGTCCAGCAGGGACCCGCTACTCATCACGGGGGATCAGCTCACGTTGCACAGACTTGAATCGATACCCGCAGGTCCGGCATCTGTGCCACCGAATAGGCCGTCTGGTTGATGTGACGGGACAGTCCGCCCCTCGGCATCGCTTTCGCGGACACTGAATGACGTCGTACACGATCGGTCTCGGGTCGACTCGTGGGTCTCGTGGCATTCTGGCTCCAGGTCGTGAGCACCTCGCATACGTCGGGTGATCCGCTCGCCGTGCGACCACTCGCGCCTGATCCGCGCACACTCCGCTTCGATCTCTGCTGGTGTCGGCAAGTAGATCGGCTTCCGGCGCCGTGTCAGTGGTTCCGGGTTGGTGATCACCGCGTCAACTTCCGCTGTGGCCCCGCAGGCCGTACTGGTCCCAGTGGCATTTCCCGCGTCGTCTGCCGAGCTCCACATTTCAAACACTCCCTATGTCTCATGGTCCGCGTGCCCCCGTCATCGTGAACAGTGTTGATCACATGCGAGAATCCGCCGCATTGCTTCCCGCGAACGATGGCAACGCACCGCAGGCCCCTTGTTCGTGATCGCCTCGGCATGGTCGTCTCACTCCCTCGAAAAATGTCGTGATCCGCTCCAGCCGACCGACGGAATTTGTCACCAAAAGGTGACAAAAAGCGGGGTCAGCCAAGACTCAGAAACTGACCCCGCCCCCGGCCTACTTCAGCCAGATCAATTGACTGATGGAATCGGTGTGGTCGTCGGTGGCGTAGAAGTCCCGAGATAATACAGCCGTCGAGACGCCCACATGACAAGCCCATCACACATTTCGGAGAATGTTTCGGCCACCTCGGGATAGTCGACTTTGAAACTACTGGTCCAGCCGTAAACCATCCCCAACGCCTCGGCAAGACTGGCATCATCCCAGCTTAGAAAACAGATCGGTGTTGGTTGGGATGGGATATCGGGAGTGCCCGCGATCACCATATCCGCCCGGTGCTGTAACTCTCTGTCGATGGCATCATGAAGCCACTTTCCCAGCCGTGGACACGCACTCGGCGTGACCAACTCTGCCAGGTGTTTCATTTGTTGGAGACTATCGAGACTCCACTTACTGAAGTCGACTTTGTCGGACCATGTAAAACTTCCGTCGTCTGCTACTTCAAGCATTTTTCCGTTCCTTCGTGTTCAATTCTGGACCCCATTTGCCGATAGGACACGCACTACCAGCATGGGCAAGTTTGTTCATCAGTCTGTTCGCTTCGACACACGCACAGCCGCATAACTGGCAATGGGATTCACGCAAGTGTTCGCACGACTGACAGATCGTCAGCCGTCTCTTGATCAGTGCTTCACCACTACGTGGGAACCCGTGAAATGCGTTCCACGCCATCGCCCGCCCGAAGTTCCAAGTCTTGATCAGCAGGCTGGGAGCTTTCGCCATCGCCGCGTCCAGATCCGCAGTTGCTGCTGAAACCATCGCACCTGTGGAACTTGCTCCGGAATCCGGGAGCATCTTAGAAATCACGAACTCTGTGTAGCGCGAGTAATAACTATCAAATGTTTCTCCTTCGCGCTGAACGATCGTTCTCTTTGCTAACTGCCTTGTTTCTTCGCTGATTTTCATGAGATCACCATGTGAGTGTAATAGTTCGCGTGTCGCACGTTAGCGTGACTCCATTAACAGCATCTGCGACCACATTTAGACAGTGAATATCACTATCGTCTGTCCACGAAAATCGCACGCGGCCAGCAAGACCAGCACAAGCATCAACTGTGACCTGCCATCCAACCCCGGCAGTGAACCCGGTTCTCCTCCAAATAATAGGAGCTATTATTGAGACTTTCGGGAGTGTGAAGCTAGTTATGCTACCAAGGTATGGCGCCCCACTAAATGCGACGTACACTGTTGAAACTGGCGTGAAGTCTGCGCAGTTGTAGACATGGCGACTTGATGACGAGCTGTTACTCGGACAGCACGCTGGGCAGTTGATAGTGGTCACAATTACGTCGCCCGGATTCGGCATAGACTCCTCCGTGAAGTGGCGAGCCAGTGCCCGCCGTTGATTGAAAAACGCATGCTCTCGATACCCGACGTGCCCGCCGTGGAAAGGCCACTGGTGTCACCTCGATGAGCTGAGTGACGGATGCGTCGGAAGCTATGCGACGCTTGAACGGCAACCGCGTGCCGAGTGGGAACAGGTCAATATCGTTCGGGTCTCAGATCAGTTCAGGGTTGCAGCACCACTCGTCTTCAATGGCTTTCCGCTCGACCTTCTGGTCCTCGAACAGCTGATCAAGTTTCAACCGCCGCTGGTCCAATGTCTGGATCTCCGCGTCGAGACGGACAGCCCGTTCTGCAATCGTCGAATCATGCCCGCTCGACAGTCGGTTACGGCAGTCGTCGAGAGCATTCTTCGCGTCTTTGAGTAGCCCTGAGACGGTCTCATGATCCCGCAGTCGTGCCTCACATCGCCGCTCCAGTTCATCGAGCTTGCTCAACGCCTCGGGATGGCGACAAGACTTGATCAGCTCGGCCCGCGCCGCCTTACCGTTGGCTACCCGCTTCTGTGCCTCGGAGACAGCACACTGATTGTCATAAATCTGACTGTTGAACTGTTCAATCAGCTGATCCCGCTGCTTCACCAGATCGCCAATATCCTTCCCTCGCTGGGTGATCTCGGCTTGTGCGCCATCTATCAAGTCCATCTTTCGCCGCAGGTCCCGTCGTCGCTCGATCGACAGTTTGAACTCCTCCAGATCCGCGACAGTCAAGCCGCTTTGTTCCAGGTCCTCGTAACTCACATCCTCCGCACGGACGTAGGCCCTGATAACCCGCTGTCGCAGCAGTTCTCGCTGTTCCTTTCGTGCTGCCTCCTCTTGGAGTAGCCTGTCTCGAAGTGTCGGTCCGTCAGTCATGTGCTCACCTTTCCTCAAGTGAAGCGGCTAAAATGCGAACGTCCGAAGTTGGTACGGTCGCTGGTTTGCTGAGAGTTACAGGGTCGTGCCCCGTGTCGCTGGCCCAAACATCGAGCAGTCGCTTTGGCGGTTCCGACTTGGAAATCGCGCTCAGTGGCAAGTGCTTCATCGTTTGAATTTCGTCGCTGACTGCTTCGAGATACGCCCACGGGTCGCCATAGCCGAAATACGACCATGCCATCAATTGAACTAACGGCAGCCGAAGTTTCGTTGCCTCGATCAGTCGGCCAGAAACATGCAACGCCAGCCGAATGAATTGCCAGTCGTGATGAACCCATTTGGGATGATCTGCATATTCTGGAAGTTCATCTGGATCGACTTCGGTATCTTCCTTGAACACCTGAAATTTCGTCTCTTGTCGAATGTGGTTGAAACTCGTGCACCAGTGCGGGAAGCACCCAACGCAGTGCGCCAGCTCGTGCCCCGCGACTTGCAACAGCCGTGAGTACCAGTCTGTATAGTCCTCGTCCGCTGCTGGGGGATCGTCTCGCAAACAGAACGCAGGTCCGATGCCCCGCCACTGTGCCCCGATCTGTGGACGCAATGTGTCGGCCAGGTCCTGAGAAGTGATCCCGCAGAGGCTATCGTGCCATCGCAGGCCGATCTCAGTCTCCCCAAGGATGTACAACCTACGGCACTTCGACTGCCGCAGTTCGTGCCTGATCATCGGCTTCAGGGTGTCTATCAGCTTCTGCCGTTCCCGTGCCCACGAGAAACGCCACGGTCGGACGATCTTTGGCGCAGGTCGCTCATACGCCTTGATCCATCGCCGTTCCCCCGTGCTTTCGTCGAGCCACAAGATTTTTTGGTAGGGGTTGTTTCTGTTCAAAGTAGCCTCTCTCGGTTCCGCTTGGGATGGGGGTGAAATTTTGGGTGGCGCGCGGGATCGTGTGCAGTAACAAGGTTTGTCGACCTGACAGGAACCTATCCTTCATGGCCCCCTCCCTTCATGCCGCAGGATCACCTCACCATCACGCCTGATCTCGATCGATTGCTTCGACATTGTTCGGTCTGGTCCGATCCTCACCTCATTGTGATTCTCGATCTGTAGCCGTGGTGCAGTCGGCCCGATCGGCACCTGATCGCAGCAGCCGAGACTCAGCAGTGCCGCCGCCCATCTGTGTGATCTCATCGCCTGCCCTTCCAATTTCGATTCGGCTTTCCTGATCGCTTCCGGCCTGCTGCCGCCGCGATGTCAATCAGGGGTCGTGTCTGCCCGCTCTCGTCGGTCCAGTTGAGCCACCGACACCGCTGGCAGTTCCATCTGCCGGACTGGGGCTTGCTCGATGTCTCGCCGCAGCCTGTGCATTTTGGTGGGGTCATGATTTCCCCTTCGGCTTGAATATCCACTCGAACCCGGCGATCGAATTGCCTGGGGAATGTCGATCGAGCAGGTAATTGCGATACTCCTCCCCAACCGGACCGCGATCTAAGATCGTTCGGTTCTTGGCTTCAGCTTCCGAGAACTTCAGCCGACCGTCTGCGGCCAAGTACAGCGTCACTGAGAACTTTGCGGGGTCGTCCTCCCAGTTCGTCGCGAACGACTCAAGCCATTCATCAAAACTGATTCCGGTTCCCAGTTGCTCATGTAACCGTCTCGCATCGACGACGGTGATCGTGCTGCCGTCGACTCGGAGTTGTTCTGGTTCAAGTTGGACGTGTGTCTTTTCTGTCATGCTTCTTTCCTCGATTTTGTGGGTAATGTGAATTGCCTGTGCATGTTTTGAGATTCAAGATTCGACGGCTTATTGGCTCACCAGACCACCTCCTGTTCCTCTGGCCCCAGCAGTCGCTGGCGCACTGGATCGATAGTCATCTGAATGACCGCCTGACTGATGCCGCGACTTCGATTTTTCGCGTGGTAGATTCGATACTCGGTCGGGTCGGCGTAGTTTGGATCTACCTTTGCAGGCCATTGGATGAACAAAATCACGTCAGCATCTTGCTCCAACTGGCCCGAGTCCCGCAGGTCGCTGAGTTGTGGGACCGCAGACTGACGGCTTTCGATCGACCGGCTGAGTTGTGCGAGCAGTAACACGACAATCTCATGCTTGGTCGCGACCCGCTTCATCCGGGTTGATACGTCGCTGACCTGCTCGTACTTGCTGGAGCCAGCGCCCTTCAGTAACTGGGCATAGTCCACTGCAACGATCTTTACGCCGTGTCGCCTGACCGCCGAAGCAATCGCACGTTCTGCGACATCCACCGATCCGCAGGACTCAGCCACCAGTAACGGCGCCCGTCCCGCGAAGTGCTGTTGGGCTTCGTATTTCAACCGCTCCAGGTCCGCTGACCAACCATTCACATCGGTCGGCATGATTCTCTGAACGGTCCGCTTTGCCAGGCTGATCGCCGACATCTCTTCGCTGACGATCATAGCCGGGACACCGTGCATCGTCGCTTGCTCAACCCATTGCAACGCGGACAACGATTTTCCCTGACCCGGTCGCCCACCAATGATGATCAGCTCGCCAGGTGCCACCCCGCCTATCGCACGGTCAATTGCAGGAATCCCCACTCGCATTGTTTCCGCTTCGCCGCGTGCCAATCCGTCGACGTACTCGTGAACGACATCAGACATCAACTTTTCACGTCGACATCCAACTTGCGGCAGGTCCTCAGCCAGTCGGAGCAAGCTCGACCGCACGCCCTCGATACTGGCATGGGACTCCGTTAGTTTCAGCAGATCCTCGAGCCCACGCTGTAGCCTCCGCAGAGAAGCTTTCGAGTTGATGATCGAGATCCACTCTGCAACGTGCTCGGCCCCGAACGACTCGGCCTGATCCAATAATTCGAGCAGGTAGTTCACGCCGTCCGGCAACTCGCCCAATTTCCCGGTTTCCGACAGCCGATCGCCGACGGTCAGCACGTCAACTGGTCGCTGTTCGTCTGCCAACTCAATCATCGCGGCCAGTGTGGCCCGATGAGCATCACCCACCAGTGCCGACAGATCGAACTCGGTGATTGTGTCCCGCAGTTCATCGAACCGGACAAGCAACGTGCCCACCAGCAGTTTTTCAGCGTAGTCCGCACGAATGAGCCCCCCTTCGAACGGGATCTGCCATTTCTGGGCGCCGCGTCGTGTACGCGCCTCGCTCATTGGATGATACCTCCGAGTGAATTGGTTCGGATCTCGGAGATTGGCTGAATACGTGGGGTGGTGACGTGCCCTGTGCGATGTGGTGTCAGTCCGTCGCCAGCGGAATCCGTGGTCGACCAGTTGCGGACCGCTGCCCTCCAGTCCTTCATCGCGTTTCGACCAACCTTCCAGCCGTTCGACTCGTAGTGATCAACGAACTTCTGCGGATTGATCGTCGACGAGATCTCACGGCAGTAGGCCGACACTTCAGTGGCAGTAGGCTTAACGAACCTCACGACCTTCGGTTTCAGTTCTATTTCCCCATTCCCCTTTGGGTGGCGTGCGTCTTCTTGATGCACACTCTTACTATCCATTCCATTAGACTCCATTCCGTCGCGAGGAGTCGTCGAATGCTCGACGATAACTCGACGAGTGCTCGACGAATTTTGACCATCAGGACGAGGGTATTTCTTGGTGGGTCGGTCTATCTTTTGGTGCCGATCCCAGCCTGTAACATGCCAATACCTCTCGTTTTCAGCCTCAAACTCAATGATCAGGCCGTTCCGCTTTAGTTCGTCGACCATGCCTTGGATCTCTTCATCGGCGATCGCATCACCTGGGAAAACCTCCATCTTCAATCGCTTAATGCTCGCGGGATGAACTCCGCCGTCGTCGCAGAAGCACCACAAGCCGACGAACAGCAGTCGAGCACTCGTCGAGCACTCGACGATTTGTTCCGACGTGAAGAATTCCGGCTTGATCGTGCGAATGCGTGCCATCAATACACCTCCCGATCGATGCCGTATTGACGCAAAACTTTCGGCAGGATCGCCCCCAGCAGGACAGGCCCGCAAGCTGGTGAATCGTCTGACACGCGACTGCCAAACGCATTCAGTCCATGTCGTCGCCGCAGTCTGATGGACGCATCTCGCAGGATCGCCCGCACTCCGGGTGTGAGCCCGATAGCCGAGTCGACGACAACACGGAACGGCGCAGTCGGGATTGTTCGTCGCTGGATCTTGCTACTTAGTTGTGACGCTCGTATCATGACGTTTCCTTGTTTTTGCCCCGTGGGGAGGTGCCAACCAAAACCTCACGGGGTTTTTGCATTACTTGGACTTTAGATAGTACTTGTGCAGCGTCGCCCGCTGCTGTGGAGTCAGTTCTGAAAAGAACCAGCCATACGAGACGAGCCAGGCACCGAATGACGATGTGTCCACCGCCCGCAGCCCTGATATTTGGTTGCTCCTGAGTGCCCCTTTCGGAACGTTCGGCACCGCGTACAATCGATCGATCATCTGTTCGCCTCCTCAAAACGAGTCCGTTAGATCCTTGGCTCAGACCGATTCCGCGCCAGGTACTGCAGCAGATCAGATCTCGTGTACCGGATGCGGCGACCGACGATCTGGCTGGCCCCGATACGGCCCCTGCCCCGTTCGTCCCGCAGTTGATGCGGTTCAAGCCCAATCAGCCGAGCAGCTTCGGGTTCGCTGAATGCGAGACGATCGCCGAGTTTGGCTTCATCTGCTTTGATCGCTGCAATGGTTTCCGCGACGACAGACGCGACAAGTGGTCGCAAGTCGTCCTGAGTGAGTGACACGGTCAGCATGAAACCGACTCCGCCTGCGGGAGCCAGTTCAGCCGGCGCAACTCATTCGCCACGGTATCTACGTCTTCGAGTGCCAGAGTGCGGTACACTCCGACTCGCTGGATATCGATCGCGTTCCGTGCGTCCAACGCATCGACAACGCGACGCATCTTCCATGCGGGAATTAGTTCGCCGCCATGTCGACTATGAATCGTCGCAGCTACGTCCGTGATTGTGAGCCTCATATCGTCTCCCTGTGTGGTCAGCCATGTGACTACAGAGACGATAGGCCCAAAGAACGTCGTCGAAAATAGGCTTTCGCTGCTTTCAGAAGCAACATAAGCAACCGAAGAAACAAACTAAGCTAATGACTGTTCAGGAGACGCTGGATAGGTCGTTTTGGTGGATCTTCGCTGAACTTCAAGTATGGAAATTGTTTCTCAAGAACGGGTTTCAACTGGACGTAACTGAACTTGCTCGGTTGTCGTCCGCGTGAGGCAATGATCGGTTCCGGCCAGGTCTTTTCATACGGCGCAAGCGAAGTTCGCTCTAATCCAACGAGGTCTGCAATTTCAGTCGGTGTGTATAAGTCTGCGAGGCCATTCGAGACAGCACTGGGTGTGATAGGTTTCGGTAAAGCCATGATGTTAGGGTCGTCTTGCTCCAGTAGAATCGGCAAGTCTGTCTCAGCTTCCACCTTGATCACTTCAGTCTGAATCTTGCGATTCGACCGAGCCCCCCCCAGTACAGATCTTTGTGGGGACGTTTCATTCCTCAACCGCTCCAACTCTCGGATGCAGTCCGATACAGTCGCCGCCTCTGCTGGCCATGCCGGTTTGTTTTCCGTGACGTTCGACAGCAGCCATAGGTGCGCGTGCCGGACAGCAGATCGACCGAATGACAGATCGTTTGCGCGTGCCACGTCTGCAATCGTGTCACCCAGCCACCGCGAGAATGCGTCTGCCGTATTTAACGCATACTTCGGAAGTTCAAACTCCCATCCGCGAGGCAGTTCCTTGCGTTCATCGACCAGAGAACTCAGTCGGAAAAAAGCGTCATCCAACCACCGCAGCCGATCTCGTTTTGCGGCCTCTCGTGTGACAACTTCGTGTTCAGGTTGCGGGGATTCGGTCCATTGGATGGGATGGAAGATGATTCCCATTCCAGTAAGACTCTGAATCACGTGCGTTGCGAACGTATCGGCGTAGCCCTTCAGTTCGTCAACGCCCCACGGCAGATGTGGTCCGTACTCCGCTTGTGGTGTGCGCTGCCATTCGACGTCCCTCAGTAACTCAACGCAACTTCCAGCCAGGTCATCTTCCATATCGCCCGCCCCATGCGTGCCAGCCCCCATTGAATCAAAGCACCGACCACGGAGCGAATGGGGATCGCTTTTCGGGGATCAGCCTAGTGGCCGGCGCGTGTACTGTCAGACATCCCGTCTTTTCGTTCCATGTCAATTCCATGTCCACGGCACGATTTCACACGGGATCAGCACGATCAGTATAGCAAAAAAACAGCTTTGTTTCTTGCCTTTTCCGTAGTCCTCGAAAGTATAGAATAGCCCTTACTTCCGACTTAAAATCCTGTGGGACGAAAGTCCCGTGCGGGTTCGAGCCCCGCCTCGGCTAATGACTTACGGCGATTCTGCAACTCAGAAAAACGCCAAATGGTGCCCTTTCGGGCCCTCTCTTGAACGAGCCGTGCTGCCGTCAGTCGGCAACGGGCACTCAATCTATCGTGAATTGCTCAAAGCGAGCGATGGTCAACTCAGTCAAACAAAGTACGTGTGGCTGACCCGTCATGAGAATTTCAATCAGACGCAACTCTCCAATTTTGAAGAGACGTTCACGCTGCAATTGAAAACCGGCCAAGTCTGGACCTTCAAAGAAATGCTCCGAGATCTCTGGGACCAGGATTCCGCCAAGGCCGGGACGATCTTCTTTAACGAGTGGTACAAGCGCGTGATTCACAACGGGCTGGAACAAATGAAGTCCGTTGCTCGTTTCATCAAAGACCGCCTGGTGAACGTCGTCAGCTACTGCTCACACCCCCTTACCCACGGAGGGGCCGAAGGACTCAACAGCAGAATCATCTCCATCAAAAGACGAGTCGGTGGTTTTCGTAACCGGCAAAACTTCAAAACCACCATTTTCTTCCGCTGCGGGGGACTCAATCTCTCCCCACGATAATCCCGGATGGACCCCCAAAAAGCCCCTGCCCCTGCGGCTGTTCGCGATATCGGGGCGAGGAGCTGTCAGTTCTCGTTCTCGCGCTTTGATGTTTCGTGTTAAGCAAAGGGCGTAGCAATGTCCATTGATCGCATTCGTGACTTATTCAGATGCGGCAGAAACCCAGCGTCGGTGACGAAATCGACCAAAGATCACCAGTCCAGAAGCCCCCATGAGCGCCAAGGGAAACCCTGCTGGTTCGGGGACCTGAGTAACGTTCATGATCATCATAAACGTTCCGCTAGACGGAAGTCCGGACGCGATGCCGAGAGGAATGTAGAAGCTAATTGAATCACCAACTGCCAGTGGCGTCTGAAAATCATAGATGAACCCAGCGATATCCCCATTGACGTTAACTTGCGTTGCTGTGAATGCTTCGCTGGAAATAAACTGGGGACTCGGAGACAGCAGAAAATCTCCGGCGTAAACGATTCCACCTTTAATGTACGGTGCGTTGCCAGAAGAAATACCGAGTGAACTGATCGCCCGCGACCCGGAATTCACTATCACCAGCACCAGATGGTCGGTGTAGCTGGGATCGAGCCCTCCGGCGCCAGCAACTGGATCGGTAAAAAAGAACTGAGCCTGGGTAGTAGGGAATGGCTGAAGGATCTGGCTTACGAAAGCACTCCCTTCTTTAATCCCTCCTTCGTTAACGAAATCAATCGTCGTCGCTACGGGAGTGCTGGTCACGTCTGCAACTCCCCCTGGATTCACCGTGGCGGAAATGATTCCCGCTTCCACCCGTGTTGTTGCCAGCCCAAGTACCACCAGCAGTATCGCACGCACTGTATTTCTCAAGGTTGCCCCCCAGTCTGATCCGCACTTCCTGACTCGAATCACGTGACGCACGACACGTCCCACGGGACGTACACTAGCCTTTTCAATTCCCAAAAAGAAAGAGACAGAGCTCACTGGTGTCCCCGTCGAGAAGGTAAATGGAATGCCGATCTTTTAAATCAATCACATCTTTTCCTGGAAGATGCCCCTGTAATCATAGTTCAGCGAGCATACGAAAGCCTCGATTTTCGCTTCCCAGCTCCATTTCGTCGCCGGGCCGGGCGGGTGACGAACAGCCCGCTGGGACCGATGATGGTGATACTATTCGTCGTCGCCGTAGTCGTTTTTTATACGAGCTTTCTCGCATTCATTACGCTTGGTTCAGGGCGGTACTTTGTCTGGAACGTCACCTAATCCCATGAGCGTTACCGCGAGTGATTCAACACCGAGATGACTATCGTTGATTCAGCGTCCCGACCCTCGATCCAGAACCGTTTAGCCAAGACCCACTCTGCCAACGTAAAGCCCCCAACGAACCCATCGGACACGAGCTGATCATGTTTGCTGTCGGTCTTCTGGTGAGCATTCATGGTCTGTCTCACCAGCCTCTTCCCAGAGCCGTTTGGGCAAATCTCACCGACGATTTATTCTTTGAACCTCGATGGAATACCACTCTGTGACGATGCGGTCTGACCACTTTCGTTCGGGGGTCGTTTCAACGTCGAGAATGGAAGCGGTCGGCGGGTCCTGGTCTGGACGCGCATCGATTTCAGGGACAGTGATCACGTATTTTGGGATGCCGTTGCCGGAACCGATGTGGAACGTGTGGCCCTCTTTCGTCCCAGAGACATCAAATTGCCAACGGCGATCTTTTTGAGCCCCAATGACCCAAATCTGCTCGACGTCACTGTCACTCGACGCTTCTCTGCGAGGACTCTTCAATCGGATGGGAAACGGGATCGGCGAAATGCCTCTTGCCGTGACAACATACGCGGACCACTTGAATCCACGCGGCAGTCCCTCAACATTGTTCACATCGATTGTCCCGTTTGTCTCGACCCGGAACTCAGATTTGTCGGGATCAATAACCAGGAATGAAGAAATCGATTTCTCATCACGCGCCGCCGCCAGATGCAGGTCCTGCCAGACGTGATGAACTCGCATGTAGCGCTGTTGAACGTCGGTATCGCTCATCGGACGGACCGCAGCCACGAATGTCAGGAACAGGAAGGCAGGATTCATAAACTTCCCTTGCGATGATGTCCGATAGGGCCGGCATCCCAACGCCGCCTGCCATCGACTTTGATGGGTATCACATCAGGGAGGGATCGGTTCGTCCAGATCAACCTGTCTCGGGTGATCGGCGGGAGACGCCACGCAACAGAGCCGCGCCGATGGCCGGAGCATCTTGAGACAGCGATCCCACGATATTCGGCGCTGGTCAACCGTGTAATGTCATTCAACGAGCGATTTCAATCGCTGAAACGCAAGGGGCTGCTTTGAAGCTGCCCATTTCAGTTCAAACTTTCTTCGTCCAGATCCGTAATCAAGCTGGTCGCTGTGGGAGTGATGAACTCTTTCTCGAAGGGAACTTCGGCTTCTGCTTCGGCGACCGTCTCAACTTCATCTTCGGCTTTCAGCAGGACATGAGGGATCAGGCGATGTGTTGTGATCCCCGCTTCGATCCCTTGTGGCGTCATATGATGTTCGACCCCGATTACAATCATCTTGGAACCCCCTTCGGGGACGACGATCTCGCCGACCCGTGGGACCGCCGGCGCGAATACCCCGTGCAAACGGTTCCGTGCTCCAGCCGTACAGTCAACGAGTTCCATAAAATGAGTTGCCCCATGCCAGTTCCGTTCTGGAGGTGACAACTGCTTTAAATGGTGAAACGGCGAGTCTGGTTCTTCAATTAACTTTTCGATCGCGGCGGGAAACCGTCCCTGCATCCGGCACAGTTCGATGATCTTCCCCGCATCCGACTGATCGACATTGTCGCTCCGAAGTCGCCGCATCACACCGGTCGTATCGAAAGCGGCTTCCTCGTTCTCGATCTCCTGAAGGAACGCCTCGACTTTGGCCTGCGTCTCTTCGCTGATTCCGTAAGAATCGATCTCTTCATTCACGATACTCTCGAATCCATGCAGCAGTCCGAATATCCGGGTCGCTTCGATCGAGTCACCTCCTTCCCACCGCTCGAGTCGAAGTAATTCAGCCAGAATCAATGACGACGGAACATGATGGCTGTTCATGACTGCAACCCTTTTTAGAGAGACCTCGCTTGCTGCCACCCTGGACCAGACGGTCGCGGCACTCAGTCCAAATCCTCCAAGCAAGCCTTATACCAGTCGTAAAGTCCAATCAACGGATTCGAGAGGGGGCGATCGTCCGACCGCAGGTCAAAGATGGTGACCCTCGCATCGTTTAACGGGAAACCTCTTCCACTGATGCTTTCATACGATTCGTTGTGCCCGACACGGGTCATTGCATCGGCTGCGATTAGCGTGACGGACCTTGCATTTAACCGCTGCCCCACTGTGCTTCCTCGGCCCGATCAGGTGGAGCGGGATCATTCCCACTGCGCGCCGGCGGACCGCCCCGACGTCAAATTTGTCGTGGTGGGTGAGTTGTATAAATCGACACGGATCCACAAAGTCTTTCTGATGTGATGCGTCAGCACATCGCACTTTGAACGGTCGCGGCCGACCTCTTCGTTCGCGACCTGGACGACTTGCAGAGGAATTCGAGAGGCACCCCCGATGATGCGCCGACTTTTTTTCCTGGCCGTGATGACCGCTTCCAACAGCTTGCTCGCGGCTGACGACCAACAGGCTCAGACCGCGTCGACTCCGGTGGCAATCGGGACACGACGCGAATTATTTGTGGAATCGACGCTCATCGAGCGTCTGTCCGGCAAGGCCGAATTACGACTGCATGCTCCCATCGCGAGAGAAATCGTGCTGGAACACGGTGAGCCGTGGGAAGGGAGCGGCTGCGTCTATCATAGCCTCTTCAAAGATGGTGACCTCTACCGGATGTACTATGCCGCGGGACACCTCAAGGTGACGCCTCAGGGTGTCGATGCCGGGTCGCACGGCCAGGTTTGCTGTTATGCCGAAAGCGATGACGGAATTCACTGGCGTAAACCACATTTGGGACTGCATGAGTTCAACGGCAGTAAGGCGAATAACATCGTCCTGGTCCAGCAGAAAGTGGGCAACGCCATGTCCGTTCCGGGGGAGCCCGCCGTCTTCAAGGACGAAAACCCTGCGGCACCACCGGAAGCCCGCTACAAGGCGCTCCTTCCCGCTAATCGACTGCCGAACGACTACAGTCGCGGTCTGCTGGCTTTTCAATCCCCCGACGGGCTGCGCTGGTCTCCGATAAGCGACCAGCCGGTCATCACCGACGGCGCATTCGACTCGCAGAACCTCGCCTTCTGGGATGCCGAAAGCCAGGTTTACCGCGCTTACTGGCGTTATTTCACCAAGGGAGGCTACGACGAAAAGACCTGGGACCCGCAAGGGGATCGTGCCATCCGCACGGCGACGTCAACCGACTTTCTGAACTGGACCAACCAGGCCGACCTCGCCTACGTCGACTCCCCGTCCGAACAGCTCTACACGAATCAGGTCAAGCCCTATCATCGAGCCCCCCATCTGCTTCTGGGCTTTCCCATGCGGTATATCGAGCGGGGGCACCAGGATCCCCCGGGCCACGAGTCGCGGGTCAGTGCCACGGCGACCCACATCGCACGCTGGTCCCCTGCTCTCCGCGCCCTGCCTGAATACGAGAATCGGGTGTGGCGGTCGAGAACCAATGAACGATATGGTCGAGCGATCACCGAAGGCCTGCTGATGGCCAGCCGCGACGGTGTCACCTTTCACCGGTGGAATGAAGGCTTCCTGCGGCCGGGAATCGAACGGGACGGAACCTGGAACTATGGACATCAATGCATCGCCTGGCATCTGGTCGAAACGAAAGGGACGCTGGAGGGGGCTCCGAACGAGCTTTCCCTGTACGCAGTGGAAGGGTACTGGACCGGGAACAGTGATCAGGTGCGACGATACTCGCTCCGCCTGGATGGTTTCGTGTCGGCCTGGGCTCCGATGCGCGGCGGAGAGCTGGTGACGAAACCAATCACCTTCACAGGAAAGCAGCTCTCGCTGAATCTGGCCACCTCCGCCGCAGGAGGGATCCTGGTCGAGATTCAGAACGAACAAGGTGAACCATTTCCCGGCTTCGCTCTGAAGGACTGCGAAGAGGTCTTCGGAGACACACTGGACCGAAATGTCACCTGGAAGTCTCAGGAAAGCCTCGCCCACCTCATCGGCAAGTCCGTGCGAGTTCGCTTCGTACTCCGTGACGCAGACCTTTACTCGTACCAGTTTCGGGATCAGTAATGAGACAGGCAAGAAAAGTATCGAAGCGACTGGAGAAGTTCCGAAGTCCTGGCATCGAACAGCAGTGATACGCTTGAACTCTGCTTCGCTCTGCTATCTACTCAGTCAGCTCGGGTCCCGTCTTCAGGAGAATTGCCGTGCGTGAACTTGGGTTTCTGGCCATCTGCCTGTTCGTTTCTACCGGCCTGTTCGCAGGGGACTCTCCTCAATTTCGAGGTGCAGGCGGCGAAGGGCATTCGGACGAAACAGCGCTACCGCTTACCTGGAGCGAGACGGACAACATTCGATGGAAGACCGACATCGCCGGTCTCGGCTGGTCGACTCCCTCGATCGCCGGAACCGAAGTCTGGCTCACCACGGCTCTTGATGAAGGAAAGTCACTACGAGTCATCTGCCTGCATCGGGACACCGGCAAGGAACTGCATAACGTCGAAGTCTTTCACCACGACGATCCCGGGCCCGTGCATGGCAAGAACAGTTATGCCTCTCCCTCCGTATTAATCGACGGGCCGCAACTGTTCGTGCACTTCGGCAAACTGGGAACAGCCTGTCTGACGCGTGGCGGAGAAATCGTCTGGAAGACAGAGCTTCAGTACAACCACCGCCACGGACCGGGCGGCAGTCCCGTCGTGTTCGATGATTTACTGATCATCGCGTGCGATGGAACCGACGTGCAATATGTGACGGCTCTGAACAAGAAGACGGGCGAGGAAGTCTGGAAGACACCGCGCGACGGCAAAATGGCCTACTCGACTCCGCTTCTCATCGAAGTCAACGGGCAGCCGCAACTGGTCAGTACCGGGGGCGAGTGGGCGATCGGCTACGAACCGCGCAGCGGCAAAGAGATCTGGCGGTTCCGGTATCCGTCCGGCTATTCCAACGTGCCGCGACCGGTGCACGGGCAGGGTCTCGTCTTCCTCTGCTCAGGTTACGACAAGCCGTGGATTTATGCGGTTCGGCCTGACGGGACGGGTGACGTGACCGAATCGCACATGGTGTGGAAGCTTGATCGCGGGGCACCGCTCAATCCCTCCCCCCTGCTCGTCGGCAACGAACTTTATCTGATTGCCGATAACGGAATTGCGACCTGCCTGGATGCGAAAACGGGAAAGCAGCACTGGCAGAAGCGACTGGGTGGCAACTTTACGTCATCGTTACTCTTTGCTGAAAACCGGATCTACCTGCTGGATGAACAGGGAAAAACCTACGTCATCGCTCCCACGAAAGAAGCGTATACCGAGCTGGCCGTCAACGAGCTTCCCGGACGAACTCAGGCGACCATCGCGGCCGCAGATCGATCGCTGTTTCTACGGACTGACACCAGACTCTATCGAATCCAGACACCGCAGTGATGCCAACAACCATTACCAGAGGAGAGGGTCAATGCACGTCTGACGCGGGAAATCGAAACGGGCTCGCTGCGCGTGACGGCAGGCAGAATCTGCAGGCCTCGACGGAAACTTGATACCGGAACAAACACCTTGTCTGGAATCGGTGGAGTCAGGGTTTATTTCTTCGCGAGTGACTGTATCAGTTGATCGATGTCATTCTCGGGTTTGGGCACTGGGCCGAGATGCGCCACCATGCCTCGCCGGTCGATTAGAAACACCCCGGGAAGAGTCTTGTCATTGGCAGGATTCAGTCGTCCCCAGCGCCGATGAATGCGAAGCGTTCCTTCGGGAGATTGCGGATCAATATCCGAGACGACCGGGAACGGGAATTTCCCGCCGGCTCGCTCCATTGCCGCACGATTCTCCTGGGGAATGGCCGCCGTCACTCCGACAACCTTGACGTCGAGCGCCTGCAGTTCGGCATAACGATCCCTCAGCCGCAGCAGATTGGTGTCCTGGTCGGCTCCGGCCTCGCCGTCAAAGAACACCACAATGATGCGGTGGCGCCCCAGCCAGGAATTGAGGCGAACCAGATGACTGTCCGAGTCGAGAGCATCAAATCCGGCCGCAGGACGCATGATCGTCGCGGCAGCAACCTGTTCTTCATAGCTGTGGGGCTTATCCGTAACAATTCGAGCGGCCGAGACGATCGCAATCACAACTCCGAGGAAGAGCACCAGGCCGAGACGCCAGTCTTTCAAGATAATGTCCAATCCACAATCTGCTGGTCGAGCCAGGCTGGTCCGCGAGTCGTCACGAAGCCAATATGCCCCCCGTACCGTGGAGCCCGCAACAGAATCGAAGAAGAAAGCGATGTGTCCAGAAACGGCGTAAAAGGGATTACGGGATCATCCTGAGCAGCAATCAGCAGCGTCGGAACCATCACCTTAGACAGGTACGGACGGGAACTGGACTTCTCGTAGTAGTCTGCCGCCGAAGCAAATCCACAAACCGGTGCGGTGAACGTTTCATCAAATTCCCGCATCGTACGAGGTGGTCGGTCGAACCAACCCGCGGGAATGACCGAATCGGGCCGGGCACTCAGTCTCCGACGAACGTTCTGGATGCACGTCTTGGTGAAGTACGCGTCGTAAGCTCGTGCCAGCCCCATCCCGATGAAGTCGATCGTCAGCGAAAGATCGATTGGCGGGCAGACGGCAACGGCTCGCGAAATCCCATCCAGGGGTCCCCTTTCACCCAGAAATTTCAGAGCGATGTTCCCCCCCATTGAGAAGCCGATCAGACTCACGGGAGACCCCGGGCACAGCTCCTGGACGGCTCTCAACGTCGCCAGCAGATCGTCGGAACGACCGCTGTGGTAAGGGTACCGGGCCAGCGTCATCCCCGCGCCGCAGCCACGAAAATCCATCCGCATCGTCCGGACGCCGTGCTGACACAATTGCACGGCGATTCGCTTCATGTAAGGACTTTGATGCGAACCCGCGAGTCCATGCAACATGATGGCAACGCGATCACCGGGCTTCCATGCAACAGGGCAATCGTCATGGAAGACAACTCGGTCACCGTTATCCACGCTGACCAGATGCTGCACGGTCGGCGCGGCGAACGTCAGACGATCCGTGTTCCGTCCGAACAGATAGGTTCCGGCCAGTGTCTGAACATGGCCGTTCCGAAAGATCCAGGGAGGTTGGAACGAGTCCCTCGGGCGAGCAGGTCCGTCCAGGGACGAAATTGCAGACTCGGTCGACATCGCAGACATGATTTGAAGAAATCCTCCCGAAACAAGGTCGTGTATCATCCTGACTCTGAGCAATGTCGTCTAGAAGCAGTTTCAAAACCGGTTCAAGCATATCATTAGGCAGGCGAGGTGGAAAAAACCTTCGAAGAGATGTGGGTAGTATTCATGCCGGACAAGAAGTCTTCTTTGATAGCCTAGCCAACTGATCGTGCGTTCCACTTTCCAGCGACTCGCATATCGCCTCAGGCTTCGCCCGTCTTGTCGAGACGGCTTCTTCCGGCCTTTTCGGTGGGGTGTGATTTGCTCGATACCTCGCAGTTTGAGCGTATCACGAATCCAATCCGCATCGGCAGCCTTATCGTACAGCAGCCTCTCCGGTTTCTGGCCAGCAACTTGAATGTCGACCAGCGTCTCGATCGTGTTGACTTCGGCGACCTGTGCAGAAATGGTGAACCCCGAGATGGGGACGCCGTTACCATCCGTCATCAGCATGAGTTTCGTTCCTTTGCCTTTCTTGGTCTTACCAACCTCGGCGCCCCCTTTTTTGCAGGCGAAAAGGTGCCATCACCCATTGCCTGCGACCAATTCAGCCGCTTCTGTCGATCAAGGGACTTCAGCAGACGCTCCCACGTTTTGACCATGATTCCTCTTTCCGTCCACTCCTTGAGCCTTCGCCAGCATGTTGCAGGAGAGGGGTATCGCTCTGGTAAATCTTGCCATCGTCCTCCGCTCTTCAGGACCCACAGAATTCCCTCCAGACAGGGTCGAGGCTCGACTCGTGGTCGGCCTCCCAGTGGGGATGGAAGAGGGTTCGCAAACAGATCCTTGATGGAATTCCACTGAGCATCATCGAGAAAAGGCTTTGGGACCGTCCTGGACCCTGTCGTATTCGGCCGCCGTCGCTGGGGCCACATGGACAGGGTGATTCGCATGTAAGGGACTCCTTTCTCCCTTATCGGTATGCAAATTGCCTGCCAGAGTAATTATTGCAAAAATAGGGTTTTGAAACTGCTTCTAGAGAGAGTAACGGTGAAACGCGCCTCTGTTCAACCTTGTCTGGCCTGCACGGGGACCCCACACGTTCGGATGCAACGAGGCCCCCGACTTCACGGACAGAGCAGTTTCCTCAAGACCAATCACGGCCCTGATCGTCCCTCTCATCACTGCCGCCGTCCGATACGTTCTGCAGGGGAACGCGGTACCAAGTGCGTCGGAGCCCCTCTGCGCCTTGAATCATGCTCCACAAAAGAGGATTTGAACAGCCGAGTTTTCGTTTACGAAGGGGAGCTGACTGTGAAGCTGACTGTGAAACAGTGCGGCCGAGTTGGACACGGATACGAATTGTCGTTGAAACAGGAAATTTCCCGCCCCCCGGTTTGGAATCTCGCAGGGGCCATTTTAGAATTTGCCTGCTGATTCATGGACGACGTGAAACGCTTGCATCAAGAACGAAGGGCCCGCTGATGAAGTCTTTGATGGCAGTGCTGGGAACAGTCCTTTTGCTGGGACTGGTCGTCGGTCTGGGAACCGCTCGTCAGGTGATACAGACAGGTGAAAGCTTCGTTGAAATCGGAGTTTTATCGGAAGAGACCTGGAACCGGTTCGTCGCGGACGGGAAGGAGGTCGACTCGATCTACGGCGACATCGCCCTGCGGAACGATTACCTCTCTGCCGTGATCGGCCAACCGATCGCCACCAGACACGCAAACATGACCGTACGGGATATCGCCGGGGCTCTCATCGATCTGGCCGTTCAGTCCGCTCCCAGTGATCAACTGGCCGCGTACTATCCCGGTAAACGACGATACCCATTCCGACAAGCATCCATCGTCAACGCCGAAGGGGCCGAAGTATCGCTCGATCAACCCTATCGTTCCGGTCAATCCGCGGCGGTGGTTCTCAAGGCCGAAGCGGGTGAGGACCGACCTGAAGCGACGGTCCGCTATCAGTTAGGTCCCCAGGATCGCTTTCTGACCGTCGTGACCACGCTCACGAATCGCTCGAACAAACTGCAGTCGATTCCGCTGGAAGATGATTTTCGAATGGACGGCGGCAAGGAAGAAATGCTGCGGACGCCTAATGGCACCGTTGATCAATTCTGGGTGGAAGACCGCTACTGGGATCAGGCCTATGGGTTGGATGCCGAAGGTTTGAAGCTGCAACTGACCAGCGATGCTCGAGTCACGGCCATCAAGTATGAACGTCCCGACGGCGCGACAATCGTCGCATTAGAACCCGGTCAGTCCTACACGTTTCAACGTCGTCTCTATCCGGGAAAGAACCGGTTGGAAGTCAACGCGATTGCGCGGGGCCTGACTGCCGGAAATTCGACGACACACCAACTCGTCGTACTCAACAAACGTCATCGTCCCATCCCGCGGACGCTGGTGGAATTCAAGCTGGGCAGTGCATCTTATGGGACTGCTCGAACCGACAACGATGGACGGCTGACGGTCGTGACCCCCAGCGAACCGGTCACAGTGGACCTGTCAGCCTTCGGGAACAAAATTGCAGCCAACCTGCCACTAAAGACGGATGGTCAACCCGAGGTACTCACGGTCGACTTTGATCCCGGAACCGTGACGGCGACCATCACCGATGGCCAGCAGCGACTCATTCCCTGCAAGGTAGAGTTCAAACCACTCGACGGTCACTACAAACTTGACTACGGTCCGGAAAGCGGCGAGTTTGCCGTTCGGAACCTCATCTACACCCCCAACGGTAAGTTCCAGAGACTGATCCCCCCCGGTAAATATGCCGTCACGATCAGCCACGGCCCCGAATTTGACGCGGTGTTCACGGAACTCGACATCTCGCCCGGTGAATCGGCCTCTCTGGTCGCGTCGCTTCCCCGTACAGTCGAGACGCCGGGTTGGGTCAGCAGTGATTTTCACAGCCACAGCAGCCCTTCGGGCGACAACACCTCCAGCCAGTTAGGTCGCGTTCTGAATCTGGTGGCCGAGCATATCGAGTTTGCCCCCTGCACAGAGCACAACCGGGTCAGTACCTACCAGCCACACATCGACCGGCTGGGGATCGGTTCGCAAATGATGACAGTCTCGGGGATCGAACTGACCGGCCTGCCCCTGCCGCTGAACCATCAGAACGCCTTCCCGATCAAACTGGTTGAGCGAACGCAGGACGGAGGGGGCCCTGTGACTGGCCCTGATCTCGAATCGCAGATTGAGCGTCTGGTCCTGCATGATGGACGCAGCGAGAAACTGCTGCAGGTTAACCACCCGGACCTCGGGTGGATGTTTTACGACAAAGACGGAGACGGCAAACCCGATTCTGGTTTTGAACGTGCCTTCCCCTTCATGGATGTGGTTGAAATTCATCCGATCGACCATGTTCTGGAACTCGGCCCGATCGTCCAGCGAGGGACTCGGCAGCAGCCAAACACGATCTTCAACTGGCTTCAGTTGCTGAATCAGGGATTCCGGATCTACGGCGTCGTCAATACCGACTCACACTACAACTTCCACGGATCGGGCTGGTTACGCAACTGGGTCCAGTCATCGACGGATGATCCTGCGAAAATTGATCCCATGGAAATGGTCCGTTCTGCTGAACGGGGACGCCTCGTGATGTCGAACGGTCCTTACCTTGAGGTCCAGGCTCAAGAATCAGGTCGCTCTGAGCTTCACGTCTCTGGCGAAGACTTGAAAGCCCCCAGCGGACGGGTGTCTTTGAAGGTTCGTGTGCAGTGCCCCAACTGGCTCGATGTCGACCGATTGTTCGTCCTCGTCAATGGCCGTGTCCATGAGCAGCATAACTACTCACGCGAGAAAACCCCCGATGCCTTCCGGGGTGGAGTTGTGAAGTTCGAACGAACGCTCGACCTGGAGTTATCGTCGGATGCTCACATCATCGTGGCAACCGGAAATACTCAAGGAAAACTGACAAACATTTACACTACAGACGTCGGGAATGCGCGTCCTGCCGCAATGACGAACCCGATCTTTGTTGACGTCAACGGGGACGGATTCCAGGCGAACAAAGACACACTGGACGTTCCACTTCCCACCAAGTTCTCCAGGTAAGCGGCCCTGCACCACCGACCTCGCTGGCTGCAGGCCCCCCATCGGCCCCGGCGCGGACGGTCCCAAACATGATGATCCGAAGGGCGATTCCCTCACTCCTTTGACTTGGACAAGTTCATGAGACGAATACCGTGCTTGCGCGTTTACCAGACGTCTGTCGGCTTCGGCATCATCGTGTTGACCATGGGATTACTGGGACACCACCGGATGTCAGTCGCTGCCGAGGGTGTGAAGGAATTGGGTCCACCGGTCGACGTCAGTTTCATCGCCCGCCTGGATGGAACAGAGCAGCGTTACGTGATTCAGAAGCCACGTGATTTTCGCGAAGATCAGCCGTACAGCCTGCTGATCGCGTTGCACGGTCACGGGTCAGACCGCTGGCAGTTTGTGAACGATGGGCGGGGTGAATGTCGTGCTGCGCGCGATGCCGCCGCGCAGCATCAGATGATCTACGTCTCTCCCGACTATCGTGCCAGAACATCCTGGATGGGCCCCGCCGCCGAAGCAGACATGCTGCAAATCATTGACGATCTTCACCAGCAATTTCGTATTGAAAAAGTGATCGTCAGTGGTGGATCCATGGGAGGAACATCTGCCATGATCTTCGCAGCACTCCATCCAGAAGTGGTCGACGGTGCGGTCAGTCTGAACGGGACCTCGAACATGGCCGAGTACGAGGGATTCCCCAAAGAAATTGCCGAGTCTTACGGCGGAACGAAAGCCGATGTTCCTGCGGTCTATCGGGCACGCTCGGCCGAACTGTTTCCAGAACGACTGACAATGCCCGTGTCATTCACCACGGGAGGACGGGATACTCTTGTTCCGCCCGACAGCACACTGCGGTTGGCCGCGGCGATGAAGGATCGGGGGGCACCTGTCAATCTGCTTCACCGGCCTGAAGGGGGGCATGATTCCAGTTACGAAGATTCGCTCCAGGCCTTTGAGTATGTGATCAACAAGGCGCTGGCGGTCCCCGAGTTAACGCCTCGCATCACGCTCAAAGAAGGCCCCGTGAAGGTCGTTTGCCTGGGTGATAGCGTCACCGGAGTTTACTACCATACCGGCGGACGCCGCGCGTACCCGGAAATGCTGGAGGTCGGACTCCGGAAGATTCTGTCTCGCGAAGACATCACTGTCATCAACGCGGGGATTAGCGGCAACACCACACAGGACGGACTGAACCGTTTCGACACTGACGTGCTCGCTCATCATCCACAGATCGTCACGATCAGCTTCGGATTGAACGACGTCACCCGGATCCCCCTCGAGACATTCCGGGCCAACCTTGAGTTGCTGACGAAACGATGCCGCGATGCGGGTAGCGAGGTGATCCTCTGCACCCCCAACTCCGTGATTACGACTGCGAGTCGCCCGATCGAAAAACTGCTCACCTACTGTGACATCATTCGTGCTGTAGGACGAGAAATGAACGCCCCCGTTTGCGACCAGTATCTCAGCGGGACGAAGCTCCTCACTCGAGCACCCTGGACCTGGCGTCTCACGCTGAGCGATGAGATTCACCCCAATATGGCCGGCCATAAGAGAATGGCAGAAGAACTCTGCCGAACAATTACGGGCAAGGGAGCCTCTCTCGATCAAGTGGGGCCACTTCATCCATCCCTGCCTCGTCTCGCATCGCTACTGAAAGAAGAGCGCCCCATCAAGGTCCTGGCGATGGCACCTTACAACGAGCTGATCGGCAACGCGATCAAGAACCTGAAGCCCACCGCCCAAGTGGAGGTCAGTGGCTGGGACACCAAGGGCAAATCGATCGCGGCCCTGGAAGCCGAGTCCAAAGCACTCGTCCGGAATCTTAAACCCGACCTGGTTCTTCTGGCCGTACCACGAAGCGTCTCTTCGGAAGTCGACGAGGAATTCGTACGCAACTTCTCATGGATCATGAACTGGTCACTCAGCTTCGCTCATCAGGAGTGGGACTGCATTGTCATTCATCCTTCGGTCGCTGATCCCGACTCGAAGGGTTCGACAGACGAGACTTATCGTCAATTGGTGCACGCTCAGGATCTGGGACTGATCGATCGGAAACCCGCTGACCGCGCGACCGCCGCAGAACTACTCTCGAACGGAATCAAACAGGCGGTCGAGTAACCGGAAACACCGATGTAGCAGGGATACAGTGCGCCGCGGACATTCCAGGCGTTTGGAAGACTGCTTCCCAAGGACGGGATGCGTCGAAAAAAAGAATCCTTTCCTGACAACCCTCAAGTAGACCGCCCCGTTTGAAGGCTGTCGCGATCACGGGGTTCCGCTGGCGATGCCGCGGTTCGCTTCCTGTCGGACGGCTTGAAGAAACGAAGGAAGCGGAAACGGTCACGCCCACCCCTGAGGCCGTCTCGGTACGGGGTGACCGAGGTGAAGCAACGACCGGCCTGCAGAGCGAGTCGGCGCGCGATCAGCCCGCTTCTAACTGAGCCATCACTGAGTCGGGAATATTAAAATTCGCCGTCACGCTCTGCACATCGTCGTGATCTTCGAGCAGTTCCATCAACTTCAGGACAGCTCGAGCCGCTTCGACATCGAGATCCACCGTGTTGGAGGCGACACGCATCACTTCCGCCGATTCGGTAGGAATCTTGGCCGTTTCGAGGGCAGTCGTCACCGTTTGAAAAGCATCAGGAGTACAACTGACTTCAAACATATCACCAACCTGCTGCACATCGGATGCTCCCGCCTCCAGCGCAACCTCGAACAGCTGGTCTTCGGCAACGGCTTTCGTCGGAATCTGGATAATTCCTTTGCGTTCGAACAGATACGCAACGCACCCCGTGCTGCCCAGGTTTCCGCCGTTCACTTCGAAGGTCTTACGAATTTCGCCCGCAGTCCGGTTTCGATTTTCCGTCAGAATTTCGCAGAGAATGGCCACACCATTTGGCCCATAACCTTCGTAAATGACCTCGTCATAGGTTTCGGTCTCGAGTTCCCCGGTCCCCTTTTTGACCGCCCGGTCGATCGTGTCGTTCGGCATCGAGGCCTTGCGGGCGCGGTCGATCGCGTAGCGTAACGCCAGGTTCGCGGCAGGATCACCGCCGCCGCGACGTGCGGCCACGATGATGTAACGTGAGAGCTTGCCGAAGAGTTTTCCTCGTTTTTTATCAACAAGGCCCTTCTTGAACGCGATATTCGCCCAGTGGGAATGTCCTGCCATATTTGGTTAAGTCAGATTCGAAGTAATGCGAGGGGTAAGGGCGCACCCGGAATGGTCTCGGGTGCAGAACAGGTCGGGCGAGAGAATAATCTGCTCGGCAAGCAGTCTCAACCCCGGTAACAGCAGACTCGCAGGTTCAGGGCGAGCCCTTCTCTGCTGGCTTGGGTCGTGACTGAGCTCCGTGCTGTTTCAGCTTCTCCCGAATCCGTTCCATCAGCTCTACGTCAGGAGAATTTTCTTCTTCGGAATGCTCAAGGGCCGTCTGCCAGGCTTCAATGGCCTTTTCCGTCTGCATGGCTTTCAACAGGACATCACCCAGATGATCCCATAGAGTTGCGTCGCCGCCGAAACTGTTTTGAGTGGCCTGCTCCAGAGGCGGAATGGCCTCTTCAATTCGGTCCAGCTTGAACAAGACCCAGCCCAGGCTGTCCAGGTACGCCGGATTTTCCGGCTCGGCCTGCAGGGCTTTGCGAATCATTTTCTCGGCCCGTTCCAGGTTTTTGCCCTGCTCGGCCCACAAATAACCCAGGTCGTTATTCGCCTGCGAACTTTCAGGATCCATTTCCAGGACCTTTTCGAGGATTTCTTCCCCCTTGCGCATCTCACCTTTCTGAACGTAAACGTTCGAGAGGCTGAACTGGGCACGTGTGACGACTTCGGGGACATCCGGGAAATCCGTCATCACCTGCTCCAGCTTGAGGAGGGCTTCATCCCAGCGGCGGGCATGGGTGTAGATCCCCGATTCAAACAGGCGAAATTCGTAGTTGTCGTCGTCCAGTTGAATCGCTTTTGTGATCGCTTCGAGTGCTTTGTCAATCTGATTGTCTCGCGTCAGCACTTGCGTCAGCGAGAAGTAGGTCCAGGCCCTCCCCTTTTCCGTCAACTGACCGGACTCGAGGATTTCGTGGTAGGCCTCGGCAGCGACGCGATATTTACGCAGGCGGGCCATTGTGTCCGCAAACTCGATCTGAGTGGCGATCTTCGGCCGATTCGGGCTGGGGGGAAGTGACAGTGCCAACTGGAAGAACTCTTCTGATGCATCCGCCTCTTTCAAGGCAGCCGCCAGCTTGGCCAGCAGAATGGCTTCATCGAGCTTCAGTTCGCCTGCTTTGGCACGTGTTCGGCCCGACTCGATCAACATGGCGACGAGCGCCTTGTCTTCGGCCAAGGCTTTCACTTCGGACTCCAGCGACGCAATCGCTTCTTCACCCCGAGCCATACCGCGACCGAGTGCGTCAAGCAGATCATCCGACTTCTGCATTTTTCGTAAGACACGAGCGAGTCCTGCATACCCCGATGCGTCCCCGCCACTTTGCAGCATGGTGTCGTAGATTTTCCGGGCACGCTCCAGCTCGTTTACGTCCGTCAGACGTTCCGCCAGGTAATACTGGAGCGCGACATTCTGTGCGTCATTCTCTGCCAGCGTTTCCAGGCGTCCGATCAATTCGTCGGATTTATTGAGCTTCTCGAGAATCTCGGCCAGCAGTCGATAGGCGTCACGTCCCTTCGACGTCCGCTGCGCATCAAAGTACTTCTGGAGTTCCGCAAGAGCCTCTTCAGGCTTGTCTGAAAGCAGGAGAACTCGCGCCCGGTTATATGCCAGATTACCAGCACCTTGCCGGGTCGTTCCGGCCAGTTCAAATGCTTCGAGCGCAGGTTTCAGGCGATCGCCGTCGAGCAGAATCTGCCCAATTCTCTCGTAGGTTGAAGTGGGATCAGCCAGCAGGCTCTTTTTGGCGCGGGAATCGAGACCGTACTTTTCCGGATCTTTGATGGCGTCAAACAGAATTTCGTAACAGTCCGCCGCCGATTCCTTCTGTCCGGTAACGGCATACAACAGGCCAAGACTCTTGTTGAGTCCCACATATTCCGGAGAGGTCTTGAGAATTCGAGGCGATTTAATCGCTTGTTCCAGGTGCTTGATCGCTTCTGGAAGCTGCCCGGAAATCGCGGCCTGCCGAGCCAGCAGTTGCAGGATTTCAACGTCATCCGGATCGAGTTGAACGGCCTTGGATGCATAACGAACGGCCGCTTCCAGGTTCTCGTGCTGCAATTCCAGCGGAACCAGTTCCCGGTAGATTTCGACCGCTTCGGGATCGAGTTTCACCGCTTTGCGGAAGGCGTTCAAAGCCTTGCGAGGCTCGTTTCGATGTGTCGAGTCGAGGAGTCGCCCCGTCATGTACCACGACAAGGCTTCATTGCGAGCGGTAATTGCGGCGGAACGAGGCACCAGGGGCTTCAGCGGCAGAGCGACATCATCCGATTCCTGCTGCTGATAGCCTTTGACATCAGGTGACTCTGCCGTTGAAGAAGGAGATTCGGTCTGCGGCTTCTGGGGTTCATCCTGCGACAAGGCTGGCTTCGTCAGACCGAAGGCAAGAAGTCCCGCAAGCCCTACTCGATACCGAAGTAAATTGCTCATCGCCCAATCTCCTCGCAATCCGATTTGATGATATTCAGTATTCGTTCTTCCGTCTGATTGGGAAGCCTGCTCGAGTTAATTTACCTTAACTCTCACAGGGAAAACGATGCCAAATACCGCTCGTTCAGCGACTCTTCTTGACCGGCTTCTTCGCAGCTGCAGCCTTTTCGACGACGGCGGGGGCTTTGGCCGCAACGGCCTTCTTCGTCGCCGGCTTGGCCGCAGCCACTGCGTCTGCTTTGGAAGTCTTCGCAGCTGCTGCCGGTGCCGGTGCAGCCGTCGCAGCGACTTTCTTGGAGGCAGTCGCCTTAACCGGCTTCTCGAGACCATTCTTGAACAGACTCACCAGCCGATCCGCAGCCGTGTCGGTGTCGTACCCTCCTTCTGGAGGGGGGTACTTCGCAGGATCAAACGCCGGTTGCAGCGACTGATCACCGGCGACACAACGCATCGTGAAAACGAACGTCTCCACCTCCGCCTTGCGGACGGCGGCTTTCATCATCTCGCCAATTTGTTCAGGCGTCTGACTCGGTACCGCCAGACCAAGCCAAATCAGCAGACGGGCCAAGGCTGGATCGATCGGGATCAGGTGGGCCCCCGTGACTTCATGCAAGGTGTAGTCACGCACGAACGGCGACAGATCCTTGATCTTCGCCAGTTGCTTCGTAGCCAGGTCGAGCGTCTTCTTCCGAAGGTTCTCGAACTCAAAAGAGTAAGACTTATCAAACACAAACTTGAGGACCGAAATGACACGGAAAGCGCGCCATTCAGAAGCGGTCTGGCCCGCAAAGGCCCGTTCGATTTCGCCGACGCTGCTGACCCGCACTTCGTTCAGATCAGGAAACTCGGAAAATAACCGCTGGAAGGAGAGGTCTGCTTCCTCGACCGTTGAGTCCTCAAGACAAATGGCATACAGCATCGTTTCCAGGACAGGTTTGTTTCCCTTCGGGATCTGGACCTTGTACTGTTTTTTGATGATTGGAAACAGCTTCTTGAGAAGCGCTGCCCGATCGGACGCCTTGGCACGGGACGCTGCTACCATGGGCTTGTCTCAACTCCGTTCTGGAACCATCTACGACGAACTTTGATTACCGCAAGTCGGCACTTCCCGACTCGCTCTCGTCGTCAACATCGTCGGTATCACTCTCATCATCGTCGCCTTCGTCGTCGTCAGATTCGGCGGTGTTGCTGTCGAACTCGGACTCTTCCGAATCAACCGCGCCTGCAACACCGTTCTCGTCTGGCATCACTTGACGCAACGTCTGAGATGTTTCTGCACTGAACTTCACACCAGGATCGAGGACAAACTTCAACACAGGAGTGTTCTTGGTCTGCAATCGATCCGCGACCTTCGCCTGAATATAGCCTCGCGCCGATTCGAGGCCGTGCATCGTGAGGGACTGGGCTTTCGCATCCCCCATGATTGAGACGTACACCTTGGCATTGCGTAGATCACCACTCACTTCTGCCCGCAAGACAGTGACGTTCTTCACACGTGGATCCCGAAGTCCGACGAGAATCGTCATGCTGACCGATTCTCGAATCGCTTCTGCAGCTTTGGCAACGCGACGCGTGTTCATGAAACCCCAAACTATCGATCGACAGGACCGCCGTGGTGACGGCAAAAAATACCATACGCCTCAAGTCGCGAAGACTATTCCAGCTTTCGTTTGACCTCTTCGATCTTGAACGCCTCAAGCAAGTCACCTTCCTTGACGTCGTTATAGTTCTCGAGACGAATACCGCATTCCATCCCTTCACGAACTTCGCGAGCATCTTCCTTCTCACGCTTCAGCGAAGCGATGTTGTAGGTATTGATGACACGCTGCTCGCGGATCAGATGAATCCGGCTGGAACGTTCGATGGTCCCATTGAGCACGCGACAGCCCGCGATGGTACCAAACCGCGTGATGCTGAAGGTTCGCAGCACGATCGCTCGACCGGTTGCCACTTCCTTCTGCTCGGGCTTCAGCATTCCTTCGAGAATCTTGCGAATCTCGTCCATCACCTCGTAGATGATGTTGTAACGCCGAATCTCGACACCTTCCTGCTGCGCCAGCAGTTGAGCCCGATCTTCCGCAATCACATGGAAGGCAAAAATCACAGCATTCGAAGCGGATGCCAGATAAACATCGCTTTCGTTCACCCCACCGACACCCTGGTGCAACAGCTTGACGCGAACTTCCGGATGCTCAAACTTGTTGAGTTCGCTGCGAATTGCTTCCAGCGATCCCGGAGTATCCGCTTTGACGATCACGGCCAGATCGCGAATCTCGCCCTCGGTTGTCGCATTGAGGATATCCTCGAGCGTTCGCTTGCCACCCATATTCGCCAGAACGGTTGCTCGCCCCTTTGAGCGACGCTCTTCAGCCGCTTCGCGAGCCGCGTCAACGTCTGGCAGAACCAGGAATTGCTCACCCGCACCCGGTACGATGTCCAGACCGGCGATCTTCACTGGCGTCGAAGGCAGAGCTTCGGTCAGTTCTTCATCACGCTCGTTGTACATGGCTCGGATTCGGCCATAGGCACCACCACACAGGACGACATCGCCTACGCGGAGCGTTCCTCTCTGAACGATCAGCCATGCCAGTGGGCCGCGACCTTCATCACGGAATGCTTCCAGACAAGCACCCGAAGCAGGACGATTTGGATTGGCGGTGAACTCATGGAGTTCGGCCGTCAACAACAAGGTATCGAGCAGTTCAGGCAATCCCTGGCCGGTGAGACCCGAGGTGCGGATTACTTCAACGTCGCCACCCCATTCGGCCGCGAGCACGTTATGCGACGACAACTCCGTCAACACACGCTGTTCATTTCGCTCGGGCAGGTCGACCTTGTTCATGGCAACGACCAATGGAACCCCGGCGGCACGGGCGTGCGAAATACACTCGACCGTCTGAGGCATCACGCCATCGTTAGCCGCCACCACGAGAACGACGATGTCTGTCACGTGTGCACCGCGAGCACGCATTTCACCGAAGGCAGCGTGACCAGGTGTATCCACAAAGGTCAGCTTACGACCGTTGTGTTCGATCTGGTAGGCCGCGATGTGCTGGGTGATTCCACCATGTTCAGACGCGGCGACGTTCGCAGAACGCAGCTTATCCACCAGCGTCGTCTTACCGTGATCGACATGCCCCAGAATCGTAATGATCGGAGGACGAACCTGCAGATCTTCCGGCTTGTCTTCACCCTCAACGACTTCAGTCACTTCGTCCTCGATCGTTTTCGGACGGTGGATCTGCAGATCGACACCCAGTTCCAGGCAAACCTCGACAGCAACGTCTTCTTCGAGAGCGGAGTTGATGGTGACCATGTCACCTCGTTGCCACAGAATCTGCATAATCGATTTCGCAGGTCGTCCGATTCCTTCCGACAACGAACGAACGGTCAACGGAAGTTCGAGTTCGGCGGTCGACTTGAGCGGCACGGGCCCCGAGCGACGCTGTGGCTTCGGCCGTACACGCGATCCCCGGCCACCGCGATCTTCGTCTTCATCGATGTCCTTCAGCGTGACTTTGCGTCGCTGGTTACGGGCATCCTGAAGAGACGCACCACCGACGTGCTTCTTGACCTTGCCGTCATCCGGTTCGTCGTCACCAACCTTCTTCTTCGTAGTCGTGGTTTCAGCACGCTTGCGAACAATCGGCCCGAGCGGTGCATCCTTTGGCGGACCGTCAGCGTTGAAACGCTGGGTCGGTCGCTGCGGTGCCGCCTCTTCCGGCTTGGGAGCCTTCATCGACGGAGGAGCTTTGAATCGCGGAATCTCAGCGATCAACGGCGCGACGGTCTTGGCCTTCTTTGCAGAGGCAGACCCCTTCGCTCCACCCATCTCATTCGTACCACGAGACACCATGACACGCATGGATTTCTGTGGGGGAACAGGGGCGGCGAAGTCCGAACGGGGCGCCGGCGGCGGCGACAATACCGGCCGTTCTTCGGCGGCAGGAGTCGGACGACTTTTAGGAGGAGCAGATGGGGGTTCTACAACAGGTTTCGCGACTGCGACCACGGGCGGAAGCTCTGGAGGTAATTCGGGGATCGGCTTTGGGGCCACGACAGGCGCAACCGGCGCCGACTTCTTCTCCAAGACAGGAGCAGGTTGCGTGGGTACTTCAACTTTTTCTTCGACAACCGGTGGGGTTGGAGGAGTTACGACAGGCGGCGCCGGTGGTACCGGGGCCGGTGCAATCTCTTCCGTCGGCTGCACAGGTTCTTCAACTTGCGGCTCAACTGGCGGTTTGGGGGGAACCGATTCAGAGGGGCGAGATCGGGGTACCATCAGCGGTGGCTTGGCACCCATGACTCGGATCGGCCGCGATTTCACGGCAAGATCGGCAACCGGCTCACGCGTCGCTGCCACAGGGGGCGGAGCTGCGGCCGGGGCTGCTGCTACGGGAGGCGCAGCGGTAGTGGAGCCACTCGACCGAATAATCTCCATCACCCGATCGCGCTCTTCTGGCGAAATGCTCGCCAAGGCGGAGTTCTTGATCGTAATTCCTGCTTTCGTGCAGAAATCAATCAAAATCTTGCTGTCGATATCAAGCTCTTTGGCAAGAGCGAAGATCCGGATTTTCAAACGCGAGTCCTTCGTGGGGAAAAGCCCGACCGGTAGTCCCGGCGTGTCTGCAACAACAAAGAGTTCCGCCGGAACACGACGTACGCACTCCGACACCCCTTGCCCGAATTCGTTTTTACTCAAACGCCATCAGGTGAGGCCGACCCAAACCCGCCAACCCTGATCGGTCGCGCGAATCGAATGACCCCTCACCGCCTGTACCTCGTTCGTGTGATGATGACGAAGTTGAACTTCGGGCTGCCAACCCTAATCGGCACGTCCTACGGGCTTCTCTATTTCCCTAAAAGAGGCGTCTACTCTAAATAATCACCTCAGATCAGAGCCGCGAGCGGGTTTCATCTGAAGTTAGACTCGAATTCGAAGAGACCCAAGTTTCTGCTTGCACTCAATCTACCGAGGGACTTGACTCATTCCCAGTCCCATGAGCGTCATTTGCAGCAACTCCACTCCCTTTTTCCTCGCCAGCGTTACTATCGGGTTCACTTACCGAACCATTGACCTCTGCCAGCACCACTTCATTCTGTTCAGCAACAGGAGCGGCCTTCTCGGCTGCTCGCTGCTTTCGCTGTTCCTGGTCTGCCTTGTCATTATCGTGGCGTGAACCGGAAGAAGAATGAGATTTTTCCTGTGCCCGTCGCTGACGCTGCTCCTGCTCGAGCCGCTCACTCTCTTTCTCCGCGTACTCCACGATCTCTTCGCACTGCTCCTCGGTCAGACTGCCCATTTCCGCCAATTGATCAGGCTCAATGACAGACAAGTCGTCAAAACTGAGAAAACCTTGCGCCACAAGACTTTCCGCCAAATCTGGCGTTACACCTGGAGTTTCCGAGAAAGCTTGAACAGCACGTTCGAGCTGCTCATCAAGCTCCTCTTGCGTCATGACTTCGATATCCCAACCCACCAGCTTCGAGGCGAGGCGAACATTCTGACCTCGCTTCCCGATAGCAAGGGACAGTTGGTCATCCCGCACCAGCACGATCACCCGCCCCAGCATCGGGCAGAGGATGACGTCCTCAACCTCAGCCGGCTGAAGCGCATTCGGCACCAGCACTTGCAGCGAGTCATTCCAGCGAACGATATCGATTTTCTCGTCGCCCAACTCACCCGTAATATTCTTGATTCGAGCCCCGCGAACACCGACACAGGCACCGACGGCATCGATATTGTTGTCAATGCAACTGACCGCAACCTTCGACCGATATCCGGCTTCGCGTGCCAGCGAACGAACTTCGATAATCCGCTCAGCGACTTCCGGGATCTCAAGCTCGAACAGTCGACGAACAAACTCAACGTGCGTACGCGAGAGTATGATCTTTACTCGACTGCCGGACTTGCGCACCTCCAGCACAATCGCCCGAACCCGATCACCAACCCGAAATCCTTCGCCAGGGATCTGCTCTCCGCGGGGAAGCAGGCCTTCAACCTTACCGAGATTGACGATGGAAGCCCCACCCTCAATCTTGGCGACAGTTCCCGTAACAATCTGATTCCGTTGATCGACATATTCGTCGAACAGAGCATCACGCTCTGCTTCGCGAATCTTTTGAATCATGACCTGCTTGGCAGTCTGGGCGGAAATTCGTCCCAGCAACTCGCCAAGCGCGTCCGAGTCGACATCCTGACCATTCGTCTTGACAGTAGGGTGCCCCGAAGACCGATCGACATGGACCTCGATTGCCTCTTCTTCGCCGTAGTGCTTGCGCGCCGCCGAAAGAATAGCCTGCTCGATCCCTTCGAACACGATCTCCTTATCAATACTCTTATCTCTGTGAATCGAATCGACGATTCGCAAGAGTTCGGGGCCGTTCATTTCTCTACCTCTCAAACCAATACCGAGCGGCGAAGACCACGACAACAAGCAACCGCCACCAAATCCCACCTCATAAAACAAAAAAAGCGGGCACAAGTCCCACTTCGTTCGCGACCGAATCCACCGACCGGATTCGACCATGACACCTGCACGCAACCGAAAATCGGCCGCGTATCGCGGTGTCGACCAGGAACCTGTCGTTGTTTCAGGCTACATGGACAATGACTCCGCTCAGAAGCTGAGACTCAGGACCACACTTCATGGACGCTCATTCCACATCATTTCGCCTGAAACTGAAAACCAGTGTCTGCCGACATGCAGAGGAACGTCCGTTCCATGCAACTGCCAACATACTCTGACTTAGCCGCGGTGTCAAGGAGTTATGTTGTCTGATCCTGTCCCCACCCGCTTCGGAATGAAGCAGTTATAGCGGGTGTGGAAACTTGGATGCATCCTCCCTTGAAGCTGGGATGGGGGCGATCAATGACCCGATGCTTTCTGCATAACATGTTGACGTAATGATCCGTTCCGGATTGAATTGCTGGATGCAAGGATGAGTCGCATGTCAAAACACTTGGAGTTCGCCATGTTTCGTAGCCATTGGATTGTGTTCGTGCTCTGTTTTGGGTCGATTGCCTCAGGTCAGGCCAACCCCGAACACGAAAAAATGAAAGCGGAAGCAGAGACCGCCTACCAGCAGGCCGACTTTGCGAAATGCAAGGAACTCACCAGCAAGGTCCTCGCCCAGAACCCCAAAGACCATGCCGCAATGTACCTGCGAGCCAGTTCCCGAGTCGAACTGGGTGTTGTGAAGCGAGATGTTGCCGAACTACGGGAGGGGATCCAGGACGCCCGCGAATCACTCAAGATCGGCGGCAGTTCGGAAGTTAACTATTACCTCCCCTACCTTTATGGGATGATCGCTCTTGCAAACATGGAGGACAAGAAAGAGCACGCCAATGTCGCGGTCGACGTGGCCACCAAAAACGTACTCAACCGAACCAACCTGAAGCCAGAACAGCGCGCCAACGTCCTGTACCAGCGCGCGGCGGCCTACATTCACCTGAAAAACCTGAATTCTGCCATCGAAGATTATCAGGCCGCGATTGAAGCATTCCCCGGACATCTCGGTTCTCACGTAGGACTCGCAGAAGCCTATGTGGTTTCTGGACAAGCCGATAAAGCACTTCAAGCTTTCTCCGCCGCAGTCGAGACATTCCCCGAAAATCATCTCGTCTACAACAACCGGGGACTCTTCCTCCAGCAGCAAGGGAAATCCCAGGAAGCACTCGCCGACTTCAACAAAGCCCTCGAACTCGACAAGAACTTCGCAGTCGCCTACACGAACCGTGGTTACACTTACCAGGCGGCAGGAAACCTTGCCGACGCCGAGAAAGACTTCACACGAGCCATCACGATCGAGCCCAATAACCCGCTCTTCACAAGCCTGCGAGGAACATGCCGCCTTTCGCTCGGGAACACAACCGGGGCTATCGAAGACTACACCAAAGCAATCCAGCTCGCTCCCCAAAACCCGGTTGCTCACGCCGACCTGGGATTCGCCAACTTCTTCTCCAAAAACTACGCTGGTGCTGTCAAGGCGTTTGATGAAGCCATCCAGATCGACCCGCGAGCCATGCGCTACCTGAACCCTTGGCTACTCTGGTCGCTTGTTCTCTCCGGCAAACCTGACACCGTCGGCCAGATTGCCAAGGAAAGCGAAGACAAGGCAGAAAAAGAACGCGACTGGATCGACGCTCTCGTCCTGTTCCTCAGCGGAAAGCTTTCAGAACAGCAACTGGTCAACTTCGTTTCCACGACCACCGACGCCAAAATGAAGAACGCACAGCTCTGCGAAGCCTACTTCTTCATCGCCGAACGACGATCGCAGGCGAACGACAAGACCAACGCGACAGCGTTCTACAAACAAGTGATTCAAACCAAGGCGACACAGCTCTCTGCCTATCGCGGAGCCCAGTACGTCCTGCAGAGCTTCGGAAAATAATGCCCTTCGGAGCGACATCGATAAAGCCCGGTTCCCCCAGGAACCGGGCTTTATTTTTGTTCGCGTCGGGAAGATTCTTGCGATAAACGCCACTCGATCCGCTTGAAGAGATCGACACTCACCAATCAGGCCCCGTCCAGGGCCCACGAAAAACGGGAAGCCGGACGGATGCTCTCACTGCGCAAAGGGACAACGAACCCTCAAGAATACGGTCTCAATCGGAAACCGCGCGGGCTCGCATCTCGATATCCGCATGCTTCATGCGGCAATGAATCAGACTTCCGCGCTACGTCAGGTTGCAGTCGCTCATGGACTTTCAGCAACTGCAACGCCAGTGCAACCCCGATCATCCAGCGCCTGCGTCAAAACAGCCAGCGCTTATGCTCCCACCTTCACGATTGAGGCGGCGGCTTGACCGATCTTGGTGACGTTAATGCTCAACACCACGTTATTCGCAGTGGGTTGTGGCTGGCCGACAACAATGTTCAACGGACAAGCCGGATCGGGCGTCTCATAGTTAAGGGTCTGAGGAATGACGCCGTGAGTCAGACTGACCACCGAGGCGGCCAATTCCAATAGACCAGATCCTGCACCGGAATTCCCAATGAAGCTCTTAATCGCCGTCACGGGAATCTTGCGGCCTAAATCACTTCCGAAGACATCGTGAATTGCCGCAGCCTCCGCGATATCAACTTCCTTCGTCCCCAGACCGTGAGCATTGATATGCCCAATCTGATCGGGAGTCAGATTCGCATCTCGCAAAGCCCCGCGCATCGCATTCGCCAAAGCGAGACGATAATTCGCCTCTTGATTGGTGTTCGTGACACACGAGGAACCCGTTCCGAGAACGCGACCCCAGATTTTTGCGCCACGCTCTTCAGCATGTGCCCGATCTTCCAGAATAAACGAACAGGAACCTTCGGCCACCACGCGTCCCGCTCGATTCAGATCGAATGGTCGAGCTCGACGCTCGGGCTCTGCCGGAGTCCGAGCCAGATCATCCCACAGGGCCTGGTGCAATGTTTTGATCGGGTGCAGTGTCGTACCTGTCACACCAACGATCATCATATCTGCAGCACCACGAAGCAGAATCCTCATCGCTTCGCCGATGACAGTATTCCCCGAGGCGTCATCGAGAGTCAGCGAGTTACTCGGACCGCGCGCATCGGCCGAAATACTGATATGGCAGGCCGGCATATTGGGCAAGTAGCGGAGCAACCACAATGGCTCCAGCTTGGTCAGACCCTTCTGCCCCCATTCAGAGGGCTGGAATTTCGTCGTCCCTTCCTCGCAACAGGCTTCGCAGCCTTCCAGGAGGACTTCAGGAGGACTGAGCATGAGGTTGGCGCCGAACTCGACACCGAGCCGCTCATGGTTGATTTGACTGAGATCAATCGCGGAGTTCTGGAGCGCCAACAAGGCGGAGGCAACACCGAGCTGAATTTCCCGGCACATCGCCTTCAAATTCTTGCGTTGTTCCTTCAGATACACCTTGCGCGCGGACTCATCGGTGAAGTCCAGCACCTCGGCGCATACCCCGTCAGGAGCGGCAAAGCCCGGGAACAACTTGCCGTGTCGAATCCCCGACTGACCGGTGGACAAATTCTTCCAGAATTCGTCCACACCAATGCCGATGGGGCTGACGATACCGACGCCCGTGATGACAACTTCCCGACTCTCTGAACTTTTGGTCACGATTTGGTGCTCATTGGCGGCCGGCCGTCTGCCCCCCTCCTTCGCCCCAGGCGAGTGCCGCAGCGAACGATGAAGCATAGACCGATAAAAACATCAGACAAACATCCGTCAGTTCACTCGCCCAACAACCAGACAGGCGTTGTGACCACCGAATCCAAAACTGTTCGACATCACTCGATTGACGGCTAATTCCCGAGCCTTGTTGGGAACGTAATCCAGATCGCAATCCGGATCGGGGTTCTCAAGATTGATTGTAGGAGGAATCAGCCCATGCATCAGAGTCAGGACAGCGACAACGAATTCAACGCCGCCCGAAGCACCCAGCAAGTGACCTAGCTGACTTTTCGTGCTCGAGACGCAAATTCTCTTCGCTTCCGACTCAAACACGCGCTTGATTGCATTCGTCTCGGCCTTGTCCCCGAGCGGGGTACTCGTGCCGTGAGCGTTAATGTAATCAATGTCGCTCACTGAGAGGCCAGAATCTTTGAGTGAAAGACTCATTGCCCGAGCGGCGCCTGTCCCTTCCGGGTCAGGAGCGGTCATGTGAGTTCCATCCGACGACATCCCGTAACCGAGAACTTCGCCGAAAATTGTCGCGCCTCGCTTCTTCGCGTGCTCCAGTTCTTCGAGGACAACGACTCCTGCCCCTTCTGACAGAACAAAGCCATCGCGATCTCGATCAAACGGCCGGCTGGCCGCTTCAGGAGCGTCATTGCGAGTCGACAGGGCACCCATGCGAGCGAATCCCGACAGCCCCATCGGGGTGATTGCCGCTTCACTCCCGCCAGCAACGAGAATATCAGCAACGTCATGCTGGATCAGACGAAACGCGTCGCCGATAGCATTACTCGCTGATGCACACGCTGTGGCCACCGCACTACTGGGCCCCTTCAGCCCGAATTGGACTGAAATATTCCCGGTTGCGGCGTTCACCATGAGTTTCGGGATCATAAACGGCGAGACTCGAGAAGGACCGCGATCGAACAGCTTGGCATGCTGCTCTTCGATCTCGTTCAACCCTCCGATTCCGCTACCGATGATGACACCGCAACGATAGGGATCCGCTACCGACTGAAAGTCAATTCCGGACTGCCGAATCGCTTTCTGAGCCGCCGCAAGCGCAAACTGACTGAAACGATCCAGTCGCTTGGCTTCCTTCGAGTCAAAATGCTCATCGGGGCGAAAGTCCTTGACTTCGCCTCCGAAATTGACCTTAAAGTCGGAGCAATCAAATCGCCCCAGTCGGCTGATTCCGCTTCCGCCTGCGCACAAGCGATCCCAGAACTCAGAGACTTCTGAGCCCAGCGCGGTAATCACCGACATTCCTGTCACGACGACGCGTCTGAACATCCGTCACTGCTTCTCCGTGATGTATTTCACTGCATCACCAACTGATTTGATTTTTTCCTGATCAGATTCGGGGATCTGCACACCGAATTCGTCCTCGAACTCCATAACGAGTTCGACCAAATCGAGCGAGTCAGCTTTAAGATCGGCAACAAGTTCGCTGCTCAACTTAATATCTTCTTTGGGAATATTCAGTTGCTCACTGACGATTCCAACCACTTTCTCTTCAATCGACGACGCCACGCCTCACTCCTTTGGAGTCGAATCTAGAAACTTGTACTGACCATCACGGCGATCGTGGTGGATTTTGCAGTGTCAATCCGCAGAGGGAAATAGTTCAATCTGGCTGATTTGCGAGGGTATACAGGGTTTGAAGAGTTATGTAAACGGCAACAGAAATATCGGAGGAATCAAATTAGAACCAACCGACTGCCCATACCTGCCGTTCAGGGGAATCACCCCTGATTCATCCCTTCAAACCTCGTCGTCCCTCACATCAACTATCGTTTACCGACTGGCAATCCACTTTCCGATCGATCCGCTTCATCAGCGACTTCAAAACCTTCCCCGGCCCGACTTCAAAGAACTGATCACAGCCTGAGGACAGGAGTTGACGCACACACTCTTCCCACAAGACAGGCTGAGTCACCTGCTTGATCAGAATCTGACGCAGCTCATCCGGGTCACTGTGGACCTTCGCATCAACATTCGAAACAACGGGAATGCGACCTGGCTGAATCTGGATATCCTGCAGAATCTTTTCCAGCCGCTCACAGGCAGAGGCCATCAGAGGGGTATGGAACGCTCCGGCCACGACAAGCGACTTGGCACTTCCCCCCGCCTCGGCAATAAGCTCGGCAGCTCGTGCACACGCCGGCTTATCGCCTGAGAGCACTGTGTTTCCAGGACAAAGAAAATTGGCGAGCCAGATCTGACCGGCGGATGATGCGTCGTCACGAACCTTGGTAACCTGTTCCGTATTGAGCAACAGGGCACTGACCATCCCGGAAGGATTTGCATCGGCCGCCTGCTGCATCGCTGCGCCACGTGCCTGGACAACACGCAAACCGTCTTCGAATGACATCACACCAGCAAAAACGAGTGCCGTGTACTCGCCGAGACTGAGGCCAGCCGCCATCGAACAGTTCTCGACCACGTCAGGCTGTTCGGCCCGCAGCATTTCCAGTGCGGCTAAACTGCTGACGAACAACGCAGGCTGGCTGATGGCTGTCGTATCGAGCCGTTCAGCCGGCCCTTCGAAGCAGAGTGACGCCAGATCAAAGCCAAGCACATCCGCGGCACGGTCATAAAGCGATTTTGCCTGAGGGAATCGCTCAGCAATGGTTTTCCCCATGCCGACGTGCTGGGCACCCTGACCCGGAAACAGAAACGCAATCTTTGCCACATTTCCCTCGACATTCGACTGATTCTGCGTCAATCGACCAAAGCAGACGAACTCGAAAGTTCGTCCACAATCTGCTCATTAATTCTGCGATTCTTGAGAGTTGTGGCGACGCGCAAAGCGTTATAAATCGAGCGAGAGTTGCTGGAACCGTGGCAGATGATGGCGATTCCATCAACCCCCATCAGTGGCGCCCCACCCGCTTCATGGTACTCAAACCGCTTACCCAGCTTACCGAAGGCCTCAACTGCTTTTGACTTCTCCTGGTCTAAAGCCACCAGGACTTCAGCAGAGACAGTCTTCATCAGCATATCGACCATCCCTTCGGCGGCCTTAAGCAGAACATTTCCGACAAATCCCTCACAGATCACCACGTCGGCACCTCCCTGATAGAGATCCCGGCCTTCGACGTTCCCGACGAATCGATCACGGAAGGGACTTTTGGCGAACAGAGCGAGCGAATCGCGGACGTCATCCGTCCCCTTCCCGTCTTCGCTGCCGATATTCATCAGCCCGACGGTCGGACGTTCGATACCCAGCATTTCGCGGGCATAAATGGAACCCATGGTTCCGTACTGCACAAGATGCTCGGGACGGGCTCCCGGATTAGCCCCCACATCCATCAAGACCGTCTTGCCCTTGGTCGTCGGAAGCGCAACGGCAATCCCCGGCCGTTTCACTCCCTTGAGGAACAGTCGGGTGCGCAAACCGGCAGCGACGACAGCCCCGGTATGACCGGCGCTCACGACAGCATCCACCGCCTGCGTTGCCATCAATTGCCAGCAGACGATGATCGAACAGTTGGGCTTTTTGCGCAACGCCTCGACAGGCTTTTCGCTCATCTCAACCCAACCATCGGCGGGACGAATCGACAGCCGCCGATCATCAAAACCGGAAGCCGCCACCAGCGACCCGAGTACCCCCGGATCACCGACCAGCGTCACCTGAAGTTCCGGATTTTCGCGAAGAGCCTCAATCGCTCCATCAATGTTGGGCTGTGAACCGTAGTCCCCTCCCATCGCATCCAGTGCAATCCGCATAGAGGACTATTCCTCGATTTCGACGAGTGTTCGCCCCATGTAATCGCCACACGTCGGACAAACGACGTGGGAAGGGATCTTCGATTGGCATTTTGGACAGTTGTGCAGCTGAATCGGGGTCAACGCGTCATGACTTCGACGACGACGTGAACGACCTTTGGATTGACGACGCTTTGGTGCGGCCATGTTGAGTTGTTCCCAACGGATCGAGGCAAAAAAAGAACGGTGGAAATAGACCCGTCGCCCAACATGGCGACAGGCCCTCCCGACCGAATGAAGAGGCAGATGGTACGCGAACAGGAAATAACGGTCAAGGAAGGACCTTACAGCAATTCCTGGATCACCGCTCCCGGCTCCAGCGCCGGCGTTGGCCGGCCACTGTGATTGAGGAAATTCATATTCGGATCCACCCCAAGTACATGGAAAATTGTGTGATGGATATCGGCCGGGGTGACAGGCCGGTCCAGTGGAACTTCGCCGAGTCTGTTTGTTGAGCCGACAATTCGGCCCCCCTTCACACCTCCTCCACCCAGGAGACAGAACATGGCATTCCCCCAATGGTCGCGGCCGGGGCTCCCCATGCTCAGCGGAGGACCGCCGTTTCCACCGTCGTTCATGCGGGGTGTCCGGCTGAACTCACCACAGAGCACCACGAGCACGTCATCCAGCAATCCTCGCTGCGACAGGTCTTCGAACAGGGCCGAAACCAGCTTATCCACAATGGGTAGATAATTTTCCATCCCCGTCTTCAGGTCCCAGTGATGGTCCCATCCGCCAAAGTGGACAGTCACAAACGTGGACCCCGCTTCGACCAACCGTCGTGCCAGCAGAGTGCTCTGGCCCCAGCTATGTCGACCATAGCGATCGCGGGTGCGGTCATCTTCCAGACTGATATTAAATGCCTTGCGAGCGGCACTCCCTGTCACCAGCTCCACCGCCTGCCGGTCGAACCGGTCCATGGAATCCATCATTCCACGCGTTTCAACACTCCGACTTAACCGGTCGATATGCTTAACGAGCGATGCTCGATCATCCAGCCGGTCGATCGTCATTCCCGACGGCATCTGCAGATTCTGGACATCGAACGTCGCCGCGTTCGGATCTCCGTCGGTTTCAAAGGGATTGTGCGAGGCCCCGACGTAGTTGGCTCCGAAGTATCCGGGACGCAATCCGATGCTCATCCCATAGGGGACCGCGACATAGGCTGGCATCCCCGCCTGGCGGGCTCCACACATCCTGGTGGCGATGGAACCGATAAACGGCGATTTTCCCTGCGTATCCGCTCCGCTGACCCCACCCCGACCGGTCAACATGTAATGGCCAGCCGTAAAGTGATCGCCCGTTCCATGATGGAGCGAACGAACAATGGAAAACTTGTCGGCACACTTAGCCTGAAGCGGAAAGAGCTCACCAATCTCGATTCCCTCGACATTGGTCCGGATGGGATTCCAGATCCCCCGGCACTCTGCCGGAGCCTCGGGCTTGAGATCGTAGAGATCCAGATGACTCGGCCCACCATCCAGCCATAACAGTATGACACTGGTTTTCTTGCCGGGAATCCCCTGCTGAACAGAAGCCTCTTTCGCTCGCAGGATCTGCGAGAGACCCGTCGAGGCCATTCCGGCCACACCCAACTGAACAAAACTGCGTCGAGTCATTCCGTCGCAATAACGATGAGTTGAACCTGAATCCAGTCTGAACATGGGTGGGCTTTCATCTTCCAGCGGAGGGATTTTGGGCGGGCTGGCAATACATCGGTCGGCTTTGATCTTAATCGACGCTGACTCTGATGGTCAATTATCTTTCGCCAGGGGAGTGGTGAGCGGATTTCCATCATTCCGTGGCATGCCCCATCCTATCCCCTTTTGATTGCAACCTCGGATCAGGCGATGTTCTTTCCTCGCCGCTCACGCAGCGCACTGGAGACATGTACACACTTGCCCCCCTCCACAGAAACCACGGCGACCGGAACACGTGAGGAACACCCGATTGACCGGCTTCTTCTTCCTTCAGCAGTCCAAACGGGAGACTCTACAGGATTGAAAACCGCCTCCCCGCAGACCGAACTCGACGAGGGGCTCTGCCAGGTTAAAGCGAAATGATCGCGACCGGTCGATCGCGATCATTTCGCTTTTTCAGATCAGGGCCGAGTTCAGTCTGATCTTCAGGAGGCCGAGACGAGTCGACTTCGTTGAGAGCTGCGGCCAGAGAACCCCACGACATCGCCGACGGCCACGACGTGAGGAGACCACGTCTGACCGGCAGAATCGCACCAGACCCTTCCCCGTTCGTCCAGGCCTACGTCGACGGCTTCGAGATTCAGATCTCGCGTATTTCCCTCGCGGCCGACGCAGACCACAATCACGTCCGCCCTGAGAATTCGACCGCTCGCCAATCGAACCGCAGGCTGCCGGTTCTCAAGCAATTCCGTTCCGATCACTTCTTCACCCAGTCGAAACGCGATCTGCATCGATTGAAACAGATCGAAGGAATCGTCGAAGATCTGAAACAGATCGAACAGACTGACGTGCTCGTCGACGACGGTCACCTCGACCCCGAGGCGCGCGAGCGTCAGGGCCGCAGTTCGTCCCGTCACTCCGGCCCCGACAACAAGAGCCGATCGAGGGATTTCATCCAGCTTCATGAGCATTTCCGCAACGACGACTCGGCGGCCATCAATCTGGAACGAAGCGGGCTGGCGCGAAACGGTTCCACACGCAATCACAAACCGCGCCGCCGACGCCAACTGATTCTGCTTCCCCGCCCTAACTTCGACAGACGTCGGCGCGATGAACCGGGCCCTTCCAGGAAACTGGTCGATCCCCACAGCCCGCAGCAGAGAATCCTGGCCTGAACGGAGTTGATCGGTCAGTCGCTCGATCTCACTGCGCCACCCCCACATGGTCACACCCCGGCGCCGCTGGACCTCCAGTTCCGCCCCTTTCGCCAGAATCTCGGCCGAGGGGGGCTGCTCATGGTCCAGAACGATGGCGGCTCTGTGACCGAGGCGCGCTGTCGTCACGGCACTGTCAAGGCCTTCGCGATCGTCACCAATTACCAGCAAGTCGTAAAACATGGCCTTCTCCGCGTCAATTTGGGTACTCTGGAGAAAATCGACCAGCCACGACCTGCGCCTGAACGAAGAGTTTCGCACTTGCGAAAAGTTTTCCGGTTACCGGCGAAGACTCCGATTACAGGGGTTGTGCCACCCGTTTTCGGGGCTGACTGCGAAGTCGTCCACATTCGGTTTCGGGTGAGGTAACCGCACAACGAACTCGCATACTGCTGCTCGGTTTGTCTCCCTTAATATCAGCGATCAGAGAAACAGCCGCGTCCCGGGACAGAGCGAACGGGAGCGACGCGCGAATCGATCTTGGGGACCCAGACCGGCTGCTTACAAGATCTGCTGATCCAAATCAGGGTAGAGCCCGTTAGCAGAATGCCGTGCAGCTAGCTCATCGAGCCAGTTGGGGCGCCGTTTCCGTGCCATTGATACGCGTGCTGGGTACTGCCATGTTCGACTTCGACGAGGATGTCCCCAACGATGACTGGAACAAATGTGGATGGGGTATTTGCGTTCCCATCCTGCTCCTGTTGCTGGCGTTCTTGCGGATGGCCTATCGACACGATGTTCCCGGAGGTCGCGCCGCTCAACGATTAGCACTCTCGGGAAAGGACGCCCCGTGGCTGGCTCTGCTGCTGATCTCGATTGCCCTGTTGATTCACGTCCGGTATTTCTGGACCAATACCGAGAAACTGGCTCCGTTTGCCGACCTGGGAAAGCTCGTTGCTCTGCTCATGTTCATTGGCAGCCTGGGCATGCTGCTCGCAACGCATGTCGTCTTTCTCTGAGTCAGGCGGTCCGCAGCCCTGGCCTTACCCTGCCCCGGTTAACCCGGAGCCGGGGCTTGTCGAACATGCTACGACGAAGTGAGCGTCGCTGGTGACGTGACACCGATGAGCTCAAACCTCAAACGATTCACCGAACTGAGGAATCGTCGGAGGTTCATCACAAACGTGATCCAGTAGTTGCGAGAGCGCGACGGCGGATTCCTGTTCGCCATGAACGATGAAGGCGCGGCCGACACCCCGCACGGCGCCGAGACCTTCAAACCACCATTTGAAATCTTCCGCATCCGCATGAGCTGACAACCCCTGCAGGACTTCGACATCAGCCAGCAGTTCAATGTCGTGGTCAAGAACACGGACGACCGGCATCCGCTCCTGAATACGACGTCCCAGCGTGTTTTCCGCCTGGTACCCGATCAACAGCACAATGTTATTGGGATCCTGCAACCCGTGCAGCAAATGGTGGACGACCCGACCAGCCTCGCACATTCCGCTGGCGGAAATCACAGCGAATGAACCTTTGCGCTGATTCAGCCCCATACTTTCAGACTGTGAGCCGATGTAGCGTAGTCCGGGAAAACTGAATGGATCGCGATCGGACTGCAATCGACGATGAAATGCCGCGTCCAGACTGCTCGCATGCTTCCGATAGATGGACGTGATTTCGTATGACAGTGGACTATCCACAAACACGGGAATCGACGGAAGTTCCCCCGCGTTGTGCAGCTCATTCAGAAAGTAGATAAAGGTCTGCGTTCGGCCGAGACTGAATGCGGGAATGATCACCCGCCCCCCCTGCCGGGCGGCTCGGTTCAGAATCGCCTTGAGCTGAGTCTTGATGTCGTCTTCTGGAGGATGAATGCGGTTGCCGTAAGTGGACTCGGTGATCAGGACATCGCAGCCTTCTACACGCTGCGGGTTATGCAGCAGGGGTGTACCGCGGCGTCCGAGGTCGCCAGTGAAGACGATCCGCTTCCAATCCCCCTTGTCCCGAATCTCGATTTCGGTGATGGCGGAACCCAGGATGTGACCCGCTTCCTGAAACCGCAGCCGGAGATCTTTTGAAAGCTCGTGCCATTCGCCATAGGGAATTGTCTCCAGCAGTTTAACGACTTCCGTCACGTGGTCGTCGTTATAAAGCGGCAGGATGCGCGGCGCGTCGGGCGGATGCTTTCGATTCAGATATCGCGCATCTTCTTCCTGAATATGCGCACTGTCGTGCAGCATGATGTCGGTCACGTCTGCCGTCGCAGGGGTGCAGAAGATCGGTCCCCGAAACCCCGCCTTGTAGAGGCCCGGCAGATTACCACAGTGGTCAGCATGGGCGTGCGAAAGAATCACGCCGTCCAGATTCTTGGGGTCACAATGAAATTTTTCGTTCTTCCGGCGCGCTTCCAGACGGTGTCCCTGAAACAGGCCACAGTCGAGCAGAATTCGCAGGCGATCCGTTTCAATCAAGTGCTGACTGCCTGTCACTTCACCCGCCGCACCGAGAAATGTGATTTTCATGTGAGCATCCAAATTGAACCGCGGAACGAATGAACTTTAACTTCCATCATCGAATGGCTTCGTAAGTGCGGGTGCATGTCAGCTTCTGTTTTTGTGGATCGCGAGTTTTGGAGTTTTGGGTGGTCTGGTAAAGGGGTTGCCCGTTCGCTGGTCGAGGTGTCGAGAGAGACGGTCGTCTTCGGAAAGGCCAGCGGCTCGGATTTGCAGAATCGCTTCGGCGCCTTGCGGGTCGTTCCACCACATTTCCGTCCCTTTGACCCTGTAGTTCATTTCCTTCACGAGTGACTCCATCCAAGCCGTCGTGACCGGTAGACCTTGTTGACGGTACTGATCGTATTGCATTCGGGAGCGATTGTTTTCGAGGTAATGGATCGATTTCGCCAAGAGGGTCCGTGGGTCCTGATCGTGGATCTCTTCAGGAGGTTCTCCTAATTTCGTTTGCCAGACACGCATTTCGTCCAGCACTTGGCCGATGTCACCCTGCCAGCAACCCCGCATCCAGACCAGATATTGGCTCCAAGCATTGGATGGCGAATCAGGGTGGAGCGCTTTGGCGCTCATAAACACGTAACTGAGTGCGTGAATGAAGTCGAGGATCGGCGTAAACTCGCTGAAGCGTTCTTTCCAGATCGACCAATTCCAGGACAGGCCATCCCCCAGAAAAGCTTTGCCAGCGGCGGCGGGGAACTGCCGTCGCTTTGCTTCCCGTTGCATCTGTTTGCCGAACTCTCTGGAGTCAGCCATGCTCGCCAGCACGGTGCGGACCAGGCGTTTCGGTCGCCAATCCAGGGCCATGGTTGTCAGAGGATCTTCCCGATGGATCGTTGTGTCAGCGGACAGGGCCTCCTGCAGAACGGGAGCAGCGACTGACAATGCCTCCGTTTCCACTAATTTCGCGACGTGCTGCGGATCACAGAAGCACTCGGGGGGATTGGGCTGGGGATCCTCTGCGAACGTCTGGCGATGAGCGCGAATCAGACAGGCGACCTTCGTCTCACGCCAACCTTCCCCCACAGGGTGAACACCCGGACCGCGCCCCGGATGACGACACCGAATACGTCCGCCGTCACATTCAATGATCGCTAACTCGGGGGGCAAATCACCTCGCAGCGCCAACGCGTTATCGGTTTTCGGATCGGCGTCACGACGTTCCGCCAGTTCGCCGCCGATCTCATGAACGACTCGTTCAACCGTCTTAATCGAGACGCCCACATCGGCTTCAGCCAACACGATCACCGCCCGTTTGTAGGAACGGGTCTCACCTGACAGGATGGCGATTTTTCGGACGACTTTCGGCGTCAACTCGCGAGCGTGAAGTCCCAGACGTTCCCGTAGGGGGGAAAAAATCCCGCCGACACGCAGGACAGTGACCAACGAGTTCTTGAAGGTCGACACGACCATCGCCAGACAAAACGCGTCTTGAGGCGACTTCAAGAGTGCACCGCGTTCCGCACGCCGGGCATTTCGATGAGGGGGGATGCGACGCAACCACCTCATTGACCATTTGCTGCTGCACCATCCGGCTTAAGAGTTGTCCCAGTTCATGAGCCGCATTCTCGATCAGCACGTAATGCGGGACCCCTGTCTTGGGAAGACGACCTTCGGCTTGATCGAGCTCAACCTTCAGCTCAGCCGCTCGCTTCATCACCGCAGATAATTCCGATTGCAGTCCGCTGACATCGCCATCCATGGCGCAGCCTCCTTCCGACAAACGAAGTCACTCCAAACAACCAACTCACTACCAGCTTACCAAAAATCATCAAAATCTTGGAATTGACCTTCGAAGACATTTTCGCGCACAGCCACACAACCCAACAAAAGCTGGCATGCACCCCGTAAGTGCTGGGAATGACAATTGTAATTGACAGGCCGACAGCCGCTTGACGAATGACCAGCAATGGACGGGGACACACTTCCGTACCTGTCCCCTCAGGAAATGCAGAGCAACTTTCGTGCGCCGCAGAGCAGAGCCCTTTCTATGCTTCCAATCCCCTCCGCAATGGGTACTAGAACAGCCGCTTCTGGGCTCCTTCTCCCCCCGATGGGTTCAGGCCGAGATGATTGAGCCCCGCTGCGGTAATCATCCGACCTCGCGGGGTGCGCTGGATGAAGCCAACTCGCAGCAGGAACGGTTCCACTTCATCTTCCAACGTATCGGCGGGGACGTTCATCGTATGTCCAATCGCCGACAGCCCCGCTGGTCCCCCGGTAAAAACCGTGCAAAGCGTCTGCAGATAACGCCGATCCTGCGCTTCCAGTCCGACCGAATCAATTTCGAGCATCGCCAGGGCATTTTCCGCCGCGACGTGCGTGATGTTTCCTTCTGGTTCCCGGACAGTGGCAAAGTCACGCGTCCATCGCAGCAGATTGTTTGCTTTACGCGGGGTCCCTCGGCTTCGATCGGCGATCAACCGGGCTGCATCCCCAACGATTTCCGTACGCAACTTTTTCGAGTTCCGATACACGATCTCCTGGAGTTCGTCCAGATCGTAGAAATCGAGGTGTTCGCGATGCACAAACCGGTCTCGCAGGGGGGCCGTCAGCATCCCGCTGCGTGTGGTCGCACCAATCACCGTGAACGGTTTGAGCTTCATATTAATCGTGCGTGCGTTCAGTCCTTCGCCCAGAACAATATCGACACGGAAGTCCTCCATGACGGGATAAATGAACTCTTCCACGGCGGGAGGCAGTCGATGAATCTCATCGATGAACAGGACCGAGCCATAGCTTGCGTTCGTCAGGTACGACAGCAGGTCCTTCGGCGCTTGCAGGGAGGGCCCCGAAGTGATCTGGCACTCGGTCCCCATTTCGCGGGCGAGCGTCATCGCCAGTGTCGTCTTCCCCAGCCCCGGGGGCCCGTCGAACAGAATGTGCCCGAGAGCTTCCTTCCGCTTCAGCGTCGCATCGAGAACGATCTTCAGCCGATCGACAACCTTCTTCTGCCCAACGACATCGTTCAGTTTCTGCGGTCGCAGCTCATCATCCAGCTGATCATCGTCGGGATTGAAGTCTCCTGATAATCCGGGAGGAGGAGCGGGATGGGAAACTCGTTCGGGATCCTCACCGCCCCCTTCAATAATTTTCTTCCGTGCCATCTTTGATCACGATCCATCACAAATTGAAAAATGCGTACTTGCATCGGTTCACCGTGACGATCAGAACAAGTCTGACACAACGGCACCCTGCCGATGGCAGGGCACCGGCACCTGCAACCGCCACTGAGGAACACTTGGTGAATGTAACTGCGGTTTCCTCCGGATGACAGTCAATTACGCGACGAATGACGTTTCACGCTGGTCATCACATTGTGAATGTGGCCGGACAGAGGAGTCCACCTGGCGGAACAGGCCGAGAGACAGGAAGAGCGGAAAGTGTCTTGATCAAGACTGGGCGATCTGGCTGGGGCTGATCAGTCGCAAAATCGTCGCGAGAAGCTCTGCAGGTTCCACGGGTTTCGCCAAATGGGCCTGGAAGCCTGCGGCGATGGAGCGGATTCGATCTTCGACACGGGCAAATGCGGTCAAGGCGATGGCTGGAGTCGTGATGCCATCGTTTCGCAAGGCTTTGATGAATTCATACCCGTCCCGATGCGGCATGCCGATGTCGCTGATGATCAACTCAGGCCGGAAGGTCGCGAGCTGGAGCCTCGCTTCTTCGGCCGACCCCGACGTCAGCATGATCGCCCCACGTTCGGAAAGAAGTCGCCTCATCAATTCTCGAGCATCGAATTCGTCGTCGACCACCAGAATTTTCAAGCCCGACAGCCCTTCCCCGTCGGCCCTTGTCAGGGGCGTTTCACATCCGGCAACTGATTGCCGCTCGTCGAGCGGCGAGGACGACGACGCGGGAAGCCGGACGAGGAAGGTCGAACCGGCCCCCAACCCCGGGCTCGCCGCGTGAATCGTTCCCCCGTGCAACTCGACGAGATTTTTGACGATCGAAAGTCCAAGCCCCAACCCCCCGTGCCGCCGTGTGGTAGACCCGTCCGCCTGGCTGAACCGTTCGAACAGGTGAGGCAGAAATTCCGGCTCGATCCCTTCACCGGTATCCGTGACGCTGACCTCAACGCACGAATCAACCTGCTGACAACGAAGGTGCACAACCCCATCGATCGAAGTGAACTTGACCGCATTCGTGACGAGATTCCAGATCACTTGTTGCAGCCGATTGAAGTCGCCGTACACGATGGGTAACGGGACCTCGACGACCCGTTGCAGACGGATTTTCTTCGCCTTGGCAGCGGGAAGGACGGCATCAATCGCCGCGTCGATCACATTTCCCATGTCGACCGGCATGATGTCCAGGTTGATCTTGCCAGAGATAATGCGGCTCATGTCCAGCAGATCTTCAATCAGTTGGGTCTGCATCCGGACATTCCGGTCGATGACAGTCACTGCTTCCCGTACCTGATTGGCATCGTTGGGCTTCATCTTGAGAAGCTGAGTCCAGCCGAAGATCGCGTTCAGCGGTGTTCGCAGTTCGTGACTGAGCGTGGCGAGAAACTCGTCTTTGATCAAGTTAGCTCGTTCTCCCTCACGCCTGGCAGCCTGTTCGCTCTCGAGCAGCTGCTGAATCTGATACTGCCGCCGGCGCGCGCGCAACGCCGCCTGCACTGAACTGACGACAGTGGAGGTTGAAGCGGGCAGTTCGATGAGAGTGACGTTGGTCAATTGGCCAACAAATTTGTTGGCAGCGGGCGAAGGTGTCCCCTGATAGAGCATGAGGACAACGGGCAGGTCCGACCAGGTCTGCTGCTGTTTCAGCGTGGTGAGGAAAGCGTTAATGCCGAGCTGGGTTAGGACTTTTTCCGTCAGCAGGACCGCACCAGCACCTCGTCGCACTTCTTCTGCGAGGTGAATCATGTCAGTACACGGGAATGGCTGCATTCCCGATTTTGACAACAGGTCGCAAGTCACGTCACGGTCACGACGCGTTGGAGGGAGAAAGAGGACACGTTCTTCGGAGTCGAGTTCGCCAGTGGTCACGTTGGTTTCCTTTTACCCAACTCAACTCTTGGATTTGTCCGGATTGTGTGAATCAATCGGGACGCCATTCAAAATTCCGCGGAAATGAGTGAGCGGTTCGCTGAGGTGGATCCCATGACTGTCAAATTTCAATTCCCGAATCGTCTCTTCGTGGGCTCCGCTACGCTTCTTCACCACGGAAATTGCTTTTTTCACCTGACCGGCATACTCGTAAAATCGAAATGCAACGACAGAATCGGCGAGATAACTCGTGTCCACGGGAGTCTGCATACACGACCCGATCATGCCGTGCTGCGCCACAATCATCAGTGTGGTCACACCTTGTCGCCCCAGATAAGTCAGTAGCTCATGTAACTGAGGCGTTAGAAACTTTTCCTCCGGCATCGAATGCAAGTACCCGTTCAGGCTGTCGATCACGATGATCCTCGCGGAGTCAACTTCCACGGCACGACGCACGAGGAAGACGAATTCGCCGGGAGTCAATTCCGTGGGATCGATCTGCTGGACTCGTACCTCTCCCTTACTCAACCCCTGCTTCAATTCGATTCCCAATGCCGCAGTTCGTGTTTCGAGAGTCGCCAGACTTTCATCAAACGCAAAGATCGCAGCGTGATCTCCCCGTTTGGCGGCTGCGACTGCGTACTGAACGGCCACACTCGACTTCCCCGATCCAGCCGGGCCGACGAGCAATGTACTTGTCCCGCGGTCGGGTCCCCCTCCCAGCAGTTCATCCAGTGCGGCAACACCACTGCGAATGGGTCCCTTCTCGTAGGGTTCCGAGTGATCGGCCGCCACCAGACGAGGAAAGACCTGGAGCCCCCCCTCGCGGATCACGTAGTCATGGTAGCCCCCGCGGAAGTCTGTACCTCGAAACTTCATCACCTGTAGACGGCGCCGCGAAGTGCCATAAGCAGGCGTGAACTGCTGCAACGAAACAACGCCATGCGCAATGCTGTGCAACTGAAGATCACCCGCTTCGCCTGTCATGTCATCGAGCAGCAGGACGGTACACTTACGACCATTGAAAAACTGCTTGAGCGCGAGAATCTGCCGCCGGTACCTCAAGGGACTCTGAGCCAGCAGCCGTACCTCGGACAGAGAGTCGAGCACCAGTCGCGAAGGTTGGACCCGTTCGACTGCATTCAGGACTCGTTTCGTTGTCTCCGCGAGCTCCACCTCTGACGAAAGGTACATTGTAATTTGCGAATCGCCTTCCAGATCCGACTCATCCGCCGTTAGCTCAATGATTTCGATACCATCAAGAGACCATCCATGCGACTCGGCCCCCGCACACAATTCATCCTTGGTCTCTGACAGCGAGATATAGAGGCATTTCTCGCCCGCTTCGATTCCTGACCGCAGGAACTGCAGAGCAAGGGTGGTCTTGCCAGCACCCGGATCTCCTTCCACCAGATACATGCGGTGGGGGATCAATCCCCCCATCAAAATGGTATCCAGACCGCTCACCCCTGTGGCCGCCCGGTCATGATGGGAGTCCCGTTCGATTTGGTTTTCTTTTGTCATGTGGTTAATCCCGCCGCGATCCGAATTGAAGTGGCCCAATGAACTTCAAGTCATCAAGCACGACCAGTTCCCTGGCTGTTGAAGTGTTTCCGCGATGAAATTGCAACAATTCCTCAACAAACGAGAAATCCGGTTGCAGGCGAGAGTTTCGCATGACGTGCCGGGTTCTTGATGGTGATCCACTCCAGTGGTTGATAAGCGATCAATCAATTATTCTGAGTGCTGGAAACAAGCGAAAATTGACTCTCATGCGTCATCAAATTCGATCGCCCGGAGAGTGTTCCTGATGGCTGCGGAAGGTGGCAGCAAATCTCAGGCCGATCGATTCCAGAAATCGATCGGTCGTCAAAAATGGTGGCCCACTCAACAGTCCACTGTTCCGTCCACAGTCAAAGGCGGGATCTGCTGCGGCGAACGATAGGGCTCACAGCGCTGGCCGCTGGCTTCACGACTCCAGGCTCGCGAACTCGATCGAGTACCGGACCAGCCCCTGGCCCCGCGGTACCGCATGCTCGGCGAACTCCAGCACCTGAAAGGCATCGCCCCCACCATATTCATCGAACAGACCGAATTGGCGTGCGGGTTGAAAACCAAATCTGCGGTAGTACTGTGGCTCACCGAGCACCACACACCACTGGTATCCCTCTCTCTGGACCGTCCGCAGGCCGGACTGAATCAATGCCGCGGCAATCCCCTGTCTGCGATGCGACGCAGCCACGCAAACGGGAGCCAGGCCTGCTCCTCGTTCGTCCGAAACGACCTGGACCGGGCTGAACGCAACATGCCCCACAATCGTATGGTCCAGTTCTGCGACAAGTGAGGCAATTAATCGCCCGTTGGCCCGAAGCAGATTCACCAGTCGCGCCTCCTGGGGGCCTGGAAATCCCGCAAGATGAAGAGCATCAATGTTCGTTCGATCCGCCGGTGTCTCCGGACGTATGGTCAACATCGATCTGGCCCATTCCCATGGAAGTGTAAAGTCAAATCCGTAGTATTTCCGTTATGGGCTCTCCCGTGCTCGCGGGATGAGTAAACCCGTCCAATCCAATACGTGAATGAGGGTCAATCCCCATCGCTTCGAAGAGCGTCGCACTGAAATCTTCGGGAGTGACAGGCTTATCGCGCACATAGGCGCCCTGGCGATCAGATGCCCCGTAGACCAATCCTCCCTGCACTCCTGCTCCCGCAACCAGGGCAGAATAACAGGCGGGCCAGTGATCTCTTCCCTGCTCGAAAATCCGGGGAGCACGGCCGAATTCCCCCACCAGGACGACCAGAGTCTGTGCAAGCAAACCCCGATCATCAAGGTCTTCCAACAGCGCTGAAACCGCCTGATCGACACGCGGGAGCGCAAAGCCAAGTCCGAACGAGCCACTGCCGAAAATACTCCCCAGGTGCGAACCCGCCGACGGACCGTGCATATCCCAGGTTTGCGTGTGGACGAATTTCTCTCCTTCGGCCACCCCACACCAGGCCGTGACACTGACCTGACGGACACCCGCTTCCACCAATCGCCGCGCCATCAGCAGGTTCTGCCCCAGCGGGTGATGGCCGTAACGATGACGCATCCGTGATGATTCGCGGGACAGATCGAATGCCGCACTCGCGTGAGTCCCCGTGATCAGGTCGAAGGCCTTCTCCTGGAATCGCTGGAATCCGCTGACGGGACTCTTTGAAACGCTTCGTCCCTCCTCTGTATCTGCCGCAATGAGCCTGTCAGAGAGTGCCTGCAGCAGCTTCTGTCGGCTTTGCACTCGCTCAGGCGCGTTCCCTTCCAGCGGATCAAACCCCGCAAAGTGAAAGTCGCGGGCACTGGGGTTATCGAGATCGGTTCCGACCCGCAAAGGTCCGTGAGCGGCGCCCAGAAATCCCCCTTTCAGATAGCGGGGCTCGACATCGCCTGCCAGATTCTGCAACCAGACATAGGAAGGGATGTTCCGGCGCGCAGGCTGAAGTCGTGAGATGACGGAACCGAAGTAAGGCGTTTCGGGCCTGGGCATGCTATGCCCGGTCATCGCAACATGCATCCCCCCATCATGTCCGGGATTCCCATGCGTCATGGAACGAATGATGGTGAACTTGTCCGACTGCTGCGCCAGTTGAGGCAGGTGCTCGCAGACCTCCAGTCCCGGCGTCCGCGTCGCGATCGGTTGAAAGGGTCCACGAACAATGTCCGGCGCCAGGGGCTTGAGATCGAAACTGTCGATGTGACTCGCCCCGCCGTACTGCACGATGAAAATACATGAGTAGCCAGGCTCCGGCCTAAGAGATGTCGATGTCCGCCCTGGCAGTGGAACTTCGGCAGCAAGCTGCCCGGCACAGCCCAGTCCGAAAACTCCGAGACATCCCTGATGAAGTAAACGGCGACGTGACACTGGCAGTGAATGATGGTTGCCCCCCATGCGCTCGTCTCCAGCTTGTGGATTGCAGGATCAAAATCGCGGGCGTGAATGACCATGAACGACTGTGTTCGTTAGCCCCCTCGCTCTGAACTGCAAGGAGTGACCTGACAACGGGACATCCTCGGTCTCTCGTGACCTGGATCCGATCGCAATCGCGCACGGTCCGTCAGGCTACCGAGATTCACGCCGTCGTTGCAACACCCTGTCTTCCAATCAGATCCCGTGTAACTCGAAGGGGCAACGTCGAAAATGGTCTCTGAAACAACGAGTCAAGAGAAACTTGTCCGGGAAGATAAACGCCGAAATCGCGGTTCACGACCCCGGCGGAATCTGGTATGAGGCGCATCGGAAGGTCATCGCGCGGTGTTTCTCGCTGGGATTCGCCAGCAGCACACCGTGCGCACAATCGGCACCGCCACGATGCCTGGGAGAGCTGACAAAGCATGAGCAGCGAATGGCCAGCGGCCTGATCCCCGCTTGACTGGCGGTACTTTCCCCCAGCACGATAAGTCAGCAGGTTCTGATGAGCGAAAGAGGCTCCCGCGTTGCCGGCATGCAAGCGGCATCGTTCACGATCCGGGAAACGTTTGAGATATGACAAACATGGATCCACAGTCGAATCCGACCAAGCCTGCACGGAAATCCAAACAGGCCAACCCCGCCACACGGTTCGCTCACGCCATCCTCGAATTGCTCGAAAGCCGCCCCCCTGAAGCCCCTGCCTGGGTGGCTGGTTCAGAATTGATTCACGAAGTCCCGGACCTGACGGCCGAGATCGTCGCCGAAGCCCTTTGCACATCCCCCGCGAAAAGCCGAGTAATCGTCATTCGCCCGCCAGCGCTCGACAGCCCCGTCATACTCAAGGAAAAGCTCGATGTCTGTGCGGCTGATCGTCGTTTCCTGCAGTGGCTGACGGAACAGTACTGCACGGCCGAAACTCCCGTCGTTTCTCTGGGTGAGCTCACGCAGGGACTGGATAAGCGGTTGAAAAAGCTCGTCGAGGCCTACTGGCCCCTCCATCGGGAACAGCTCCCGGTGGGACTGACACCGAAGCTGTTGCAATACGGCCGCAAAAAGCTATTCGCGATTCACGACCAGCGTTTCGCATTGCCCGAAGAGGAACTCAGTCAAAAACTCGTCGAGGCCCTGCACACTCAGAAACAGTCCGGCGGCGATGGATACCCGGCGGGCTGGGAGACGCTGGCGTCTCTCGCCGGAAGTCTCATCGATAACCGGCTGCTGCAACAGGCCGCCTCTATCCCACCGTTTACGAACCATGCTCGAGAACTGACGGAAGGGCCGAATCCGCTTCACGCGTTCATCGGCGATGTTTCGGACATTCTGCTGACAGATGCCTTCCTCAGGCAACTTGTCCAGGCGACCTGCACAGCCGCGCTTCCTGAAGTCAAACTTTCCGTCCTCGCAAAGCAGGTTTCCCGAGATCTGCGGCCATCGTTCGTTGATGGTTGGCTGAAACAGGCCGCTCAGCGACAGGATCTCGGCTTTGGGACTCTGCATTCCGCCGCAACCAAGAAGAAAACGGATGTCCTGATCCGCGACAAGCGGTTCCCCCCTCCCGAACTTGCCCTGGCCGAGGAATTCGTTCGGTACGTGGCAAAACGGAAAGCAATAGGCGAGCGAGCCTATCCGGTCCCCCTGCGTCAGTTGCTGGATGCGAACGCAAGTTACACCACGACAACGATCCGGAATAAGGCCCTGCAATCAGAACTGTTTCGATCGCAGGTGACGATTTCCCTCGCCGAAGTGGCTGATGCCGAAGTTGTCCTGCGGGGCGACGAGGAACAACTGGGCCGCTCCCCGGCCCTCCTGCTGGCAACGCTGCGGTCGCTGCGCAGTCATGATAATCATGCTGTCGCGATCGACAAGCTGGTGAGTTACAAGTCGCTGCATCCAGCCGTCAGAACCAGCCTGAAACTTCACGTAGAAGAGGCAATCGCGAATCACTCGCTGCCGCAGGGGATCGGCGCCCTTCGAATCTCCAAAAAATGGACGCTGTTCTTACAGGACGATGTCATTGGAGCGAAGTCTGAGACCCCCGCAGCGGTGAACCTGCCAGCGTCCCCTGCGACTCCTTCGCTGGCCCCGGACAGGGGAGGCAGTCGCTTCGCCGAAGACTTCGATGCGGCATTTGCGAGACTGGATGGAAAGCTCGGGCTACCGCACTACGCCAGCCTGGTCGATCTTCGTCCCGCCTTACCGCAGTATCCCCGAGATGTCTTCGATCGTGAACTACTTAATCTTCGCCGGGCGGGAAAGTACTCCCTCAGTCTGGTGGAAGGGAGATTCGGCCTGACTGACGAAGAACAACAGGCATGTCTGATCGTCGACCATGTCCCCCACCTGCTCGTACAGAAAAAATCCAACGGATCCCACACTCACTGATCCCTTTTTCGGAAAAGGCCAAAGTCATGTCACTGTCGGAACCGACTCGGGAGATGTTTGCCGAGCATCTGCGGTATTCAAATCCGTTTGACGAGAACCGCGTCACGCAGACTGATTCCCTCAGCAACGACGTTCCACAAATCCATGCGGATGCCTTCTCACAACTGACACTGCGCGCCGAGAAGACGGCTCAGAGTGATGAGATGGGCTGTGGTGTCGTCGTAACGGGCCCTCCCGGGGTGGGGAAAAGTCACCTGCTGGCACGCTTTGGAGACTGGGCACGACGCGAAAAATACCCGTTTGTCTACCTGCTGAATCTTCAGTCCGGTCCCCAGGACATTCTGCGCACGATCCTCAGAACATCGATCAGCATTCTCACCAAAGGCCTGGCCAAGGCCCCTGCACAAACTCGATTGTATCGGCTGGTGAGCGTCGCCCTGAATCAGGCTCTGGCCGCGAAAGGGATCACTCAGTCGGTCGAACTACCGACAGCCAGGCAGGCCTATCTGTCGCTGCTCAGCCATCTGGATGCCGACCCCGCCATCTATCGCGTCCTTTGGATTTTCTTCGACGATGTAATCCATCAGGCCAACGGACATCCCTCGAATGGACGAGCAGAACTGGCGAAACGCTGGCTTTCGGGGGGCTATCTTGACCCCGTCGAGGCCAGCCAACTGGAACTGACCGTTTCCAGCGTTTCAGAAGAAGGCTGCTCTCTCAACCTTGAGCAGATGAAGCAGGTGCTGAAAGTCTTGTGTCAGTTCGCCGGATTTCGACGTCGGTCATTTATCCTCTGCTTTGACCAGGTCGACACACTCAGCGAAGAACAGGTCCAAAGCTGGTCTGCCACCACGCACGCTCTCCTTGATACGTGTCCCCGCCTGCTGGTGGTCACCAGCGGCGTTGACGATACGTTTATCCGCTGGACCCGTCATCAACTGATGCCTCAGTCCAGCTGGGACCGTATTCGCCAGTTCACGATCAGTCTGTCGGGTATCGACGCCAACGCAGCGAGATCCATGGTCAAAGACCGTCTGGATGGCGCTCTTCGGCCATTCGACACTCTCCCCGAGATCTCAGAACTCCGTTCGCGAGATCCGCTGTTTCCCCTCGGTGAAGCATGGGCTACGCTTCACTTGACCGACGAATCAGGTCTCAGCAAGATCGACCTGCGTCCCCGACAGATCATTAATCAGGCCGGCACCGCCTGGGATCACGAGGCCGTTGCGGCGCAGACAAGGGGCGTTGCAGACTGGCTTCACTTATGGTCCCGACCCGAACAAACGAATGAAACCGCGCCCCCGGTCAGCGACGGGGATCTGTCTGATTTGTCGGGGCTGATCGACCAACGGATTGCGGCAAAAATTGAAGAGCATCGTCACTCGCGTCTATTGCGGCCGGAAGAACTTCCGGTCGATGCGGGCAACGTGCTGGGACTGCTCAAATCGATCCTGGCGGCCTGTGAAACGCTGGATCCAGCCACACGGCTGAAGTTCTATCCCCATTTCGGAGGCTTGATTCCCGATGCCGTGAAAAACCGATCGAAGCCCGCATTCCACCTGATGGCGCAAACGTCATTCGATTCCTCCGATGCCCCACCGACGACAATCGGAGTGGCGATTGCCGAAGCTTCCAGCGGGCTTGCGGCCACGAATCAACTCAAGCGGATTCTCGCCGCACTGGAAGGGCCCAATTCTCCTGATCGCGCGATTCTCATTGTGGACGGTCGGGAACCATTGCAGCTGGCTGAGGCAGGACGATCTCAACTGAATCAACTGCAACAGAACGAGCATCGCTTCACTCTGCAGACACTCGACTTTGCTCAGTATGCCATTCTCGATGCTTGCGAGGCGGTCGTCGGACTGGCGCGGGCGGGCGATCTGGAGGTCGTTCTCCCAACAGGAGAAAGCCGACTGGTCACGGAAGCGGAAGTCTATGATTCCCACCACCGCCATCAGCGGTATCTTTCGCTTCCCGTCATCTGCCAATTGCTCGGGACCTGTCTGGACAAGCCGGGGGTGCCAGCATCACCGATGAATCTGCAGCAGCTGGAACAAGCCGTGTGCAGACAATTGGAAATGTCTCCCGGCCTCACAACGATCCAGCTCGGAAAGTGGTGGATCGACCAATTCGAACCGGATGCAGATGAGCAACGGCAGGAACTGATCCATGAAGGATTCAAGGAAGTTGTGCTGAAGCTTCACGACGAAGACAAACTGCACGCGACGGCGATCAATGACTACTACCAGATCTACCCGACATTCAGGCGGGCGGACCCGACAACCTGATTCCTCAGGAACGTGCAGCGTGGCGTGCCGGTCCACCCCGGTTTCCGCATTGATGCGGTCACCGGGACGAGCACGTCACCAGAAGTTTTTCCAGAATCACGCTCGACGAACTCATTTTCGCATTCGCAACGACGTCGCTTTTACAGGTCATGCGAACGGGGTCACCCCATTCAGAGCGTGACGAGGTTTCCTGTGGCTTCAATCTTCCTGGCTGAGGGTTTGGAACTCTTCCAGTTTTGCTTCCCAGAGCTTCTGAAGTTCTGAAAGCTTCTCGGGAAACTGCATTGCCAGATTCCGGGTTTCGCTTCGGTCCGCTTTCAGGTCAAACAGTTCCCAGGCTCCCTCCACGCCCCAGGAGACGATTTTCCAGTCACCTACGCGGACGGCCCGATTTCCCTCATGGAACCACCACAGATACTCGTGTGGAACGGTCACATCCTGTGCGAATGCCGGAATGAGACTTGTCCCTGGCGGTGCTGGAACAGGCTTCTCGTTCCACGTTTCCGGCCGCTTTGCTCCCGTCACTTCGAGCACGGTCGGAACGAGATCCACGAGGTGCGCCGGAGTGTGGCGAAGAGTCCCCTTTTCGGTGATTCCCTCAGGCCAGTGAACAATTAACGGGCTTGAGATCCCCCCTTCGTGCACCCAGGATTTGTGCATGCGGAACGGAGAATTGGACATTGTGGACCAGCCGGGTCCCAGTCCCAGATACGACCGACCGGATCCCAGTGGAGCTTTCGGATCGTGGCCGTCGCCGCGAATGATCTGCTCTGCGCTCGCTCCGTTGTCGGAGACGAACATGATCAGTGTATTGTCGAGAACCTTCATCTCCCTCAGTTGATCGATGACGCGGCCAATCTCGCGGTCCATTCGATCAACCATCGCCGCATGGATGGCCATCTTTTCGGCCTGGAACAGACGCTGCTCTTCCGTCAAATCGTTCCAGGCCACAGCGCGACCAATTTCGCCGGGGCCCACTTTCTCATGAAGGACTGCTTCGGTCGGATTCCAGCGAGGTGCCGAATTTTCCAGCCGGGGAGCCAGATCGCAGTTGATCAGCCCCAGCTCTCGCTGGCGGGCAAACCGTTCCGATCGCAAAACGTCCCAACCGGCCAGATACCGATTGCGATACCGGGCGATGTCCTCGGGCAGTGCATGCAGCGGAAAGTGAGGCGCCGTGAAGCACAAATACTGAAAGAACGGTTGATCGCTGAACTGCCGGGCGTGTTCCTTCAGGACCTTGATCGAATGGTCGGCGATGGCGTTGGTCAGGTAGAACCCGGAATCGCGGGGGACGGCGGGCAGACGTTGATCATCCTCCGTGTGATTCTGCGGATAGAAATATCGGTCATGGTCTTCGATCGTGTAGGCATGGTCGAAGCCATTCTTCATCGGCGAGCCATCGATGTGCCATTTGCCCGAATGGTAGCTTCGATAGCCCTGCTCCCTCAGCATGGTCGGAAGAAGTTGCGCCCAACCGGGCCGAATCCCGCGGCCTCCGGCACTGGGGACCTTCGGCATCGAATCGCGACGTACCTGTTGCGCGTAATAGCCGGTAAGAATCGCCGCCCGCGAAGACCAGCATCGCCCCGTGCTGTAACACTGCGAAAACTTGAGCCCATTCGCTGCGAGCCGATCAAGCTGCGGGGTCTCGATCTCACCTCCATAGCATCCCAGATCCGAGTAACCCAGATCATCCGCCACGATGATGAGCACGTTGGGCCGTTTGCCTTCGGCGGCAGACACACTGCCTGCTGCCAGACACAAAACCGCAACCAGAAGCCCCAGCCAGCGTTGGATCACCTCTCTTCGAGGGACCCCCATGTCCGAGAGATGCGGTGCAGACCGTAATGAGACTCTCACTGATGACTCCTCAGTTGGGGATTTCCAACTTGCTGCTTTCAATCGATTGACGTGCTTCCCGGTGCGATGAATCGCCATTGTGCACAAACGCCGAACTGATCGACGCCGCTCACAAAGACGAGCGCTGCGCCGCGACGGGTGGCCATCGCGACAGGTGACCATATCGCATGGCCCGCGTGAAACTCAACCAGCACCCACCGGGTTATGAGACTTTGAAGGTTGGCTGCTCGATGGAGTCTCGTCAGACCGGACACTGTTCCTCTGGCAAGACGAGCACAATTCCCCACCTGCGCCGGATCCGTTGCCGAATCACTTCGAGTGGGGGGAACTGAGAACGACAAACAAATAGCGAAGTTCATCCTCGATATCGGCTTTCGTCGCGACAGTCTGGGCGATCTCATCCCGCAGCAGAGCCCGATAACGTTTACGCAGTCGATGTGCGGCAACACGCGCGGCCGCTTCTGTCGTGTTGAGTTCCGCAGCCACGTCCGCGTAACGGATCGAGTCCTGATCGACTGTCAGAAACGGCTTCAGAGTTTCGAACAGCGCCTGTTTCTGTGCCCCCCGGTACTCATCCCGCAGACGATCAAGAACTCGCTCAAGCAAGGCCAGCGCCCATTGCCGCTCGAACAACCGCTCAGGAGTGATCTCGTGCGATGGCTCCGTCAAAAAACGGGACTCGCCCGATTCCCAATCGAACGGCAGGAGATCGAGCGACACGCCTCGTCGGCCACCCCCTCGTTTCACAGCATTTTGTTGGTCCCAGTGGTTGCAGAGAAAGTGTTCGACCGCTGCCAGCAGGAACGCCCGGAATCGCCCTTTGGCAGGGTCAATGTTCTTGAGAAAGTCCTGTTCGAGCAGTTTCGCGAAGAATTCCTGAGTCAGGTCCTGAGCCTCATGCCTGTCCCGGCAACGCCGACGCAGCAGCGCATACAACGGATACCAGTAAGCCCGGCACAGATCTGCCAGCGCCGTTCGCGCGTCTGCCGTCGGGCGATCCTTGGCAGACAAGACCAGACTCCACCGCGTGGTCGCAAACCGCGCCGACTGTCCCATTGCAAACGAAGAATGACGAGACATGGTGTTTCCACTGCTTCGGTCGATCGATCATGAGCATAACATACCCACGCGAATGAGACATTCGAATGATATTTTGCCAGGGATCACTGCAAGATCACGATTAAAGACGCAAACTCTGGTGTGCGCGATCGCGGAACGCAACTCCGCCATCGCGGGATGATCGGTGGAAGAAAGTCACCGCGATGGAAGAATACCTCCCGAATTCGACACCGATGGCAGGATTCTTTGTAACGTTTTGTTGAAGATCCTTCTTAATACAGAAGAGACTCATTTCTTCTGTATCTCACCCACAGGTCTTGCCATGAGCGAATCCGAAAAATGCCCTCGTTGTGGAAACGAGTTACCTGCCAACTTTCAGTCGGGAGTCTGCCCGGCCTGTCTGTTGCAGCAGGGTCTCTCACCCAGCACCTTCATGAGCGGTGCGGCATCAGACAGCTCTCGCTCTCATTCCGGAAATCGCCGCAGCTGGATTCCCCCCACCCCGGCAGAACTGGCCCCCCGGTTTCCCCAGCTCGAAATTCTGGAACTCCTGGGTCAAGGTGGCATGGGTGCAGTCTACAAGGTCCGGCAACGGGACCTGGACCGCCGGGCCGCGCTCAAAATCCTGCCCGAAGAAGTGGCGCAGGACCCCAATTTTGCCGAACGATTTCAGCGGGAAGCGCGGGCACTGGCCCTGCTGGGCCATCAGCATATTGTCATCGTCTACGAGTTTGGACAGCGGGATGGTGTGTATTTCCTGCTGATGGAATACGTCGATGGCGTCACTCTCAGACAGGCCTTGCGAGCTGGTCAGATCACGTCAGCCGACGCCTTGGGTATCGTGACGCAGATTTGTGACGCGTTACAGTTCGCCCACGAAGAAGGGGTCGTGCATCGGGACATTAAGCCCGAGAATATTCTGATCGACAAACGGGGTCGCGTGAAAATCGCCGACTTTGGTCTGGCAAAACTGCTGGGAGGTCCTGCTGACGTCCCGATGCTGACGGGCACGCATCAGGTGATGGGGACGCCGATGTATATGGCTCCGGAACAGATGGAGGGGACTCGCAGCGTCGATCATCGCGCCGACATCTTTTCGCTGGGAGTTGTTTTCTACGAACTCCTGACGGGCGAACTCCCGCTCGGTCGTTTCGCCCCTCCGTCACAGAAATATCAGCTCGACGTTCGCCTGGATGAAGTTGTTCTGAGAACGCTCGAGAAAGAGCCGAACCGCCGCTATCAGCAGGCAAGCGAAGTCAAATGCGACGTCGAATCGATCCGTTCCCCTGTCATCTCCCCTCAGGAGAAGCAAAAGATGAGTTGGGCTCAAAAACGTTTCTGGCTCAGCCTTGCGATTCTCGGGGGATTGCTCGCGATCGCTCTGTTCAAAATGATACCTCCGTTTCCTGTCACAAATTATGCGAAGCTTCAGAAGACGATTAATGAACTTCAGAATGAAAAGAACAATCTGAGTCTCCAGCTACTGCGTATGAGCACGATTTCTCCCCCGGCTCTTCAGCAAAATCCTGATGGGCAACCCGCATCGGACGACCAATCCATAAGTGACGACCCCAATGAAGCTCTTGCCATCGTTCAATTCTCCGATGAGAAACCTCGATTAAACCCGAATTTTGCAACAGAAGTCCTCACGTCGGAGCATCGGCAGAGTGTCAACGAAATCCTGAGCAAGGTACACGACCGTTATCTCGCCTTGGAAAAGACCCATACGAAGTTTGAAAGACGAAAAGATCAAACGGTTCTCGCGGAAATTGAGCCCTTCCCCGACGAAGTCGCTGAACTCGAGAATGAACTCTGGACCGCGCTCGACTCGCAACTTTCCCGGCCCCAACAGAAATTCCTCCGAAACACCTTGCCGCTCTATTCCGAACTCACCCAGCCTCCACCGCTCATTGACTCGAGCAGTCAACATGCGTCAGAAGCGGCGATGGAAATGATGGCGTCAGGAGGCATGGGAATGGGTATGGGTATGGGTATGGGCATGGCTGCAATGATGGGAGGAACATCGAATATGCCGCCAGCAATGCCGGGGGGAATGAGTCCCATGGGTGGAGAGCAACGACGTGAATTCGGCCTCTACGCACGTTATCCGCAGCTTTTAGGCTGGAAAGCCAGCATTCTGCCACTTCGAATCACTATGGGTCGTCGCGGCAAATGGTTCCGCTGGTCCATTGAGAATTTCAAGTTCTCAGAGAAATCCTCTGACGGGACAGTTCGCGATCAATATCAGCAATTGGACTCAGGCGAAGCCCCTGATTTGCCCACCGGACTACGACGATTCTGGAAGTTCCAGACACTGGAAGCCCCCGTACTTCGCGAAGAGTTAAAGATCGAAGAAATGCCAACGGTTGAGACCCCCGCAACTCCCTCAGAGCCATCGGCGCCAGAGATTCCCACGAATCCAGCGGAGCCTGTCACGAATGGCACCCCTGAAGAATGAAGCCGGAACCATGACAAGACTTCGGAACCGGAGAAAAGTCTTTCTCGAAGAGCCATTCCCGCTGTTGGCGGACCTGCTCGGGATTCAGTCATCCGGCCCTCGTGACAAAAGTGCGACAGGGCTATACCAGACGTGCCACAATCATCGTTCGGTCGTCGTCAGCGGGCCGGCCATTGGCAAATCGTTCAACGGACCTGAGCACAGAATTCAGCAGCGCGTTGGCCAGTAACGAACATTTCTCCAACTCGTGATCGAGCCGTTCCGTGCCGAAGAACTTACCGTCGGTGCTTTGCGCTTCGGTGATGCCATCCGTATAAAAAATGATCTGGTCCCCCTGCTGCAGTTGAAGCTCTGCTTCTTCGTAGTGAGTTTCTTTCAAGATACCCAAGGGCAGTCCGCGGGCCTGATCAAGCGACAGCAGCGAGCCATCCTGACAGCGTTTCAGCCTCGGTGGATTATGACCGGCACACGCGTAGGTGATCACTCGCCGCGCCGGGTCATAGATGCAGTAAAACCCCGTCACAAACCGGGAAGACGTCCCGATGTAACGGGAACAAAGGTGGCAGTTCAGGTATTCCAGCAACTTCCCGGGTGGCAATGGCGGCCCAGGATGAGTGTGAGCAATGCAATGAGTCACCGCCATCAGCACTGCCGCCGGCGTTCCATGGCCGCTGACATCCGCAATGAAGATCCCCCACTTCCCATCCGGCATGGGGAAGAAGTCGTAATAGTCCCCACCGGCTCGCTGCGCCGGCTGGTAATAGCAGGCGATATCCAGTGTCGGGATGGAAGGGAGCGACGAGGGCAACAGCGAACGCTGGATATCCCCGACGGCTTTCATCTCGCGGTCCAGCACCTGATAGGCCTGTCGAAGCTCTTCCTTCAGCACCAGATTGCTGGTCACCCGGCCGAACAGATTGCTGCGCCAGACGAGATCAGGGATCTGCTCTTCTTCAAACCCATTCGGCTCCTGCTGGAGCATGATCACCATGTTCATCGCCACCCCCTGATCATACATGGGAACGGCGAGTAACGATCGATAACCCTGGAGAAGCTCGTACGCCGGCTCAGCTGGGTCAAGCTGCAGATCATTGATGAGGACCGGTTGGTCGCCATGAATCAGTCGTCCCAGCAGGCCACCCTTCAGCAGCGGAAGCCGATCCGGCTCTTTCCACGGATTGATTTCCTGAGACCACGACGTGTTGCGGGTGACACGGTACCAGGGTGCTTCAAGGCCGCGCCGGCTGATCGAGATGCGACAGTCGACCGAGAGCAACTGCTGAATCTTCTCGCCGTACGACTTGACCATCGCCTGAGGATCCGTGTGCTGACTCATGTCACGCATCATATCCACGATCACATCAAGCCGTTCCTTCCACGTGGTCGGCTCATTCACTCGGCTTTGCGTCGTCATCGTCATCATTCCTGATTCGAACTAGATCGGAACGTCTGAGATTCTCACAGAATTCGCGCCGGTTGAAAACTTGACCACAACCGCATCCATCAAGATTGATGCGGGATCCCTTCTCCCAAGGGGGGATTTCCGACAGGAACTGCTACTGGAACAGACTTCATGTCAGGCAATACCGAATGGACCAGCGGTTCCCTGAGACGGGGCGTTTGCACTACCTCGCGAATGTGACACGGAAGGAACTGCAAACGGCGTCGGCAGATTGTGCGAGAGAGAACTACTGAGAGGAGTTTGGAATCACAAGCCCCGGCGTTTCTGGAAGGGCGCACGACGAACGTTCATCACCTTGCGTGACGTCCGTTGCGGAGGTTCGAGACGATTTCCCTGACACGCAGGGAAATTCCTGCAGCCCCCGTTTGCAACAGCGTTGCCATACTTAAGCGGTGCCGCAGGAGTTTTTTCACCCGCGACTAGACCACTGCTTTTTTGGCCAGGGCCACAGCTTCAGCACACAGGGCAATGGCTTTCGCTTCGTCGGGAGCTTCGGCAATCACACGAATGATCGGTTCAGTGTTGCTGGCGCGGACCTGGACCCAGCGGTCAGGCCAGTCCAGACGCAAGCCGTCCCCCTCCGTCGCGGTGGCGGATGAATAAGCGTGGCGCAGGGCGGCACAGGCCTGCTCGACCCGTTCACGCGGGCAATGCAGTTTATCCTTGACGATCGTGTACTTGGGCAACGTCTCGACCCATGCGTTCAAGGTAGTCCCGCGAGCAACCAGTGCGTCCAGCACGTACGCCATACTGACGAAACTGTCGCGCACGAACCCGACCTGGGGTTCGATCACCCCCCCGTTCCCTTCACCGCCGATCAGCGCTCCGACTTCACGCATCTTCGCCACGACGTTGGCTTCCCCCACGTGCGACCGATAGAAGGGACAGCCGTACTTCTCGGCGATATCCGCCGTCACGCGACTGGTGGAACCGTTGACGACCACCGGCCCTTTCTTGCGGGACAGGACGTGATCGACCGCCAGCCCCAGGGTCAGTTCTTCACCGATGTAGCGTCCCTTGTTGTCCACAATCGCCAGGCGGTCGGCGTCAGGGTCCTGGGCGAATCCGACGTCGGCCCCGTGTGCAACCACGGCAGACATCAAGGTCGAGAGGTTCTCTTTGAGTGGTTCGGCGGGATGTTCGAATTGCCCGTCTGCGACCCCACCCATCACGATGACTTCACAACCCAGTTCACGCAGTAACTGAGGGCCCAGCAAACTGCCGGAACCATGGTTGCAATCGAGCACAACCTTGAACTTGCGAGACTTTACGGCAGGGACGTCGATCAGTTCGAAGACACGTCTCTGGTGCTCACCCGTCGGATCAGCAACGAACTCCACGGATCCCAACCGGGACCACGGCCGATAGTCCGGTGACCCATTGATCACGCTCAGCAGTCGCTCACCCGTGCTTTTGTCGAAGACACTTCCCTCGGGTGAAAAGGGTTTGAGACCATTCCATTCGATCGGGTTGTGACTGGCAGTGAGTTGCAGTCCTCCGGCCGCCTTCAAAGCGGTCACCATCACTCCGCACGTCGGGGTTGAGGCGATTCCCAGATCCAGCACACGGCATCCGGTCGACAACAACCCCGCCAGCACGGCGTGCCGCAGCATTTCACCCGTCGAACGACCGTCACGAGAGAGAACCACGGTCCCTCCGTTGACGATCGTTCCGAGTGACGCAGCAAAGCGAGTCACGTATTCTGGGTCGAGCCCATCACCGATGACACCGCGTAAACCCGAGATACTCAGAATCCGTTCTGGCATTTCTCTTCCTTGAATCACCGGTGGAAAAAACGACCTATCGATACATGCTACCGCCAAAAATCCGTGCTAATCCATAGTACAGTCGCGCCTTGCGCTGACAGGCACGAGGGCGATCGGAACAGGCACAGGCGGCGGTCATGTTTGCGAGGAACTGCCGATCACATTCCGCACGAGGAATCCCGCTGCCGGTGTAACACGCGTCATGGGCGGCACATGCCGGGCGGAAATCGGCACCGTGGAACCCCTGAGGAATCAATCGGTTCCCGCCAAACGAATTCCCGGGACCGCAGGGACGCCACGGAGGACACTCGGCCTGTGCAGTGGAACTGATCGACATACTCGCACAAGCGAAAACAATCGCCATCAAGAAAGTTCGCATTTGACTTAACCTCAAAATCGCAGCCTGAAACCCACAGAGCCGGACTTAGATCCTGCCCCCGGAGGAAAAGCCTCCTGTCAAGGAATGTTGGCGACTCAAAAGAGGAAACACAAGTTGAGTTGAGTTTTCCTATAAAACAAAATAGCCATTACAGGATAAATAGGTTGACTTCGATCGACGATACCTTCTTTTTCGGATCGACAGTCGCAAATACGTCTCTCCGATGAACTTGCTGCCCGAGAGGGCAAAAACGACCGAAACGAAAAGAACAGGAGGGGAATCACGCTTCCTGCTCGATTGCGACGTCTGGTGGACTGTAGAACGCCGCGACGGGTAACATCAGAGCGGCCGCCATGCCGAACAGCGACGCGTAGGGAAGCATCAGCGTATCTACCAGCAGAACTCGGCCTGCAAAGCAAACAGCACCCGCAGAAGCGATACCAATCCAGTTGATCAAATTGTTGGCCCCGATGATCCGCCCCTTCTGCTCCACGGGTGCCGAGGCCTGCAGGAAGACCTGTAGCGGGACACTGTAGAAACCGGCAAACAAGCCCACACAGATCAGCGCAACCACACTTCCATAAGGTCCCAGCAGCGTCCCACGGTAGAACCGCTCGGCAGGGCTGAGTCGTTGATCGCGGGCGGTACGCTCAGCGGTCTTGTCCGCGACTTCACCTGTCGCTGCCACCTGCACCTGCAGATCCCGTTCAGTCTCAGAAATAGTCGTAGTCTTCTCCGCGCCAACTCCTGCAGTCCCTTCGACTGCTGGGGTTCCGGCTGAATTCACAGCGACTGAGGTTGGGTTGGCAGGAACGGACACGCCCGCGACGGACTTCAGCTCGCGAATTTCGTCACGAACTTTGTCCCATCCCGGGCCGGGCAAGGCGAGAGCGAGAAGGCTGAGCGTCAGTCCCCACGCTCCCATCCTCACAATCCAGCCGCGGACTCGATTTTTCGAAAGAATCCCCGCCACGACGCAGCCAAGCGCGATTCCCACCCCCGTACTGGCGGCCATCATGCCAGTGATCAAATCATCCAGATGAAACTGCTCCTTCGCCAATGCATTGATCGCTGGCGGATAGACAGTCCCCCCGACGAACCAGAACGCCGACGACATCAAGAGCACCCAAAGCAAGCTGGGTGAATCTCGGAGAAGCTGGCGAGTCTGAGATGCGATCAGCAGTGAAGAGGCGTCGAACTTCAGATTGGGTTGTGCGACCGGCGTAGGCCGGATCGCCAGCGAGGTCACCAGCCCCAATAAAGCGATCACCAGGCAGGGGAGGCTCGCCAGCCAGAGTGTGGAATTAAAAAAGTACTTTGCCATGCCGGCCGCTGTCAGACCGAAAATAATGGCCAGGAACGTCGCCATCAACATCATCCCGTTGGCTCGCGGCAAGTCCTGATCGCGCAACATTTCGGGCAGGATGCCGTACTTGGAAGGGCCGAAAAAGGCACTATGAGCCCCCATCAGGCAAAGGACCGCCAACAGGAACGGAAGACTATGCAGCAGGAACCCGATCATCCCCAGGATTACAATCAGCACTTCGGCCATTTTGCACAGAACGATAATGGTCCGCTTGCTGAATCGGTCTGACAGAAATCCCGCAAAGCCAGAAATTCCGATGAACGGAATGGAAAACAGGACGAGTCCTAATCCCTGGAGGTCCCGTCCCCCCTGACTCGCCTGATCGAGACAGTCGAGCATGACAAGTTGCTTAAACAGGTTATCGTTAAAAGCACCAAAGAACTGGGTCAGATTCAGCCCCCAGAAGCTACGGTCCTGAAACAGTGGCGGGCGAATAAGGGTCGCTTCCTGGGTCATGCTGGGCGGGCTTTCTCACAAAACAAAGATCGACGGCGATCCAAGATCAACGCTGCCGGATTCTTGCAGGATATTCTGGATCAGGAAAGCCAGACTTGCCGACCGGTTTTCAGCAACCAGGCAGGCCGTACACACTGGATCCGACAGCCGTAAAAGCGGTGAGGCAAGCTCAATTGCGATGGACGCAACTCATTCTCGGGATTCTTCGTAAACAAGTTCCCCACCAGAGTACTCAGCCCTTTTGGAATAGTCTGGAAGCTCGATCAGGTACAGAGTTGAGTTTTTCTGATCCTCAGGACGAAAACCCACCAGATACACAAACCTCTCGAACTCACGCGGATTCATCCGTGCTTCAAGTTTGTAGTAAAAGTCGGGAATCAAGCCATAGTCGTGATATTCTTCCCTGTAGGCTGACAAGAATGGCAGAGCTTGAACCGCCGAGGGAAAGATCAACATCTTGCCCACCACCACGAACAGGCACGCCAGGATTCCGCAGACAAAGCTAATCAGCAACGGTGCCGGGTTCTTCATTAACCGGCCTCTATTATCAGGTCTCTGCAAGACAACCAAAGTCAGTCCGCCCCCCGATTCGCTTTCTGTCACCTTTTGAACCTGAAATTCACCGGGAAAGGTTTCTGTCCAGTCCACCCTCATCGCCCCTCTCAAGGCCGCGGAATCTGCGATGTCTGCACGGGCCCGCGCACACATCGGACGGTCGACAAGTTCCATAATCAACGCAGACATTGTACAACGCACATCATCATTGCGCGTAGTGGATTGCGTCGCTGCTTTCGACTGAGCGTACGAGAAGCTCAAGCCCGGACTGAACGCGTGATGCGACCACTGAGCCGACCGATCTGTTACCCTTCACGATTCGGTTCCGCAGCAGTTTCTCTCGGCGTCATCCGGAATGAGCACACCGCGCGGTGACTACAAGTAAACACGGTCAGGACGGCGAGCGGTAAAATCCATGTCGATTCAAATTCCATGTCCGAACTGCGGAAAACACCTCAAGATTCCCGATCGAAGTCTGCTGGGACGAAAGGGAAAATGTCCTAAGTGTGCGCACACGTTCGTGCTCGCGGAGCCAACCGTCGTTCCCCCCGAAGCGACCGGGTCCCCGGCACCCCCGCCGAATCGTACCAGCGAAGACTCTGCTCCGTCGTCCTCGAAGACAGAAACGGTTCCGTCGGGCCAGATCCCGAGTGAGCCAGTGGCTTCCCCGCAGGGTGCCCCTCCCGATTTCAACTTCAGCGTTCCACCTGAGCTGGCCGCACTCGACCGGATTGCCACCACCAAAGGAACAACGGAGCGACTGAAGGAACGACAAAAGCAGAACTCCCGTCGCAGAAATATCGGCCTGGGGCTGACAGGACTGGCCCTGGCGGTCATTGCCGGTATGGTGTTTATCGTTCCCCGCTTCACATCCAAAACGTCGTCGGAACTGCCCAATCAGGCTTCGTCTGACGCCGCTTCGCAGGAGCACGACGCCGTGAGCGAGGCCGGTTCGAACGAGGGCCCCGCCCATTCGAGCCCGACTCACGGCAAGCCGATCGAACTCCAGTACATTCCCTTCGGATCGCAGGTCGTGCTGAATCTGAGACCGGCCGAACTCTGGAAGCCCGATAGCCTCGGAGAAGAAATTCGCTTCTGTGCCCCGGCACTCGCTCAGTTCATTGAAAAGACACTTCAGGATCTCTTCCAGCGAAAACCCGAGCAGGTCGAAGAGCTGATGATCTGCCTGATCCCCGGAATGCGTGGGACGCTGCCCGATGTTGCCGCTGTCGCACACCTGACCGAAGAACAAAAACGCAGCCAGTTGATCGAACAATTCGGCATGCGCGATGACAGCTATTCTCAACCTGTTTACATTTCGGAACAGCGCGCCTACATGATCGTCGATCAGCGGACGCTGGTTGTCTGCCCGAAAAGCCAGGCACAAGAGATGGTCGATGCCGTGACGCAGCGGCACCCCGCCGAAGCAATCGACCCGCTGCTTCCCTTCACCGATCGCGATCGGCACCTGACCGCAATCTTCAATCCGCAGACACTGACACTGCAGGAGACCTGGTTTCCGCAGAACGTCGTGCCTTTGATTCAGAACTCCGTCGAATGGCTGGGGGATGAAGTCGAAACCGTCGCCTGGAGCATCCACCTGTCGCCCGACGAATTCTTCTCGGAAATCCTGCTGCACGGAAAAGGTGTGACCGGCAAGAAGGCGATCCTTAAGCTAGAGAACGAGCTTCAGGAGAAACTGGCCGGACTTGCCGAACACCTGCTCCCCTATTTCCAGCAGATGAACCCCCAGGAAAAAGGCAAACGGATGGTCATTGGACGCGTTCCGGCGATGATGGAAGTATTCTCGATGGCAACCGAGTTCCACCACGGACCAGAGCACGTTCAACTGGTCACCAGCCTGCCCGATGTCGCCGGTCCCAATCTGGTGCTGGGAGCCATGCTGTCCTGGGAAGAGTCCACCAGAACAGACTTCACGAAGTCGCGCCCCGTACCTGCCGACCCGAAGCAATCCAAAATCCCGGAACTGGTCGCCGATCGGCTGCAGATGCGGATCGATGTCGATTTCCGTCGTATGCCACTGAATGAAGCATTCGACTTCATCGCCGGGGAAATTAAGACACCTATTGAAATCGATGGCGACGCACTCAAACTGGGGGGCTTTACCAAGAATATTGCACAAACCTTCAAGATGGATGGAGCTCCCGTAAAGGACGTCGTCTTGAAGATCTTCGCAGACTCGAAGGGGATTGACCCCAAACCCGAAAAGACGTTAGTCATCATCGTTGATGAAGCCAGGAAGAATCTCCTGGTCACCACACTGGCCGCAGCCAGCGCGAGCGGGTTGAAACCATTTGAGCTGACGAAATAAATTGAGAAGACGAACGGCAGGTCTGTTCATGTGCAGTCCTGCCATGCTGTTCCGTAATAACATCACTTCTTTGAGACAACGTGAAGGATTCGGTCGCTCAAGTTCCTTCTCCCCTTCTTCTGAAAATTGGTTCTCGTAATGTCCGGTCGTTCTTCCTGTCCTGAATGCGGTACGACTCTGCGGATTCGCGATCGTTCGTATATCGGCAGGCGGGTCAATTGTCCGGAGTGCAAGACGGCACTGCGCATCACTGAAACGAGCGGCGACGGACAATACGGGATTCGCCGACTCACCCCTGACGAGCTTGCCAGTCACGAACATGCTCGCCGCAGCAGGAAGTCCCCGCAGGACAAAATTTACGTTGCAAAAGCGCCGACCTCGACGACGTTTCAGCGCCTGATCAGTTCTCCTCTCACTGCGGCGTGGCTCTTGGCAATTGCGATTTCGGTGTTCGTCGCTGTCCTGGCCCTGCGTCCCAAGCACCGCCTGGTCCCTGCACCGCCCCCTTCCCCCATCGACGTCACCGGAATGCCCACAGAGACGTTGCCAGAGAACATCGATACCGACCAGCAACCCTCGCCAGCACCCGTCGGCGCATCAGATCCCGCATTGCCGGTTGCCGTCGCGCCATCACCGGTCGCAAATCCCGACGTAGTTGCCAATGCGCTCGAACCATTCAATCGCGACGCTCCCCTGCCTCCTCACCTGGCTCAGGCTCCAACCGACATCATCCCGGAGGACGAGGGCTCGACGTTTCCACCCCCGCCGCCGAAGGTGGATGTCGAGGGAAAGCTGACTCAACGGCTGCTGCTCTACAAACAATCGAAGCCAGTCAGTCGTCGGGACCTGTTGGAAGCCCTCCAGGAACACCTGGGAGCCCCCATTCTCTATGACGACGATGATCTGGGCCGTGATCGGTTGAGCAAGACGATGACCTTCGAGCTCGAAAACACGACGGTCGGGGGAGTGCTGCAGACGATTACCGATTCGGCCGGCTGGACCATCCAGATCGAAGCGACGGGATTGCGATTGCGGGGCGAGTAGATTGCGATCCCCGACAATATATTTCGCCTGCCGCAGCTCGTCACGTCCTCCTCAATGACAGTTGTCTCTCCGCTCTGCCCCTTGACCTCATGGAAGCCGCGGTCCCTCACGAGGGGGCGCTTCCATTCAAAAATGTCGGATGGTCTCCAGCGACGAAGCGGCGGATTCGCGTGATGGATTGCACCGGCGCGGGTACAATGAGAGGCGTCCCAATCACCGCAATCGAAATCAAAATCTCAGGTCGGCAGAACCCTTCCCTTCACGCCGCATTTCGTGAGTATTGCATTCATGCCCTACGTACTCGCACTCGACGCCGGAACGACCAGTTGTCGGGCACTCATCTTTGATGAAACGGGTTCTGTCTGCCAGATCGCACAACGCGAATTCCGGCAGCATTACCCCCAGCCCGGCTGGGTCGAACACAACGCCCACGACATCTGGGAAACGCAACTGTCCGTGGCGCGACAGGCGATCGAACAACAGGGAATCCATGCCCGCGACCTTGCAGCGGTTGGGATTACGAACCAGCGCGAGACCACCATTGTCTGGGATCGTAAAACCGGTCAGCCGATCTGTCCGGCAATCGTCTGGCAGGATCGACGTACCGCACCGATGTGTGATCGGCTCCGCCGCGACGGGGTTGAGGGACTCGTCACAGAACGAACCGGGCTGGTTCTGGACGCTTATTTTTCCGCAACGAAAATTGCCTGGATTCTGGATAACGTCCCTGGTGCGCGTGAGCAGGCAGCAGCAGGAAAACTGGCCTTCGGGACTGTCGATTCATGGCTCATCTGGAATCTGACGAAAGGGAAAAGCCATCTGACAGATGTCACGAATGCCTCCCGGACGCAGCTTTTCAACATCCACACCCGGCAGTGGGATGCCGAACTGCTCAGTCTCTTCGGAATCCCCCGGGCAATGCTTCCGGACGTTTGTGAATCCAGTGGTCAGCTCGCCGAAGTCGCCGCAGAACAATTCGGAGCTCCAATTCCCATTGCGGGTATCGCGGGTGATCAGCAGGCGGCACTCTTCGGACAACTGTGCGTCCACCGAGGCGAAACCAAGACAACCTACGGGACCGGTTGTTTCATGCTGCAGCACACCGGAGACACCCCGGTCGCGTCACATAGCCGGTTGATCACGACCATCGCTGCGGCACCTGCCGGCCAGGTCGCTTATGCACTCGAAGGAAGTGTCTTCATTGGCGGGGCGGTCGTGCAATGGTTGCGAGATGGATTACGGGCGATTGTCTCATCTGAGGAGATCCGCGACCTTGCCGGATCGGTTCCGGACAGCGGCGGCGTCTGCTTTGTGCCTGCATTTGCCGGCCTGGGAGCCCCCTACTGGGATGCAAATGCACGAGGAATGATCATGGGTCTGACACAAGGAACCACCGTCGCACATATCGCCCGTGCTGCGGTCGAGTCGATTGCGCATCAAGTCGCGGATCTCGCCGCTGCGATGCAAAGTGACTCGGGGGTCACGCTGCCGGAAATGAAAGTGGATGGAGGGGCAACCCGGGATGACCTGCTGCTCCAATTCCAATCGGACTTGCTGCAAGTCCCTCTGGTTCGTCCAGCGGTTACCGAGACCACGGCGCGCGGGGCGGCGTTCCTGGCAGGTCTGGCAGCAGGCGTCTGGACCGACGTGTCTCAACTGGCCACTTTAGAACAGATCGATCGACGATTTGAACCTCGAATGGACCAGGCCGTTGTGACCCGGGCCCGGGAACGCTGGAAAAAGGCCGTCAGTCGCTGCACAGACTGGGAAGGAGATGAATGACGATGAAACGGGAACAGATGCGAGAACGTCTGGAGAGTCGTCGCACCCCCTGGGACATGCTCATCATCGGTGGCGGCGCGACAGGTGTCGGGGTCGCGGTCGACGCAGCGTCACGCGGCTACGAGGTCTTGTTGCTTGAACAGCATGATTTCGGGAAAGGGACCTCCAGTCGCAGCACGAAGCTCGTGCATGGCGGTGTCCGTTATCTGGAACAGGGGAATATCTCGCTGGTGATGGAAGCGTTGAAAGAACGGGGACTCCTCCGTCAGAACGCCCCACATCTGGTCCATGATCTGGCCTTCATCGTTCCGAGCTACACCTGGTGGGAATCCCCTTTTTATGGCTTCGGGCTCAAGGTCTACAACCTCCTGTCCGGGCGGTACCGCTTCGGCCCTACCAGTCGTCTGTCGCGTGACGAAATCCTGAAGCGGCTCCCCACCATCAAGACCGAGGGCCTGCAGGGAGGCGTCGTTTACTATGACGGACAATTCGATGACGCGCGGCTGCTGATCAATCTGGCGACCACCGCCAGCGAACGAGGAGCGGTGCTGCTGAATTATATGGAAGTCACCAAACTGCGACGTGATGTCGACGGTTTTATCAGTGGTGTCGTGGCACGCGACTGCGAGACAGATCATCAGCTCGAAATCGCTGCCCGCGTCGTCATCAATGCCACCGGAGCTTACTGCGACGCAGTCAGAAAAATGGCAGACCCCGCGGCGTCGACCTTGATCGCACCCAGCCAGGGAATTCACCTCGTCTTTGACCGTTCGTTCCTTCCCGGTAACTCGGCCATCATGGTTCCTCATACTCCTGACGGTCGCGTGATGTTCGCCATTCCCTGGCACCAGCATACGCTCGTCGGAACTACGGACGTTCCGCTGAATGACATTCCAATCGAACCCGTGGCCACCGAAGAGGAAATTGACTTCATCCTTGAGACCGCGGGTCGCTATCTGAGCAAGCCCCCCAGACGGAGCGACATTCTGAGCGTCTTTGCGGGGATCCGCCCCCTTGTCCGTACAGGAGACGGCACAAATACGGCGGCACTTTCTCGCGACCACACGATTCACATCGACCACTCAGGCCTGTTGACGATTGCCGGTGGCAAGTGGACGACCTACCGGAACATGGCCGAAGACTGCGTCGATCAGGCCGCCACATTGGCTCAATTGCCTGAGCGACATTGCCTTACGAGAACGCTCGCTGTACACGGTGCTGCCTCGCCCGCCAGCGTGACGTCACATCTGGCAGTCTACGGGTCCGATGCCGTCAGAATCGAAGATATTGCCAACGCAAATCCCGAACTGCGAGAGCGGCTTGACCCTGCGCTCCCGTATATCGGGGCCGAAGTGGTTTTTGCCGTAAGGCACGAGATGGCTCGAACGGTCGAGGACGTGTTGGCGCGACGAACCCGATCTCTGTTCCTGAATGCCAAGGCAGCGGTCGAAATGGCTCCACGTGTTGCCCGCCTCATGGCAAAAGAGTTGCCACGAGATCAGGCCTGGATTGCCGATCAAATTGCCCAATTTGAACAGACTGCAGCCAGCTATCGGGTATCCACAAACGTCTGAAATCTCTATGAAAAAAGGGGTTTCGGCGAATCACGCCCTGAAAAATCCGAGAGTCCGGCGGTCATTCATTCGACCGGAACTGAATTTGCCTGTCAGACACATTCAGCACTGCTAGATGCGGTTCAGTTCTTGAACCGTTTGCCAGTTTGGTCCAGGAAGGCCACCAGTCCTACTTGGGCTTCCTCAGGTTTTCACAATCGCTTCGCGAACACTTCACACTTGATTTTTACACTTTTCGTCTCCAGCACAGTTTTTATTGTCTGGAATACCATTTGCTACGTGGACCGCCATGAAACTCACCGAAAAACATCTCGACAAATCGACCGACAGCTTGTTTGACCATATCCGTGCCAAGACCTTCGGCCGGTTGCACAAGCTCGACATTACCCAGAATTCTGAAGGCCGATTTCGCATTTATGCGGTAGCGCATTCCAGGTTCGTAGGACAATTGACGGAATGGGCCGTTTTTGAACGTGTTCCGCCGCAGGATGTTGACCTGGAAATCTTTGTCAGATTGCCGTCACCTCCCCTTACCGAGATCCATTCATGACCGCAGTACTTGCTCAGAGTTTTTATGTCGAACAAGTCAACGATGTGACTGTCGTGTGCACTATGGTTCCTGCCATTGTCGACGGCAACTACGAACTCATTTCCGACGAGCTTTTCGAACTTGTTGAACATATCACAGCCCACGGTCCGATTCAGGTTGTGATGGATCTGGGCAGCTTGAAATCGATTGACGATTGGGGCGTCGCCATGTTGCGGGCCTTCGATGAAACAATCGATAGCTGTGGTGGAGTTACCATTTTCTGCCGCCTCTCAGACACCGTGGCCGCAGCCCTGCATGAGAGCGGATTGAGCAGCAGCCTTCGCATCTGCGAGACGTGTGCTCAGGCCGTCTGGTCCTTCTAAGGCAGATCCTGCCTTGCAAAACTTACGACGCGGTACAGATCCCGTTGTCGATTTTGCTTCTACTGCCCCCTCGGAAACTGGTCGCGCGCGATCCCCCGTGGAATCTTTGACCGCATGAGACGTACGTGGCGCAGACTTTCGTCATCGCGCTGATGTCTCGCCCGGATCGCTACTCCGGCGTCACCCAACGTGTGACATCGCCGGGTCAGGAGTGTTTCCGTGCGTAGAGACAGACAGACTCTGCACGATGGATTTCAAGGAGGAAGCCGAGCGAACCGACGACGACGGCCTAATCAGCATCACCAACAGCACTACGGATCTCATTGCGGACCGGCGGTTGAGCGGATCGCTTTCGCACCATCTTTCTGACGGGCGCCAGCGTGATTACTGCCAATACGAATCGAGCGACCCTGGCGGGGAACGAGTTCGCCAGCCACTGCCACCCCGACATCTTGTCGATGACGTAGAAGAAGACGGGTGTCAGGAAGATCCCGAAGAAGGTCACGCCGAGCATTCCGCTGAAAACCGCCGTTCCCAGGGCACGACGCATTTCGGCACCCGCACCAGTGGCAATCACCAGCGGCACGACCCCCAGAATGAAGGCGAACGACGTCATCAGAATGGGTCGCAGTCGCAGTTCGCATGCATGCAGAATCGCCTCTCGGGCAGGAACCCCTTCACTGCGGCGATACTTTGCGAACTCCACGATCAGAATGGCATTCTTACACGCCAACCCGATCAACACGATGAAGCCGATCTGAGTGAACAGGTTGATGTCCATGGAGGCAATCGCCACGCCCGTGATGGAACTCAGCACGCACATCGGCACCACCAGAATCACCGCCAGTGGCATCGACCAGCTTTCATACAGTGCTGCCAGCACCAGGAACACAAATACAACCGATAAAGCGAAGACGATGATCCCCGTATTCCCCACCATCCGCTCAAGATAGGTGATCTCGGTCCACTCCATGGACATCGTATTGGGAAGTTCGGTGCGGGTCAGTGCTTCAACCTGTTCGATGGCCTGCCCCGTACTGAATCCCGGTTCGACGTTCCCGTTAATTGCCGCCGCGGGATACATGTTGTACCGAGTCAGAACAAGGGGTGAGCTGATTTCGCGCACGGAGGCAATCGCGGCCAGAGGAACCATCTCGCCCATGCGGTTACGAACTCGCAACCGGCCCACATCCTGAATTTCGTCGCGGAATTGCGAGTCGGCCTGAACGACAACTTGCCACGTCCGGCCAAAGCGATTGAAGTTATTGACGTAACGGGACCCCAGATACGCCTGGAGCGTCCCGAAGACATCGTTTAGCGAAATCCCCTGCGTTAAACAGGCACGACGGTCGATGTCGACGAACAGTTGAGGTGAATTGGCCTTATAGACCGTGAACAGCCCCGTCAGTGCTGAGGCGGACGGCTTGTTTCCCTGAGAAACGATGTTATCCGTCTGCTCCTGCAATACCTTTAGCCCCACTTCCCCACGGTCTTCAATCATCAGCTTATAACCACCTGCACGCCCCAGTCCGCTTACCGCAGGGGGAGGAAACACGTTGATGATTGCTTCCGGAATCTCGGTCGCGTACCGCTTCCGTAATACTTTGAGGATTTCATCGGCTTGCATCGACGGATCGCGCCGATGGTGGAAGTCTTTCAAGATGATGAACATCGAACCAAAGTTTGATCCGTACGCACTGAGCACGAACGAGTTGCCAGCGACGGAGTTCACGTTCTTGATCCCCGGTGTTTCCAGCGCGATTTTCTCGATACGTGCAACCACATCACGAGTACGAATTGCCGCGGCGGAATCGGGAAGCTGGATACTGGCGATGAAATAGCCTTTATCCTGCGTCGGAATGAAACCCGTGGGCAGGCGCTGGAACGTGTCATTCGTCAGCCACAGCAACCCGACGTACGCCACCAGCACCAGAATCGGTACACGCAGGAGCCCCCCCACAATCCCGATATACAGCCTGGTGGAAAGTCCGAAGGTACGGTTGAACAGCCAGAAGAACCAGCCGAACAGAGTGTCGATCAACCAGGTTAAGGGATCGCGTCCAGCCGACTTCGGCTTCAGCAGCAGCGCCGCCAGCGCCGGACTGAGCGTGAGCGAGTTGAAAGTCGAAATGATCGTAGAGATGGCGATCGTTAACGCGAACTGCCGGAAGAATTGCCCCACAATCCCGGAGAGGAAAGCGCACGGGATAAACACGGCGCTGAGCACGAGTCCCACAGCAATGACGGGGCCCGAAACCTCTTCCATGGCCCAGATCGCAGCTTCGCGCGGAGAGAGCCCCTTCTCGATATAGTGCTCAACCGCTTCCACCACCACGATGGCATCGTCGACCACGATCCCGATCGCCAGCACCAGACCGAACAAGGTCAGATTGTTGATGCTGAAGCCGGTGATGGCCATTGCCGCAAAGGTCCCCACGATCGCCACAGGAACCGCGATCAGAGGAATGACCGCAGCCCGCCACCCCTGAAGGAAGATCAACACGACGAGCGCCACCAGAATCACGGAATCGCGCAAAGCCTTAACGACCTCTTCAATCGATTCCCGAATAAAGGGGGTCGTATCGTAACCGACTTCGTAGTGAACTCCGTCCGGAAATGACTCCGAAAGCTCTTTCATCTTACTCTTGATGAGGTCGGCCGTTTCCAGCGCGTTCGCGTCAGGCAACTGAAAAATCGCCAGACCCACCGTCGGCTTACCATCAAAGCGGTTGCTGACGTCCTGCGAGCGTGCCCCCATCTCGACGCGACCCACATCCTTGATGCAGATGATTTCGCCTTCGCCCGACATACGGACAATGACGTTCTCGAATTCTTCGACGGTGGAGAGTCGGCCCAGAACATCGATTGGCAGTTGCCGCACGACGTCGCTACCGTCCGATTTGGGGGGTGTCGGAGACTGACCGATCTGGCCAGCGGCCACTTCCAGGTTTTCTTGACGCAGTGCGTTGACGACGTCGCTGATTCCCAGTTCCCGCATCGCCAGTTTGTCGGGATCGACCCAGATTCGCATACTGTAGTCGCGCTGACCGAACACCAGCACTTCACTGATCCCCGGAAGGCGAGCCAGTTCATCCTTCACTCGCAGCACGGCGAAATTGCTGAGATATAGCTGATCGTAGCGATCATCCGGACAATTGAGACTCACGGTGAGCAGAATGTCAGGAGAACGCTTTCTGGTCGTCACGCCGGTCTGACGAACCACATCGGGAAGAGAGGGAATCGACAGGCTGACACGGTTCTGAACGAGCACCTGTGCCAGGTTCAGATCGACGCCCGGTTTGAAAGTCACCGTCAACGTGTAAGAGCCGTCACTGGTACTTTGTGACGACATGTAAAGCATGTTTTCGACGCCATTGACCTGCTGCTCAATGGGTGCCGCGACGGTCTGGGCCACCACCTGGGCACTGGCCCCCGGATAATTGCAGTCAACCTGAATCGTAGGCGGGGCGACGGGGGGATACTGAGCGATGGGCAGTTCGAAGACCGCAAGACCGCCCGCCAGAGTGATCAGGATCGACAGGACGCTGGCGAAGATCGGTCGATCTATGAAGAACCTTGAAAACATGAGAACTCTCGTCAGGTCACGCCAGGGTGGGATCGTTGCAAAGTGACAATCAAACCACCTCGCCAGGGTGGGGATGGAGCCCACCCGCAGTCAGCCTGCAGTGGATTCCTCTCCCCAGGAACTGTCAGGGACGGCCAAGCACGTCCGTGGTTGCCTTGGCTTCGACGGCTTTATGCCCGCCTGTCGAACCGCTCTCCGGTTTCCGCTCAATCGATTTGGCGGGAACGGATTTTCCTTCGGAAGCCGGCGATGCTGCCGATTCAGGACTTTTCTGGGCCACCAGTTCGGGGTTCACCTTGATTCCGACGCGAGCACGCTGCAAACCCGAGACGATCACGCGATCTTCGGGGCCGAGTCCCTCTTCAATGACGCGGCGTCCTTCTTTCAGCAAGCCGATCTTCACGCGGCGATAGGTCACGACATCTTCATCGTTGACGACATACACATAACGTTGCCCCTGATCGGACCCGAGAGCTTCTTCCGGAATCAGCAAGGCAGGATGAGGATTACCAATCGGAACGTGCAGGCGAATGAACATCCCCGGTTGCAACAGCAGGTTGTCGTTTTCGACGGTCGCACGCAGGCGCAGGGTGCCGGTGGTCGCCGAAATGTGGTTATCAAGGAAGTCGATCTCACCCGTGCGGGTGAATTCGGTTTCGTCCGCCAGCGCGAAACTGACGTGATACTTGGAGTCGCGTGGCGAAGGAATCTTCCCTTCCCGGATCAGTCGCTCGACCCGAAGCACGGTTCGTTCGTCGATATCGAAGTAGGCATAGATCGGATTCAGCGACATCACGGTCACAAGCGGCGTCTCGTCGGCTTTGACCAGGTTACCGGGATCGACCAGTCGTCGACTGATACGTCCGGTAATCGGCGACGAGATCTTGGTGAACTCGAGATTCAGTTCGGCGATTTCCCGGGCCGCGATCAAACCATCGACTGCCGCCCTGGCTTCCGCGAGGTCTGCCGACACCAGGTCCAGATCGGCCTGTGTGGTGTTCTTCGTGCCGAACAGCTTGCGAATACGTTCTTCTTCACGTTTCAGGCGATCGACACGTGCACGACCTTGTTCGACATTGGCGCTGGCCCGGGCGAGTTCTGCGGCGTATGGACGTGCATCGATTTCAAAAAGTGGCTGATCTTCCTGAACGTTCGCTCCGTCGACGAAAAAGGTTCGATCCAGATATCCGCTCACTCGCGACCGAATTTCGACAGCCTCGCGGGCAACCAGTCGGCCGGTGGTCTCTTCAAACTCTTGAACTTCTTCCACTACGGGCACCGCAACGCTCACCACCGGGGGGGGAGCTTCTTTGGAGGGTGGAACTGACTTCTGGCACCCCATCGCCAGTACGCCTGCAAGCAAGACCATGGCCCGTGGAGAACGAGATACGAGACTGCGGATGACGACTGAACTCACGTCAAAGCGAAAGGGGAATATTGGCATAAGACGAACCTAACATAGCCCAATGTTATACAGGCAGGAGGGTAGGAAGCAGCAAACCGGAGGGACCCCTAGGCAGCGATCTCTATCTTAGGCTGGCGAACCACTCCGAGACAACCGGTTTGCGTCCTCACTGCATCCAATTCAGAATATTGAATTCCCAGCCCTGCAGCCGACAAAGAACACCTGTCCACTCGACCTTGTACGCTCGATGCCTTCGTGATTATTCGGAAGAAGACGGGGAACCGGAATGGGGCTGACACACCCGAATTCGCTCGAGAAACAAAGAACTTGACTTCTCGAAAACTTAATCCAGAAATGGGGAATCAGTACACTCGCGCACGAGCGTCCACATCTACGTGACCTGAATTCTGATTTAAGGTTACTGCCGACGGGTGTTATGCCTTCATAACCTCACACGGCTTCCTGTCGCGCCGCGTTCAACGGGGTCCCGCCGGACATTCCTGCTCCCTTTGATGTGCAGCGCCCGGCTCTCGGCACGCTGCAATTCGTTCGGATATCCACACAGCAACCGGGGCCTTGCTTCGCCTGCATTGCGCGAAGGCTCCCCGGCCCCGTGAGATCTTCCTCCCCAAAGCGAACCCTCAGACGACTGCGGTCAATTCCTGCCTAGCGATCCGTCCTGGTCAGCTTGATATAATCCAGGCCGACCATATAGCCCTTCACCGCATTCGGGTTCGCACCGGTAATCTGGAAGCCCAGTTTGTGCGTCCCCTTGGTCAATCTTCTGATCCCGAATGACAATTCTCCAGTTGTGACGACATCGACATCGTAACAGTCGGCCGGAGCGCCGATCGGTTCGTCATCCAGCAGAAGTTGCACGATTCCGTAGTCACGAGCCATCGTCAGGACGGCATCGATCTCATAGGTTCCCTCGGTTTCCACCGGCAGTTCCAGTTCCAGCTTCGCTCCCGGGGATGCCCCCGTCCACCAGAGATGGTCGCTTCCTGACCACTTATCCTTGGTGAAGCCTGCCATGGGCTGACTCGACACATTCCCTGCGGACTTGCCAACGATCTTCAGCCCCTCGCCTTCAATGGCGTTGGGAACGCGACCCGTTTGCGGATCAATCGGCCCCTTGGGTCCTCGTAGAGCAACCTGGTGGGGCGACCCCAGATAAGCGATCAGGTCGCGCTGTTCGTCTGACGTCAGTTGGTTCAATTGACCTTCAGGCATGAGCGACAACTCAGAAAGAGTTCGCTCATCGATATCTGTCTTTGCGACCACGACCGTGTCATTGATCGTCCTGAGTGTCACCGCACTGTCCGTTTCCTTCTGGATCAATCCCGAGATCACTCGGCCATCCGTCGTCGCGATGACTGTCATACGATAGTCCTTCCCGACAATCGACGAGGGATCCAGAATGTTCTCCAGCAGGTAATCGACGTTGGCACGATTTGAACCCGTGATGTCGGGACCGATCTTGCCCCCTTCTCCAAACAGGACGTGACACGCGGCACACGTTTTCGCGAAGAGGCGACGGCCATTTCCGAGATCCGCCGTCTTCAACCGAGCCGGGGAAAGACCTTCCTTATGCTTGGCAATCAGGGCGAGTTTGTCACTGGCCGTGGGACGAATATCGCCCCAGACCGACTGAATCCGTTTCGCCAATGCTTCGTCCTTGAAACCGAGCAACTGCTGAACATGGTATGCATGCACATCGGTCCGCGGCACGGTCCCCTTCTCGATCGCATCGAACAGCTTTTCTGCCGACCGGGGACGGCCAACCAACGTGTTGATCGCATCGCGCTTTTCGCTGTCGGGTAGCTTGCCGTAGCGTTCAAGAATCTCGCCAGGAATCTTTGGCTTGTCATAGGCCGCCAGAGCCCGGATCGCGGGACCACGCAGTTCAGTCTCGTCGAGCACCGCTAACAGAGAATCTGCCGCTTCGGTGTCACGACCTTTCACAATCAGTTCCAGAGCTTTCTGGCGTTGGGGAAGCGGCGCGGACGAATCCTGCAGCAGGGCTCGCATCCGCGGCAAAATTCGTTTGTCGCCAAAGGCGACCGCCACCTGGTCCGCCCGTGATCGAATTTCCGCATCGGGGCTGTTGACCAGTCGATCGTAGGCAGGGGTCCACGCTGCGGGCTGCGGAATATTGACGCGGCCTTCAAACGCCTTGTTGATCTCTTCGAGAATCTGCTTCTGCGTCGCCGGTTCCGAAGCACTCGCCAACCACTCGATCGCCGCATTCAATGTCTTCTCTGTTGCTGCCGCTCTGCGGACAATGTATCGAGCGACCCGTTCAATCCGGGCACCTTGGGCCATCGCAATGGCTCGTTTGGGATCCGCTTCAACCAGCGGTTCAATTCCGTACCACAGCACGAGTGGCAAATTGTGGTCATCGACATCCTCGCCGTGTCCGACCAGAGCTGACGCCAGTTCCCAGCGCTGTTCCAGCGGAAGTCGCTGCAACGCCGACGCCAGGTAAAGCCGGACGACCGGGGATGAATCGGTCTTTGCCAGCGTCACCAGCGTGGCAAGTTCACCCGACGTAACGGCTCGGTCTTCGAGCATGAGCTGAATCGCCCACGCCCGCAGGTCTTCATTCTCAACTCCGGGCAATGCGAGCAGTTGCATCGCCAGATCATGATCAAGTCCGAATACCGCATGGATCGTCCACACGATACGCAGCTTCTGTGGGACGCCGTCTGCCTGGTCCAGTTTCTTTCGCAGAGCCGACCGAATTTCCATCAGCGAGGGGCTGCCAGCCTGTTGCTTTTCCGCCTGAGCGACGGCTTCCTGCAGCCGCCGGCGTGCCATCCTCACATACCATTCATTCGGATGGTCGAGCAGCGCTACCAAATCTGGCAGCCGGCTCCCGGAGAGCGTCTGAAGCATTGACTGAATCTGCTTCCGGTCGGGGCGCCCGGTCCCCTCATACGCGAGATTGTAGACGCGTCCGTTCGTGCGATCCCAGATCTCGGGATTTGTCCGGTGGCAGGCATTCTTGTCGTACCAGTCAATCAGGTAGACCGAACCATCGGGTCCGTACTTCAGATTGATTCCTCGGAACCATCGATCATTGGCAATCAGCGTATCGGGGGCCCGCTTGCCGATATAGCCCGATCCGGATGGCTCGAGCAGACATTCGTTGATGCGGTTGCCGTGGACATTGTGCATAAAGATCTGGTTACGATAGCCCGCGGGCCAGTTGTCACCCAGATAGATCATTGCCCCGCAGTGAGCGTGCCCACCTCCGGCTGCCAGAGTATCGGCCGGTGCGTGTGGTTCATGCCCCCACCAGGCATGGTCGGCCAGATTCCCCACGTAGTGGGCGTGGTCCGCAATGGTCTTGATGTCTTCGAATGTGTAGGGATTAAAATGCTGCCCCCCCTGCCGGTGATAGCGTCCCCCCTGCACCATGTGCCACAGGTGAGGAATCACGCAAGCGGTGATGAAGGCGTGACCGCGATCGTTGAAATCGACTCCCCACGGGTTACTGGTTCCATGCGAGAAGACTTCGAACTGATGTTTCGTCGGATGATATCGCCAGACACCCGCATTCAATCCCTGACGATCCTTGTCAGCAGTTCCAGGCTTCCCGACTTTTGAATGCGTGAAGACTCCGTGACAGCCGTAGAGCCAGCCATCAGGTCCCCAGATGAACGAGTTCAATGTCTCGTGCGTATCCTGCCACCCGAACCCGTCCAGCAGGACGGTCGCTCCCGTGGGAACATCCCTGGGGAACTGGACGTTCGCATGGCTCACAGGGTTCGGAACCTGATCGGGAACATCGTCGCCGTCCTGGTCAGGGATGAACATCAGATAGGGAGCGGCACCGACCCAGACGCCGCCGAAGCCCAGTTCCAGACCGCTGACCAGATTCAGCCCTTCAATGAAAACTTTTCGTTTCTCAAACCGGCCGTCGCCATCCGTGTCTTCGAGAATCACGATCTTGTCCTTGCCTTCACCGTCGGCGGCACGGATCGGGTAGGTGTATGCCTCGGCCACCCACAGACGGCCGCGATGGTCAAGCGTGAATGCCACTGGCTGATGCACCAGTGGCTCGCCCGCCGCGAGGCTGACGACAAATCCGTCCGGCGCAGTCATGTTCGCTGCCGCCTCTTCCGGAGAGAGTCCCTCGGCCATCGCAATTGACTTTTTCGGCTGAGCTGCTTGCCACTCCGCTTTGGTGACCTGCGAAACCGTTTGACTGAGAACGTGACAGCCTTTCATGCCCCCCACGACGATGTCAGGCCGTTTGTCTCCATTCAAATCCCCCACGCTGAGCTGCCGCCCGATCCCGGCTTCGCCATCGATCTGGTAGGGAATCCAGTTGATACCCGACGTGCTTCGTTCCAGCTTGAACCAGTACACCACGGCCCCCGCGTCCCACATGGGACTTTGCTCATGATGGGACCAGTAGGTCTTGCCCGTGACGATGTCTTTCAGGCCGTCGCCATCCATGTCGTGCAGCGCCAAAGTGTGCAATTCGGTAAACAGCACTCCGTAGGGGCTTTCTTCCCGTTTCTCGCCCATGATCAGATGTTTGACAAAACTGATCTCATTCCCATCACGCGTCTGTTCGTACCATGCGAGCCCAAATGCGTGTGCGTTCAGGCTGGTAATGACGTCATTGTCTCCATCTCCATCCACATCATAAGCAAACATGTCACCTCCCCCTGCCCCGGCGAAGGCAAAGGGATGCAGTTTCCAGAGAGGATCACCGGCGAGTGACTCGGGCTGTTCCAGCCATCCCCCTTTGAACAACAAATCCAGACGGCCATCGCCATTCACATCACCGACACCCAGCCCATGGCCAAACGGAGTGTCCGCGATTTTGTCACTGATCACATGGAATGTCTGATTGGCGAAAGACTGCCGGGGATCAAACGCGATATACCCGAACACGCCATCACGGGCGAAAACCAGTTCGGGCCGAGTATCGCCGACAAAGTTGACGAACTGAGGTGATTCATTCCCCACCTGATCGGAAAACTGATGGCGTTTCCAGTGTTTGTCGAGATTCTTCCCCTGCGGATTTTCGAAGATGAAACCGGGTGTTCCGGGAAGTCCCACGGTCAGGACATCGTTCCAGCCGTCACCGTTGAAGTCGTAAACCCACGAAAAGAAGTTGTCGGAATAACCCCGCCGGTTCTGCGACTTGGCGGGATAGATCTCATGTCGACGCTCAAACTTCGGGCCTTCCCACCAGTAGGGCCCATGCACGATGTCGACGATCCCATCCTGGTTGAGGTCCCCGAAGCTGGCCCCTTCAGAAAAGTAATCCTCCGTGAGCGGCTGTCGCTCGAACCGAGTCAACAGAAACTCTTCAGCGCTGACCGTTCCACTGACGGTCACGAACAGGCACAGCAATGAAAACAGGGAATAGCGCATCATCGAAGATCTCATCGCGGCGTTGAAGGCAAACCAAATTCAGTCAGGGAGAGTTGCCAAGTATGGCATCCATCCACGATCAGGACAAACCACTTTCAGCGTGGGAACCACGACCGGAGCGGAAGTACAGCGATCGACGCGGGACGAGCCAGGAAGGAGGGAACCCTCTTCAACTGAGGATCTCGTGAATTTTGTTACCACCGTGCGCGATTGCGAGCGGACGTCCGAGACGGTCGGGGACTGTCATGTGCGGGTCAATTCCCAGCAGGTGATAGACCGTCGCAACCAGATCGCCGGGTGAGACAGCATGGCTGACGGGATACGCAGCCTGCCAGTCGGTTTCGCCGAAGACCATTCCCTGCTGCACACCGCCGCCGAAGAGCAGGCTGAACCCGCACTGAGGCCAGTGATCTCGACCCGCCTTGGAATTCACTTTGGGAGAACGGCCCATTTCACCCATCACGATGATCAGGGTCGAATCGAGCAGCCCTCGTTGTTCAAGATCTTCGACGAGAGCAGGGACGCACTGATCCAGAATAGGCAAGTTATACTCCTTGAGCATGCTGAAATTGTTTTCGTGCATGTCGTAGGAATGTCCGTACCGCCCGAAAATCTCGGCGTGAACGCTGATAAACGGGACCTGAGCTTCAACCAGGCGCCTCGCCACCAGCATGCTCGATCCGTTCAGGTCCCGTCCATACCGCTCGCGCAGGGCATCCGTTTCCTGATCGAGATCGAACGCGTCGCGTGTTCTGCTGGAGGTCAGCATGTCGAACGCGTGCTGCTGGAACTGACTCAATCGATCAAGGACGCCCGAGCGGCGAGTCTCTTCAAATTCGATATCGAGTTGATCGAGAATCGACCGACGGCGACTCAATCGGTCAACGGTAATGCCGGGCAGTTCGTCCAGCGAAGGAAGCCGCGGTTCGCCCAGCGGCAGAACCGGGTCGTAGTACGATACCTTCGGTTCCCGCTGAAATTTCGGGTCGCAGACGGCGAACAGCGGGTCATATTGGCTACCGAGAAAACCACCGTAGGGTCCGGGTCGTCGAATCCCCGGATACATGGCACTTTCACCCCAGCCGGGATAACAGGGAAGGCAGACAGCGCCCGGCATCCCTTTGGGGCTCATTCCCAGGTACTGACAGATGGCTCCGATATCTGGCGGATCTGTCGGTTCTGCCTTGATCTGGGCGAAGCTGCCGTCGGTAAATCCCGTCATGATCGGCAACGGATTGTGTGCGTTATATCCGTGAGACACCGTTCGAATGAGACAAGCCTTGTGCATCAATCCGGCCACGTTCGGAAGATGCTCGCAGATTTGTAAACCGGGGACTGACGTTGCGATGGGCTGAAATTCGCCCCTGACTTCCACAGGTGCCAGTGGCTTCATGTCAAACATATCCAGTTGACTGGGACCACCGAGCAGGTTGAAGAGAATCACCGACTTGACGCGGCCTGCGGGCTTTTGCGGTGACGCTTCCGACGCATGAAGCAATCGCGGAAGACTGAGCCCCCCGAAGAGTGATAACGCTCCCACTCGCATGAGTTCACGACGAGTGACTCCGTCACACAGTTTCGCAGCACCACCGAGGATCGTCAGCATCGCCTGCACCCCTGTGAACCCACAACCTATCAGCAGAAGTTTATCAATCTTCTGCCGCTCAGGAAGTCACATTCAGGTTTCACTGCGGTCTCCGTCAGATCTTCGCAATGAATCATCGTTTACTTTTACGCCCTTCGTTGAGACGCTGAATCAGATCGACCCGACTCATTTCGCGATTCTCAGAGATTGACCATGTACGAAGTGTTCCATTTCCGCTGGTCGAATAGATCACGTCGCTCGATCTGGCAAAAGCAATTCGAGGGAATTCCGCCTCGACAGGCAGACGATGCAGCGGTGTCCCCTCTCTCGCATCGAAGATCTGAATCCCCGCAGCGGGGGATGTTGCGGCCAGCCAGCCACTCTCCCGCGTGAAAGCAAGGCTGATGAACGGCACCCCTTCAGACATCTTCGTCAGCCAAAGTTTTTCACCACTCGGGGCGTCATAGACAATCACGTTCCGGTCTTGCACGACCGCGAGCAAACCGCCGTCATCGGAAAACAGCAGTGACTTCACATGACGACTGTCATCGCGAAATGAGTGAATCCTCACTCCATTCATCACGTCATACAGGGCAATCCCATTTGTCAATGTCGAGACGGCAAGAACCTGGCCACGTGGGTCCAGAGCCAGTTTTCCTGCGGGGATTTCCAGGGTGAAGTCGACGACCAGCGGATCGTCTTCGGAAAACTTCCAGTAACGGGCGAGTGTTCCGTTGGCGACCCGGATTCCGGACTGACCATTCGCAGCCAGGTCGGTCAACAACCGCTGGCATTCTGGAACTTGTTCAGAAATGAGAGTGGCACCATCCCGAATGATTTCCACTTCGTTGTCCTGGTTGGAGTACAGAACGGTTCGGCCATCAAAGCTGATTCCCCAATTGCCGATCGCATCATTGCGGCGACGATACACGGGTTGGACTTGATTCGTCTCGAGATCGACGGCAATCAGTTCCCACATCCCGAGTTGACACCAGAGTGTCTTTCCGTCGGATGTCATCGCGGTTCTCATGATCTGCTGAACTTCAGCGTGAAGCTCATCAGAGTTGCCACCTTGATCAGGAATGAAGAGCGAGTGGCACCCGATAAACCCGATCCAGATCAGGCTCGTCACGATAAACACTTCCAGTGCCAGAGTGAGGATCGAGTGCCCGCTTCTGTCCGGGCGCCGGGACTCTTTCTGCGCAGAACAGCGATTCTTTGTTCGCTCGTCCAGGGCCCCACCCGGGAAGCACTCAAGGGGTCGAGTGCCGTCGGGATTCGAACGAGTACGGTATCGCTTCATCGAAAATCTCCGCAGAGTGAGCCCGTTCCGTGAGGAACCACTGGTCAGCCACATCCGATCGTGTGAGCGCACGGCGATCCACGCTCGCCGCTTCCGCACGAGAAAAAAGAGAGAAAGAAGGCAGCGGGTCGAAGACTGAAATCAGTCGTCGCAATAATCGCCGCTGAGATAGATCAGCCGCTGTCCATCCGGCGTCCAGGACATGTCAAAGTTATTACGCGTCGGATCCTGACCAGGCACAAGCTCTACCGAACCAGGCTTGTCAGGGTCGAACTCATACAGTTGTTTCAGCCCCTTGCGAGCCGAACAAACCCCTGAAAAAACAATCCGATCTCCAGCAGGATGCCAGGCAAAGTCCGTCATTACGTTCTGGCGGAATGTATGATGAACCTTCAGATCGGCAATGTCGTCAATTCCGGTCATCGTCGTCGTGCAGATATCGCGTGCGCCGTTGGAACGAACACCCACAAAGCAGAATGACTTCCCATCCGGTGACCACGTTCCATTAGAGACAATGTGAATGAAGGGATTGGATCGCCCCCCGATAATGGTGCGATTGGTCCCGGGTGTCAGGTCCAATACCGTAAGTTCAGGGCTGAAGGTCACGGCAACTTTGGTACCATCGGGCGACATCTGACCACCTGATCCAGGCCTGATAAAGGTGCGTTCCTGAGACTCCCGATCAACGCGCCAGATGCCCGAACGGGGTTCCTGACGCGTACAGAGCAAGTACCGGCCGAAAGGGAACCATGTCGGCATCTGGCCTGAGCAGATGCGTTTCGGGGGCCCACCATCAATCGGCATGACAAAGATCTGCATATCGTCTGAGTTGCCAAGCGGAGCCGCGTCAAACGCTACCCATTGACCGTCATGAGACACCGCCGGAGATCCGACCAGGGGGTGCCCTTCGAACTGATACAGCAACTTCAATTCGCTCCCGTCCCGACTCAGTGAAAAAAATTCGTTCGGTTTTTTCTCGAGTGGTTTCGCGGAAATTCGCGTCACAGGCTCACCCCGAAGCGGAGTGCTTGCCGGCGTGCTGTTGTCGCGCCCGGAAGTGGCCTTCGCAGAATTCTCCTCGGACTTCGGGGTCACCAAGATCGGGGCCGAACGGTTAAGCGTTGAGCTACTGAAGCTTCCTCTCACAGAACTCGATCGAGCGACAGACGGTACAGACTTCGGGTCACTCCACCGAGTCTCCTCACCCTCAATCAATTCTGTAGCACGTCGTTTCACAATCTGGGTTCGTTGAGCCTTTCGTTGTTCGAGTTGCTCCTCCATCCGACTGAGCCGTGCCTGCATCTCCCGTAATCGAGATTGCTCGATCTGGGTCTTAAGATCCAGTGCTTTGGCCAGTGTCTCTTCCAGTGCCTGTCGCGCGTCCTGGATGGCATCTGATTCAGGAGTGCCAACCGGACTGACCTTCAACATCTGCCGAATCTGTTCGGCTTGTCGAGTTGATCGGGATTCATACTTGGCAACCTCATCCTGCAGCCGTCTCACCTCCGCAGAATCCAGCGCCAGTCGCAGTTTTTTTTGAGCATCTCCGGGAGCCACCAGCTCGGGTCCCCCCTGCACCGAATCCGGCTGAACAACATCCGGTGAAGTCCATTCGCCACTCCTGGATGACAGGACGTAGATCTGATCTCCAATTTTGACGGACAGCGTATTCCGCAAATGAACCGGCTCCGCATCCCTCACGATCTCAGGCGGAAGTCTTAACATAGCCCAGCGACCAATCTTGCTGCTGTACCCAAAGATCTGTCGATTGATCACGACACTTGCGAAGACATCGCTTAATGTCGCCTTCTTCAACCTCGACGAACCATCGTCTGGATTTGCAACTGTCAGAGTGTCCCACTTGCCAAGCGACGAACTGTAAGCTGCGATGCCGTCCTTTGTTTCCACCAGCAGCACGTCAGCGCTCTCCAGACGTGACAATGGATTATCGGTTTTCAAGGAACCTGGTTCAGCCACGGATGAGTCAGCGGAGGGTGTCTGAGAATTCGGCTCAACGGTCGGCTCACGGGCAGGCGGTTGTGCCGGACGACTTCCTTGACCGGACACAGGTCCGTCGATTGTTTCAGCTAAGGGATTTGACGTCGCGGAGACTGTCGTCTCGTCCGTCCGCCGTGCATCGCTTCCCGGAGAATTGGCGCCGGACTTGAGAGCATAGAGCCGATTCTGACTGGCCACATAGAGTGTGTCGTTCGCCACAATCGGCGTCGTCCGGATTGACTTGTCGAAGCGATTCTCAGCGAGAACCCGATGAGTCTTTGATAGTTCGAAGACCACAACATCCCCACCCACGTCGCAGATGTAGACTTTGTCCTCCACGATTAACGGAGAAGACTGGACGGGCGAAAACATGTCGTGAGTCCAGTAAACAACTGGCTTACCCTCGTTAACTTGCTTCGCATCCAGGCAGTGCACAACGCCTGACAGGTCGGGCACAATCAGCAGATCATTCTTAATCGCAACACTGCTGACCGTACGATGCAGGATCTCTTCAAATTCAATCTTCCGATTCTCGTTACCGTCGCTTTGGTCGTACTGCCATCGCAGGGCCGAGTTGGGATTCGGAATTGCCTGGTGTCCCTGCGTGGGATCAATGGCCGCCAGCCGTTGTGGGGGGACTTCCTTCCCTTCAGAGTCGACCGCCAGTTCAATGCTGACGTCCCCTTCACGGGTCGGATCGATGCAGTACAGCATCCCCGCTCCGTCACTGCTTTCCTGGTCTTCCCCCATCCCGATATAGAGATAGCCATCGTAGAATACCGGCGTCGCCACAATCGGATTACGGATCTGATCAGTCCCGCCGACATTGACCGAGTATTGGACCGCTTTGGGATTTCCATCAAATTTCCAGAGGAGTTTGGCTCGCCCCAATCCGTCTCCTGCCGGGTCAAAGCTGTAGATCCATCCGTCGCCCCCGGCCATGACCACCTGGTCTCGTCCCCCTGCATGGAAGATGCAGGGACTTGACCATTGGCCGTGCAGGATGTTTCCTCCCGGCGAACTGTCGGACCAGATCAGTTCGCCAGTCGACTTGTTCAGGCAGATGAAACTGGGTGCCTTAGCGGTCGGAATGCTCAGATGATTCGAATCCACGCCGTTACCCGTGATGACAAAGCAATATTCCCCCAGGCACGTGATCGAGCAGGAACTATGCTTGTGAGGGGTCACTCCCAACTGCGTCATCATGTCGAAGTGCCAGACAATGTCGTCCTCGTCCCGATTCTTATTGCTCTCGGACTTATACGGTCCATCGTTCTGGGCATCGTGGAACCCTTCCGTATCGAGACAGACGACTTCCGCACGTCCCGTCACGTACCAGAGGCGATTCCCCTCGCAATAGGGCGTTGAACAGTTCCCCAAACTGGCGACGAAGTTGCTTCGCCCCGTTGCCAGCATCAGCGTGGACGCCTGCCACAGGAATGCGCCCGTCTTTTCTTCAAACGCAATCAACGCCCCCAGATTCATCTGAGAGGGATAGCGCTTCACGTATCCGTGAGTATTGTTCGTTCCGACAAAAATTTTGCCATTCGCGACGACAGGACTTCCGTTCGTCTGCGAGCCAAGCGGCACCGACCACAGGACATTCTCTCCTGTGCGGACATCCCAGTGAACGGGGATAGCTGTCCCGGCAGGAGTATTGTTTCGTCGAGACGAGCCACCCCATTGAGGCCAGTCGAGGGGACCGACTCTCATCGACTCCAGACTCTCCAGTACATCCCGGGTGGGATCAAACTTCTCGTCAGCCGCAGCGTGCTGGAACAGGACGAGACACGCGACAACTGCGGTGATCATTGAATGGAAACTTGACATGACAACCTCAATTGTGCTTCGAATCGGTGAATTCAGCGTCGTCCGCCAGTATCGCCTCGAGCAGTTCGACCAGCTCTTCGACAGCGTCCAGTTCCGAAGCGGTGTCGTTCCAGTGCGGCAGAACGGACACAGTCCTGGCTTCCTTTTGTAATTCGCTCGCTCCGGCCGCATCGATACCGTCGAGTTGCTGGTGGTCGTTACCAACCGACGTCATTGGCGAATCGGTCGGGGTGAAGAGATTCCACGTTCCCCAGGCAGCGAGCGTGCAAAATCCCAGACCGATGACTGTCCTGCCGACCAGTCGCCGGGATCGCCCGGCGCCAGCGGAGGCGGAGCGTCCTTCCTGCGGCCGCAACTCCCAGTCGCCGACACCTTGAGGAAACGGGACCGTCGTCGGTTGCTGGACGTGCGCCAGACAGGCTTCGAGGAGATTCGAAACATCCTGAGCCCGGGCGAAGCGACTGGCCGCATCTTTCGAGAGCAGTTTCATGACAATCCGCTCAAGCCACGCGGGAATGTCCGGATTGATCTCTCGAATCGGTCGAGGCGAGGTTTCGCGGATCCGGCGCAGAATTCCGAAGGTCGTTTCCGCACGAAACGGCGGCCGACCAGTACACATGGCGTAGAGCACGCCTCCCAGGCTGAACAAGTCCGAGCGGCGATCAACGGCGTCACCATTCGCCTGCTCGGGTGACATATACTGTGGCGTTCCGGCAATGATTCCCGTGCGGGTGAGTGTCGCGTCGTCGACTGCTCGGGCCAGGCCGAAGTCCGTCAGCAACACCCGATCGACATTATTCTCCAGCAGGATATTGGCCGGTTTGACATCGCGATGCACGAGCCCCTGGGAATGAGCCGCTGCCAATCCCGCCGCCGTCTGCATTCCGATGCGAAGGATATCCTTCAGTTCAAGTGCCCCTTTCCGGTCGAGTCGTTCCTGCAGCGACTCACAGGCAACCAGGGGCATCACCAGAAACGGCAGTTTGGCCGTTGCATTCACCGAGTGGATCGCCATCACGTGAGGATGGACGACCGCCGCCGTCGCCTGGGCTTCGCGGGCGAATCGACGCCGGGCCGCACCACTGGTTGCCAGATTTGGCGACAGGACCTTGACCGCCACGTGACGATGAAGTTCCTGCTGATAGCATTTCAGCACGATCCCCATCCCGCCCCGTCCAATCACTTCCAGCACTTCATACTCACCCAGCCGCCCCAGCGATCGGTCGTCGTCGCTGGGGTCCAGAAAGTCAACCGCGAAGTCCGAGGAAAAGTGCGAGACGTCCTCGTCGTAAGGTGGGGGACTGTAATTCGTCATGACCGTGCGACGAGCGGCGCTGCGTGCGAGTCGCTGACTCGCTTCTTCCCACCAGTTGGTTTGAGCGGCGAGGACTTCAAAATCCCGACGACAGTCGTCGCATGAAGAGAGATGCTCTGCAATCAGCGACTCTTCCGGCTCGGGAAGTGATTCTGTCAGCAGCTTTTCAAGCTTCGCGTGATCGCAATGCTGAGTATGTCGATCGTTCATGGCACGAGGCTTCACTACAAGGTTTTGTCGGAGCAGATTCTTCTACAATCGCAAAGTCAGTTACAAGGTTCGAAGAGATCACCCACCAACCGGTCCGCCATCCGGAATCCGCGCATCAGACTCAGGTCACGTATCACGCTCAGCTTCAAACCCCTCGACGATCTGCCGCAGTCGGGCGATGACCCGGCTGCGCGCGACATAGACGCTTCCCGTCGTCATTCCCAGGCTCTCGGCCACATCTCCGATCGGTTCATTCAACACGCACGTGCGCCAAAACGCTTCCCAAGTTGAAGGCTGAACTTCGCGCCGGGCCCGATCGGCCGCCGCGTCGAAAATCTCGTTACGATATTCTTCATCGAACGCGGCACACGTCCGATGATCGGGCTCGGGCAGACTCTTAAGCACCTGGAGCATGTCGGAACCACCCACTCCGCGACGCGCCGGCCCCCGTGCCGGAACTCCACGCTGGATGAACTTCAGTGCCAACCGGCGAGCAATCGTAAACAGCCACCTCCGAAATGAGGCTTCGCGGCCATCAGGTTGCCATTCCTCCACCGCAAGAGCGACCGCCATGACGACTTGCTGGGTGACGTCCCGTGCATCCGCCTCCTGCAGCCCCCGCTCCCGCAGCATTCGCAGCAACAAAGGTTCATACATGGCAATGAATTGGGCCCACGCCTGCTGATCCTGGGGATCACGCAGCCGCAACATCAAACTCGCACGGGTCTGGGGGTCTACCATTCATGACGCTCCAAATTGCTGCGTATCTATTCCACAGACGCCGGCGATCTTACACAGGATTTTTCATTTAAGACAGAATAACTGAATCGTTATGAACGGCGATGCTATTCTGCCGAACTTCGAGACATTGCGGTAAGCAAAAACTCAAACTTTGCCGGGATCTCCGTGATCTTCAGGAGAATTCGATGGACCGCTTTTCCCAGCCTGCCATCGCGATTGGACGTCAAATCCTGATTCGACCGGGGCACAATCGCACGTTCTTCGTCCACCCGTCCGTTCCTCTCGCGAATCCGGGGTGAGTTATCTATGATCCTTGAAATGATCGATTGATAGACTTTTCCCGCATCGCCCAGACGGGCTGTGTTGGGATGTTGTCGTTTGCGCCGCGGCAAATCAGGAGATTGAGCTGCGGCCTCACTCAGTTATGGATGGCAGCAACAGAAAATATGATTGCACAACTAACGGACCTTCCTGGCCGGATGCTGACTCAACCGGGAATGGCAGACGTGATTGCCCGGTTGCGCGCAGGCCAGGATGCAACCGTCGACGGCGCATGGGGATCCTCCGCTTCCCTAGCGGCCGTGACTCTCAGTCAACAGGCTCCGGGTACGTTGATCGTTGTCCTGCCACATGAAAAGGATGTGGACGGGTTCATTTCGGACGCCAGTTCGTTCGGAATCGAGCCGGACAATTTTCCCGCCTGGGCTGCTGTCCCGCACGAACTGAGTATTACCGATCCCATTCTCGGTAACCGGCTGCGGATTCCGCGCGCATTTGAGTCTGCATCTCCCCCGCGAATGATCGTGACCACGATTCACGCGCTGCTTCAGCCGGTCCTCACCCGCGAAGCACGTTCTGTCGCTTCTCGGACAGTTAAGGTCGGGGACGAGCTCGATCTGGACGAACTCACCACCTGGCTTGTTCGTCATGGATTCGAAAGAACAACGGCCCTGGAACTCCCGGGCGAGTTCAGCATCCACGGGGGGATCGTCGATGTTTATTCCCCCGATGCAAGCGACCCGGTGCGCATCGAGTTGTTCGGTGACGAAATCGAATCGATCCGCCTGTTCGACGTCGAGACGCAACGAAAGGTCAAGGACCTGACCGAAGTCGATCTGGCCATCGTCACGCAACTCGGCCACGAAGGGGATGCTGCACCACACACCCCTGAGCCGCAGGAGGGGGGGACGGTCAATGACACGGTCGCTCTTTCGAACCTGAACGCCTCGGCACTGGACTCACTCCCTGAAGATGCCTGGATTGTTCTTTACGACCTGTCCGAGATTGTCGTGGAAGGGGGGCGATACCTTGACCGGATGTCGGAACCTCGCGGCCTCTTCAGCGTCGCATCGACCTTGGAACGATGCACCCGACGGCCCTATGTGACGATCGCTCCCTTGCTTGCAGAAACCACGTCCCCAACCTGCCATTTACAGGTCGAATCGATTGAGCGCGTAGGGGGAATCAAAGGTGAAGCACTCAAGTCGCTGGTCGAAGTCCTGAGGGACGACGAGTCGGTGCTGATCGCCTGCCATAACGAAGCCGCACGGACTCGATTGAGCGAACTGCTGACCGAGGTCTTCCCTGACCCGGCCACCGTCGAGGCTCAATCCTCGTCCGATGAGGGCGCTGCGGGACGTGGTACCACAGAAAGGGATCCAGCGTTACCCCCCTCCCCTCATGCGGAACCACAAAGTCCTGCTTCCAGGAAGAAAGGGACAGACGAGAAACCATCCATCGCCAGAGAGTCCACGCCGATCAGCCGCGCAAAAATGGATAATGCGGCCGGCGGAGGCTTGAAGAGGTTTTTGCGCAACGCGGCGAAAGACGCCACACCCGCTAGCGCCAGCGACAAAAGTAACACGGAAGCGGCGCCCGCTCAGAAAACACCTTCCAACCATACAACGTCCTACATTCCGGAACTGAGTGCCACGAGCCTGGCCGCAGATCCGATCAGCACTCATCCGATTCTTTCGCGGATCCGTCTTTGCGTCGGTCATGTAGGCCGCGGGTTTCGACTGCGATCAGATCACCTGATCGTGCTGGGTGACAATGAACTGTTTGGCCGGTCAGAAGTCCGACGTACCACGAAGAAAAGCAAAATCGAATCGCGAGCGATCGACAGCTTCCTGGATCTCAGCCCCGGAGATCTGGTCGTACATCTCTCGCACGGGATCGCCCGTTTCCGGGGGATGGAGATTCAGCAGAAGGGAGATCACACCGAGGACCACCTGGCGCTGGAGTTCGGTGGCGGCGTAAAAATGTACGTCCCGGTGTCGCTGATCCATCTGGTTCAGAAATACATCGGCGGTGGGAAAGCTTCACCTGAGCTTTCGAAACTTGGAGGATCCAGCTGGGCGACCAAGAAGAAACGCGTCGCAGAAGCGGTCTGCGACATGGCTGCCGATATGATCAAGTTGCAGGCCGAACGTGACATGAAGCCGGGCCTGCAATGTCCGCCCGACAGTCACTGGGTCGAAGAGTTCGATGCAGCCTTCCCTTACACCGAAACCGTGGACCAGTTGCTGGCGATATCAGATCTGAAGAAAGACATGGAGCAGTTACGCCCCATGGATCGACTGATCTGCGGTGACGTCGGTTATGGCAAGACCGAAGTCGCCATGCGCGCGGCCTTCAAAGCCGTCGATGCCGGTCGTCAGGTCGCGATCCTGGTTCCCACAACTGTCCTCTGTGAACAGCACTTCCGCAGTTTCAGCGAGCGAATGGCCGAGTTTCCGGTCAACATTGCGTCACTCAATCGTTTCAAGTCTGCCAAAGAAGTCCGCGATACCCTGGCCGGCCTCGCGGATGGCACGATCGACATCTGCATTGGCACCCATCGCCTGGTCAGCAAAGACGTCCGCTTCAAAGATCTGGGGTTGCTGATCATCGATGAAGAACAGCGGTTCGGCGTTGAGGTCAAAGAACTGCTCAAGCATCTGCGACTGGAAGTCGATGTGCTGACCCTCTCCGCGACCCCGATTCCGCGCACACTGCATATGTCACTGGTCGGCGTGCGAGACATCTCGAGCCTGGAAACCCCTCCTCAAGACCGGCAGGCGGTCGAAACCCATATCTGCCGCTGGGATCGGGAATTGATCCGGTCTGCGATCGTTCGTGAACTGAACCGTGACGGACAGATCTACTTCGTTCACAATCGCATTTACAACATCGAATCGATTGCAGATCAGATCCGCAGCATCGTCCCCGAAGCCAAAGTCGACATCGTTCATGGGCAGATGAGCGAAGATCCGATGGAACTGGCGATGTGGAAGTTCGTCCAGGGTGAGACTGACGTTCTCGTCGCGACCACGATCATCGAAAGTGGACTGGATATCCCGAACGCGAACACGATCTTCATTCATCAGGCCAACAACTACGGCCTCGCAGAACTGCATCAGCTACGCGGTCGCGTCGGTCGATATAAGCACCGGGCTTACTGCTATCTGGTACTGGAAGAGGGAAAGACCCTGACACCTCAGGCTTCGCGAAGACTGAAAGCGATCGAAGAATTCAGCGAACTGGGGGCCGGTTTCAAAATCGCAATGCGCGATCTGGAAATCCGCGGTGCGGGAAACATTCTTGGAACCGAGCAATCCGGACACATCGCCTCTGTTGGTTATGAGCTCTACTGTCAGTTGCTGGAAAACGCGGTTCGTGCAGCCAAACGACAGCCGCTGCGTGAACACCGACACGTGGAAGTGAATCTCCCTGTTACCGCATTCCTTCCGTCCGAGTACATCCCCGAGGGGCGTCCCAAGATCGAGATGTACCGCAAGTTTTCGACCGTTGCGACGCTGGAACTGCTGGAAGAACTGAAGACCGAACTTCGCGACCGATATGGGCCGTTGCCCGAGCCCGTAGAAAAGATGATTCAGATCCGCGAACTGCAAATCCTGGCAGTCCAGTGGCAGATCGATGACATTCATCTGGAGCCGGGGTACGTCGTCTTCGGCTACCGTAATCCGAAAAAAATCGCCAAGCTGGCACGACTGAGCTTCGACCCCATCCGCATCGTGGACGAACGCGAGGCCTGTCTCGTGCTGCCGCCCAAGCCACCTGAACCGGAAGAACTGCTCGGGCTTCTCAAGCGAGTCCTTCAGTCGGAACTCCCCAAGTTCGCGGACAAAGGCTACCACAGCGACTGATCCCTGGACGAACAGCCACGCACGACTAATCGAGACTTTCCAGGTCGTAGACCTGGAAAGTCTCGTTTTTGTAGGCGGGGGTCAGTTCCATCGGCCCCAGTCGGTCCGTCAGCAGGTGCGTCGCACCGGTCCGGGCTCGCAGATCCTTGAGTTCTGTGTTCGAGTACAGTCCATCCGCGTAGTTTTCTTCAAACCACTTCTGCAGGAAGTTCAGCCGGCGATTCCACTCGACGATCCCCGCGGCATCCTGTGGACAGTCCTTGAACGAAACATATTCCGCGCGACGTGCAAACCACTTGAATGCCCATCCGTTACTGGGCGATAGAACCAACGCCTCCTGCCTGAGATGGGTGTCGATCCAGCCACAGGCATCCAGCCAGTCGTGGCGATTCTCGCGCGAGTAGCGGTTCTGGTCCGTCCGGGAATGGGCCAGCAAGGCGGCTCCCAGAAAGCAAACCAGCAGCAGCCACTGCGGTTTCCAGATCAGACACGCAAGACCGGGTGAGCGTGGTGCCACCAGCAGAGTTCGTTCAAGCACACTGACCAGACTGATGCTGAAAGCAACGGGCAACAACACGTCTGCCAGCCGAAAGGGATAGAATTTCAGCAGGTTCATTCGTTCGGCAAAGTACGGCATCAGTTTCGCCGGACGAGGTCCCCAGCCGATCAGAATGCCGACGAACGCGAAGACGACCGCCCACAGCACGATTCCATCCAGGCGGATTTTCGCCAAGGTACGCCCACCCCACGCCAGGCTGCAGCCCCAAAGAATCAGCAGAATTGCGTAGCCCACATACGACTGGGCGGAAAACATCATCGGATCAAGATGATGGGCGAGGCGGAAATAGACCTGCAGGTAAGTCCCGGCGTAACGCGTCTGGGCCGGTACCGTTTCGGTCAACAAACGGAAGACCGGGATCAGTCCCGGTAGCGAGACAACCGTGAAGATGGCTACTGCAATCCACGCCTGACGGGCTGAGTGGCCCGTCCCCGCCGAGGCCTGCGGATTTCCCATTTCCGCCGCAGCGGCATCTTGCCGCTGATAAAGCAAGCTGGACGTGAATGACCGGCGGTACCGGCGGGAATCCATCACGATACTGACGATGCGACTCAACGCATGCGCCAGAACACCCCAGACACCGACGACAGGATGAAAACTGATCGCCAGGCCCGCCCAGAGAGCCGCGCGTCGAGGTCGCTGCTGAAGCGTCTCAGCAAAGGCCAGCAGCAGGAACCCATAGCAGGGAACTTTTCCCTCTACGCCGCCGACAAGCCACTCACCCGAAAAATTGCCGATCGAGGCCAGAGTCAGATAGACACAGGCGACCCATAGACAGGACCACTGCGAGCAGAAGATTTGCGAGAGGCTTCGCGTCCAGCCCAGGGCGAGCAGAAAATAGACGATGCCCCGCCCCGCCCACGCCGCCTGATCCAGCGAGAGAACCTGGGTCAATGCCCCGATCGTCGCATAGAACACCGTATGAGCATTCGGAGAGGTTAGAAAGAAATCCGGTGCACACCAGTCGGGCTGCCAGTAATGCAGTGATTTGCAAAGATAATGAGGCTCGTTCGCGCCGGGAACCGGCGCGGCCAGAGCGCTATAAAGAAGAAATGTTGCCCATACTGCGATGAGTACGGGCCACATTGGTTTTTTGTGCGCTACACTCATGACTGGCGGGCAATCAGACATCGGCTAAAACCCTAGGCGGGCCATTCGCCGATGATACGGCAAGACACAGGCGATGACCGCTTCACCGCTCACGAAACGCGGTGGCCGGTTGCAACGACGACAGGCAACCTGCGGAATGAGACTGATACTCGTCACCGAATCGACAGGACACAGTCGATTCAGAGGGGCGCAGATCGCGATGGCCAGGTCTGCGGCAGAGTCCAGGACCGCATCCGCAAGCAGGATTATTTCTTCTTCTTGGTAGCGGCCTTCTTCAGGGCGCTCTTCTTGGCAACAGCCTTTTCGGCTTTTACGGCCGTCTTCTCAACCTTGGCAGCAGCGACCTTCTTGGCAGGTGCAGCCTTCTTTGTCGCTGTGCCACCGAAAATACGGTCATAGTTCTCCCAGAACTTTGGTGTTGTACCAGTACGAACAATTGGACCGCCCATTAAATACTCCTCGTATGATGAATCAAGATTGCGGCCGGCATCCCGCGATAGGTTGATAACATTGCCGTAGAACAGTTTGCGCTATCAGACGCGCGACGATTCTTCAATCGATAGACTCGACTGTCAAGCGAACCGCGCGTTGTTCACTTGAAATTACTCAGCTCGTTCGACCGATTCCGGTGTCCCCAGCTTCAGCGGGATCGTAATCCGTCTCCCTTCGCGTACGATTGTCAGCATCACTCCATCACCCGGTTGCTTCCCTTCGATGTACCCGAGGAAATCGTCGGCAGTCACGACTTTCTGATCATCAATGGCCACGATCAGATCTGCGGCCGATCGATCTTCGCGGTTCAATGTAAAGGGACCTCGCCGCGTCTTGGTAATCTTGGGACCACGTAATCCTGCTCGCTCGGCCGGCCCGTTGGGTCGCATCTCGGCGATCAAGAGACCCTTCTCGGTTTGATAGACTTTATCAATCCCACTTTCCGGTCGGATGACCCGCCCATTCTTGAGAAGTTGCGGAACCACTCGCGAGATCAGGCTGACAGGAATTGCAAAACCGACTCCCGAACTTTGCCCCGATGTCGTGGCAATGGCCGTGTTGATCCCAATCAAACGTCCGTGTGAATCGAGCAAAGGCCCCCCCGAACTTCCCGGATTGATGGCCGCATCAATCTGGATGATCGATTTGATCTTCCAGTTCCCGTGGATCTGCAGAGACCGATTGAGGCTCGAGATGATTCCCGTGGTAAGCGTTCGCTCGAGACCAAAGGGATTCCCCAGGGCAAAGACCCGCATGCCGACGCGCAGGACGCGTGAATCCCCGAACTGCACGGGAAATAACTCACCTTCGATGTTCTCGATCTGGATCACGGCCAGATCATTTAGTGGGTCTGCCCCGATCATGGTTGCCGTGTAGCTGGTTCCGTCGTAAAGGGTCACATTGATTTCACGAGCCCCTGTCACGACGTGGTAGTTCGTAAGGATATGTCCTTCGTGATCGATGATCGCTCCCGAGCCTGTCCCCTCGGAGTGTTCGGTCAGTAAGAGTCGCTCGGTCTTCACCGATTTGGCGGTGATGTTAACGACGCTTCGATTGACCGCTTCGTAGACGGCAACAGAGATCGCCTCTTCAGGAGAGAAGCCATCTTCGTCGTAGATTCGCGAGGTACTCGGGCGGACTCGTTCGACAGGAGATTCAATCCGCGTTCGCCGATCTTGTGCCGTCAATACCCCGTCCACAGGCCCTTGAGTCATCCAGATTGTAAACAGACTTGCCAGCACGGCGGATAACAGACAGCCCAGAAAAAACCGCATGATGCACCTCGTTGATCTGGCGAATGACTGAAGAGACCTGCGAGTCTGTAGCCATCCCGGCGGCACACTTCAGTGCGCGCCAGCCAGCACTCTCAATACTGATGGATTGAAACATTCCGAAACTCGCCCGCCCGCCAATTTTCTCGACAGGCAATCACGGTTCGTCCTGACATCTGGTGATACCCTCGAATGAATCCACGAAGCAGACTGCCGTAACCCTGCGCCGTCCCGTTCATCACTCACCGAATCACAGGTTCCGCTTGCATCTGACCAGACGCAAACACTCCATCATGGCATCCTGTGATACTCCGTGGTGTTCTAGGAGAAAACGGGCAACAGCGGAAGATGAAGTCACACCGGAACCGCTTCATGCGCGACCAGAACCGACTGCCGCTGGAGTTTGCCACTTACCGTTCACTCGAAAGTCCGTCGTCCAGACCAGATCTGGCTCTGGAAATTTGGGGACGGACAGAGCACTCCTCATCCCCCGCGCCGAGTTGTTACCCGTTACCCAGCGCTAAGCTGAAAATGCGATCAGCCGATTTGAAAGTGCTCAGATGATACCCGCGGTACGGAATATCATCCCCTTAGCGCAGGACGCGAAGTACCGAGAAAGCCGATCGGCAGCGAGGTGGTTCCTTCGAGTGCCAGATCCGCCAACGCTTCGCCGACGACCGGACAGAATTTGAAACCATGTCCCGAGAACCCTGCCCCCACGACGACGTTCCTCCAGACCGGGTGTGTATCAATCACAAAGTGCTGATCGGGAGTCACCGTGTACAGACAGACCGAATGGCGAACCGGATCCGGCAGCGCGTCGGGGATGAATTGCTCGACGAACGACTGGAGCCGGACCAAGTCTGAGGGATGCAGTTCGCGATCGACTGTGGCGGGATCGTCGACGGGGTCCCCTCCGGAATGTTCTGCCACTTTGATCGTGGTTCCGTCCAGGCTGGGAAATCCATAGAACGTCCCGTGCGGCAGTTCATAGAAGTAGGTCGGGGCTCCCTGGTCTGCCGCCAGTCGGGGCTGACGAAGGGGGAACCAGCAGACAGTCTTGCGAAGCACACGCAGTGGCAAACCTGCTTGCTTGAGCAAGTCTTTTGCCCAGGCCCCCGCAGTCACGACAAGAGATCGAGCCTGATACTGACGGCCACTCGTCCGCACCTGCACCGTGGTACCGTCCGTCGACCAATCCAGTACCGGCTCACTCTCGCGGATGAGAGCGCCGTGACGAACCGCCTCGTCAATGTGGGCTCGCACGCAATCATCGACGAGCAGCGTCCCCGCGCCTGATTCAAAGGCGACCGCGTGTTCCGGGGGAAAAATTAATCCTGAAAATCGCCGTTGAGCCTCTTCGGGGGACAGATTCTCCAGTTGCAGTCGATGGAGTTCCGCCGATTGCCGAGCCCCGCGGATCGTCTCTCCTTCAGGGGGGCCTGATAACACGAGCCCCGTCGGCAGCAAGAGCTTTCGTCCCGTAGCGGACTCTAACTGGCTCCACAGGTCATAGGCCCGATGCAGCAGGGGAACATAGTCGGGATGTTCGAAGTAAGCTTTCCGGATAATCCGCGATTCGCCGTGCGAGCTACCGCGATTATGGCAGAGCGGATACTGCTCCAGTCCCAGTACTCGGACACCACGGCGCGCCAGTTCAAGACACGCGGCCGAACCCATTCCTCCGACGCCCAGCACGATGGCATCGAACATCCGGTCATCGTCAGTTGGCGATTGCATAGGCGATCTCGTTCTCATCCGCTGCTCTAACACTGCATCGTCAAGCAGTGTCTCACGAAACTCAACTGGTGGGAAGTTCACCGCGGCTGCTACCGGATGCTGATGGTCAGCAGGATCAGGGATCCAGTCGCGGCGGCCCCGCTTGACGCCCTGAGGAACGTCGAGCGGGTGGAGCAATCCACTTCCAGCAATTTCGGGAAGCCACCGCATGAGTCCGCCGGAGTGACCTTGCACGGTTCAACCGAAGTTGGTTCGATCGATGCCACAACTTCAGTCCCACACCCTAAACATGTTTTCATCGAAGTCTGTTGTCGATTTCACAACTCTCGGAGAATGGGGCATGGGCGACTACTTCCAGTACCGGCGTCGGAGGATCGGCATCCCGGTCCTGTTCGTGACTTGCCTGATGGCCGGGGCTCTGGTCGATAGTTATCTTCGCTTTCGACTGATTCAGGTTTACGAAAACCCGCGTGAATTTGTTTACTGGTCACTCTTGTCACAACGAGGCAAACTGACGCTGACAAGGCATGCGACAGGAGTCTGGTTCGGCATTCCGATTCAGTTCCATCGAACGGGTCGTCTGAAGAATTGCGAAGACTTCGATGGGATTCCCTACTGGTATATCGTGTCTCCTCTTACCGTGCTCTCCGCCTGCCTGCTGCTAACTCGTCCAACCTCATTCAGAAAGAGAACGCCGACTCCGAACAGCCGCAACCGGCTGATGAGGACGCCCGTTTTTCGGCATGCGCCCTTCACCGCCCCCCTGAACGTGTTGTCGATGGAAAGAAGACCAGATACTTCTCTCTCGTGTCCCTGATTGCCAGGCGACCGCACTACGGACGCGGACCGAGTTCCGGAAAGAAACTTCCTCCAGCATGTTGTGCAGCGACATCTCCCAGCAAGTCGCGCCACATCCGGTACGGGTCGCCGAACACGTCTTGCCCCAACTCAAGATCCGCGATCGAGGCGGCGAGTTGTCTGATTCCATCCGGGATCGTAAACGCATTCTCGAGGTACAGCAGCCGAACACCCACAGCCTCGCGCCCCATCACCTCCATGCCCGCCGCAATCTCGATGCTGTCGCGCCGCGCAAATCCGACACCACACACGCCGATCAGACAGTGGTCCCATTCCTGACGAGTGCTTTCTTCCGCAAAACGGCGCAGTCCCGTGACAACCGATTCGTAGACCGCTTCGCCGACGGCGGTGACGACCTGATCAAGATCAGGCTTAACCCGGTTCATGGCGGTCGAAAAAATGTCGGCACTCACCGGCTGACCTGCGACCCAGCCTTCAGCCAGTCCACGCAGCGTCTGCATCACGGCCGATGCCGCAGGAACGATGGCTGCAGGAAGTGTTTGAGGGATCATCATCTCGGCCGCCTTGACTGACTGGGCCAGGAGTGCGGCATCGGACTCGGCCGACTTCCGATCACGTGAGCGAACCAGCCGGGCCGCCGTCGCCTGGGCTGCAATGACGGCGTGCATCAGGCCTTTGACATCACGAAGCCACGCAGGAGGTGCATACGAACGTACGGGAACACCAAACTCCACGCGCCAGATCTCACCCGTCCCGATCAAGGTGAGCCCAGCCAGCGGCGTGGAGGGCATGAGCTCGTCTCGATTTTTGCGATACAGATCGCGAAATGTCATATTCAGGCGATCTGCGGGAGTAGCTGGCTCCTGGGCTCCTCCGGGGGCGCCGTTCGCTGCTTCAGGGTCCAGCGCCGCCGCGGCCGCAACGACACCACCTGCATTGAGTACGAACATTCGACGATCCATCTGGGACATCATGATACCACTCCGCAAAAGGAACGAATTCGATCTGCGGAGTGTAACCCTCCGGTGTTTCACGAGTGAACCACTCTGCAGGATTTATCTGGGCGAAACCGCCTGTCTGCTCTCGGCCTGCCAGACTCTCCTCCCGTGAAGAACAAGCTCTGGTCTAGAAGACTCAAGCCAGCCTGGGGGAAGTGGACCGAGCGGACCACGGGCGTCGTTCAATGAGCGTCTGAGCTGGAAGAGTCTTCACCGAGCTTCCGCAGCATCTCTTTCAGGAATCGCGATGGCTTGGTGTTGTAACGCTTGCCCCATTTCATACGTGTCTGGGCATAGCTGATCGTCAGCAAATCCTTCGCCCGCGTGATACCGACGTAGGCGAGTCGCCGTTCCTCTTCGATGGCCGAAGGATTGTTTTCCAGCTCATCCGTGATTGACCTCTTGTGAGGCAACAGCCCCTCTTCGAGCCCCACCAGATAGACATGAGGAAACTCCAGTCCCTTGGCACTGTGCAGCGTCATCAGCTTGACGGACGTCTGCTCCATCGAGTCGTCTTCGCCAAAGTTGCGGTCGTTGCCGTTCAGTGAGGACTGTTCAAGGAAATCGGAAAGTCCGGGACTTGGCGTACGTTCCTGATATTCCTGAAGGGCAGAAATACATTCGTCGAGCACCGCGGATCGAGCCAACTGCTGATCGGCCGCCGAATACTGCTTCTGGATTTCCCCTTCGTAGTCGATATCGTGAATCAGCGAGCGTAGCGTCTCAGCGAGATTGGCACCTGGGGCTTCGAAGCGCTGCTGATAATCGGCCAGCATTCGACGGAAGTTATCGATCGCCGTCGCGGTCTTGGGCGAAATCTCTTTTTCCGCGACCGCGTCTGGAATGACCTGCCAGATTTTTCGTCCGCACTTCACAGCGCGTGCCAGCACACGCTCGATCGATGTTTCGCCAATGCCCCGGCTGGGTGTGTTGATGATTCGCAGTAGTGACGTCTCGTCCGCAGGATTCGACAGCAGCTTGAGGTAGGCCATGATGTCCCGGACCTCTTTCCGGTCGAAGAACGACTGGCCGCCGATCAACTGATAAGGGACGCGCACGCGTCGCAGTTCCGATTCAAACAAACGTGGCTGTTCGTTCGTTCGGAACAGGATGGCGATATCTTGCGGTGGAACCTTCAGATGGTTCACCAGATAGCTGATGTCCCGCACGACACCTTCGGCTTCGGTCTGTTCGTCGGCGTAGGGCTTGATCAGCGGAGTGGGCCCCTCCTTGTGCGCAACCAGCGTCTTGTCGTGGCGACCCTGGTTGTGTTTCACCAACTGATTGGCCAGTCGAATGATTTCGCTCGTGCAGCGGTAGTTGTCCTGCAAACGGACGATTTTCGCCCCGGGAAACTGATTCTGAAAGTTGAGGATGTGTTTGACCTCGGCACCGCGCCAGCCGTAGATCGATTGGTCATCGTCTCCCACCACGCAGATATTGCGGTGCGGCTTCACCAGTGCCGACACGATTTGAAACTGCATTTCATTCGTGTCCTGGTATTCGTCAATTTGAACCTGTTCGAACTTGGCCTGTTGGCGCTGCAGGACCTCGGGAAACTGCTCAAACAACTGCGACGTCAGCAGCAACAGATCGTCGAAATCGACCGCACCGGAGGCACGCAGGCTGAGCTGATAACGCCGGTAAGCCGAAGCGGCGAGGAACCCACGATCGTCATCGGAGTACTCGGTCGCCAGTTCGGGCAGCACCCCCACCATCTTCCACCGGCTGATCTGGGCCAGCAGATCCGCAGGCCGCAGCGCGGTTTCTGCGACCTTGATGTCCCGCAGCGCCCGGCGCGCAGCAGACTCCTGATCACCACGATCGTAAATCACGAACTTACTGGGGTAGCCGAGGGCTTCGATCTCTTCGCGCAGGATTCGCACGCAGAGAGAGTGAAACGTCGAGATCACCGGTCGACTGCTCGGCCGCCGTCCCATGAAATGAGACATACGCTCGGCCATTTCCTTCGCCGCTTTATTCGTAAAGGTCACTGACAGGATCCGGCTGGCCTCGACGCCGTTGCGAATCAGTTCGGCCATGCGGAAGGTAATCACGCGGGTCTTACCCGTTCCAGCTCCCGCCAGTACCAGCAGCGGGCCACTCAAAGTCACCGCCGCATCCAGTTGCGACGCATTCAACTCCTTCAGAGTGGCCCCTGTGTACGGCTGTCGACTTTGCGCAGGGGGACTGCTCGGCTTGGGGGGTGACGAGAAATTCCCCGGTTTCGGAGCTGCGGTACTGAGAAAAGGCGAATACGGTAACTGCGAAGACACAGCCCATCCTTGAAAGAAAATTCAGACGAATCCAGCGACACGGCCGGGCCCCTGCCTCGGTCAGCCGAGCGGTCCATTCGACACCCGGCGTCACCGGCAGAGCGCGTCAGAGTACATCTATCCCGTACTGACTGTCCAGCACATCGTTTTACATCCTGTTTCGTCCCTCCGGTCGATGCAGCTTTTCTCAATCGCGCTGAATGAGCGAGTTCCGTCTGAAGTCGCAATGCCACTTCCTGGACAGCAGCTGACGAGCCAGCATTTTCCTCAATTTCAAGGAAAATCCCTGACGAATTTGCCATACCCCCTTCCCTCCCCCGTCCTTGAACAGCCTGAATCTCAATTCAGAAAGAGAGAAAAATCCTCGGGTTGCCGAGTTCGGAACTGCGGGAAGAGTCGGATGTCCGGGACGACAGAAGCTCCCGCTTATTGAATCTTCACTGATCGATCAGAATCTCACTCCAGCCATTCGGCGATAAACCCGGCCAGCGAAGCCCAGGCACTGGTACACAGGGATGGAACCTGAGCGGTCGCCCCCTGCCCTGATCCACGTGTTCTGCATTCCGTGTTCTGCTGTAGACCGGAACCGGACGGGCTTTTCTTTTGTCGATCGAACAGTCCTTTTCAGGCCCACGAGCCTGACACCTGTTCCGCTGATCGAACTGAAATATACCTCAGATCAAGAGACGCACGGCGGGGCAATACGGGAGTCCCGGACGGGCTCTTCAACAATCTTGGACCTGTCGGCAAAGTTTACCCGAGAGGGGCTTTCGTCGCGGATCGGCGGTCCTTGTGAATTCGTGCGCATGAAACGATCAAACCACGACCTGAAACCGTCGAGAAATTGTAATGAGAATTGTAAACGGTGCACAAAACGGAACATCGACACCGTGCTGCCGGAGGCTGATCTGGTCATTACCCCTGTGACGCCCAGATCAAGAAATACGCGTGCTGCGAATTGCGAGTCATCGCAATCGCTCCCGGAAATTGTCAAGGATTCGACACCTGAACCATCATTGGAAGATTACCTCGCTTTCCGGCCTATACGACAAACGCTGCTCGTTGCTTAGCCAGAAAGAGACGTCGCACTAGATGATATCCCAATTCTATCGACGATACAGCGTCACAATCCTTTGGCTGGTAGGATTGAGCTTTCCGTGGCTGTGGTACCAGGCCGAACAGATGCCGGCCAACAACGACATCGAAACCTGGCTTCCGCGCGAAACGCCAGTCCGCTTGCTCTATGAAGAGTTCAAGCAGGATTTCGGTGCGGAAGAGGTTCTGGTCATCGGCATCCCGCAAGAGCTGGTGACATCCAAGCTCGTGGAAGCATTCGCCAGCCGTATGGAACGGCTCGAGGGAATCCGCCACTGCTGGACACCCGACCGGATGACGGCGCGGATGCAGGAATTCGGTGTCGATGAAAAAGACGCACGCGAACGCCTGGACGGACTTCTCACGTCCAAATCAGGCGAGCTGATCGGCATTGTCGCTCAATTGACTGACTGGGGGATCAAGAACCGGGCCCAGGTCGTTGAAGACACCAAAGAGACACTCACCTACTGTCAACTTCCCCTCGAATCGGTAGCACTGACAGGTGCCCCCGTGATCGTGACGGAACTCGATCGCCTCGGCAGTCAGAAGACCAGTCGTCAGTTCTTTTTACTCACCATCGGTATCAGCCTCGGCCTGCTGTACTACTCATTCGGCCACTGGGGATTGTCGCTCGCAGTGCTGGGAACAGCGCTGTGGGGGATCTTCCTGAACCAGACCATCATGTGCTTCATGGGTGGCGAGATGAACTTCATCATGGGCTCGCTGTCCGTGATGGTCATGATCTTCACCCTGTCGATCTCGGTTCACGTTGTCAGCTACTACGATTCCGCCCATAAAGAGGGCCATCCCGAGCCGCTGACCGCCGCGATCGTCGAATCATTCAATCCCTGTATGCTGTCGACGCTCACGACCCTGATGGGCCTGATCTCACTCAACGTCAGCACCATCCTTCCGGTCAGCCAGTTCGGCTACGCAGCCGCCTGCGGCGCGGTTGTCGCGCTGATCGTCGGGCTGGGGATCACCCCGGCACTGCTGACGGTCATGCCCCATTGCATGGTCCGCTCCGTGCGGTACCGAATCAATTTCCGCTGGTGGGGTTCACAAGTGGCCGCCCATCGCGGACTGGCCCTCGGCGGAGCTGCCATACTGCTTGGCATCACGTTTCTGGGCATCCTGAAGTTGGAACCCAGCATCAATCCGACTGAATTTTTGCCCCGCAACAGCAAGATTTTGTCTGACCTGCGTCGTATCCAATCCGACTTGACCAACGTCGATTCGATCGAAGCTGTTGTTGACCTGGGGGGCGAAAAGCTCGCCTTCATGGACCAGCTCCAGAAGATTCGCACAATTGAAGCCAAGATTGCCGCCCACCCCGGTGTCCGGCATACGCTGTCACTGGCGACGTTCTTCCCCGAAGAAATGCCAGACAGCACCATGGCTGCCGCGCGAATTCTGGGTCACGCCAAGTCGTACTCAGGCGAAGAGGGCTTTGTCGCCGCCCGCCAGAGACTCTGGAGAATCTCAGCCCGAATTCGCCATGACTCGGGCCTCAATCCGGTCGAAGTCCTGAATCAGTTGACCGAGCAGCTCGCCGACGAGCCGCTCCATTTCACAGGTCTGACCCCGCTGCTCAAGAATGCTCAGCAGGAAATTTTCGACGGGTTCTGGGAAAGCTTTACCGCCGCCTGTCTCACCATTTCGATCGTGATGATTCTTTCCTTGCGTTCTGTGGTCGCCGGTATCGTCGCCATGATTCCGAATATTATTCCGATCTGGCTGGTGTTCGGGAGCGTCGGTTTCCTGGGAATGCCCGTGGATATCGGCATGATGATGACCGGCAGTATCGCGTTGGGAATCTCTGTCGACTGCACCTTCCACTTCCTCGTGAAATACCAGGCAGCATACCGGAATGGAGCCAGCTCAAAAGAAGCCGTGCTGCAATCGCTTGAGCACTCCGGCGAACCGATGCTGGATTCCACCTTGATCTCGGCACTGGGTATGCTGGCCCTCTGTTTCAGCAGCTTCGCACCAACGGCCCGATTCGGCTGTCTGATGGCCTCGCAGATGCTGGCTTCCCTCTTGGGCGAACTCGTCATTCTGCCTGCGATGCTGTGCTGTCGCCCCGGCCTGCGACGGCAAACCGCTCCCGAAGCGGCAAATGAACCTGCCCCCGCCAGCAAGCTGGAATCGGTTCCGCAGATTCACCCGTTTCCTGCAGAACTGCCTGCCCCATCTCGCCGAGCCCGAGCGGTGGCACGCTAATCCCCTTCGACGCTGTCACGACTCCGTTCCCTCTCCTCGCGATGACCGAGTGAGGGAACAGAGTCGTCAGGTGTGCTCAGGTCCCTCGCCCCTCTCTTCACGGGCGAGTCGAACCAGGCGCTGACCGAACGAGTCGCCGTCGAGGTTTCCTCCCGACCGACGCGCAATCGGGCTCAACGTTCTCCGGACCGTTCCTCGCGCCGAATCCTGACGGAGGTAACGACGCCCTCTCTCACAGTCAGTGGCCTGCAGCGCGTCAAAGTTCAGGCCGGCTTGCTGGTAACTTGAACGGCTCAGCGGTGCGCTGACTAACACATTCGTCTGCTTGCATGCGTCGAATCGTCACCCTCTTAATGAGCGGCCCATGGCCTTACGCTCAAAAACAAGACACCACTCGCCGGCACGCCGCCTGCCCCATCTCCAGTCCCACGAAGAGGATATGGCGTCCAGAGAACGGACGGATCAAAACTGTCGCCGACTTGCGCAGCTCTTTAAGCGACTCACTTCGCATCTGCTGATCGCTTAATTTTTCAATATGATTGTCGCTGGAAGCGACAAACATATTGGACACCCGTCCTTTTTGTCAGAGAATCAATGTTGAGCAAACCGAAGTTCAGGAATTTTCCCCTTTCGATTCGCTTCATTTTTTATAACCTCACGCATAAAACCAAAAAGTAGGTGACAAAGGCGCACGCCTGACCAGTTTCCTCTAAAATCTCACAGACATCGCGACAGGAGCTCAGTCACGACGTCTCAATTCACACTTATCCTCAGGCTTCGATTCCGATGACCCCGGTCGCCAGCTTTTCGTCCCTCCCAGTCCTTAATGAACTCGTCACCAAGGTGAGGTGGCGTCCCGAGATCGGAGATCCGGACCTCTTGAGCTGGACCATCACCATCAGCCATCTGGTCGCAGGATTAATCTGCCTGAGAATCGGCTTTCAGCGTTTCCAAGGGACGCCCCTTAAGGGCCAGTCTGCTTTGCAGTGGGTTTGGCTGATGCTGGGCTTCAGTCTGATCTTTTTTGGATTGAACAAACAACTGGATCTACAAATACTTCTGACAGAGGTCGGACGCATTCTCGCCAGAGATGCGGGCTTCTTCGAGAAGCGAAAAACCATTCAGGCGATCTTCGTTGCCGTGTTTGCCACAGCCTCGACGATCTTCGTGTTTGGACAACTGTACTTCACGCGACATCGCCTGCATGAGTTCGGATTCGCGCTGCTGGGGATGATGTGCCTCGTCGCGTTCGCCATTATTCGTGCCGCCACGTTCTACCATCTGGAAAGATATGTGAACCGTCTGCCATTTAACGGCTCCTATTTGAACGCGGCGCTCGAACTGGGTGGCTCGCTTCTTGTCTCGCTCGGCGCTGTCCTCGCCCTGCGTCGCACCGCCAACGGGTCGAACGCCCCCTCTACTGCCACCGCGCGCTAAACACGCCTCATTTGCGGCGGAAATCATGCTGACGGGCTCTCGTTCTTTGGCTCGACAGGCATTTCCACTCCCGTTCCGCGTGGCATGAGCTATTCCGAACGGAACTAAAACGAGGGTACATGCGGGCTGCAGACAGTATCGTCAGGTTCCATTTGATGCCTTCCGTCGGTTCAGCAGGCCGCCTCAGACAGCAATTCCGTTTGGACAGCAATCGTCAAGACACGGCACCTGGAATTACTTCCTGCAGTAAGCCACTTCACTGATAGATTTGCTCACCGCGAAAGTCGTAGCAAAAAATTCAATTTCCGCTTCAGTCGCGACCATTCAGAACAAAGAAGGGTGGCGCATCGAAAACCCGGCCGGCGTTACTGCGGAAAAGGATAACACCGACCGGGTCTCATTGGGGTTTCCCCCGCAGATGATGCTGCTGCAGTCCGCGGCCAAAGCAGCGCGCGACTCGAAAGCCCACCGTCATCGGTGACCACAGAACAGAGAGACGTATTCGGTCAACTGGCAGAAAGCACTTCCGCGCGGCAGGCGCCGTGCACCTCGGCCAGGAACTCGCTGATCAGGAGATGGGGAGCGATGGCGGTTGGAGGGAGGGAGTCAGTGGGCAGCTTATTTATTCGCACTCGACAGGCGTGCGCTCGCACCGGATCGACGCCAGCCTCGTAGAGAAAGGCCAGTCGCTCTAAACAGCATCGGCACTCGATCTGGTCCAGTTGCGACGCAGACAGATCACGAACCCACTCCAGCGCCCCGGAAAGATCGCCCGTCTCGGCGACGATCTTCGCAAGTCCCAGTCGATAGATCGCCTTTTCGGGTGCCAGCGAGATTGCCCGCTTCATGACCGACATTACCAGCGAGGCCGTCGCACCGCTTCGAGCCAGATAGTAGCCAAATTCGTAGACAGATTGGGCATGGTCGGACTGCATCGCGACCACGCGACGGGCGACTTCCAGGGCTCGAGGCGATTCGTTCAGCGAATCCAGCCGCGAAGCACAATAACGAAGAATATCCGCAGGGACTTCCGGACCGTTGGCGACAGACGCATAAATATCGCGTGCATCACGGTACACGCCCGACTGCAGGTAGCAATCCGCGAGAGCACACCAGGTTGACGGGCGAAGCGGTACAAAGAGCATCGCTCGCTCCAGCCGACGACGCCCGGCAAAATAGTTCTGGGCTGCGTGTTCGAACAGGCCCGCCACCTCGCACAACCTGCCGTTCTCGGTATCAGCAGCCCAAGCCTCTCCCGCCAGACGGGCCGCTTCGCCCCACTGACGCGCCCTCGCCAGTGCAATCAACTGCTCCAGCAACCCAATTCCAATCTTCGCCGTCTCAGCTTTCATGGTACATTTCCCACGCTTGATTTGAGGCACTTGCGAGAAAACAGACGAATGCTGACGGGCGGTCAGCATGGTTCGAGGTGAGGGCTGGCTCGCATCGGTCAAAGCTGGCTGGCATAACCTGAGACTGAGTCTCAGTGTCAATATATTAACCTTCGAGCCACCGATTGCAAGCGGAAAATGCGATTCGCCCCTGACCAGCGATGGCAGACCCCCATCAGACAGTAACTGCGGCGTGAGTCAGGACAAGAACCTCACAGACTGCCTGACCGAGCCGAACAGCTCACAGCAAGAACCACCCCTCGCCCGGTGCTATGCGCAAAGGAATCCCTGATGGAAGCAGCCTGGACCTGCATAGATCTGCAGGAGAGAGAGACTCAAGGTCGGTAAGAGATGACCTGATCGAAGGGGGGGGGGATGAGAGCACCCCACCTGTCAAACAACTGTTGGCTCGCGCGGGCGAACAGCAGTCCCGCTGATCAACACCACAACGCGACGAAGCTCACAATACACCCCGATACTTCATCGGACGTAAAAAATGTTCCCGGCTGGAGTCGAACCAGCAACCTTCGGCTTCGGAGGCCGACGCTCTATCCAATTGAGCTACGGAAACTTGCAGGATTTGCCCGCATCAAGCGCGAGCGGCGGGTGGCATGAGCCACTGAAGACGGCCGCCCCCCTCGCATCTGCGATCCCCAGATTATGCGGCTTTCGCGATTGAAAACAAGCGCTCCGGGGAAATCGGAGGTTTGCTTGTATCTACAGGGTGAACTGCAATACTGCACGCGCCGTTATTGAACACCCCTTTCCCGTTGAAACAAGGACAGAGACATGAAGCGAATCGGTGCGACGAAGCTCAAAGGAAATCCCGTCGACCTCAAGGGGCGCGCGCTCGTCGTGGGGGACCAGGCTCCCGATTTCTGCCTGCAGGACAACACGCTGGCCAACGTCACTCTCGCATCCAGTGCCGGCAAGACACGAATCATTGCCACGATTCCCTCGCTCGACACCCCTGTCTGCCACCTCGAAACCAAGCGGTTCAACGAAGAAGCCAAGAAACTCACAAACACGGAAGTGCTGGTGGTTTCAATGGATCTTCCGTTCGGTGCAAAACGCTGGTGTGGCGCGGAAGGGATCGACACGGTCAAAACACTGAGCGCTCACCGCTGCACAGAGTTCGGCAGTGACTACGGCGTACTGATTTCCGGCGGCCCACTGGATCGCTGCTTCGCTCGAGCAATTTTCGTGATCAATTCCGCAGACAAAATTGCCTACGTCGAATACGTCAGCGAAATCTCCGAGCACCCCAACTACGAAGCAGCGCTCGCCGCAGCCAAAGGCTGATCCGACAGGCTTCAGTACCGCGCCCCCCCTCGCCGCAGCGCCCGCTCAGGGTGCTATCAAGCGAGACAAGGAGGAATCCGCCGAAGCAAAAACGACTCCCGAAGATTTGGCTCTGTCCGATGTGATGAAGTCCCGCTGAATCCGTATTTGCGCAGAGACAGACTTCGGGTAAGTTTTCGCCCAGAATCACTGGAGTGGCTCTGCAGCGGGTGGAACCCGCCTGCAGCCATTCCGGAGCATAATGCAGAAATCACGAAAGGATTTGCGATGCACCTGCGTTTTCTGGGGATGTCGACGTTATCCGTCCTGGCAGTCGTTTCAACCGTGGTTGTGTTGAGTGCTGCGGACGCCCCAAAAGGAAAATCGAAAGAGGCGAAGGACACCAAGGCAGCTAAACCTGCCAAGACTCAGGCTCAAGCTCAGACACAGGCTCAGGAAGATCCGGGCATCATCAAGTTTTCAACCGCCCCAGCCGCGGTCCAGAAAACCTTCAAGGAAGAGGCCAAAGGGGCCAATATGGAATTGCTCGGCACCGCCGCTAATGATCAGGGAGCTTTCTACAAAGCGACATTGATCTTCGGTGCGGCCAGCTATGAAGTTGCCGTCGCTGAATCCGGCCTGTTGCTGGAAAAAATTCTGCAAGTCACCACCACCGAAGTGAGCTTGGATGACTGCCCCGCCCCGGTGAAGAAAACCCTGGGTGAAGAAGCCAAGGGCGCAAAAGTCGAAGGGGTTGAAAAGCTCTCCGAAGGAAAACGCGACCATTATGTATTTGATGTCGCCTCCTCCAAAAATGCTTACCAGATCGTTATCATGGACGACGGCACCTTGATTTCGAAAGTTGTCGACCTTTCAGGTAGCGATCCGGTCCCTGCACCGGCTGAAGCAAAGGCCAAATCGAAAGAGACCGGTACCCGAAAGAACTAATTGTGTCGATTCCGGCACAATTTCGACTGCAACTGGTACTTTAGTCTTAAGGAAGTGGCATGCTGAAGCGTCTCGGTTGGATTGGCCTGGTCGTCGCACTGTTTGCGAACCTGGCAAGTGTCACAGAAGCCGGTTCGATCTCAAGTATTATTGCCTTCGGCGATAGTCTGACCGACACCGGAAATGTCTTCCTCGCCTCTGGCGGCACTGTTCCAGCATCACCTCCGTATGCTGCGGGACGCTTCTCGAACGCTGCGATCTGGATCGACTGGCTTTCCAGTTCGAAGGGGCTGGGTGTGCTTACCCCCAGCCTCGCAGGGGGCACCAACTACGCAGTGGGAGGGGCCGAATCGGGATCAGGATTCAATCCCCCCTTCATCCCCAACCTGTTATCACAGGTTGGAGGATACCTCTCCAGCGCAGGGGGGGCTGCGGATCCCAACGCTGTTTATGTCATCTGGTCAGGCAGCAACGATTACATTAACGGCGAGACGAACCCGAACGTCCCCGCCTCCAACATCGCTTCGGCCGTCTCTGCGCTGGCCTCCGCCGGGGCAACTCGATTTATTGTGCCCAACATCGTACCAATCGGGAGTACGCCGCGCGCCCTGGCGACCCTGACGGGGCTGGAACAAGCACAGCTTAACGCATTAGTAGCCCAGACGAATCTGCTACTGAAAGATGCGCTCGACGCATTGGCGCTGGCGAATCAAATTCAAATCCATCAGCCTGACATTCATGGTTTGTTCCTCGATGCTCAGGCAAACCCGGCTGCGTACGGCTTTACCAACACCACATCAGCAGCTCTTGCCGACGGGGTCCTGGATGGAAAAGGATATCTTTTCTGGGACGATCTCCACCCCACCGGTGCCGCACACGCGCTGATTGCGTCCGCTTCATTCGCAGTCCCTGAACCGTCCACAGGCGCGTTGAGCGTTCTGGCCGTGACCTGCATTGGCTGTTACTACCGCAGCCGACGCAGCCAGGCAGCATAAGCTTCAGATCGAATGCCTACCAGTATTCAAGTCGGCTTGATCAACTTCGATCAAGCCGACTTCGTTTCGCCTGGCCGCATTCGCGGGACGATATGGCAGGCGTCACGGGAAGGACTCGCCGCTGGCGGCGGCCATCGCCCGCCCCCCTGCTCTCACTGCCGCTTCCAATGACAAGCAATCCGCTCCTGTGCCTGTCTCCAGCAAGCGGGACACCGCCCCCACACTCTATTTCGCGATCAATTTCTGTAGTGATTCCTGAGCGACCCTCGCGACTTCCGAATCTTCGTCTTTCGCCGCAGTTTCCAGGCCCTCAATAACTCGGGGGTCGGAATTCCCCGCCTTTCCCAGTGCGACAGCAGTGCGTTCGCGGACGATCGGTTCGCTATCGTCAAGGAGTGGCAGCAGCTTCTCGATGACTTTCTCACAAAGTCCCGGCCAGCGAACAAATGCCGCAGCCACGGCTTCGCGCACCTCACCCCGTTCTGTCTCGAAGCGACTTTCGAGCAACGGCAGAAACCGCTCCAGATCCGACGCGCTCAACTCATCCGCTTCCACCACCGCATCCACCGTCGCTGCCACCATCAAAGGCTGCGTTTCCTCTTCGCCGAGGAACGAGAACAGCGTCTGAACCGCTTTCGCCTGTTGAGGGGATTTGCGACGAACAAGTGCCCGGGCCGCTTCAAATCGCGTGTCCGGATCTTCATCTTCAAGCAGCATCGTCAAAGGAGTCTCTGCGGCACCCGCGTCGAGTGGACCTGGTGTTCCGAGCAACTTGGCAGCAGCGGCCCGTACAGTTGAATCAGCGTCGGTCAGCCCTTGTTGTGCCAGCCGATTGACTTCTTCTGCAGACCCCAGCAACCCGATAGCCTGGAGGGCTCGCAGACGTTCTTCTGCAGACTCGGCATCTGAAAACAAGGCAATCCAATGCGTCACAGGCTGATTGGAAAAGGGGTGTGGAATTACGGCCATGATCGTACTTTCCTGTCAAAGAGATGGATGTCACATCTCGGAATTTCGAGATTCTGGCAATCTCATTACCGAATCGGTTCATTTTGAGATGCACTCTACCCAATCATGTCGGCCCTCGCATAGAATTGGGGTCCGCCGAAGTCCGGCTGGCCCCTCCGAATGATGTCCCGTCGGAGCGGTTTCTGCATGATTTTCATAATCTTCTCCGACTTGCACGGATGCGATTTTGGCCAAAAAGTCCGCTCGAAAACTCACTGAAAATGAAGCGCCGCAGCCCGCGGTGACAAAGCTGTCGTCCGACGAGCAGCCTGCCGTTCCCGCTTCAGCATGGGATGTGGAAGCCGTCGAAGCCGAGACGCACCGTCTTGGTACGTACATCTGGGAACACCTTTCCCGTCGACGCCCGTCCATGTTTGAACGTCGCTGGTGGGATGACCGCATCCTCGGCGCGGCGATGGCCGATGAATCGCTGAAAGTTCAGATGTTCCGGTTTGTCGACGTCCTTCCGCGACTGAAGACGCACCGCGACGTGACGCGACATCTGCAGGAATATTTTCAGGAGGTCAAAGAACACCTTCCCATCGCGATTGAGATGGTCCGCTTTGGCGTTGAGCACCTGTCGCCCGAATCCGTTCTGTCGCGCGCACTGGCTTACAATGCACGCAACAACGCGGCACGAATGGCCCGACGATTCATCGCAGGCTCGAATGTCAGCGAAGTGCTGACCGCGGTGACCAGTCTGCGCAAACAGGGTTTCGCCTTCTCGCTCGATCTGCTGGGAGAAGCGGTCATCAGCGAACCCGAAGCCGAAGCCTACCAGCAGTCGTACCTCGAACTGATCGATGGTCTGGCGCCTGTCGTAAACGCCTGGCCGGAAAATGCCCAGACCGATTACGACCATATCGGTGCCATTCCCCGTGTGAATGTTTCCATCAAGTTGTCGGCACTCGTCAGCCGCTTCCGCCCGGTGGACGCGGCAGGGACTGCCGCAGCGGTCAAAGAGCGTCTTCGCCCGCTGCTGCGAAAGGTGCGAGAGCAGCAGGCGTTTCTCAACGTCGACATGGAACAGTACGCGTATAAAGACCTGACCCTCGAGATTTTTAAGCAGACGTTGCTCGAGGACGAATTCCGGGACTGGTCTGACGTCGGCATTGTCATTCAGGCTTACCTCCCTGACGCCGAGCGAGACCTCGCCGGACTGCTGGAATGGTCTGTGAAACGGCAGACCCCCGTCTGGGTTCGCCTCGTCAAAGGGGCTTACTGGGACTACGAAACAGTGGTCTCCCACAGCCAGAACTGGCCGACGCCGGTCTTCGAAGAGAAATGGCAATCGGACGATTCTTACGAACGCCTGACGAAACGGCTGCTGGAAAACTACACCGTTCTTCGACCTGCCTTCGGCAGCCATAACCTGCGGAGCCTGTCCCATACAATCGCCTGTGCGAAACAGTTGAACGTGCCGGAAGGGGCGTTCGAACTTCAGATGTTGTACGGCATGGCCGAGGAGCAGGCCCGGGCGTTCAGTGAGATCGGACATCGCGTCCGTATCTACACTCCATTCGGACAACTGATGCCGGGAATGGCCTATCTCGTACGACGACTTCTCGAAAACACGTCGAACGATTCGTTCCTGCGTCACAGCTATGATGAAAATGTGAAGATCGAGGATTTGCTGATGAAACCTGCCCACGTTGGTGCCACGACGCCGCCGAAGAAGAAACCACCTCGACCTGCATTTGCGAATGAACCCGTTGCCGACTTTTCTCGCGAAGAGGTCCGCGAGGCCATGCAGGAAGCCATCGACGAAGTTTCGTCGGATCTGGGTGGCGATTATCCCATCGTCATCGGGGGCAAGGCGATCCACGCGCGACCAATGCTCCTTTCTCGCAATCCCTCGCATAAGCAGCAGGTGGTCGGTAAGGTCGCCGCAGCCACGGCCGATGATGCGATTCTGGCGATCGACACCGCACGCCGGGCATTCCAGAGCTGGTCGCGGACAGAAGTCCAATACCGGGCTGAATACCTGGAGCTGATGGCGAATGAAATGCGGCAACGGCGGTATGAGCTGGCCGCGTGGGAAGTCGTGGAATGCGGTAAGCCGTGGGCAGAAGCGGACGCCGATGTCTGCGAAGCGATCGACTTCTGCATGTACTATGCACAGCAGATGCGCGAGCTCGACGCTCCGCAAAACGTCGACCTGCCGGGGGAAGAGAACCGCTATTTCTACCGCCCGCGAGGTGTCGTGGCGGTGATCGCTCCGTGGAACTTCCCGCTGGCCATTCTGACCGGGATGACGGCCGCAGCCATGGTTACAGGCAATACGGTCATCATGAAGCCGGCAGAACAATCCTCTGTCGTCGCAGCCAAACTGCTGGAAATCATTCAAGCCGCAGGTGTCCCCGATGGAGTGCTCAGCTTTCTGCCGGGATCCGGTGAAGACGTGGGCCCCGAACTGGTCGGCAGCCCCAACGTCGACTGCATTGCCTTTACCGGCTCACGCCAGGTCGGCCTGATGATCAACGAGCAGGCTGCAGCGCCCCACGTTTCGCAGCTCGGCGTCAAGCACGTCATCGCCGAGATGGGAGGCAAAAACGCGATCATCGTCGACAACGATGCTGACCTGGATGAAGCGGTCGTGGGTGTCGTTCAAAGTGCGTTTGGCTATGCCGGTCAGAAGTGTTCGGCTTGCTCGCGAGCGATCGTGCTGGAAGACGCTTACGACGAATTCCTCGCTCGACTGATCGAAGCAACGAAATCGCTGAAGGTCGGTCCCGCCGAGGATCCTGCGACCGACATTGGTCCCGTCATTGACGAAGAAGCCGCAACACGCATCCTGAAGTTCATCGAACAGGGCGAAACCGAAGGAAGTCTGGTGCTGGGAGAAGTCGATCCCGCCCTGTCGTCAGAAGGTTTCTACATCAGTCCGCACATTTTCGTGGACGTCCCTCCCGATGCCAAGATCGCCCAGGAGGAGATCTTCGGACCCGTTCTGGTCGTCTTCAAAGCGAAAGATCTGACCGAAGCACTGACGATTGCCAACGGAACAGACTACGCGCTGACCGGGGGATGCTACAGCCGCAGCCCCGCGAACCTGAAGCGGGTCCGCCTGGAATTCGCGGTGGGTAACCTCTATCTCAACCGTCCGATCACCGGGGCACTCGTCGGTCGCCAACCGTTCGGCGGATTCAAGCTCAGCGGGATCGGCAGCAAAGCGGGTGGTCCCGACTACCTCAAACATTTCCTGATCCCGATCAACGTGACCGAAAACACACTCCGACGGGGCTTTGCCCCCGCCGCGGAATCGGAAGGGGAATAAAACGAATCATCATGGGAGTCTGCCAGCAAGCAGACTCCCTTTTTCTTTTCCGCTAAAACCGGAATGTGCTTTCTCCGAGGCGTGTCGGTCGAAATACGTCGCAGCCACGTCCGCGTTAGAAAGTCATTCTGGTCAGCGACGGTGCGGCAGTGATTCCACGATCCGCATCGCGCGCGAGAACTCTTCCAGACGTCCCACGGGGTTTAAGCCCCCGACTGCCCGACGACAGAACTGATCAATCAGGATTTCAATCTCTGACCGTTCGTCATGGAGATGCTCCTCTGCCGCCTGCTCGGCTGCTTCCCAGCGAATATAAGTGCGATCCCGCAGAACGGCTCGTCCGCGGACACACGTGACTTCGCACGTCAACCCACCTGACGACTGACGCAGACGGGCCGTGCGATGACGTGGACTGTTTCCCGATGGAGCAAACTCGAAACGGATCGACTCGCTTCCATCGCTAGCCTGTGTGACGACCTGCGTCTGCCCCATCAGATCCGCACACCAGTCGACGATGTGAGCAATCTCAAGTGGATCGGAGTCAAGATTACAGCCCACCTGGATCTCTTTCACCGGGCCCAGCCGGGTGGCAATCAACTCACGCAAGCGGCAACTGGCAGGAGTGAATCGGAGTCGAAGTTCCGGCATCCAGCGATCATCGGGAATGACTGCATAGCGGCCAGAATCCGATGAGGGAGACTGTTCTCGCAGCAGGCGGTGCAGTTCCGCGGCCCGGCGCAAGATGGGTGAAGCCAGGTACACAGGCTTGCCACTCCGCGCGATGGAGTCGAGAGCCCCTGCCCCCAGCCAGCCGGGATCAAGAATGAGCAGTCCCTGCAGCATGGGGCGATTCAGCATCTGATGCAGACTGCCGACAGGCTCCGCTTCAAAATCGGCCGCAACCGAGCGCGCCCGGGCTTCAACCGTGTCGTAGGTAAGTCGAATTGTTAACCGTTTTTGCAATCGCTCGATCGCGGGTCGATACAGCAGTTCCCAGCTTGGCCCGAGGCCAAGCAAACCGAGACCAACTCGATCACGTCGCGACGGGTCGACCATTCACATCATTCGCCATGGAAGCAAAGGGATACGCGCTAGACCTGATCGCGCACTGGAAGCAGATATCTTAAACCGCTCCCAGGGAGAATGACAGTTCGGAACGCCAGCTGCTGATTGTCTGGATGAGAATCAGCTCCACACGAAGGATCTCCATCCGGCTCATCTCCTGGTCCCCACAACGGCTCGTGACAGATTTCCAGACGACGGTCCTCGATTGCAGAGTGATGGGGCCGTCCCGTCACGCCTTGGGTCGGTTTCGAGCACGTTTTACGGACTGGCGATCACTTCCTTCGTACACCGCACTCGGTAGCACCACGTCGGAGGCAACTGCCATCTGGCAAGTTGCCGGCGGAAACAAATCACGGGGAACCACGTAGCACTGACAAAAGAAATACCAGCAAATCACCGACCGTCGCCCCAGGACGAATTATCTCCTCCCACATCCTGTCAGAATCGACGCGAACTCGGAATCTCCTCTGAAATTCCAGCTTGAAGATTAAAGGAGTCAGGTCATCGACACCCCACATCAAGAGCCCCAACGGATCATCAAGGTAAATCGGCGGTACGGTTGGAATCCCCTTCTCGTCCTTCACGGCGTTCGCAAGGATTTGCAGGATTTTACGTTGCACCGACGTCAGGTGAGCCATATCTGGCGGAGGCCGATTCACGATTTGAACAATCAGTTCGTTCTCAATCGACGTCAAACATCCATATCGAAACTCATTGGTGCGACACCACTGCTGAAACCACCTGACAATTGTAAATCGTGATAGAGAAAAGCGGGCCTGATACTCAGTGACCCATGTTTCGTAGTCGGGAGGCGGCCAGAGGGAGGGTGGTACGAGCATGACTCTCCAGGTTTCAGATCACAGGATCTGCTACGATCGTCTTCGCCACGACTGTGCTGCGACGGTTGTGAGCAAGCAGGCACCTGCCAACTCAAATGGTCATCATTGCACAGGGACTGCTGGGGATTCGGCCTGCGGCATCAGGTTTCCTTTCGAGTCGATCAGCAGCGGGCGAGACTCTGCGTCTACCAGCCGGAAATAAAGTGCCCAGCCTCCAGTCGCTTGAGAGACCTCAACCAGGAACAGATTGGCTCCCTTCCGCAGCTCAATCGATGCTTCATCGTCATCGGGTCTCGCAGAGCGGAGCGCCAATTTTTCCTGGACGATGTGACCGTTGAGCCAGATCCGCAGGCCGTCGTCGCTGCCGGTCAGCAGTTTGACCGTCTGGCGTTCCGGCGAATTGAATTTCAGCGCCGCATAGCCCGCCACGTTGACACGATTTTCCTTGGGAAAGTGAGGCTCGAAATCGATCAATGCCTCGTCGCTCTCCACAACCGGGGCGGCCAGTGCCTTTCGTTGGATTTCAGTCAGCGTAGACGATGTTGCGGCTGGAAATTGCTGATGATCGGTCCAGGGGAGCCACTTTTTCGCGAAACGCCAGGTGCGGATGAAGTTCCCTGCCTGCTGGAGTTGCGAGAGACTTTGGGAACGACTTTCCCCCTCATCATCGATAGCATTCACCGTCCAATCTTTTCCCGGGGCCAGTTGCCTGATCTCGTCGGCACTGAGCACAACTTCTTTCGGGGGTGATGTCCCCTCTGACCAGAAGTCGCGGAACCCACGAGCATCATCGTTGACCGAGAACGAGACGTACCTCACCCCCCGCTCCGCTCGAACTCGCAAGTTACCAGTGGACCGATCCAGACGGAACGTCGGCCATTTTTGTTCGGTCCCGTACCGACGTTCATCGAGCTGAAACCACCGACTCGCGCGCAGTGATGCGGCACTGACCGGTGCAAAGTAAGCGACATCCCGATCTGCGAAGGGGATCGGTTGTTCGTTGTGTTGACTGCGTGGTTCGATCAGCGTGAAAGCCCGGTTCAGATGGTCGAAGCCCCGTGTCATGATGCACAGATTGTCGGTACAGTGCGGCAGCCCGAATGCATGCCCCATTTCATGCAGCGTCGCACCCATCGTAGTTGCAGCAGTGGCCCACACGGTCTTGCGTCCGGCACTGTCTTCGTGAACTTTTTCTGCGTCGATCGGGGTCTCATCTCCGAAGACACGAAAAGTGTCCTGCAGGGTATTCGGCCACGTGAAGATACTTCCCCCTCCGAACAACCCCAGCTTGCCTCCCCCGAGCGCCGTATGCGCGAAGACTTTCTTCTGGACCGGATCGAACCGAGTGTACGCTGCGATCACAATGTTCTTGGAATGGGAATCAGGAAATTGATGGCCGACCCACTCGTTGACATGGCCGTACCAGTCGTTATCGCTTAACCCGTAGTAATAGGAGGCAGGCTTCTCTCCCTTGAGAGCATGAATCTTGATCCGACCACGATTATCAAACTCAAGATTGAATGTATGTCGCCCCAGGCCGATGTCGTTCAGCCGCTCTGCGGTGAACGTCTGCAGCAGCTTGATCGCGGTATCAAGTTTATCGGCATAGTTCTGCGGATCCCCGTCGAACTGCGACTGGTAGTCAGTTTCCCCTGTACTGTCGGTCATGTAGATGACGCGCACGAAATAGGGGTTCGTCTGAGGATGATAGTGCAGCACAAGTTCGATCGCGTTCGATCCAGCACTCACGCGCAATTGGTTTTCACCCGGCACCAGTTCTGCGAGTGCACGGAAATTCCCGTCCAGGGCAACACCAGCGATTTGCCGTGAAGGTCTTTGAGACGACCTGTTCTCAACGACGACCTCTTTGGCCGATCGATCTTTCAGCTCCCCGCGCAGCAGCGCCACGGGATACCGAATTGTCGAACCCGACTCGTGATTGGTGACCTTGATTCCTTCTCCCTGCACCGGTGCAGCCAGCAGAGTTGCGAACCCAATCGCACATGGCAGCAAAAACCAACGTGTCATCGTCATCAATCAGACCCCCAATTGTTCGCGTTCGGTGCGAAACTCCGTCGCGTGATGCGGAACACTTTAATCATTTCGAACGCCGAAATGACAGAGGCGTCTGACAACATGGCACAGCACTCTTGTCGTCACAGCCTCCGTCCCGGCGGATTCACCATGTGAGTCGAACGACAGCACGACGAGAGACCGGAGCCGCTGCTTTTCCGAGGGAAATTCAAGACGGCGCCGGGTGTGGATCGAAAACATTCACCACTTGGGCAGTTCATCGGCTGTCATTGAAAGACTCACCAGCGTCAGCGGCCACGCTCTCACTGAGCCACCTGCCGCGGCTGGAATCCACTTACGCAAATCGGATCGCCTCACGCTGATTCGTTGTTTGGAAATAGTCCATCTCGACGTATTCCCCCTTAAACCGTAGAATTTGATCAATGCCGTCTACCAATCCTTTTGGACACTCGTCCGATGCCCGTTGACACCAGATTCACTGCCGATCACGAATTCTGCAAGCTGTTGGCACGCCGACAGGATGTGGATCTGATACGCGTGTCGCTCGAGTTGGCGCGAGACGCCCAACCGAACCTGAACTTTGACCATACCCTGGAATGGATCAACCGGCGTTCAAGTGAGCTCCGCAGCCACATCACTCGCTTGAGATCCGACCGGGATGTGCTGAATGAACTCGTACGTTGCCTGGCGGGTACCCACGGGTTGCACGGGGACAAAGACGCTTACTTACGTGCCGAAAGCAGTTATATCAACAGGGTGATCGAGACGGGTGTCGGCATTCCGATCAGCCTGTCGATGGTCTACGTGGCAGTCGCGCAAGGTGCCGGAATCGAACTGAACGGCGTTGCCGCCCCCATGCACTTTCTGACCCGCATTGACACCATCCAAGGTCCGTTCTTCATCAACGCGTTCCACGCGGGTGAGGTCCTTAACTACGACGACTGCATCGAATGGATCGAATCGCTGAGTGGTCTGAGCAGCGAAGAAATTGAACGATCGCTGGAACCAGCCCGCCCTCGCGAAGTGGTTATTCGAATGTTGAATAACCTGAAGGCGCTGCATGTGACGCAAGAATGCTGGGAACAGGCATGGCGTGTCCAGTGTCGGTTACTGGCACTGCATAACGAGGCGTTCGATCAGCGACGCGACCTGGCCCTGATTGCAATTAAAGCGAACCGTCCCGGCGTGGCGGTCGATCTCTTGCAGAGGTGCTTGAAGGACTGTCTGAACAAAGATCGTCCGATGCTCCTGCAACAGTTGCGGACCGCTGAGCACAATCTGTCGAAGTGGAATTGATCAACGCACAATTGAAGGGTCTGCGAATTTGTGTCTGCTTATTGCCATCGAGGGAATCGATGGGTCCGGCAAAGGGACCCAAGCCGCGAAACTCCATGCTTATCTGCTTGCCAGGGGCCGCAAAAGCGCGCTGCTCAGTTTCCCACGCTATCAAAAGACCCAGTTCGGACTGAAGATCGGTGAGTTTCTCAACGGCAAATTCGGGACCCTCGAAACCGTCCACCCGCTGCTCGCGTCACTCCTCTTCGCTGGGGACCGCTTCGAATCGCGGGAACTGATCGAGCAGACCATCGCCAGTCACGAGATCGTCGTTTTCGATCGCTACGTCGCGTCGAATGTGGCTCATCAGGGAGCGAAGACGACGGGACAAGAGCGAACAAAGTTGATCGAGTGGATTCTGCATCTCGAACACACGATCTATCAACTTCCCCACGCTCATCGAAATCTCTTTCTGGACATCAATGTCCCGCTGGCCCAGCAACTGATTGCGGCCAAATCAAAACGGGACTACACCGAGAAAAACGCCGATCTCCAGGAGGCGGATACCGACTACCTGCACCAGGTTCGTTCGGTCTATCTGGAACTGGCGACGGGGCCGAACTGGACCACGATTCCCTGCGAATCGCCGCATGGCCTGCGAACAATCGACGAGATTGCAGCGGATATCGTGGCAACCGTGGAATCGCTCGCCGGAGCCCTCTAGACCTTCTCCGGAAGGCGACCGGGGTTTGAGGAAGCAGGTCGATTCGGCCCAGTAGTCTACTCTCTGTGTCCGTCTTGCTTTAGGATGTCAGAGGTCGATTCACCTCACGCATCCCCCCTGCTCAGGAGCCCGGTCGTGATCCGAATTTCTCGCCGTAGTGCTATTCTGCAACTCGCTCTCGTCGCACTCATCGTCAGCTCCTCGGTCCGCCCGTTGCGGGCCCAGTCAGCTCCCGCCGAACAACGGGAACAACAGGCCGCACTGACGATTGCACGTTGCGGCCAGGGGTGGCTGGAGACCATCGACGGATACCCGGTGCTTCACCTGAAGGGAACCCCTTACGAGATGGGGTTTCAGCACGGGGCATTACTGCGGGAACATTGCCGCCAGAATATGAAGGCAATTCTTGTTGATAAGGCAGAGGAGGTCAAACTGGTTGACTTCGGGCCGATTAAGGTCACGCCACGAACGGCGATCGACATGATCGTGGCGTTTCAGCAACCTCATGTAGCCCCCCGTTACTTCGAAGAGATGGACGGACTCGCGGCCGGATCAGGCCTTCCCGTGGCGGACGTGCTCGCGGGGAATTTCATTCCAGAACTGTTTCATTGCAGCGGCTTCGCACTCGCCAAGTCAGCCACACAGAACGGGAACCTGCTGCACGGCCGGGTCCTCGACTACGCCATCGACTGGGGACTGCAGGACCATGCCGTGATTGTCGTCTATGAACCGGATGGTCGGTTGCCATGGGTCAACGTGAGTTATGCGGGTTTCATCGGTTCGGTCACCGGGATGAATATCGAACAGATCTCCGTGGGGGAAATGGGAGGTGGGGGACTGGGACACTGGAATGGCCGGCCGATGGCCCTGCTCGTACGTGATGCCCTGGAGACAGCCAGTTCGCTCGATGAGGCGATTGCGACATTTCGGGATGGCCCCCGCACTTGCCAGTACTACTACGTGATTGCGGATGGCAAAACGAATGAAGCAGTCGGGATGGAAGCCTCATGGGATGTCTTCTCGGTCATTGAGCCGGGGGAATCACATCCCCTGCTGCCCAATCCGGTCAAGGATTGTGTGCTGCTCTCTGCTGGCGACCGCTACCAGGAACTGACTCGACAGGCACAAACGGGCTACGGAACCTTTACCGCAGAAAGTGCACTCCGTTTGATGGACCGCCCCATCGCGATGAAGTCGAACTTGCACAATGTTCTGTTCGAACCGGCGACATCGAAATTCTGGGTTGCCAACGCGACATCCGACAAAAAGCCTGCCGCAGAACAACCGTATGCAAAGTTCCAGCTCTCGGAACTGCTCAAGCGGCGCCCCGACCCGAACAGTCGCGAGCTCCCCAAGCCCGACCGGATCAGCCAGCGCCCCGTGAGCTCACAACCAAACTGACTCGCACAACTCAAGCGGACAGCACGGTGCAGACCGTGCTGTCCGGGTCAAAGATCGGCTGAACTGAAGAAACGGCTTCATCGACCGTTCCACAGAATCTCGCAGCCACTTTCACATTGTTCGGGGTCGCGCTCGCCTGAACTTCAAGTGGTGAGGACTTAAGAACGAGTCGTCGTCTCGGGGACCGCCGGCCTTTCGCGCGGGGCGTTGAATCTCCATTCCTTGGTCACGATCAGACGGGCACCGCGGCGGAATGACAAATACGACCAGGCCCACTTCGAAACAACCAGAAACCGGTTCTGGAACCCGGTCAGGTAATAGATGTGAACGACCAGCCAGATCACCCAGGCAAAGAAGCCAGCCAGTTTGTAACCGCCCCCCTCCACAACAGCGCGACTGCGTCCAATCGTCGCCATCTGCCCTTTATCCACGAACTGAAATGGCTTTCGCGTTCGTCCCGCAAGATCATCACGAATCAGTTGAGCGAGATAGCGTCCCTGCTGCATGGCCACGGGCGCTGTTCCGGGTAACGGCCGCCCTGTCTGATGCGTGAAATTCGCCTGGTCACCCGCGATGAAGACTCGTGGATGCCCTTTGACGCTCAGGTCCGGTTCCACGACGACACGCCCCTGCCGGTCGACTTCAAAACCCGCCGCCTGCCCGAGTGACGAGGCTTTCACCCCTGCGGCCCAGAGTACGGTGGCCGACGAAATTCTTTCGTTGCCAATTTCCACCCCGTCCTCGTCGATCTTGGTGACAGCACTTCCGGTCCAGATCTGAACCCCGAGTTGCTCCAGATCACGCGCCGCTCGCGACGATGACTTCTCGCTGAACATATTCAGAATGCGGGGCCCTGCCTCCAGCAGAACGACACGGGCCGAAGCGGCGTCGATGTTGCGAAAGTCTCGAGCGAGAGTGAATCGGCTCATCTCACCAATCGCCCCAGCCAGTTCCACGCCGGTCGGGCCTCCGCCGACAACCACGAACGTCAACAACCGCTTGCGAGCTTCCGGTGAAGTACTGCATTCCGCCTCTTCATAGGCCGACAGCACCCGTCGCCGAATCTCGGTGGCCTGCTCGAGCGTTTTCAGTCCCGGTGCGTTCTCTTCCCATTCGTCATGACCGAAATAGCTGTGTCGTGAGCCGCATGCGAGCACGAGGTAGTCATATCCGACTTCTCCAAAGTCCGCGCAAACGCATTGTCGCTGCACGTCAACGGACTGGACTTCCCCCTGCAGCACACGGACGTTGCGGTACCGGGAGAGCACGCTGCGAATCGGCGCAGCGATCTCTGCAGGGCTCAGCCCTGCCATGGCAACCTGGTACAGGAGTGGCTGAAAAAGATGATGGTTGGTTCGATCAAGCAATGTCACATCGAGATCGGCAACGTTGCCCAGTCCCTTGGCGAGATTCAGACCCGCGAAACCACCCCCAACGATCACAACACGTGGCATGAAACGAGATCCATTCGAATTAAAGAGCAAGTACAGGCAACCTGACTAAATCGCCGGAGCCGGGCGTGCTGAAGTTGAGGTTGATTTCCCTGCCCCTAAATGTCAATGCCTGAAACGAAACATGCCGAACTAAATCGTCTTACATGTTAATGGCCTGATATGAATGAATTTCAAAGTCTTATCACAACAAAAAACAATCATATGACAGTGCTAACATTCCGGCGTGAATTCCAGCTTTTCGAGCGTTTCTTCACTCGGTTTGAGCAGATGCGATGTTTCAAATAGATGCGGCAGCCAATCGCAAGGAAGCAGTTTCGGACAGACCCTTCGGTACCCCACATAGGATGTAGTCAGCCGTGGGTTTATCTCGATGAGAATCGGTTCCCCCTGCGGGGTCAGTACCAGGTCCATCCCCACATACCCTGCCAGACCGTCGATCGCACGACAGACGCGAACCACCAGTTCGTGAATGGCCTCTCTCGATGCATCAGACAAGACTGCAGGAATCAGGCCACCCCGATATTGAAACCGGCCATCGTCTGACAGTCGCTGCTCGGCAATCGGCAGAAACTCCACGTGACGTCCATCGTGGCTGATGTTGAGGCCCATCGAGAGTGCACGCCCCACGAGATAAGGTTGCCAGAGGCAGTGGTCTGTTTGGCCTGCAAGTTCATACTCGGCCGCTGCCTGCCGGAACTCATCCCGGTTGCGGACCAGAAACGTCAGGCAAGACCCTGCACCGTCGAGTGGCTTGAGCACGATCGGACCCGCATCGAGTTGCGGCTCTTGCGCAAAATCGACGAGATGCGTCCGTGGGGTGGGAATCCCCAGAGCCTGCAGAAAGTGAGACAACCGAAGTTTGTCTCCACACAGTTCAATCGCCTCGGGCGTGCAGTTCCAGGAGACCGCCTGTGAGGCTCGCACAAGTCGGCATCGCTCGGCTAGCAGACCATCAGTCTCGGGCGCGATAACGAGGACATGGTCTACGTCATGAATCAATCTGGCAAACCACTTCGCTTCCTCCGCGGCACTTTCGACGATGATTGTCTGAATCGGATCAGGAAGCGCCAGACCGGGTTCTAAAGTTGTCACCACAACCGTCCCGGGAAGCCTTGCAATGTCTACGGCGACAGCCCGCAGCATGGCGAGCCCTTCTCGTCGCATCGACGCCGACACACGTGCCCCCGCGCATGCTCCACCCACGAGATATTCAGAAACAAAGACGTGCACGATGACTCCGCTCAGGATTCGTCTCCATCGCCAGCCGATCATAGCCGCTGAAGCGCGCTCACGTCAGCGGGAAATCAAGCAACTGGCCGGGGCCGGCAACGGGGAACTTCGTGCGGAGAACAGCCCGGTGCTCGAAGATATCGAATAACCGGCCTTACAAGTGAGCTGGGAGTCACCGCCCCAAAGAGGCTGAGATCCTGCAATCGATGGCAAACTGCGGACCGAGCCGATATGCTCCAAATTCATTCGAAATGGGTTTCTGACAGGCATTTCAACCCGTTTCGAGTCGAACTCTCCCACACTCCTGATTCGGCATTCTTGAGGAACATATCATGGAAACGACCAATGGCTCTCTCAACCGCAAACTGCGAATGGCGCTCGTCGGCGGGGGGCAGGGTTCGTTCATTGGCCGCGTTCACGCAACCGCAGCCGTGCTGGACAATCGAGCGGCACTCGTCGCTGGTGCACTCTCTTCGGATCCCGCCCGCGCCAAGGCGTCGGCTCCGGCCTATGACATCGCCGAAGACCGTGCATACACCTCGTTCGACGAACTCTGCAAGAAAGAAGCAGCGCTGTCGGCCGAAAAGCGAATTGATTTCGTGACCGTCGCCACGCCCAACCACACGCACTTCGCCGTGGCCAAGGCAGCGCTGTCAGCCGGGTTCAACGTCATCTGCGACAAACCAATGACGTTTGATCTGGTGCAGGCCGAAGAATTGCTAACTCTTGTTGAAAAATCCGGTGCGGTCTTCGCTGTTAGCCATAACTACACAGGTTACCCACTCGTCCGCCAGGCACGCGAGATGATTCTCGCGGGGGAACTGGGCGAGATTCAGGCGGTTCGATCGAACTACATTCAGGGCTGGCTGCGCACCCGGCTGGAGGAATCCGATCAAAAGCAGGCCGCCTGGCGCACGGATCCATCCAAGTCGGGCGCCGCAGGCTGCTTCGGCGATATTGGAACTCACGCTTACAATCTGGCTCGCTTCATGACCGGGCTGCTGCCCGATAAGGTCTCGTGCCACCTGAAAGCCTTCGAACAGGGCCGGTTGCTGGACGACTACGGCCACGCAATCATCCGTATGGAAAACGGCGGACTGTGTACCGTGACCGCCAGCCAGATTTCGCATGGTCGTGAAAATGACCTCTTCATCGAAATCGACGGTACCAAAGGGGCACTCTCGTGGCGGCAGGAAAATCCGAACGAGATGATCGTCCGCCAGAACGGAAAGCCACACTCGATCTACACACGCGATCCGAATGCACCCTACATGACGGGTTCCGGAAAGGCGGCCTGCCGGTTGCCGAGCGGACATCCCGAGGCGTTCTTCGAAGCGTTTGCCAACGTCTACCGATTCGCCTATGACGACATGGTCAAACGGGCCGCAGGTCAATCATTCGATCGACAAAACAGTATCTACCCCAACATTTATGACGGCGTCGAGGGGATGTATTTCATTCAGCAGTGCGTCGCAAGCAGTGCTCATGACGGTGCATGGCTGCCGCTGAAACACCCCGCAGCACGAAGATAGTCGATATGACTGTCACAGAAACCTTTGAGTTACTCAGCTACGTCGTCACGGTCATTGGTTTGCCCATGGCGATCTGTATTTTCATTTATGAGCAACGCAAAGAACGTGACAACGAAGAGGAAGAAGCGTATCAACTGCTCGCAGATGCCTACAACGACTTTCTGCGACTGGTGATTGCCAATCCCGATCTGAAACTCCGATCCCAGACTGCCTGTGGTGAACTGACCGAAGAACAACAGGAACGTCAGCAAGTCATCTTCGAGATGCTGATTTCGTTGTTCGAGCGGGCTTACCTGACTGCTTATGAGGAACGAATGAACCTCAAGCAGCAGCGCCGCTGGCATTCCTGGGACGATTTTATGCGAGAATGGTGCCGTCGAGACGACTTCCGTGCGTGTCTGCCCAGACTGCTGCACGGCGAAGACCCCGATTTCGCAGACTACATCCGGAAGTTAGCGGAGGAAGAGAGCCGTTCTGTCCACTGATCGGCATTCGGGAACAGATTCACCCTGCGTGCCGCAGGTTTCGGCACGATTGTGACGAACACCTCTGATCAACCCTGCCTACTCTGAGTCAGAACGGCTGATCCTGCTTCGTCGTGATTCCTGGCCGGGGCAGATCACGAACCGGCCCCGCCCCGGTGGGAAAACGAAAGAGCCGCCAGAAGGTGCGACACAACTTCAGGCGGCCCGTCCTCATTCGAAGCGATTGCGATTGTTTCACGGCGAATGAGGTACAGGATTATCGTCATTATTGTTGTTATTGTTCAGGGCAATCACGAGAGCGGCGATCGCAATCCCCGCGACGATGATCCCCGCAGCACACAACAAGACTCCTGTACCATCATCACAACAGGTTCCGCACTGGCCACGGGCCCCGTTCTCACCCAGAACGAGCAGGCCTTGCGTGCGGGAAGAAGGTGGTGCCGCTTTCTCAGTCCAGAAGCGATAACTCCCCTGAGTGGCACCGCAACTCACCTGATAGACACCTGATTTGACATTCTTGATTGCGAACCGGCCTTCGCTGTCCGTCACGGATTGGCCGATCACGGCCGAACCCCGCTTGACGACGACTTTCTGACCTTCCACCGGAGTTCCGCTCTGATCAACGGCCCGACCGTTGAAGACATTACCCTGCCCGAGCGTGACATCAAGAGTGGCATTTTCTGCCACAATCTTCACTGCTGGCTTCGCGGGGACCCGTTGTTCTGCCAGCAGACGAGTTTGAGGAAAAACCACTCCTGTCGCGGCCAGAGTGACAAAAGCATACTTAATGAAGGCCAATCCCTTGCTCATGTCCGGGCTCCTAATGTTTGTCTTAAGAACGTTTGGTCACCGCCCAATCGGACGGTTCCAGGGTCATGCTCTGCAGGTACTAAGCCGTAGAAAAAATGCCCCTCATGAGTAAAAATCGGAATTCTGCCCCTCGAACTTCTGTGAAAAACCCGAAAATTTCGAAAATTCTTCGTAATCGACAAAGTTTAACATCGCAAAAACTGCCGAAATGCGAATACGCAGCCGGTTCGCATTCAGAAAGGGCGATACGAAAACCTTGAACAGAGCGATCGCCGAGGTAGTGGTTCCTTACGAGGAACGAGAGGGGTGACGGGCGAAGAGAGAAATCCACGAAAAAGGAGCGAGACACCGACGGCCCCTGGAGAATCCAGGCTGCGAGTCGGGAACCAATTTTCGTCCTGAGAGTGGCCAAGGTCCGTTCGGGGACGATCGGCATTGCGACAACAAGGTCGCTACCCTGCGTCAGGCAAAGGCCCGGCGAGTAGCGCAGCAGAGATCATGAGTCAAAACAAACGCAAAGCGTCCCCAAGCCACCTCGTCATTCGAGATCGCTTGGGGACGGCAAGTGAAAAAAGGCGAGACTACCGGACCGGTGCGGTCACCAGTTGGTCGAGGATCTTTGCATAATCACCGACGCCATGGCCATTGCCGGTGATTCGGACCGATCCCGAATTCAGCCCCTGTCGCCATGTCGTACGTCCCTGAACCAGATCAGCAAACGTGTTGATGTCCAGATGACAGGTCGCGGCACGGTCAGCGTGAATACCCAGTTCGACCGAGATCAGTTCATGACCACGTGCGATCAGTTGCCATTGCCCGCCACCGTGTCCGGCGATGTCCAGTCCAAGCACTCGCTCTTCAGCTTCGGTCTGGAGGGGAACGCCGGCCTGATCGATCAGCGGTTTCAAATGCGTGGCGGCATCGAATTCCGGTTCGATTGGCTTCTTACTCGGGGTGGGGAAGCCGTTCTCGATGGCGATTCGAGACAACTTCATCAGCAGCTGCCGGTCGACATGCGGACAGGGCAGTTGAGGCATCGCCAGATCCGTGTTCGTTGTGTCGAACTCGGGATCCATTTTCCAGTACGAGTTGTAGACGCGAATGTGTTCGTAGAACAGCATTTCCGACTCAGACGCATCGTCAGGACGTTCGCCCGCCCCATAGAACGACGCACCGTAAAATCCGGTTGCCTGTTCCAGCACGTCACGAATAAGGCGCACAGTGACGGGATGCTTGGGCGTTAAGTGATAGGTCTTTCCGTGCCAGCGAGCGTGTGTGATGACGTGCGCCATGACAGCAGAGACCCAGTCCACCGGCACCAGGTGCTTGGTTTCATTCCCTGTCAATGTCAGACGGACATGGTCCCCTCCCACGAGGCCGGTTTCGTTCGGAGAGTAGGCACGGACAATCGTGTGGACCAACTGCAAGGCTGCGTAGTAACCGTGGTAGGTCGTCGTCTGTCCGGTCTGGGAATCACCGATAATGATTCCCGGTCGAAACACGGTCGGTTCATCCAGGAAGTCCGCTTGCCGAACGAGCGTTTCCGATTGAAGTTTGCTGCATTCGTAATCGTTCGAAAACTGCTGCCCAACGTTCAGTTCCGTTTCCAGAACCTTCCCCTGCCTCAGCCCGGCGACGTACGCCGTCGAAACATGGTGGAATTTACGAATTCCCGCATTGCGGCAGAATTCGAGAACGTTGTGAGTCCCTTCAACATTGGACTTCCAAGGCTCACCCTCTTTACTGGTCGAGTGAAATGTCAGGCTCGCCGCATTGTGAATCACTGCTGTGCAGTGTTCTGCCGCCCAGCGCACATCGACGGCATCCATCCCCAGATCGGGCTGGGAGATATCCCCCTCAATCACGACAGGTCGCGAGAGTGGCTTTCCCAGCTCTGCATCCCAGGCACAAAGAGCCGTTTCAATACGCTGGCGTGCGGTCTGCTTTCGATTGGGTCGGACCACCACCGCTACTGGAACGTCACGAAGAAGCAGATCGCGAAGCAAATAGTTACCGAGCAGCCCGGTCGCCCCGGTTAACAGGTGATAACTCATAAAGTGCGGTTCCACGGAGAATTCAAATGTCCTGCATTGGGCCGTGCGGGACCAGGATCGTGATTCAAAAGCCAGAACTGATGTTCGTCGGTGCTTCGAGTTCCACGAAATCGTGGGCTGCCTCGCGAACTGGCTAGCGTCGCATATCCTGTGCGACAACGTTCTCCAGCGGACGCTCCTGTCCATCGATCGGGGACACGGCCATGTCACCCAATCTGTCCGTCAGAGTCTAGCTCGTCCTCCAAGGCTATTTCAATCGTCTGCAAGCCAACCAAAACCGCACGCATCCTCACACCGCTGAAAAAGTTTCACCACAAGGACCATTGAGAACACTTAGCGCGACCGGTTTTGTGAGACAATCCGGCAGCCGTAACTGCCGATGCGACCGGGATTTGCCGCAAAAGGCAACGAATAGTCTGGCAAATCGCTTCTTGAGCTGAAGTTTTCCCTTCAATGAAATCCCCTGATTTTTTCTCCATCGACTCAACCATACTTACGGGAGTGTAATTTTCCTCCCGAAAGCAGACTGTACGCGGCCATGGGAACACCGGCTGCGATATCGTATGGCGAGTTGCTCAAGAAATTGCCAAGCCGAAGCGGGGAAACCTGCTCCTGGAAGGCATTTCTGCCGAGGCCTTCCCAGTGAGCGTGAACGAGGTGCGGGCCTGCTAACGCTCCTATTGATTGCCGTCTCGGAGGGGTCTTTGGAATCGCCGGGCATCATTCCACTGGGGAAGGACAGGGACTACTCCGACCGTGCCGTGGACGATATCCATAGAGACGCCCATTCCGACCATGAGAGGGGACCGCCGGTTCATTGAAGTCGAAGATCCGTTTCAACAGGTCAGACCATTCCCTCATCGCAGCGATTGAACGAGAGAGAGCTCTCGAAAAAGTCCACTTCGACAACGCATTCATGATGACCTCCCGCAGTACCTTGGATACGGAACGACTGGCGATGACGTGGGTGTCACCTGCCTGAAGTCATGCTAGGACAGCGGGATAAGGCCATCGTGAAGCGACTTTAAATTCCCCTTTATTCTTCACCCTTTGAACAATTGCTCTCACGTTCACCGGTCTGTCATGGTGGAAGACGAACTCGGAAGGTACTCCCCTTCCCCGGTTGACTTTCGCATTCCAGCCGCGCGTTGAGGGATCCAGCAAGTCGCCGGGCGAGAGCCAGTCCGAGCCCCTCTCCCCGTTCCCCGGAGTGGCGTGCCGCTCGCGTTCGATAGAACGGATCAAAGATGGCCGAAAGATCCTCGGTCGCAATTCCCTGGCCACGGTCAGCAACTTCCAGCACACACTCAGAACCGCTGCGAAATCCATACACACGAATCTCTGAGCCCGGCGGACTGTACTTCATCGCATTGGTCATCAGGATCTCCAGAATCTGCTCCAGCAGATCGGGCCGGGTCTCACAAATCAGGGGTGATTCGCAATTCGCCTGAATATCCGTCCGACGCGCGTGACAGGACCATTTCGTCAGATCCTGATGAAGCCACTCACACAAGTCGACCTCCTGCATGGGGGTCAGCTTCGATTCCTCATCAGGACGAGCCAATCGCAGTAACGTGTCCACGGTTCGGTTCAGCCTCAGAACCTCATCCTGAACGATCGACAGAGTCTCACGGTACTCTTCACTCGAGCGTGTTCGACGCAAGGCTAACTCGGCATGCCCCTGAAGGATTGTCAGGGGGGTCCGCAGCTGATGCGCGGCATCAGCTGCGAACTGTCGTTGCCGTTCGTACGCCAGGAAAATGGTATCCAGCAATTCATTAAACGACTGCGCCAATTCCTGCAGTTCGTCATTCGTTTCCGTCACCGTCAGTCGTGCCTGTATGTCGTCGCTGCGGATCTGGCGAAGGTCCTGCGCCATCTTTCGAACGGGATCAATCGCCCGTCCCACAAACCAGCGTCCGAGCACAGCGGCGACCAGCCAGCAGAGGATGGGAAGGACTACCAGCACCAGTGCGAGCAGCCGCAGAAGTCCCCACAAGCGGGCAAAATCACGTGCGACGACGATCGTGACATGACTTTGCTCAAGCGGCGTCCTCTCAATAAGCGGCTTTGGATTCGGCGCACTCAAGTCCTGCTGCAGGAATTTCCAGTTCGCTCTGTCTCCCGCTGATGTCGACTGCCGGGCCATCAGCCAGGCGGCATCGCTCGAAGTCAGATTGCGTGACTGGTCGAGAACTCGCCCCTCGTCCCCGACGACAATCCAGCGAATTTCATCACCACCCCGGTCCGCTCCGAACATGACCGTATGATCTGACGGTTCCCACTTCACATCGTCATCTTCGACCTCGACAGCCGCTACGAGTGTCTGCAGGGCGGTTTCCAGTTGCTCGTCGAATCGTTCGGTGAGATATCCCCGCGCCGCACCGTAAATCAAGAGCGAGTTTCCGAGCAGAATCATGGCGAGAGCAGCGAGAAAGAAGAACGAAACCCGGCTGACCAGTTTCATGGGTACGACTCGCTGTTTGAGGAATGTTCGAGAAAATAGCCCATTCCCCGGCGCGTCTGGATTACCCGAGGGCCGTACGCCTCAAGCTTCTGCCGTAGCTCTTTGACGTGAACTTCCAGCGTATTCGATAATCCGTCGAAGTTTTCGTCCCACACCGATTCGTAGATGCGAGTCCGAGTCAGCACCTTTCGCGGATTTCGCAGAAAGAAACTGAGCAGGGCCAGTTCTTTTGTGGTCAGATTCAGCGCATGCCCGTCACGAGAAGCGCGCTGAGTCGCGAGGTCGATCCGGATATCCTCGAACTCCATGGTTAAACTGTCGGACTGATCGTGACGGCGAAGCAGCGCCCGCACTCGTGCCAGCAGTTCTTCGAACGCAAATGGCTTCGTCAGGTAGTCGTCCGCACCGGCATCCAGGCCGGTGACACGTTCCGAAATCGCATCGCGCGCCGTAAGGAACAACACAGGCGTCGAGCGGTTCTTCTGACGAAATCGCCGCAGAACCTGGACCCCGTCCTCGACCGGTAACCACCAGTCGAGCAGCACGAGATCCCACGTGTCCACCTGAAGCCGGTCCCACGCGGCCAGACCATCTTCCGCATGCTCGACAGAGTACCCCTCTTCGGTCAGCCCCCGAACCAGAAAGTCGGCGATTCGCCTTTCATCTTCGACCACCAGGATGCGACTGCTCATGCCGGGTTCCCACAGGACGCAAAAACTTCATATCCCATCTTAGGGTCCGTTGGAGTCTGCGTGACGGCTTCAACAGAAAGATAAAGACGAATTTAGAATTCGCTCACCTTCACCTTATCAGCCACTTCTAGGATCCCCCTGCAACAACGGTTTTGCCCAAGCAAGTCTCTGACAAATGAAAGTGAATCCAATGATGACCCTGCACTCCTGCTTTCTGAACGTGTCATCCACCCTGCGCGACATCCTGTTCTCTCGCCCCGATGGCGAGTGGACGATGCATGACACACTGCGAATGCATCATCCCCTGTCATCCGAGACTTCACGCCACACAACACGGGTCAGTCTGTGCGGCTATGACTCGGAATATGATTTCGAACAGCAGTGGAGTAGTTGGGACCAATTGCGTTCATCAAGAGGCTTGAACGCACTGGTCATCCTGAACCACCAAATTCAGTCGGACTTGAGTGAGGTGATCTGCAGACGAAACCCCGCCCGCCGATTGATCCTGACCCCGACTCTGGGACATTGGCCTGGCACCGACAGTGCCGCGGATCTCGCACTGTCGCACAATGCACTCGGATGGAGGTCCATCGAAGTCTGCCGAGATACGAGACTGGCTCTGCAAACGGCGACCAGGCAAACCGAACCGGACGAACGACTGGTCATCTTCTGGCCCGCGCCACTGGAATTCGCGGGGTTGCTGGCAATCGGGCACGACGAAGGGGTCCTCCGCCCCGTGATGTAATCCCCGTCCGTGATACCAACTCGAAAGGGTCGTCAGAAACAAGATGACAGTCTGTGGCCACTTCGAGCTCGAGGCGCTAAAACAGCGTTCCTTCGACGGCGTCATTGAATTGATCCGGGGCGAGAGGTGTTTCTTCGCCAGCATCTGCTCGCATAAAGGGTTGGGAGGGCAACTCGAGTTTCTGTTCCAGTGAAAACTGCGAGACATCCGCCGGTGCGGTGGTCAGTGGAGAATCATCCCCTCCCCCGACTAATTTTGAGGATGCGCCGGCGCGGATCTGGCTCAGCCAGACGGCGGCCTGGCTGCCGAAAAACCGTAACAGCACTCCTTCTGCCGCACGGCGCTGCTGTGTATCTAGATGACGCCACAATCGTCGGGTCCCGTCAATGAGTCGCGGATCGGCGGGATGGATCGACAATCCCTCGATCAGTCGCGCCCAGGCTTTGGGCAGGTCACCCTGCTGCTCCGCATTCTTTGACCAGGTCAACCACGCCCCACTCAATGTCGGGTCGAACAGGACAGCCTGTTCCAACCGCTCGTCAGCAAGGTCCAAATTGGCCGTCTGAGTCGCCCGATACCATTGATACCGGCCGACCCAGAAAGGATGCGCAGCCAGCATCAGGGCGGGCAGCATCCAGAAATGAGCCAGCACGACTGCCGCTCGCACAATCGTCAGGTGCCCCACCGGGCCGGACATCAGCCAGGCAATGCAGGCCCCGTAACAGAACCCCGCCAGATGAGCAGCGTTCGGACAGTCCCAAATTCCCGCGATCGAAGCGAGCCACCCTAAACCGATCAGACAAACCCCGGCAACACCTGCGTCTGCGGGGAAGATCTCCGCAACGTCGCCATGAAACCGACGCAGCACGACGAGAGCACCAAGAATCGCACAAATGACACCCGACAAGCCGGTGATAGCCTGCCCGAGACAAAGCTGTGCCATGACAGGAATACAGAATGCCGGGAACAGAAACAGCAAGACTCGAAAGCTGCCCCATCGCTGTTCCAGTCGATGCCCTGCGTACCACATCCCAAAGAAACAGAGCACCAGGTGCACTGTATCTTCATGGTGAAGCGGCGTAACGGGAATCCGCCACCAGTCCCCATTCCAGACATCCAGCGGACCGGACAGTTCTGTATCACCAGCACTACGCACACCATCCTGCAGAACAGACTGGTGCAGCATTTGAATCGCGCCCCAGTTCCGCTGGACGTCCCGCAGTATCTGCTGCTCCGAAATGGCCTCGAACTGACAACTGAGGAACAGTGTGATACAGAGGACAAGCGATTCTGCGGTCACTGGACCAAGTCGAATCCAGTTCATGGTGACAATTCCTCTCCCTGACGAAAATCGACATCCGTGCCCCTCAATTCCACCGTGTGACTGACCTCACTCCCTGATTCATCCGACTGCTCTCCTGTTTTTCGGACCGAGCATCGAAGTCGAATTGCAAATTGAGATCGGAAGAGGTCAATCGACGGAACGGCATTCTGTTCTCTCGCCCCGACTCCGAAATCGGCATGGTCTGCAAATGAACAGATCTGCGAATCACCATTCAGCGATACGATGCGTCTTCGTCAGTCTCATGTCACTGATTTTGCAGGACCGACTCACTTTTCGCCAGCAATTTCGTAGATCGCGACCTCTTTCAAACGACCGGCAATATCCGCAAGGGTTGATTTTTGACGGGTTGGTCGGACCGGCAGGTCTGCTGAGATTCGCACAGACGTTCACTTAAGACCCTTATCTGCACATTTTCAGTCTCTCCCGGCAGGGCTCGCTGAAACGAGAAAGTCACCAAAATCGTTAAACTTCCCCACGGCGAGTTCCGAAAAACAAACGTGATTCCACTGAATTATTTCTGCAGGTGAGTACCACCGCACCCGCAGGTCCTGGCGACCGATTCGAGTATCGAAGTCGTTTGTGATGGTTACCTAAACCCTGACAGAAAGATTGCGTGCTGTCATACGCCTGATCGCTGTTCCGCGCAACCTCGTCAGAGTGAACCGGGAATGCTGACTGGCTGCCAACAATACTCCTCAAACGTGTGACATCTGGCTATGCGTTGGGCAGCACTTGTTTCACTGACGGCGATGCTTCTCGCTGTATCGGGATGTCGAGCCCTCGGCCCGTTCTCCCCGTTCCGGCCGTTGGAGCAGTTGCTGGTTTATCCTCAGTCAGTCGCCCCATTCTCTCCCTTCTACGAAGACGCCGGGGGTCAGCCGGTCTGGATCAATTCGGGAACGAGCGATCGAATCGATGCCCGGTATTTCGCTCATCCCAATCCCCAAGCCGTTGTCCTGTACTGCCACGGAAATGTAGGGACCGTCGACAAGTGGGCCATCCTTGTCGGACGCCTGTCTAAATTGCACCGCGTCTCGATTCTCGTGTTCGACTACCGCGGATACGGCCGGAGTTCGGGAATCGCGCATGAACGCGCGGTCTTCGAAGACGCGCAGGCGGCGCGGAACTGGCTGGCGAATGAGAATAGAATTCATCCCAGCGATGTCGTGCTCATGGGCCGGTCGTTGGGCGGAGCCGTTGCTGTCGATCTCGCGGCGAACGGAGGGGCGCGTGGCCTGATCCTTGAAAGCACGTTCTCGTCATTGCCCGACGTCGCTCGCCAGCATGTTCCGCTCCTTTTTCCCGACTGGAATATGACGCAGCGAATGAACTCGGTCGAAAAGATCAGAAACTACCATGGTCCTGTGTTCCAGAGTCATGGTGATACAGATCGGCTGATCCCGCTGGCGCTGGGCAAGGAATTATACGCTGCCGCCCCCGGCCCCAAGCGATTTGTGATTGTCCCGGACGCGACTCATAATGACGATCACATCCGTGACTGTGCCGTCGAACGGGAACAGTTTCTACGCAACCTCCCCCCGCCGATGTCGCAGACCGTAATGCTGCCACCGCGCGAATTCATCCTGACGTCCTACCACGAGTGAATCCGTGCACGCCAACTCTGCCGATGCAGCCGTTGAGGACTTTACGGGGACACGTATCTGGCTCGTTGGAAAATCTGGCGTCAGCCGATGCGGGTCTCTGGCTGCTATCGAAGCCACTGGAGAAGAAGTGACCGCCCGGAAAACCGCAACCGATTGATCCGGCGATCGTTCCCCTCCTGATCGCTGCCCCTACCGAAGTAGGGGTGCATGTCAGCTTTTGATTTTTTTGTCTGCGACTCTCGGAGTTTTAGGCGGCCTGGTGAACGGCGATCCGGGTCGCGTATCAAGGTGTCGAGCGAGTCGTTCATCTTCGGAGAGTCCGGCGGCGCGGATTTGAAGAATCGCTTCAGCTCCTTCGGGATCATTCCACCACATCTCGGTTCCTTTGACGCGATAGTTCATTTCCTTAACGAGCGATTCCATCCAAGCTGTCGTCACCGGCAGGCCTTGTCGGCGGTACTCGTCATACTTCATCCGGGCATGATTGTTCTCAAGATAAGTGATCGTCCGCGCTAGAATCTTTCGTGGGTCTTGATCGGCGGCATCGGCTGGCGGTTGTCCGAATTTCTGTTGCCATGTTCGAAGTTCCTCCAGCACCTGATTCACTTCGCCCTGCCAGCAGCCACGCATCCAAACCAGATATTGGCTCCAAGCGTTCGCGGGGCTATCAGGAAAGACGGCTTTTGCCGCCAGGAAGACGTAACTGAGCGCATGGATAAAGTCGAGGATCGGCGTGAATTCGGAGAACCGTTCTTTCCAGAGAGACCAGTTCCAGGGGAGGCCATCTCCCAAAAAGGCTTTATCCTGCGAGTCGAAAAACAGGCGTCGCTTTGCCTCTCGCTGCATCTGTTTGCCAAACTCTTTGGCCTCGGCCATGCTGGCCAGAACGGTGCGGACCAGACGCTTCGGACGCCAGTCAATGGGTTGTTTCGTCAGGGCCTCTTCGAGTGTCTTGTCGGTGGCGTCGGGACTCGCTGGGGGATCTTGGGGAACGGGCGCGGCCACCGGTAAGGCCTCGGTTTCCGCCAGTTTTGCGACGTGATGTGGATCACAGAAGCACTCAGGTGGTTCGGGTTGGGGATCCTCTTCAAACGTCTGGTGCTGAGCTCGAATCAGGCAAGCGACCTTCGTCTCTCGCCAGCCCTCCCCAACGGGATGCACGCCGGGTCCTCGGTCCGGATGACGACAGCGAATCCGACCACCGTCGCACTCGATGATCGCCAATTCAGGAGGGCGGTCACTCTTCAATGCCAATGCATCATCCGTTTTCGGATCAGAATCTCGGCGTGCGGCCAACTCGCCACCGATGTCGTGAACAACCCGTTCCACCGTCTTGGTCGAGACAGCAACGTCCGCTTCCTTCAGGGCGATGACCCCTCGTTTGTAGGAACGTGCCTCCCCTGCAAGAACGGCGATTTTCCGCACGACGATCGGAGTCAACTCGCGTGCATGAAATCCCAATCGCTCACGTAAGGGGGAAAAAGTCCCGCCGACAGGCAGGACAAGAACCGACCAACTCTTGAAGTTCCACTCGTCCATCGCCGGAAAGCACTTTGCGGCGACGCGGCTTCAATGAACACCGCGTCCCGCAGGTGGGACACTTCCCCGCAGATGGCTGGGCGGCCACCAGTTCGTTGAGCATCCTCTCCTGGACCATACGGCTCAACATTTGCCCGACTTCATGGGCGGCATTTTCGATCACGGAGTAATGAGGAATTTCCGTCCTCGGAAGACGGCCCTCCGCTTGATCTAACGCCACTTTCAGTTCCGTGACCCGCTTAAAGGCCAATTCGAATTCCGTTCGCAACGCACTTTGATCGCCATCCATGGCAACGCCTCCAGGCTAAGTCCCATCAAGCCCCAATCCTCCAAACCCATCTCAGCTTAACAAAAAACCACAAAATCTTGGAATTGACGTTCTCGGGCGATTTCGCGCACACGATAGAGGCATAACAAAAGCTGGCATGCACCCCCGAAGTAGCAACCGCGACAAACTGATCTTGCCGAAGTTCGTTTCAAATCGGATAACGACCTCCGTTTCAAACAGGGATGGACTTGTTCGAAGTCGCATCGAGCATCGGGAGACCAGGAGGAACTCGCGTGTCGACAGTGGAATTGCTCAGGCGTGTCCCCTGGCTGGTCGCCCTCTGCGCGGTAGCGCTGCTGATGATCGGGTTATCAGGGATCGCACGTGCCGATCAATTAAACGAAGGCCCGAATCTTTTTCCAAAGCAGGTGACGTGGGCTTTTGTGGCACTTCCCGCACTCGCCCTGGCACTGGCCGTCCCCTACCGAACCTGGAAACCTGTCGGGCACCTGCTCTTCGCCGCTTCCCTCCCTCTCCTGGTCATTGTGCTATTTATGGAAAAACGAGGGGGAGCCCGCTGCTGGATCCAGCTCGGTTTCTTCGACCTGCAGCCCTCGGAAATCGTCAAACTGACATTCATCCTGGCGATGGCTCAGTATCTGATGTACCGGGACAACTTTCTGCGCGTCAGCGGGTTGGTCGCTCCCTTCGCTCTGACACTCGTTCCTCTGGCACTCATCCTGCTCGAACCCGACCTGGGATCGGCTCTGCTCTTCGTGCCGGTCCTCTTCGGGATGCTGTTTGCTGCGGGAGCCCGCTGGCGGCATCTGGCCTGCGTTTGTCTGCTCGGGGTGGCTGTCTCACCGCTCTTCTGGGCAAAGATGAGCGCCGAACAGAAGTCGCGGATCACAGCACTGTTCACTCAGGTCGACGGCGGTCCCAACCCGGGTGGCGACCGCTGGCACCAGCACCAGTCAAAGGTTGTCTTATCACTGGGCGGCCTGCAGGGGAGCGAATTCGGTGGGGCCCGGATCGACGATCCGGATGCCTACCGCTTATTCGCCGCGCAAACAGACTTTGTCTTTTGCCTGATCGGAGAACGCTGGGGATTCATCGGAGCCGCAACCACGCTGTTGCTTTACCTGACCTTCTTTGCACTGGGACTGCGCGTCGCAGCGCGGACGCGCGAGCCCTTTGGTCGCCTGATCGCCGTCGGCATCGTCACCCTCTGGGCCACCCAGACAATCATCAACACAGGGATGACCGTCGGACTCTTGCCGGTGATCGGCATCACTCTACCCCTGATGAGCTACGGTGGCTCCAGTCTGCTGATGACGGCCATCAGCCTGGGGTTGTTACTGAACGTCGGAGCCCGGCCGGGTTACGAAGTTGCGGGAGAGCCGTTTCAGTTTGATTGACGCGCCCTTTTTCTGGGGTGCCGTTGCCCTGATACGCTCATCGACGTCACGCGTGTCGACGAGTTCTCTACGGAATGGGTTCGCTACGGCACGCTGCCATTCACTCAAGCCGCACATGTACATGCCCACACCATCAGCGACTACATCAGAAAAATCGGGTTGTTCGCATCGGACTTCTCCGATATCGTGACAAGTTACTCCCCGCCCAACTTGATCCCACCCACTGGAGACTCCTGCGTTGTTAACGCTTCTGGACGCGCATCCGCGCTATGGTCGTCGAGAGATGTTAAGCATCGGAGCACGCGGGCTGGCGGGACTCGGTGCGGCGAACTGGTTGGCCAGTTCCGCCCTGGCCACTCCTAAATCGCTCCCGATCTCTGACAAGTCGGTCATTCTTCTGTTTCTGCATGGCGGGCCCAGCCAGTTCGAGACATTCGACCCCAAGATGACGGCACCAGTCGGAATTCAGAGTGTCACGGGGGAAATCCAGACGGCCCTTCCCGGTATCACGTTCGGCTCGTCATTTCCTCAACTGGCCCAGCGTGCTGACCGCCTCACCATTGTGCGATCATTCGCCACAGGCGACGGCAATCACGACATCAAACCGGTCGTGAGCAAAGAGACCTCAGGGGCAAACGTTGGTTCGATGTATGCCCGAGTTGCGGGTGCCAATCGTCCCGAGTCAGGCATGCCGACCAATGCCATGTTGTTTCCCCGTTCGGTGGATGCATCCACCGGCCCCGAAGTCACGGCCTTTGGGAAAATGGATTCTCCGGGGCCACTCGGTGCCGGCTTTGCTCCGTTCGTTCCCGGTGCGGGTGGTGACCTGCAACAGAATCTGGAACTGAAAGTCTCGATCGACCGACTCGGTGATCGACGTACGTTGCTGACGGAACTCGATCGTCAGCGGTTTCAAAGGGACGAACATGGTGGCATCAGCACAACAGACCCGCTGCAGATGCAGGCCTTCAGCACGCTGCTCGGTGGCGTCGCAGGGGCTTTTGATTTGTCCAAAGAAGACCCCCGCACGATCGCTCGCTATGACACGGCGCCGCTGGTCAGACCCGATCAGATTGACCGGAAGTGGAACAACTACAACCACTATGTCGATAACGCGAAGTCACTGGGCAAACTGCTGCTGCTGGCGCGGCGCCTGTGCGAAGCCGGTTGCGGATTCGTTACGGTCACGACCAGCTTTGTCTGGGACATGCACGCCGATGTGAATAACGCAACCATGGAAGAAGGGATGCGTTACATGGCCCCGCCGCTCGACCACGCCGTCGCGGCGTTCCTCGACGATGTCGAAGCACGAGGACTCAGTGAAAAGATCATGCTGGTCGCGACGGGTGAAATGGGACGCACTCCCCGCATCAATCAGAATGGGGGACGAGATCACTGGGGCAACCTCTCACCCCTGCTCATGGCCGGGGGAGGACTCCGAGCCGGTCAGGTGATCGGGCAATCCAATCGCGATGGAAGTGAACCGTCCTCCCAGCCGATCAGGATCAAAAACCTGGTGTCGACCATGCTGCAAACACTGATCGACCCCGCTGAACTCAGGCTGATGCCGGGAATTCCAAGGGAAGTCCTTGCTGCCACCAGCGAACCTCCAGTGGAAGAGGTCTAACCTGCGCTCACTTTCGCGTTTGCGACGACCGACGCCATTGCCGAGAACCCGTTCTGTCTACGCCAACAGAACGACGGTGGCCGTTGCAATCATCGGCCCGACTACCGAGACCATCGCAATATCACCGTACGACTGCTTATGAGTCGCACCGCAGATTAGCAGCAGCGTGATGACGGCTCCATTATGCGGCAACGTATCGAGTCCTCCGCACGAGAGCGATGCCACCCGATGAAGTACTCCCGGATCCAGTCCCGCTGCCAACCCCCGTTCGTAAAATGTCTCCCCCAGCGCTTCCAGAGCGATACTCAGTCCTCCGGAAGCAGAACCGGTAATCCCCGCCAGGACGTTGACACTGATCGCTTCGGAAACCAGCGGCCTCGCAGGCGCGATCCCCACCATCCACTCTTTGATCAGCGTGAATCCCCCCAGCGCGGCGATGATCGATCCATAGCCGAACTCCGAACCGGCATTGAAGACGGGCATGAGCGAGCTTTGTGCTCCTGCTGACAGAATTTCCTTGAGTTCACGTCCTCGCTTCGAGTGGAGTGCCATGAGACACAGGATGGCTCCTGACATGGCCAGGATGGTGGACCAGATCCCCTGCACTTTCCCGAGTGTTGTCGCTCCGAACCGCTTCTCCGCCAGGTAGTCGGCCTTCCAGCCCGGAACGAGGTACTGAGAACAGACCAGGTTTAACACGAACAGACAAATCAGGGGCGCCAGTGCAATGAACAGAGGGGGCGGAGTGATCGAAGGCTCGGACGGCGCAGACTCCGTCACCACTGCCCCGTGGTCACTATACCCTTCTTTCTGCTCTTGAGCCTGCCTGGCTCGCCAGTTCAACCAGAACATCCCCAATCCAAACATGATCGCCGCCGCAAGGCAGCCCATGCCGGGAGCGGCAAACGAGGTGGTCTTGAAGAATGGCATCGGAATCAGATTCTGGATCTGAACTGACCCCGGTAAAGCGGTCATCGTGAAAGTAAATGCCCCCAGGGCGATCGACGCCGGAATCAGTCGCTTCGGCAGATCCGCTTGCTGGAACAGGGCCACGGCGAGCGGAAATACGGTAAAGACCACCACAAACAGTGAGACCCCACCATACGTCAGAATGGTGCACGTCAGCACCAGTGCCAGAACGGCCCGTCGTGCCCCCACCCACCGCACGATCGCTTCCGCAATGGACGTGGCACTGCCCGTTGCCTCCATCAGCTTGCCGAAAATGGCACCAAGTAGAAACAGGGGGAAATAACGGACAATGAACAGGCCCACACTGTCCAGAAAGATCTGTGTATACGTCGCCAGCAAAGGGAGTTCCCCGTCGATAGCCACCGCCAGCAGAGCACACAGCGGAGCGATCACAATCACGCTGTGATTGCGATAGGCCAGAATCATCAACAGGCACAACGAAACGAGAATTCCAACGACACTCTGCATCCCATCGTTCCCTTTGACGCGAACACCCGGGTCAGGCGATGCTGGAAAAACACCGCTGACAAACTGCGAGGAAAGCCTTCCGCACAGCCACCATCCCGATCAATAGATCACTCGAAAAGAGAAGCGTAGGAGTCTACGCCCGCTGAGTCGAATTGCAAATCGCTCAACCGGCCCGAATCAGGCCCTGTGCGCATCAACTGGTCGCAATCACACCCGCCAGTCCGTTGTCCGGTCGAGCCGTCTGGAGTCCCTCTGCACTTGGGAAAAAGAGGGAGAGTACCCGAGATTACGGCAGCGTTCCGACGAACTCCCACCCCAAGACCTATCAACGCACCTCAATACCGCCTCTCTTTCAGAGGTCACTGCCGCACGGGCAGACCGGGTGGCATACAACGCCCGGACAGAAGGAGTCTCACCCTCATCGTTACGCGTGAGCAGACGCGATGTTTCCTACGTGAGCAATGTCAGCGGATTCACTCTTGTCCTGACCGGCAGATCGACGGGTCGACCGAGTCGGTGCGACTCGAATACGGAGACGATCATTTCAGTGATCTGGCGGGAGTCCTCCGCCGAACAGAGGGTCTCTTTATCGTGCTCGATGCAGTCCAGCAGATCGTTGATCGCAGCGAGATGCCCCCCCTCGTACGATCCGTCTGTCCGCGTTTCCGGCTTTCCGATCCCCGCGGACGTGACCGGTTCCCACGACTTGCCCGAACGTCCAGGCGACCAGGATGGATCCCTGAGAATCTGTGCCTTTGCCAGATACCCGCTCTCCATCTCGATGATCCCCTTGGAACCGAAGACCTGAATCGCGAAGCGCGACGGATTGAGCCCCATTCCCTTGCGCGAGGCAAAGTGCCCGAAAGCGCCACCGGGAAAGGTGTACGTCGCCTGAATGTTGTCACCTGCCAGTGGCCCGATTCCTTCTGCCCCGGCAACGACGTCAGACTTCGTAACTTTGTGCCCCTCTTTTAACACAGTCGCCGAACACGAAGTGGCGTTCTCGCCCGCCAGCGAGCGCATCAGTCCCAGCATGTGAGACCCCAGAACCCATAAGTCCTCTCCCCCTCCACGCTGGTCCTCTTTTCCTCTCGCCCGCAGCTCCAGCACGTCGCCAATCTCGCCATTCTTGATGAGCGACTGAACCAGGCGAAGAACGGGGGAATACTGACTGACGTGAGCGATCCCCAGTTTGAGGTTTTTCTTCTTGAGTGCCTCGACCGCCGAATCGCACTCTGCGAGTGTCGGGCAGAATGGCTTTTCCATATAGACATGGCAGCCCGCTTCGGCCGCCGCAACGAGCATGTCGTGATGCTGGTCAATCCACCGGGGGCAGATTGCCACGACATCCATCGGAACCTTCTCCAGCATCTCGTGGTAGTCGGCAAAGGTCTTCGCCGGATTCGTCCGCTTGCTCGCCTTCTCACGCCCCGCCGGATCCGCATCCGCTAAAGCCACGATTTCAACATGGGGCAACTTCGTGAACGCGACATCGACTCCATGCCCGTAGTCCCCCTTCCCGGTAGCTCCAATGATCCCCACGCGTACCCGCTTCCCCTGCGCCGCGCGAGCGGTGGAGCCTCTTCCGGAAGCCAGCAGCGAAGACGCGACGATGGCAGAAGTGTCTCGCAGGAAGGTACGGCGCGATTGCGATTGCATGTGATGCACTCCATAGGCCTCGACGAGGGACAGTCTCCAACGAACTGTCGACAGGCAATGAGCAACTGACGCTATCACGTTGACGACCGAAATCAAAATCTGCGCGGATTTCAAATCCCTCTCTCGGAGACGATCCGACAAGCGACCGTGCTTCACTCGCGATCAGGCAGAAGTCTGCAGGGTGCCCATCAGAAAGTGAGAGGCCCGGCGCCAATCGTATTCACCCTCCGCAACGTCTTTGATTGCAACGGGAAACAGCAGAGGGCAGCCCGGTTGGACCGCCCTCTTTGATCTGGTGCGATTCGTGATGTGACTCTGATCGGAAGAGTCTGGTTACTTCACGAGTTTTTTGTACTTGATCCGATGAGGTTGTTCAGCCTCTGCACCGAGTCGTTGCTTCTTCACGAGCTCGTAGCTTTCGTAGTTCCCTTCGTGGAAGTAGACCTCACTGTCACCTTCGAACGCGAGAATGTGTGTGGCGATACGGTCCAGGAACCACCGGTCGTGGCTGATCACGACGGCACACCCACTGAAACTCTGAATCCCGTCTTCCAGCGATCGCAGCGTTTCAATGTCCAAGTCGTTGGTCGGTTCGTCCAGCAGCAGCAGATTGCCACCGACCGTCACGGTCTTGGCGAGCAACAATCGATTGCGTTCCCCGCCGGAGAGGAACTTGACCTGCTTCTGCTGGTCAGGACCTTTGAAGTTGAACTTGCCGCAGTACGCACGGGTGTTGATGCGCACATTGCCGTAATGCAGGAAGTCGGCGCCCCCGGAGATATTGTCGTAGACGGTTTTCTCGCCATCGAGCGTCGTACGGTTCTGCTCGGCATACGCCACCTTCACGGTTTTCCCCAGGGTGACTTTTCCCGAGTCGGGTTGCTCTTGACCCACGATCAGCTTGAACAGCGTCGTCTTACCGGCACCGTTCGGGCCGACCACGCCGACGATCCCGGCTGGTGGCAGCGAGAACGAGAGGTCACTGATCAGCAGGCGATCGCCAAAGCTTTTCGAAACCTTGTCGAACACCACCACCTGCTCACCCAGGCGAGGACCGGGCGGAATCCGCAGTTCGATCGATTCGTCGCGTGACTCCTGCTCTTCGGCAACCAGTTTCTCGTACGCTTCCAGTCGGGCCTTGCTCTTTGCCTGCCGGGCTTTGGGCGAAGAGCGGACCCATTCCAGTTCCCGCAGCATCATCTTGTCACGAACGGATGCTGCCTTCTCTTCCTTACGCAACCGTTCGGTCTTCTGTTCCAGCCAGGTCGTATAGTTCCCGTGCCAGGGGAAACCCCGTCCCTGATCCAGTTCGAGAATCCACTCGCAACTGTTGTCGAGGAAGTACCGATCGTGCGTCACAGCGACGATGGTTCCCTTGTAGTCATGCAGGTGGCGTTCGAGCCACGCAACCGATTCGGCATCAAGGTGGTTTGTCGGTTCGTCCAGCAATAGCATGTCAGGGTGCTGCAGCAGCGCTTTACACAGGGCCACACGCCGTTTTTCGCCACCGGACAGCGGGCCGATTTTTGACTCAAGCGGAGGAAGTCGCATCGCGTCGGCAGCGATTTCCAGTTCGCGATCAAGTTCCCACAGGTTCTGGGCGTCGATCTGTTCCTGCACCTTCCCCTGCTCTTCGATCAGCTTGTCCATTTCCTCAGGCGACAGTTCTTCGCCGAATTTGGCATTGATTTCATCGTAACGAGCCAGCAAGGCTCGCTTGGCTTTGACCGCTTCGTTCAGTTCGTCCATCACCGTGTGTTCGGGGTCGAGCACCGGTTCCTGCGGGACGTAGATACAGTCGAAGCCGGGGGTCAGCTTCGCTGTCCCCATGAAATCCTTGTCCTGGCCAGCCATAATTTTGAGGAGCGTCGATTTACCCGCACCGTTCGGGCCGAGAACTCCGATCTTGGCGCCGGGATAGAAAGAAAGATTGATCCCCTTCAGGATCTCATTCTTACCGTGGAACTTTCGGAGATCCTCCATCGTGAAGATGTACTGTTCGCCCATGGACTTTCGTGTGCTCCTGTCTGTTTCGTGCTCGCGGCGTTCACCCAGCCTGAACGGCCGACTCTCCGCGTAAGAATTCGGAAATCTGATCCAGTATTCTAGACATGCCGCGCCAAAACAGAAGCATCGCTCTGTTTATTCCCTTTTCTGCCAGAGGACACCATCTGTCACGCCGTCCGCAGGGGCCATTTGGTGAGCTGCGAACCAACCGGAAGGGCCTTGAAATTCCTGAGGTACTCACGTAGCCCCCTTTTGCGTAGAATCAGGTACACGCAGGTCCCTTGCCGCGGTGCCAGCCCGACCACGGGAATCGACGTTAAGTCCTTCCATGACAACGACTAGCACATTGATGTCTGACGAATTGGAAATGCCATGAATCTTGAACAGTTCGCCCGCCAGCCAAGCACCCGTCGTGAATTTCTCGCCCGTTCGGGAACCGGACTCGGTGCTCTGGGACTGGCAGGGATGCTCACCAACGGCCACGAAGCTGCCGCTGCGACGGTCCCGTCGGCAGCGGGCCTGTCTCCCATGACGGCCAAGCCGGCTCATTTCCAGGGAAAAGCCAAGCACGTCATTCATATTTTCCTCAATGGTGGCCCTTCGCACGTCGACACCTTCGATCCGAAACCCTCTCTGACAAAGTATGCGGGGCAAGAGCTGCCCATGCCCAACCTTCCGACGGAACGTAAAACTGGTGCGGCACTTGCATCTCCCTTCAAGTTTCAGAAATACGGTGAGTCAGGGATCGAAGTGAGTGAACTGTTTCACCACACCGCCCAGCACATTGACGATATTTGCGTGATCCGGTCGATGCACGCGGAAGTCCCCAATCACGAGCCGTCACTGATGCTCATGAACTGCGGCGACGGCCGACTTCCCCGGCCCAGCTTCGGTTCGTGGGTCACTTACGGGCTCGGAACGGAAAACCAGAACCTGCCTGGCTTTGTTGCGATGTGCCCCAACGGGTTGCCGATCACAGGAGCCCAGAACTGGCGTTCCGCGTTCCTGCCCGGCGTCTTTCAGGGAACGTATATCGACACCCGCCATCAGGCGATCGAGCGATTAATCGAAAATATCCGCAACGACCAGATTGGTCGGGGCGAACAGCGTCGCCAGCTCGATCTGCTGCAGGAGCTGAACAGGAAACACGCCGAGCAACGAGCCAACGAAGCGGTGCTGGAATCCCGCATCCACTCGTTCGAGCTCGCCTATCGGATGCAGATGGAAGCAACCGACGCCTTTGACGTCCAGCAGGAGCCCAAGCACGTCCTGGAAGCCTACGGGTCCAGCGTACAGGCGCGGCAACTGCTGATCGCACGCCGTCTGATTGAACGAGGTGTCCGCTTCGTCCAGCTCTGGCATGGCGAAGGACAGCCGTGGGACAATCACGACGACCTCGAAGTGAACCACCGCCGGCTGGCCGGAGAATGCGACAAGGCCATCGGCGCACTATTGACGGACCTGAAGGAACGGGGCCTGCTGGACGAAACACTCGTCCTGTGGGGCGGTGAATTCGGTCGTACGCCCACCGTGGAACTTCCGACCCCCGGTTCGAACGCGGGTAAGATCAACGGACGCGACCACAACCATCACGGCTTCACCGTCTGGATGGCGGGGGGTGGCGTGAAGGGTGGTTATGTCCATGGTGCCACCGATGAATTCGGCTTCCGCGCTGTCGAAAAGAAGGTCTCTGTTCACGACCTGCACGCAACGATGCTGCATCAGCTCGGTTTTGATCATACCCAATTGACGTATCGCTATGCCGCGCGGGACTTCCGGCTGACGGACGTCCACGGGGAAGTCGTGCGGGACCTGCTTGCATGAAGGCCACGGTGACCGAGGCAATCAATCGTCCTGTCGCTGATCGCACCACCCAAACCATGTTTGCCAGAGTGGTGCGATCAATGCGTCGGTTCGTGGCTCTGGCGATCTGGGGCCTGATCGCTGCGAGTCTGCTGCTGCGTTTCACCGTTCAGGATCAGTACCACCGACTGGCGGTCCTCTACTACCTCACACCGCTTCCAACGCTCCCCTTCCTGTTCTTTATGGCCGGGTGTTTGTGGGGAGCCCCCCTCGACGTCAAACCTGCTCGATTTCAGATGACACGCAGGCGACTGAGCTTGATCGCCAGTCTGGTTTGCGCTCTCTGGGTCGTCCGTTCCGAGTTCGTCGTCCGTGCCGCCCCCCCCGGCGAAGCCGAATCCACCGTCGTCTTCTGGAACACAGCTCATCTGGGACGAAGTGTCGATGACCTGGCAGAGAAGCTGATGAGCTGGCAACCCGCCGTGATCGGCCTCGTCGAAGCCGAGGGTTACTACCCGAAAGCGGTGGCCAAATGGCGGAAGGCGCTACCGGATTATCAGATTGCTCCTACCCATTTCGGCGGCCTGCTGGCCGTCAAAGGGACGATTGTCCGCCAGATGAACCACAAGCTGACCCCGTGTTCATGGTGCGACCAGTTCGACCTGATCGTCGGGAGCGACAGTTTCACTCTGCTGCTGGTGGATATCTCGGCCAATCTGAATCTGCCGCGCAATCAACCCCTGCGGGACCTGGCAGACCTGGCCCGAAGTCTCGACGACCGGCCACTGATCATCATGGGCGACTTCAACACACCCGACGATTCTCCGTTGCTGAATCCTCTACGGCAGACCTGTCAGCAAGCATTTCGCGAACGCGGATCGGGCTATGCCGCCACCTGGCCGATGCCGTTCCCCGTGCTGACGCTGGATCAGGTCTGGTTCAACAGGCAGGTCGATGTCTCTCGCTGTGACGCTCACTGGTCCGTCTACAGCGATCACCGCCCGCTCGTGAGCAGTGTCTCATTCCTGCGCGAACCTGACGCCCCAGCAACAGCCGAGTAACCGCTCTCATTACGCCGTGAGAGCCCGCCCCACACCCTCACGAGCCGGTACGCCCCGGTATGCCGTTGGTAGACGGATCTCGAAACACCAGATCCATTCCCAAGCCCGTCCATGAGACACAGGATTCAGTCTTTCAAGGATCGAATCTCGATATTTCGGAACTCAACCTTGAGCGGTCCGCCGCTGTGGACCTGCAGCCCGATCACCCCTTTACGGGCGATCTGAGGATCCTTTTCGTGGTAGTCGACTGTGGTAACACCGTTGATCTTGAGGACGATGTGATCCCCCTTGGCACGGATCAGGTACGTATTCCAGTCCCCTTTCTTGAGCGACTTTTCAAATACGGCCGGGGGTTTCACCAGAACCTTGTTCCTGCGGGATTCGTCGTACAGACAGCCCCAGTAGTTTTCGCCAATGTCGGCCTGATATCCAGAAACTTCGGTACTGTTCTCGACTCGCTTCGATCGGAACTGGATGCCGGAATTTCCGACTCCCTCCGTCAACCGAAACTCCACCGTCAGCTCAAAGTCGTCGAATTCATGCTTCGTGACGAGGAACTGATTGTGCCCGATTCCCGGGGAGTCACCGACAATCGCATTGTCGGCAACCTTCCACAGTGTCATATCCCCTTCCCAGCCCGTCAGATCTTTTCCGTTGAAGAGAGGGCAGGATTCCCCCTCTGCCCCCAGCACATAAGGACTGAGTAACAGCGCGCCGAAAAGCAGGGCTACAAAGGAATGGGCAAGCGAACGTGCAAGGAGGAATCGCATAGTAGCGCTACTTTCTGTTCAAGCGACTCGATGTGGGTACAGACCCGGCTTGCCGACGACCGATGATCAATCGTGTGTTCCTCGGCCGGGTTATTCTGGTCGAATCGCCCTGCAAATGGCAGTCTGATTCCCGGTCGGCGTCATCAACCCCTCTGTACTCGCCGTCCGTTCAGAGGACGCTCCGTACGTTCAGAAATCTCCCAGAGCATCATTGCCGCTGATCGTCGTCATCGCTTTCAGCGTTTGAGGGTCAATCTTTTCCGAGACGAACCGCACCGACCCATCAGCCAGAAGAACTTGCACCCCACCTCGATGATGCGACGAAGCCCAGCCAGGGGACAGCCCCGGCGTAGGACTCGGTAAATTGATCCCTTCCGGCTGAGTGTCGACATTCACATCCCGCGGTTCGGTCCAGACGATGTTCAGCCCGCAGGCTTCGACGACCAGCATTGTGGAGCTGGTTCCATCAGCGATCTCCCCGCTACGAACTCCCGGACCAACCGTCCCCGGCCCGTCAATCATTGCGTAATGACTGTAGTAGCGTCCCTGCTCGTCCCGGGTCAGCTTGTCGACATGCAAATGCTCTCGCGCGGGACATTGATAGAAGCGAACGGGAGTTCGGGCAACCGGCTCGTTTGCGGTCGAATCCCAATCAGTCGTGAAATCGTACTTTTCGTAGAGTTCCGATTGGTCCAGGTAGGGAAGAATGGCCGTTCGCCAACTGTGCGGCGGATCACCATTCCTTGATCCTGGAAACGTCGACTTGGCCTCTTCGAAATCTCGAAAGGCGAGACCAATTTTCTTGAGACGATTACGACATTCAGTACGCCGGGCAGCCTCCCCCGCGTGCGGCACCGCAGGAAGGAGCAGAGCGATAACAAGTCCCAGCGACAATACCATTCCCAGTGCAGCGAAGACTTGCCGCCCGGTACCCCTCGATTCTAACTGATCAGAAGGAATTCGCCCCCGCATGAAGGTGAGACAGACGCCGAAAGCCAGAACCGACCAAATGAAAGCAATGTAGCCGTAGATAAAAGGGCGAGCCGTCGCCGGAAATTGTTCCCCCTTCATCACAGCGAACAGCGTGAGAACCCCTGTCCCCAGGAACCAGATTGCCAGAGCGAGCGGCCTCGCCGGGCGATGCGATTGCCGATAGGCAGTGACCATCGCCCCGACGGCGAGCGTCAGCAGCACCAGATGGACTCCGATCACCCAGGCTCTGGGAACAGAACTATACTCGTGCAAGTAATACATGCCACCACCCGGGAACTGTCGAATTCAACCTCTTGAAGCCTACCATTTCCTAACGAAGCTCGCTAATCGTGAGACGAACGAGCCTGTTTGCATTCAGAAAGCTCGTCTGGAACAATTCGCCCCCGTCGGAGTCCGCCGTTAGGTCAAGCCCGGGTCTGGTGTGTCGATCACTAATCCAGGCCTCGGTCGGCCCGCATGAAATCCGATCGACGACCGGACGGCGTAACCCGGGAGTCGATCAGTCGCCACATCCGCTGCACGCGTTCTCAACTGCTTATTGAATACGGAAAGATCGAAATGGCCAACGAAAAAGTCCGCATCGCGATTATCGGAGCCGGTCTGGTTTCCGACTTTCATCATGTACCGGGGATCCGTGTTGATTCCCGCTGCGAACTGGCAGCGGTCTGCGACCCAAACGAACAATTGCTGAACCAGCGCAAGAACGAGTGGGGGCCTGCAAAGTACACCACCGACTACCAGGCCATCGCCGACGACAAAGACATTGATGCCGTCATCATCGCGACCCCCAACTTCACTCATAAAGACATCGCACTGGCCTGTATCGCGGGCGGAAAGCATGTCATGTGCGAAAAACCGCTCGGCGTCAGCTATGAAGAAGCCGCCGAAATGTACCAGGCCGCCAAGGCCAAGGGAGTTCGCCACATGACGGCGTTCACCTACCGCTTCGCCCCCTCCATGCGATACCTCCGACATCTGGTCAAAAGCGGTTCGCTGGGTGAGCCCCGGCATTTCCGCAGCCAGCGGTTTCTGGATCTGCCCGAGACGAGCTGGGGCTGGCGCCAGTACAAAAAGCTCGCCGGTGCCGGCGATCTGTACGACATGACCATCCACCGGATCGACTTCGCCCAGGATCTGATGGGACCCATCCAAAGCGTCTGCGGTGCTGTCAAAACATTCGTCCCTCGTGACAAAACCGTCGATGGAAAAGCCTGCGAGCCGTCTGAAGTCGACGACTGGTCAGCACTCATCGGAACCTTCCAGTCAGGCGCTGTCGGCGTCTGGGAAGGAAGCACGCTGATGAAGGGACATCACAACAGCGGCGTCGGTTTCGAATGGGCTGAAGTCAACGGCAGCGAAGGTTCCGCCGTCTATCAACTGGTCGACCCCAACTACATTCTGGTCGGCAAGCACGGGGGAACGATGGAAAAATCCCTCGTCCCCGCCGAGTTCATGAAACCAGAAAACAGCCCCCGAAATCCCGCCGAAGGAAAACCCAGCACCGTGTTCCGCTACGATCTGGTTTACGAACTGGTCAGCGCGATCGTCGAAGGCCGCGACGCCGTCCCCGGATTCGATGACGGCGCCAGCGCACAAGCCGTCGCCGACGCCGTTCTGCAATCCTACGCCGAACGCCGTTGGATCGACGTCCCTCCGACGAAATAGAAAGCTGATTACTCGTTCCCAGGCTCCGGCTCGGGAACGAATTTCCTCATCGCTCCGCGACTCACAACTTGGCACCAAGCTGAGACTGGCACCAAGCCGAACTGACAAGTTCCATGCTGGCCTCACACTCATGTTGAACAGCCGTCAGCGCGCGTGCGGGGTAAAAGCCCCGCACGCAGCAGCACGCTTGATGCGAACAAGCGTGGCGAAGTCCCCCCGCTCGTGCCCCATCAACCCGGCACCCAGCGAGCCTCCAGCGAAAGCCACCATCGCAATCTCGGCCACAACCGCTTCCAAAGGAAGCAGAAGCGGCCCGATTAATCCCGAATTGTCAAATAACCATCGTCCGCTGAGCGAACCGAAAACTCCTGGCCAGCCGGGTCAGCCGCTCAAATTTGCTTAAGCCTCTATCTCTCCAGCACATGGGACTGGCCACCGACTGGCCAGAGTTTGGCCAGCTGGCCAGCCCAGTCTCCCTCTCTAGCGATATGCGCCACCCTCTGCATCAATCCCAACCCACCCCCTCCAAGCGCTCCACCGACCCTGATTCAGTTGGAAGCAACGACTGACCAGCTAAGAGGTGTAAAGGCAGTCGCAAACGACCTCCCGCGATCAAGAACGCCTCGCTCGACGTCCCCTGTCTTTCGACAGCACACATTCCAACGCGAGTAGTTTGATCACCGGCCAGCAACCCAACGAGCCCAAACATCCAGACGTTAAGAAGCCAACGCATCCACGAACATCAACCGTCATGGCACAAACCGATCGAGGTCACTCCTTCGACCGCATCATGCACTTGACTCCGTCGACAGTTCCGCTTGCCTGAGCACAAGCTGCGTTGCATCTTCAGACAGGTCCGGCGGGTACCCGTACATCGCGAGCAACCTGCGCACTTTGCGACGCAGATCCGCCCGGACCGATTCCCGCTGCGTCCAGTCGAGCTTGGGCATCTTCTTGACCATCTCGGCGAGTTCCCGAGCCATCAGACGAAGCTGGTCGGACTGCATTACTTCTTTCGCGGATCCATTCTCCGCCAGTGCGTCATAGAACGCGACTTCCTCTGTGCTCAGCCCCAGTTCTTGCCCCTGCAGCTTCGCCTCACGAACCCACTTTGCCAGTTCCAGCAGTTTCGCGATCATCTCAGCAGTGGTGATTTGCTTGTTCGTGTAGCCGAGCATCGCCTTTTCCAGCGCCTCGCGGAACTTCTGCGCTTGCACGAGGTTCGTCCGTTCGCTGATCTTGATTTGGTCGGTGAGCAGTTTCCGCAGCGTCTCGAGCGCCAGGTTCTTTTGCTCCAACGCGCTCACTCGGTTCAGGAAGTCTTCGCTGAGGATGTCCAGGCGTGCCGCATCCAACCCAGTCGCCGCGAACAGGTCGATCACATCGCCCGCCTCCACCGCATCGCCGATGACCTGCCTCACGGCGGCATCGATGTCACGCGACTCGCCTCCGCCCGGAGTTGGCCCGGTATCTTCCGCCAGCCGTTTGCGGATCATCGCCCCGATTCGCTGGAAAAAGGTCAGATGGGGTGTGATCGCCTTCGTTTCTTCACGCGGCACGGCCAGTGCGAACGCCGTCGAGAGTCGCTTTAACATTCCGCGAAAACGCTTCCAGCCCGTTTCCTCGCCCACGTTCTGTCCGACGTCCAGCACATGATCGATTGCCCCCAGATAGACCTTGAGCACGTTGATCGGTTCAGCGTCCAGCGCCGCCGCGTAGTCATACCCATGAAAGAACCCGCACAACTGCTCGAACGCCGACCGCATCGCGGGAATGGCCTCGTCCTGCAGTTCCCTGATCGGCTTGTCGGTTTTCCCCGTTGCGTTGGCATACATCGCCAGTGCATCGGCCAGTGGATCAGCCAGCCCGATGAGGTCCACGATCAACCCGCCCGGCTTTTCGCCGTACACGCGGTTCACCCGCGCGATGGCCTGCATCAGGTTGTGGCCCGCCAACGGCTTGTCGAGGTACATGGTGTGAGCACACGGGACATCAAAGCCCGTCAGCCACATGTCCACCACGATCGCCACGCGGAAGTCGTCCGCAGGATTCTTGAACCGCAATGCGAGCGACTTCCTTCTGGACTTTGTGCGCCCGTGTTTTTCAATTGGTACAATCAACGGCTCGATGCGTTTCTTGTACGCATCGTCTTTCTCGTTGTGGCGTTTTGTTGGCAGCCCTTCGGTCATGATCACTTTGACCGATCCACGATCATCCTCGTCGTCGTGCCAACCGGGACGAAGTTTGACAATCTCATCGTGTAGTGTCATGGCGATTTCGCGGCTGATCGTGACAACGATCGCCTTTCCTTCCATCGCACTGCGCCTCTGCTCCCAATGCTCGACAAGGAACTTGGCCACTCGCTTTAGCCGCTCGGGTGCGCCGTATAACTCTTCGATCGGAATGCGAATGTTCTCGGCGGCCTCCTCGCCTGCTTCGTCTGCCTTCGCCGCTTCGGCAATCGCCGCTTCTGCCTTCCTGGCCCCCGCCTCGTCGATGGTCAGCTTCACGATTCGCGGCTCGTAGTAGATCGGCACGGTTGCGCCGTCGGCTACTGCCTGGCGAATGTCGTACACGTCGGCGTATTCGCCGAAGACGTGCCGCGTCACCTTGTCGCCCGCCATCAGCGGCGTGCCCGTAAAACCGACGAAGGTCGCATTAGGGAGTGCATCACGCATCCATTTCGCACCACCATCAACGAATCCGTACTGGCTGCGGTGAGCTTCGTCCGCCATCACGACCACATTAGATCGTTCGCTGATCGTGCCGTGGGATTCGGTAAACTTGTGGATCGTCGTAAAGACGACACCCCCCGAAGCACGGTCGAGCAGATTCTTCAAATGATCCCGACTTGCTGCCTGCACGGGCTCCTGCCGCAGCAGATCGCGTCCCATCGCAAACGTGTCAAACAGTTGATCGTCCAGGTCATTACGGTCGGTGACCACAACCAGCGTCGGGTTGGTCATTTCCGCAGCGCGCACGAGTGCGCCGGCAAGCATCAGCATCGTCAGGCTTTTACCCGACCCCTGCGTATGCCAAACCACGCCCCCCTGCCCCGTGGCAACGGCATCCTGCCGTTGTTCTTCCGTGACACCCCCTCCGTAACTCGCGACAACGGCATCCTGCCCCATGACAGCGTCACCGTAACTCGTGGCAGCGGCATCCTGCCGCTGACTCCCCCCACGATCTTCAATAATCGCCCCGATGTCCGCCGCCGCTCCCACCCATTTCCACGCGTCCAGCCCGGCCGCTCGGGGGTTGTTCAAGACATAAGTCACCGCATGTTCCAGGTCCTCTTCATCTCGAATGAGATGGTCATACGATTCTTTCTGCCAGAACTCGCCCGTCCGCGCGAGTCGACGGTTGGCCTCGTTGCTCGTAAACGATTTCCAGGAATGAGTGATTTCCGCCAGCGTGTGACCCGGCTGCGGCTTGACGACCACGTGCACGTGGTTTGGCATCACACACCACGCAAGCAGCCGATACCGTTCCCCTTCAAAGTGGGCGAGTGCGTTCGCGACGAGTTCGGCGATCTCCGGCCGACGCAGCCAGCAATGACCCGCCCCCGCATCAAGGAACTTCTCAACGTTCTCCGAGAACAGGTGCTGGAGTTGCCGTTCCTCGGCGGGAGAGAGGGGTCGGTTCATCTCGCGGGCACGGTTGAGAATTTCCTCGCGTTCCTGCTTCCAAGTGAGCACGACCGCTTGAGGGAGTGAATCAGCCAGCCGAAACGTGACGGCGTAAATTCCACCTTCACGCGTCCAGTGCGGCAGGTTGGCACCCTGTCGGATGACAATTCCCGTGGCACCGGCTTCCAGCCGGTGAGCTTCTGCCATCACTGCTTGGTCCGTCGCCACCAGGCCCATCACCGGCTGGAAGCCGGTGCCACGTTTCGCCCCACGTTTTACCGCTGCGATCACGCTGGCCCGTGTCTTGCGGACGGCGCGGAACTGGTGATACCCCGCGACCTTTTTGACGACATTCCCGCGATCATCTTCCTCGAACGCCGCACAGTGCTGCAGGTAATCCAGCAGCGCGGGAGGATTCAGCAGTTCACGGATCAACGCCTCCAGCGTCGGTTCTCCCCCTTTCTCTGGTCGCCACGGCGTGAAGCGTTGCCGCCCGCTGGTGATCCTCCCCACACGCGTCAGCAGTCCGTCGCTGACCACCAGCAGCAGGTTGGGTACGAACAGGTCTGGCGCCGTCTCTTTGTAGCGTCCGAACTGGTCAATGGCCGTATCCAATGTCGCGGATGCGTCTGCCGGATCTTTCAGTTCAATCACCACCAGCGGCAGACCGTTGACGAACAGGATCAAGTCCGGCCGGATCGTCTTCCCGCTTGGGCCTTGGATTGTGAGTTGTTGCACAACGACGAAGTCATTGTTGGTGGGGTTATCGAAGTCGATGACGCGTGCCCGCCCCCCTCGCATCTCGCCGGATTTCTTGTCCTTGTATTCAATCGGTACGCCGTCGGTCAGCAGCCCGTGAAACCAGCGGTTGTTCTCGATCAGGGTCGGATGAGGTGGACGGGAAATCGATGCGGCAACGGCGTCGATGTTTGTGGCGGGGAGGTGCGGGTTGAGTTTCTCGACGGCCTTCCGCAGCGTCAGTGCGAGAACGATGTCAGACATCTCCGCCCGCTCGGCCTGGGGAGCGTTCGGACCAAGCTCCGGACCGTGCCGCAGTTTAAATCCTTGTTGCTTGAAGAGAGATAGCGCGAAATGCTCAACGCCCTGTTCATGCACAGATGGGTTCTCCGGCGTCCGATTCGACACTCACAAGCGGCTGAAACACGAGGTCAGCGTAACACGGTAAGGAGGGAGTCGTCGCGCAGCCAAGCCATCGGCGAGTCTCCTCAAGTAACTTCAGTGTAAAGATTCAGAGGTGCTCTGTCATTCGGGCCAATTCGGTGAATAACAGAGCACCGCGATTTCGCATGATTGATGGTTTCCAAAGGAGATGGTCAAGATTCTGCACCCAACTGCTTCTGATTCAGAACTCGTACCCGTCCTTGTATTAATGATCGATGCCGGTCATAAACGCCGATCAAGCGACTCTAAAAGCTGTTGAAATGGTCCCGAAATTTCGTCGACGTTGCTCGGAAGCTCAGTTTTCGTCCATCTTCCCATTGACTTAATCAGTCCAAAGTCGCTGACAGTGACTTGCTGAAACAGGACCCCTTCGACGACCCACTCACCCCCAGGTGAAGCATACGCCGACTTTCCTGCACTGTCATCACGGTCCTCTTCAGTCTGAGCTCCAAGTTTTGTCGCGGATGAATACAATTGACTCTCGTATTCAGGATTAATGAGGTACCCACGCATTTCAAAGTCTCGTACTCCTGTACGATGCACAACAGCCCGGAGGTTAAGCGTTGGTTGGAGTAACAATGGTTCTGGTGCCGATTTCGTCGTCTCTTCAATTTCCGGGGAGAACACATCGAACGCAAGCCGTCTAGTTTCCTCATGAGTCGGCTCGCCAAGACGCACCGCACGCAGGGTCGAAACAAATCCAATCACATCAACGGGGTCGTCGAACCTGTCCGGGATTTGTGCGTATTTCTTGTTGACTCCAAATTCTGCGTAAAGAGAGCGACTGTATGCCAGATCGCCTGCCCATTCCGCAAAGCGGGCCACAACGTAGTTCTTGGCTTCGGCATCAGAAATTTCAGCCATACATCAGATCCTTTACGGGCTTATCATCGGCTTTGATTGCGTCGACGAAACTCTCGTAGCTTGAGAAACCACGCAAGTGAGTTTGAAGAGCCGTAACATTTTTTGGCATGAAGACCCGTATACACACGCCACGATTGCGGTCATACGCACAGGTCACGACAAATCCAAAGCCGACATCGCTTGCGTGAGCCCCCGACGCGATCGTGAACCAGTAGGCTGCGAGTTGGTGAAATGCATCGGATGTTGCAGACTTACACCCATTCCCATCAACTCTTGCCTTCGATTCCAGGGGCCACCACGTTGGGCAGTGAGTCACGCCGTATTGGGAGGCGAGGGGAGCGATGACGTCCGGAAAACCTCCCCCTGTGCGGACCATGAAATCAGGGCATTGTCGACGCTGAAACGGTCGCTGCAAACGTATGTGAGCGATGCCCTGCGCGGGCACTTTGAGCACACGCTCGGATACGATACCTGCAATTGCTTCACCGATGTTACCAGTAACGCCTTGTGCACGTTGCTTGTTCGTTAGCGGTTCGTGATATGCGGTAACCGGGAAACCGGGTATGGGAGGAAATGCAGGCATGTTGCCTTGTTCGACGTAATCCCGAAAGTGCTGGCCCATCTCCAGCACGTGGTACGCACCCGCGAACTGACCGACGTGATCGATGTCATGCTGAGCAATGGATAAGGGCCGAAGTTTGTGACTTATCCCTCTAAATCCAACCCGCATTGTTAATTCGAAGTTCATGGCCCCTCTGTTCAGGTCTGTTGATCTATCACACGCACACGACCGCTCAAAAGAAATGGCAAAAGATAGTCTCGCAAGGCGGCGAGTTTGTCGGATTCTGCTTTCATTGCAACAAGCATCTCGAATACTGGCGCGAGAACGTCATCGAATCCGTGGAACATCGATTGTCCAGCTAAGCACACTGGTAACGAGTAGAAGTCTTCACGACTCGTTGACGGAATCGCTGACCCTGAATCAATTGAATTGATATCGACTCGCAGCAGTTCGTAATATGCCCATCTCCAACTGAAGAGCTTCTTCGGATTCAGGTAGAATGCTGTGTCGATTGTCCAAAAAGGCTCTGGTGAGAAGTGAACCCCCCGATATGCGCCTTTCCTTCCGATGACGATACCAGGCCCATCCGCAAGCTTCGCCGTGTGCCAACCGATTGGTCCGTTGGTACCGAATACTTGGACGCTACCTTCTCCATTCTGATAACCCTTCAGGCTCTTTCCGTATTCCAACGAAGCGATTTCCCCCCAACGCGTAGTTTCCCACCCGCGCGGCACCGGTCCAAGTTCGGAGTCTTCGAAGGAGGCGGGGAGGGCGGCGAAGATTTCGGGGGGCATGCCGGGGAAGGTGGTCGCGCCGGCGGCTTTGGCCTTGACTGGCTCGAAGTCCACGAACCACGCCTTGAACACCGCCCGCGCCAACTCTTCCAACTTCGCCCCCGTCCGACGATTCTGCTCGATCTTGTCGTCGAGTGAACCGAGCAGTTCAGCAATAGCTTCTTGATCCTCTTTCGGCGGGATGACAAGTTCGAAGTTTGGAACGTCTGCGCACTTGAGGCTTTCAAACACCGCCCCAACGTTAAGGTACTTCTGGATTTGCGCCCACCAATCGGGTGATCGAGTGAGCCAACGTAGAAAAGGTGGATGCACTGTCGTTCCATCAGAGCGGAGGAGAACGAGGTTCTGCCCCACTGCAAACTCCTCACCAGGCGCCACAAGTGCGGTTTCGCCCGGGTTGCATCGGCGTGACAACACGATGTCCCAAGCTCGTGGCATCGCCTTCTTCGTCCACATCACGAAATCAGGTTCGCTGATCCGTCGCGCTGTCGAGAAATCGATTCGCCCATTGCAGAGCTGTGGGATCGTAACGTACGCGTACCCAGCCGTTGTAGCTGCGGGTGTCTTGTGGACGCAGTCGATCAGTTTAACTCCCGCAGCGCGAAGACTCATTCTTCGCCAATCACGCGGCATCTTCGCGCACTCCTGGAATGTAGCGGATACAGTGTGTTAGGAATTGTCCTTTTCTTGACAACTCCAATAGAAAGTAATTGCCCTCAAACATGTTCGATCCTCCCTAACTGTTCCCGGATGATCGCGGCAAGTCGCTCCCCTTCCTTCAAACATTCTTCCACTTCCGCGACTAGTCGCGGGAATTTCTCGGCAAAAGGTTCGGCGTCTTCTTCGATGTCTTCTGCACCGACGTATCTGCCGGGGGTGAGGACGTGGCCATGTTTGGCGATTTCTTCGATCGTGGCGGACTTGCAGAAGCCGGGTGTGGGGGTAAAGGACCACTCGCCGTGCTTTTTCTTCTTCCACCATTCCGGCTGAGGCTCGCCGCGCCACATGCGATAGGCATACACAATCCGGCCGATGTCGCTCGTGGGGAGCGGGTCGCTGGTCCCTTCGACGCACTCGGAGTCTTCGATCCCGCTGAGGACGCGCAGGACGCGGGTCTGCAGCGTGCCGAGCTTTCTTGCGTCAATAAACAGCGTTTCCCCCTTCCGCCCGCCCGGACGATTGGGTGTCCCTTTGCGAATGTTTTTTCCCGTCTTGTCGCGGGTGAGGAACCAGAGGCAGACGGGAATGCCCGTCGTGAAGAAGAGCTGCGCGGGCATGGCGACGATGCAATCGACAAGGTCCGCCTCGATGATCTTGCGGCGGATCTCCCCTTCTCCCCCCGTGTTGCTGGAGAGCGACCCGTTCGCCATCACAAAACCGGCCACGCCACCCCCTTTGCCATTCGGGTAAGCCAGGTGGTGAATAAAATGCTGAATCCAGGCGTAGTTCGCATTTCCGACAGGGGGATCGCCAAAAACAAATCGTTTGTCGCCACGCAAGAGGGCGCCGGAGTAGTCCGAGACGTTGAACGGCGGATTGGCGAGGACGAAATCCGCCTTCAAATCGGGGTGCTGCGGTCGCAGAAACGTGTCTGCAGGAGCGGGACCGAGGTTGGCTTCGATGCCGTGGATGGCCAGGTTCATGTGAGCCAGTCGCCAGGTGGTCGGGTTAGACTCCTGACCGAAGATCGAAACGTCGGTCTTGTTGCCACCGTGGGCCTCGGCAAACTTCTCGGACTGAACGAACATCCCCCCCGAACCGCAAGCAGGGTCATAAACGCGACCGGCGTACGGTTCAAGCATCTCGACCAGCACACGGACGATCGAACGCGGCGTGTAAAACTCGCCGCCGAGTTTTCCTTCCGCAGCAGCGAATTTGCCCAGAAAATATTCATAAACCCGGCCGAGCGTGTCGCGGGCCTTGTCCCGAGTCCCCTTAAAGCCGATGTCAGCGATCAGATTGATCAACCCGGCCATCTTCACCGGATCAATCCCACGTCGGGCATAGTCGCGCGGGAGTTTGGACTTGAGATTGGGGTTATCGCGTTCGACGGCGAGAATGGCATCGTCGATCAGCGTCGCGATGTCGGGGCGGGTCGCCTGATTCTGCAGGTTGTGCCAGCGGGACTCGGGCGGGACCCAGAAGACACGCTCGGCGATGTATTCGTCTCGGGACTCGAGCAGTTTTTCCAGTTGTTTGCCCTTGATCCCGTCCCTGGTCAGTTCCGCTTCCAGTTCATCCCGCCGGGACTGGAAGCTATCGGAAATATACTTGAGGAACAGCAGGCCCAGCACAACATGCTTGTATTCAGCGGCATCTACCTGGCCACGCAGTGCATCGGCCGCTTTCCAGAGGGTGTCCGCGTAAGAGAGGTCGGAGACGTTTTCACTGGTCATGCTGCTGGGACCCGGCTGGTAAAGGCTTTGATGGCGAGTTTCAGGCGGGAAGCCGCGAAGTTATCTGGCGTGATTCCGTGGACCGGAACTCCAGGGACTGGAATAGAGCGGCGATGATACGCACCGATAGGGCCACTTTCCATCTACGCAGGAACCGTAAGCAGACGGCATGCGGTCACCTGCCGGGCGTCCGAGCTGAAGGGACAAGTGCCAGGGGGGCAGGCGAGTCTCGTGGCAGCGGCTTCCAGCCGCTGATTGCGGCGAAGAACCGGCTGCGGGAGGAGAGAGGGAGATACGTAGAGAGAGGGGGGGAATCACCGGCTGGAAGCCCGTGCCACGTTTCACTACTTCCGGGAATCTGAATACAGTCGAGATGCTTACGAGCCTGCTCAAGGCTTTGACTGCGGCTCCGGGCGTGAGTGCTCATGTCCTCACCGGGATCCACTTGCGCGACATGCTCACCACCAGAGGTATCGTTGCACGAACTCGATCACGTCGCCGAACAGGACGTCGCCTAGACTTGACTGTCCGCAACTGATGCGGGCTCTGACGTCGGCGCCGATGGCTCGCGAGGGGAGCTGGTTGGAATCGAGTGAGGCTCGTGCTTCGAGTACCGTCCCTTTCTCTTCGTCCGTCACGATTCTTGTTCCGAGGGATGTGAGCGTCGCCTCAAAGCTGGATTCGGGACTCGTCAACATCCGGTACTCGATCGGCAGGTTCGGCCCGGAGGCCTCCTGGGCTTTCAGAATGCGACCGACACGATGTTCTGCGATTTCCAGTTCGAGTTGCCAGTCTCCCTGGTCGTCCATCACCTGCAGCAGCAGTTCGCCCCTTCGCACGGGCCGGTTTTCGAGTAACTGCTGCACCTGGAACGTGGTGACGGTCCCGGTGATCGGCGCCAGAATGGTCAGGCGTTTCAGACGCTCCTTCAGGATTTTTTCCTGTTCGAGAGCCCCATCGATTTCGACTTGCGTCTCCAGCGCTTTTCCCTTCGCCCGCAGCTTCTCTTCGGTTTTGACCTGCCGCTCAGCCTCGTCGGCTTGTGCTTTCAAGGTATGCAGCAGCTTTTGCTTTTCCTGCAGCTCACTACGGACCTTGACCAGTTCCGCACTCAGATCATCGTTGTGCAGGATGATCAGCGGCTGGTCTTTCTCGACGTGCTCGCCCCCTTCCACCATCAGTTCCTGGACCTGCCCGTCCCACGGAGCGAAGACTTCGCGCTGGGTCACCGGCATCAGTCGCCCCTTCCCTTCAACGCGGTATTCCCAAGGGACAAGGATCAGGGCTGAGGTCGCCACCAACAGAAGCCCAACGAGCACCACCGCGATCGCCAGTCGACGCCCTCGCAGCCATTCCATGCAGCGCCCCGCCCAGCGCCATAACGGCAACAGGAAGATCGTGCTGTGGGAACGAGCGTTATAGCTCGCTGCCGCGATGTGGTCGGAAACCGAGTCGAGCGTGTGCTTGAGTTGTGTCGACGGTGTGCTGCTCGACATCTGCTCGATGATTAGCGCACCGATGGCGGGTCGCACAATCGGCTTGGGCTTCCCGTTGCCGGGGGGCTCGTCGGGCTTGACCAGCCGCTCGGGCTCCAGCAGCGGGGCGATCATCAGAAACCGCGTCCCCGATTCCTGGATGAAATCGGCCAGAGGTTCTTCCAGTTGCTGGGGAACATTCTGGATCGAACCGTCGTAACGGAACGGCTCGCCCGAGGCGAGCACCAGTTGCGTCAATCGCCGCATGGCGCGGATCAGGTTCCCTCGCGGATGGACGGATTCCTGCCCGCTTACCGCCGTGATCACAGTGCGTCGACCTCGTACCATCGCCAGACTGACCCGATCAACAGCGAACAGCAGTCGCCCATCGTTCACCACCACGTTCGCCACTTCATTCAGATCCAGACTGCGCTGCAACGATAACACATAATCCAGCACAGGCTGGGAATCGATGAGCGGTCGTTTTGACGCCGATGTGCGGCTGGCCGTCATCGGTGATCCCGCCAGCACGGGCGCGGCAGCAGCAGGCCCTGCACTCGCTACTTCCAGGCTCGTTTCAGAGCCCCCCGCCGTCTGACTGACGTTCGGAGACGTCTCCGTGGAACTTGTCAGCAGCGGGCTAAGCTCTCGACCGCGCACGGAAATATGCTGCATCCACCCCATCCGCTGTTGCTGCGGCAGATTAGGGCGTTCCGCAATCAGAATGACCCCCGCGTAACCGGGAGGAATCGAGAGGGGGACGAGGAATAACGTCGCGTGTCCGGTCGGTCCCGCAGGAAATGTCCCCGCCGTATCAACAGACAGGGGACGCCCCTGCTTCAGAACTTCGGCCAGAATCTGCTGGAGCAGTGTTTTCTCGGTATCGCCACGGAAAAAGCCACTTTCCTCAAAGCCGCTGGCGGCGACGAGATTGAGCTGTCCGGTGCTCCCGAACCAGAGCGCCCCCACCGTCGCACCCAGCTCGCCGAGCAATCGACGCAGGAACTCACCCGCATTTGTTGGGGGGTTGCCTGAAAACTGCTCGTCATTCGACATAGGAAAAGCCCTGGCTAAAAATTCGCCGATCGGAATCGGCAGAGTATCTTTTCAGATGCCTGTTTTCTGCAAGAGCGATGCAAAGAGACATGAGCGGAACGAGTCTTCCTTTCCGCTGAATTCCGCTAAAGTCGAGTTTTTGACACTTTTTTTCTCTCAATCGGTTTGGTATCACTTTAGACCGATTGTCTCAAACACGGCGAGAACGCTCGTTCACTTCGCATCTATTCATTCGCCGTAAACAACTGGGTGGCAAACCGAAAATTTCGGGATTTGATCAGGGGAATGGATTGATGACAAATTCGTCCAGTTCGGTGCCCACAACGGATCTCAGCGACAACGATGTCGGCGCGATTGATCGGCTCCGTCAGCTCTACATGCGACTCAAGAAGGAGTTAGGGCGCGTCATCATCGGCCAGAATGACGTGATCGAGCGACTGGCGATCTGTATGTTCGCTCGCGGACACGGACTGCTGATGGGCGTTCCCGGACTCGCCAAGACATTGCTGGTCAGCAAACTGGCCGAAACGATGTCTCTCGATTTCAGCCGCATTCAGTTCACACCCGACCTGATGCCGATGGATATCACGGGGACCGACATTCTGCAGGATAATGCGGAAGGACGGCGCGAATTTACCTTCGTACGGGGCCCCGTGTTCGCGAACATCGTGCTGGCGGATGAAATCAACCGCGCTCCACCAAAGACACAAGCCGCCATGCTCGAGGCGATGCAGGAACAGAAGGTGACCGTGGTCGGCAAGACGTTCAAACTCGATTCCCCCTTCTTCGTGCTCGCTACGCAGAACCCGGTGGAACAGGAAGGAACGTATCCCCTGCCCGAGGCCCAACTGGACCGCTTCATGTTTCTGATCGAACTGGATTACCCTTCGGAAGAAGAGGAAATTCAGATCGCCCGGACGACGACCGGTGCGGCACTGCCGGAACTTGAGCACCTGATGACGGCGGCGGAAATTATCGAGCATCAGCAACTGGTTCGACGTGTTCCTGTTCCAGACCACATCTACCAGTATGCCGCCCGACTGGTCCGCAAGACACGTCCACGAGGGACCTCGGCCCCGGCGTGGCTGAAGCCGCTGGTCGCCTGGGGAGCGGGACCGCGAGCCGTCCAGTTCCTGATCCTCGGTGCCAAGGCACGTGCCGCCCTGCACGGAAGCTATATGGTCCGGCTGGAAGACATTCAGGAAGTCGCGGTCCCCGTGCTGACGCACCGCGTCATTACGACCTTCGCCGCTCAGGCCGAGGGCCTCGATGCCAAACAGATTGTCAAACGCCTGATCAGCGAAACAATCGAAGAACAGTCAAGGTAAAGACGATCAGTCGCTTCGCAACTTCAAGGCGGGTCGGGCCGCCCGTTCCGTCGATCACGGGACGTGAGGCCCTGTCGACCCGTGTCGTGTCCGCAACGGCGACTCATGAAGTCGGAAGCAGCCTTTGTCTGCAGCCTGATGCCATAACGAAATGATTTCGTCCCCGCAGCCTGTCTTTATCCGCCCACAACCCTTGAGGACTAAGTCATTCAGATTTGCATTCGTCTCCTGTCCTCACAACTCACCGTGTGAGGCCGAGAAGGGGAACAAGTCAGCGTCGCTGACGGACTGGTCGCGCAGTCGGGTTCGATGATCAATTAGGACATCTCCCCACTCTGACCTCCAGGTGTTCTGCCTACCAGGAGACGCAATTCTTTCAGTGAATGTCATTGCACGGAGCGCCCATGCTTTCGGATCGACAGCCTCGAAGTTTTCTGGACGCCCAGGTGCTCTCGCGGCTGTCCGGGATTCCGTTGTTCGCACGTCGGCCCATGCAGGGGAATGTCTCGGGCCGTCACGCCAGCCCGCATCGCGGTTCCAGCGTTGAATTTGCGGAGTACCGGAAATATGTCCCGGGCGATGATCTCCGGCGACTCGACTGGCGTGCCTACGGACGTTCCGATCGGTTCTATGTCAAAGAGTTCGAGGCCGACACCAACCTGCGCTGTTGCTTCGTCCTCGACACCAGTGGTTCCATGAACTTTGGCTCGACCGGTGTCACGAAGATCGAGTATGCCCGGCGGATCGCGGGAACTCTGAGCTATCTTGCCAGCCAGCAGGGGGACGCCGTGGGACTGGCCTGTGTGGCGGATGGTGTCACCCAGAACCTGCCCCCCAAACGAAATGCCGCACACCTGCGACTGGTCCTCGATCAACTGGAGCAGGCAAAACCCAAAGGAGATACCCAGTTGGCGGCCGTCCTGCACGAACTGGCTGAAACGATCCGGCAGCGGGCACTGATCATCATTCTGTCAGATCTGTTTATCGAACCTGCATTGCTTCAAAGCTGTTTCCAGCACCTGCGGTTTCGACACCATGATGCTGCGGTGTTTCATCTGCTCGACCCGCTCGAGCTCAACTTTCAATTCCGTCGGCCCATGCGGTTTCTGGATATGGAAGGGGGCCCCGCCATCTTTGCGGAACCGAATGACATCGCTGACCGCTATGACAAGGCACTTCAGCTCTATCTGAAGGACCTCAAGCAGGTGGTCCTTGAATCCGCGATCGACTATCACAGGATCAGTATCGACGAAGACTACGAACAAGTCCTCGTCCGGTTTCTGGTCAGTCGCGCCCAAGTCAAGGGGATGAGATGAGTTTCCTGCAACCCTGGTTGCTGTGGGGGCTTCCACTGATCGCCCTGCCGATCGTGATTCACCTGATCAATCAGCGTCGTTTCCAGACCATTCAGTGGGCGGCCATGATGTTCCTGCTGGCCGCACATCGGATGGCACGCGGCTATTCGCGTCTGCGGCAATGGCTGATCATGCTGTTCCGCATGCTGGCCGTCGCTGGTCTGATCTTTGCCGTGTCTCGCCCCCTCGCCAGCGGATGGCTCGGGCTGGCAGCCGGAGGAAAGCCCGATACCACCATAGTACTGCTCGATCGGTCCCCCAGCATGCAGCAGCGGGGCGTCGGGACGGGCGATTCCAAGCTGGAAACGGGCAAGCAGCAACTGGTGCAGACGCTGCAGACACTCGGTTCAACACGCTGGATCTACATCGACAGCACCGCCCACGAAGCTCAGGAGATTGAATCTCCTGAGGCCATCCTGAACCTTCCCTCGGCCAGTCCGGCCAGCGCCCCGGCAGATCTGCCTCTGATGCTGCAGTCCGCGCACGACTACATTCGCGACAACCGCACGGGCCGCACCGAAATCTGGATCTGTTCCGATCTGCGCGAAAATGACTGGACGGCCGAAAGCAGCCGCTGGTCCACGCTGCGCGATGCGTTTCTGGAATTTCCACAGGGTGTGCGCTTTCATCTGCTGGCGTACCCTCAGTTGCCTCCCACTAACACATCGATCCGCGTGACCGAAGTGAAGCGACAGATGACCAGTGACGGTGCGGAACTGCTGGTATCGCTCAAAATTTCGCGTGAAGGAGCGGACTCGGAAAAACTGACCGTCCCCGTGCAATTCGATATCGAAGGGGCAAGGTCCCTGCTGAATGTCGAATTGACCGGGACGGGCACGGAGATCAAAGATCATCGGATCCCTGTGGAAAAGAAGCAGGAACGGGGCTGGGGCCGTGTCTCGATTCCTGCCGATGCGAACCCCTCTGACGACGACTTCTACTTCGTTTTCGACAATCCTCCCCCCCGTAAGACGCTCATCGTCGCCGAGGACCCGCAAGTGGAACGGCCGCTTCAGCTCGCGGCATCGATTCCTCCCGAGCCCTCGTTCGTCTGTGAAGCGAATGTGATCGGGATCGAACAGCTTCCGCTCACTGAATGGGATCAAGTATCTCTTCTTCTCTGGCAGGCGAATCTTCCCAAGGGTGCGGAGGCCGAAATAGTCCAGTCGTTTGTGGATCGGGGCGGGCAGGTCGTGTTCATGCCGCCGAGAAATCCCGGAAGTGACGAGTTTTCCGGGATTCGCTGGAACGAATGGACCATCTCAAACGACAGTATCCCGATCGAAACCTGGCGAGGAGACGAAGATCTGCTCAGCCGGACACTCAACGGAGCAGCCTTGCCCGTGGGTCAACTGGAAATCCACCAGTACTGCAGCCTGTCAGGAGAACAGACCCCGCTGGCCACGCTGAAAGGAGGTGCCCCTCTGCTGGCACGTGTTCCCACGAAACGAGGCGGTATCTATTTCTGGGCTACGACACCAGCTCCTCGTGATTCCTCTCTGGCGACCGACGGCGTCGTGCTGTACGCCTTCGTTCAACGAGCGGTCTCGGCCGGCGCGGCAGTCCTGAACAAAGCACGTCAACTGGATGCGGGAGACGCGGCCGGGGAAACCCCCTCGACCTGGACAACGATTGTCGAAGGGGATCAGGGGCTTTCGACCGAGTCCCTGTATCACCGTGGGGTCTACTCCGCGGCCGATCGACTGATCGCGGTCAACAGACCCGAGAGTGAGGAGGAATCCCGTGTTCTCGCAGAATCCCGCCTGACGGAACTTTTTCGTGGATTGAACTTTGTCCGTGTCGATGATCAAGCCGGCAGCCTGAATTCACTCATCCAGGAAATCTGGCGGGTATTCCTGATCACCATGCTGATTTCCCTGATCGTCGAAGCGGCTTTGTGTCTTCCCAAAGTCCCCCGGAAACAGGACGCAGCTCGCACAGTAGGGGCCACGGCATGAACACGGTCCGCTCATTGACCTTCGCATGGGCTCCCTGGTCCGTGATCCTCTCCCTCGTCATCCTGACGATCACGGCGGGATTGTGTTACCTCGCCTGGAGCCGCACCGGTTACCGACGCTCGATCGGATTGCTGGAACTGATCCGATTTCTGCTCGTCGCGATCGGTGTCGTGCTGTTCAATCAGCCGGAATGGGTGGAAGAATTTCGCCCCGACGAGAAACCGACCGTTGCGGTCCTGTGGGATGATTCCGCCAGTATGGGAACGATGGACGTTACCAACCGCGAAACGGCCTCGACCACCGTCAAAACGCGAAGGGAAGCCATCCAGAAGCTGACCGAAGAATCGTTCTGGACCTCGGTGCAGGAACGGCTGACGGTCGTCGTGCAACCGATCAGTTCCACCGAGCCGACATCAGAAGAGGCGACCAGTCGCGGGACGAATTTGTACGAGCCGCTCGCCACAGCGCCTCGCCGGTTCAAAAACCTGCACGCCGTGGTATTAGCCTCAGATGGTGACTGGAACGAGGGGGAGCCTCCGGTTCAGGCTGCGGCCGCCCTGCGATTACGGGGTGTTCCCGTCTTCAGCGTCCCGGTCGGCAGTTCATCCCGCTTACCCGACGTGGAATTGTTGAGCCTCGATTCGCCCACGTTCGGTATCACGGGCAAGTCGGTACGAATTCCCTTCACCATCGAAAGTACCCTGCCACGCGAACATGTGGCGACGGTCAAACTGAAGGTCTCGGACGGAGAGGAAATCACTAAGGAAGTCCGGATTTCGCCCATGGGCCGCACCAGTGATTTTGTCATCTGGAAGCCGAAAGAAAACGGCGACTATACGTTGGCACTCGACATTCCCAAGCACGCAGAAGAGCTCATCGCCGATAACAACCGGCTCTCGACCCCCATCGCAATCCGGGAAGAGAAACTCCGCGTGCTGGTTGTGGAATCGATTCCTCGCTGGGAGTATCGCTATCTCCGCAACGCTCTCTCCCGCGATCCGGGGGTGGAAGTCTCGTGCCTGCTCTTTCATCCTGGCCTCGATAAACCGGGGGGCGGAAATAAAGACTACATCAAACGGTTTCCTCAGGGATTAGAGGAACTTTCCAAGTATGACGTCGTCTTTTTAGGGGACGTCGGACTGGAAGATGGTCAGCTTACCGCCGAAGACTGCCGCCTGCTGAAGGGTCTCGTTGAACACCAAGCGAGTGGTCTGGTCTTTATGCCCGGGTGGCAGGGAAGGCATACGTCGCTGATTGAGACCGAGCTGGGAGACTTGTGCCCCGTCATTTTCGATCCCTCTCAGCCCGGAGGATGGGGTTCGCGCACGCCCAGCCATTTTGAACTGACCGAGTCGGGTCGCCGCAGCCTGCTCACCAAGCTGGCCGATACTCAGGACGACAACATGGAAGTCTGGGAAGGTCTGCCCGGTTTCCAGTGGTACGCCCCTGCCCTGCGTGCGAAGGCCGGGTCAGAGGTGCTGGCGGTTCACAAGGACGTCGCGAATGAGTTCGGCCGCATCCCCCTGCTCGCCACTCGAACGTTCGGGGCGGGCAAAGTGCTGTTCATGGGAACCGATGGGGCCTGGCGCTGGCGAAAAGGGGTCGAAGACAAATACCACTACCGCTTCTGGGGACAAGTCGTCCGCTGGATGGCCTATCAACGAAACATGGCCAAAGGTGAATCGATGCGGATGTACTATTCCCCCGAGCAACCTCAAGTACGCCAGACGATCGCCCTCAGTGCAAACGTGATGGAAAAAAGTGGTGAACCGTTACCCAAAGGGGACGTGACCGCACGAATCGTCGCCCCTTCAGGAAAAGCAGAAACCGTCCGTTTCACCTCGTCAGGCGATGAGTGGGGCGCCTTCACGTCCCGTTTCACTGCTGATGAACCGGGCAAGCACGACGTCATCCTGAGCTGTAAGCAGACAGGTGCGACGCTCGAAACATCGTTCTTTGTCCAGGGAACGGCCGTCGAGAGACTGGGCAGAGCGGCCCGGCCTGAAGTGCTGGAAGAAGTCTCCCGCGTCACGAGGGGAGAAGTCATTAGTCTTGATCGCCTGGAACAGGTGCTTAAGTCACTCGCGGCACTCCCGGAACCACCCCCGACCGTTCGACGCGTTCAGCTCTGGTGTCACCCGCTCATCGCGTCACTGATCGTGGTGCTGCTGGGGGTCTTCTGGGTAGGTCGAAAAATTGTGGGATTAATTTAACGATCGGAGAATCAGGCGTTGACTGACGAGGCCATGCAGCCACAGAGGAAGACAGCCGGAACTGTGATGGTCACCCCGAGGAGAGGTCGTCCGTTTATTCGTGGTGCCATATATGGGCTGATTAATCAACTAAGTTTCGAAGCATGCAACAGTTAAACCTGATCCGATAAATTAGCGATTGTCCGAGGAAGCCTTCTCAACCTCTGACATAGCGATACTGCCTCGTTTGATACTGTATAGAGTCATTCGCCCCCATTGATAAGATGTCTTTGAGCTTCTCATGAAATTCTTTTGACATCACCCCGTACGCTGTAAGATAAGTCACTAGGCCGCTTGCGCCCGCTACGAATCAGTCCGTGTTCCAGGAGATTGCCGAAATGAGCGTTTCACAGCCCCATGCCGGTCTGAAACTGCCATCATCGTTAAAGAACCAGCTCGATGACTTTCGGCGGCGCGTCTGGACGATCAAGACGATTGAAGCCGCAGGTGGGGCGCTGTTCGGGGTCTTTGTCTCTTACCTGATTGTTTTCGGACTCGACCGTCTCATCGATACACCGCAGTGGGCTCGAACAGCAATTTTCATTGTGGCTGTCGCTGGCTGTGCGTATGTCCCAATCTACCTGCATCGCTGGATCTGGGGCCATCGCCGTATGGAGCAACTCGCCAGACTACTCTGCGTCCGCCACCCCAGCATCGGTGATCAGATGCTGGGCGTGATCGAACTTGTTCGGAACGAATTTGAGCAGAACCGGTCGCGGGCGCTGTGCGAAGCCGCGATTGAACAGGTCGCCGACGTTGCCAGCAAACGCGATTTCAGCAATGCGGTCCCCAACCCGCGACATCGCATGTGGGCCTGGATGGCCGCCGTTCCCGCTTCGGTCGCCCTGCTTGTCCTGGCGCTGTTCCCTTCCGCCGCGTCGAATGCCTGGGCCCGGTTTGCGGCCCCGTGGCGGCCCACACCACGGTACACATTCACCAATGTCGAACGCCTTTCCGACCATCTGGTCGTACCGCATGGGGAAGCGGTCACCGTGCCGGTGAAACTGCTGGAAACGACGAGCTGGCATCCCGCGAAAGGGACCGTGAAACTCGGAAGCCAGCTCCCTTTGACCGCAGAACTGAAAGACGGACGCTATGAATTTACTCTGCCTGCTCAAATCGATCCCACTCGACTCGACCTGCGAATCGGGGACGCTCGACAGCAGACGCGAGTCGAGCCGATGCTGCGTCCGGAACTGACGCACATCCTGGCCAATATCAAGCTCCCCGCTTACTTGAACCGTCCGCAACCGATTCTGAAGGACATTCGGGGTGGTTCCGTGACCGTGGTCGCTGGCAGCACCACCTCCTTCGCCGTGACGGCCACTCGACCACTGGTACAGGGAGAATGGCTGCAACTCGATCACCCCGAGTCCGCCGTGACGACATCACACATCGAAGGTTCGGCCGACACCGTGACCAGCCCGGTCTTCGCCATCGACTCTTCTCGCAAGCTGCAGTTCCAGTGGAAAGATGAATACGGCCTGCAAGGGAAAGAACCACTCACCATTTCCATCAATGCCCGTGAGGACGAAGCTCCTTCGATTTCTTGCGAAGACCTGCCGCGACAACGGGTTGTCATTGATTCTGAAACCCTTTCGTTCAAGGTCCGTGCTCAGGACGACTACGGCATCAAGGTCGTGGGGATCGAATGGAAGGGGGCCGACAAGACGCTGGTCCTGAAACCCGCCGCAGGCGAACGAATCCTCGCCGCAGGTGACAGTGAAAAAGAACTGCTGGAGCTTACGGGGACCTTTTGTGCCCAGACGCTCGGAATCGAACCGCAGCCGGTGAACGTCCGACTGTTTGTCGAGGACTTTTTCCCGGGACGAACCCGCACCTACTCTGCACCCTTCGTTCTATATGTCCTCAGCGCCGAACAACACTCCATCTGGCTGACCGAACAGCTCAGTAAATGGCATCGACAATCTCTGGAAGTGCGAGATCGTGAGATGCAGTTGCACCACACGAATCAGGAACTGAGGATGCTCTCGTCCGAGGAACTGGATCAACCTGAAAACCGTCGACGCGTCGAAGTGCAATCCACGGCCGAACGGGCCAACGGACGCCGCCTGACGGGACTGGTGACCAGTGGTGAAGACCTGGTCCGACAGGCGATGCGCAATCCGGAATTCGGAGTGGGACATATCGAAAAATGGGCCGAGATGCTTCAGATCCTGAAGGACATCTCGGGAAATCGCATGCCCAACGTGGCCGACCTGCTGAAGCAGTCGTCGCAAGCCCCTGCCCTGGCGAGCGCTCAACCACCCAAGCCCTCAGGCCCCATGGCAGGACAGAATCGTGCGAATGGTTCTGGTGGCCAGCAAAAGCCCGGCGAAAGTCCGCCGAAGCCCCCTGTCCCTACAGTAGCGGACGGCGAATCAACGCAGAATCCCGGACCGAAGAATCCGGGTGAGCCTGAAGAGCCGGGCAAGAGCAACTCCAATCCACGGCTGACGCTTCCCGTGACCACGGTCATGTCGCCAGGCAATACCAAGCCCAAGCCCCCTGCTCCCGCCGGCCAAAAGCTGGAGGAAGCGGTGAAGGCACAGCAGGACCTGCTGGCCGAGTTCGACAAGATCGCAGACGAACTCAATAAGGTACTTGCCAATCTGGAAGGAAGCACACTCGTCAAACGACTGAAGGCCGCCTCACGCAAACAATACGTCATCGCGGGGAAGATCGGGGATCAGGTCAGCGGTGCGTTCGGACAGAAAGTCAAAACCGCAGGCCCCCTGAAACAAATGGTTGAGGAAATGGCGAAGCAGGAAGCAGACAGCAGCCAGGATATTTCGATGATCATGGACGATATGCAGTCGTACTTCGAACGTCGCCGCTTCCAGCGTTTTAAGACCGTCCTGGAAGAAATGCGAACTCAGGACGCCGTCGGCAGCCTGCGTCAGATCGGCGATGACATCAAGACCGAGACCGGCATGTCGATCGCCCAGTGCGAGTTCTGGTCAGACACATTCGACCGATGGGCCGATGATCTGGTCGACCCGGCCTGCAACGGGAAGTGTCCTGGCGGCAAGTCCAAGGCGAGCCTCCCGCCGTCAATCGTCCTGGAAGCCATGCAGATCCTGGAGGCCGAGGTCAGTCTGCGGGAAGAAACCCGCGTCGCCGAACAGGCCCGCCCTGCTATGGCAAAGACCGAGTACCACGATCGTGCAAAACAACTTTCGACCACACAGGATGAACTGTCTGAGCGAGTCGCCCAGTTAACGGTCCGCATTCGAGAATTGCCGGATGGTGAAGAAGAGTTCGGGAAAGAAATCGCTTTGCTGAATCGAGTCGAACTGGTCATGGATGAAGCCACCCAACTGTTGAGCGAACCGAACACCGGCGCAGCTCCCATTGGTGCCGAAACCGAGGCGATCGAACTGCTGCTTCAGTCGAAGAAGATTAATCCCAAAGGGGGCGGCGGAGGTGGATCGTCACCCGGTGGCGGTGGTGAAGGAACGACAAGTGATACGGCCATTGCACTGGTCGGTTCCGGCGTGAACGAGAAGGAAGTTCGCGAAGACCGGGGAGTTGCCCAGTCCACCGGAGAATCAGGGGCCTCACTTCCCGAAGAGTTCCGTGCCGGTCTGGATGAATACTTCAACCGCCTGGAACGAGACAGCTCCAAATAAACTTGTGAATCGAGGATATCGGAGCGGGCATGACGATTTCTGAGCGGACGCGCACTTCAGATCCTGGAAAGCTGGATTCAGGCACTTCCCGCTTCGAATTGGAAACACCGATTCTGATTGGAGAACAAAATGACTGACGCGAAGCGGTCACTGTACATTGCACCGCTGCTATTCTCGGTCGCTCTGGCTGGTCTTGCTGAGGGAGACGACGGCATCACGGTCGTGATCGAAGCAGGTGAGGCTGCTGCCGCTGAGGCCGAGGAATCACCGCTGATCGAGAAACTGGCCGCTCCCCTGCAGCTCTTGTTTGGAGGGAATGTCGGTAACGTGATAGCGCCCGTCCTCGAACTCGCCCCCGGCGTGGACGGGGCTCAGAATGAAGCCATGCTGCAGCAGTATCAGGCCCAGTTTCGTCCCTACGTGCTGGAAGAGCTTGCTTTTGTTCGCCTGGTTTGTAGCCAGCTGACCGTGGAACAACGGAAGAAGATTAAATCCGCCAGCGACGAAGCTCTCAAGAGCGCAGCAAAGCAACTTGCTCAGGCCAACTCAGGTCGGAATGGGCCCTTCGCCAGACCGGTCGATCCGCGTACGATTATCGTCGAGGGAATCCAAAAGGCTTTGAGAGAGAATCTCCCCACAGACCTGCTGGAACGCTATACCCGTGAATCAGGCGATCGAAAAACCGTGAGACAGCAAGCGGCCATTCTCTCGACCATTTCACGGTTGGACGGCGCCCTTTATCTCACATCCGAGCAGCGAGAAACGCTCGCCGGGAACTTCCGCTCACACTGGCAGGAAAGCTGGGAAAACTGGCTGATGATCAGTATGTACGGGCCGGAATATCTGCCCAATGTTCCTGCAGAGGTGATTAACCCCTCTCTCAGCGACGAACAGAAGGCGGTCTACAACACCGTTCAAAAGATCGACGTGGGAATGTGGTGGGGCTGGCAGCAGCCACCGGATGACCCGTGGTGGGGCGAACCTCAAGGAGGTGATGCGAATGGTGCCGTCAACGTAATCATCAATCAGCTACCCATGATCATTCAGGGGAACGCCGTCGACGTGATCGCCGTCGAAGTCGAGATGAACGAAGTTGTCGCCCCTGCGAATGCGGACGGTGAAGAAGTGAAGGAGGGTGACAGTGACCAGCCGCGATGACCACCCTGCCTGCCAGGGGCATAATACTGGCGGGATGCGCCCCCACGGATCCGGGGGGAATCAGATGCTTCTCGACACAGCCGCACGATTGATTCGCAATTGCGCGCTGCGACGTTCGTTTCTGCTCTCAGTTGTGTGTTCTCTGGCCTGCGCAGGGATGTTCATGGGAACTGCCCTCCCTTTGTTCGCAGCCCCCGATGATATCGAGCAGAAGCAGGAAGCAGTCCCCGTCGAAATCGGCGTCTTTCAAATGGACGAGAACAATTTTGACGCAAACGTCTTCCAGCCGAGCGGCAACCCCAAGCAGGCCCGCCAGTTGATGGAACAAAGGTTTAATCTGCAACTGGATGAGCTGAATCGAGTTTGCCAATTGACGGAAGCTCAAAAGCAGAAGTTTAAACTGGCAGCCGGCGCCGACCTGCAACGGTTTTTCAACGAAGTCGACGTACTGCGAAAGAAAGTGACAAGCGGCAAGCTGAACCAGAATGACTGGAACAATTTCTGGCAGGAAGTTCAGCCACTGCGGAACCGCCAGATGACCGGATTATTCGGTGAAACGTCGTTCTTCTCCAAGACGATTCGTAAGACACTGACTGAGGATCAGCTGTCGAAATACGACGCTGTCATGAATGACCGAAGACGCTTCCGTTATCGGGCCGCAATTGAAGTGGCGCTGACGAATATGGAACGGGTCATTCCTCTTAATCAGGCACAACATAATGAAATCGCGAAGATACTGCTCGACGAGACCCGACCGCCCGAAGTGTTCGGGCAGTACGACCAGTACGTGGTGACATATTATCTCGCAAATCTTCCAGAAGCCCGCCTGAAAGGACTGCTTGAGGAACATCAATGGACCTTGATGAAGAACCAGCTTGATCAGAATCGGGGCATGGAACAGTTTCTCATTCAAAACGGCATTCTTCCCAAGGAGAAAGAGCGTCCCAAATTGTTGAGAGCCCGGGTTCGACAAATGGTTCTCCACGACTCCACCGCCGCCGATGCTGAAGTCCCGGCAAACAAGTCCGACACCCATTGAGAAATCAGCCGTGATTGCAGAGCGATTTCATTGCTGGGGGAAGAAGATCTCCTGTTCGCTCACGGAAGTTTCCCTTCCTCACCGACCACAACGACCCTTGATATGCGGCGGCGGAATGAGACCACAGAACGCTTCGCAGCTTGCGACTTTCCGATAAGATTCCCTGCATCCCAATTGTATGACGGGCACTCATACGCTCCGACCAGTCAGGAAGACCTATGATTCAACCCACTCGCCCCTGCCTCGTCGCACTGATCATGACCATCGTGGCAGGTCTTAGCGCCACGCCCGCACAGGCACAAGCCCCCTCGATCCGGATTGGCGAGGTCGTTCCACGTGATGTGAGGGAGATCTACGAGAAGGGCCTGCAATACTTAGTCGCCAACCAGACCGAAGCGGGTGACTGGAAGGGGGGCGGAGAACAGGGTCCCGGTGTCACCGGTCTGTGTTTGATGGTCCTGCTGGCCAGCGGCGAAGATCCGAACTTCGGGCTGTACAGCAACAACGTCCGTCGTGCTTTGCGAAGTATTATTTCGGGCCAGGATGGGTCGACCGGCTTCTATGGCGGACAAGGACATAGCAGTATGTATAACCACGGCTTCGCCATGCTGGCGCTCGCCGAAGCCTACGGCGCGGTCGATGATCGGAACCTGTGGACAGGGAACGAAGCCAACCGTCGTACCATCGGACAATCGCTGGAACTTGCCGTTCGGGCTGCCGTCACTTCCCAGAAGAAAAATTCGTTCGGTGGGTGGCGGTACTCGCCCGATGCCACCGATGCCGACACATCGGTCAGCGGAGCCGTCCTGGTGGGGTTGCTCGCAGCAAGAAACGCAGGAATCGAAGTACCGGACGAAGTGATCGACAAGTCACTCAACTACTTCACCAAAATGACATCCCCTTCCGGGCAAGTCGGATACTCGGGTGGCTTCGGGGGCTTCGACGAATCATTCGCCCGGATCTCGATCGCCACCCTGGTTTATTCGGTTGGTCGACGAAAAGACCTGTCGCAGTTCAAGGCCACCCTCAACTATCTGGTCCAGCGACTGGACAATGTCTCACAACAGAACTGGCCAGAATATACTCGCTACTATCAGGCTCAGGCCTTGTTCCAGGGCGATGTCGAAGCCTGGGAAAAATGGAACAAGCTACTCGTCAGACATCTCAAACAAATTCAGGCCGTCGACGGCAGTATCCAGGGGCAAATGGGCACAACGCTCGGCACTTCGATGTCCTGTCTGGCACTCGCTCTGAACTATCGCTTCTTGCCCATTTACGAACGATAAACCAGAGATGGATTGATGTTCCTCACCGACGCGACGAAGCGGCGGACTATACCAATCGGACTGGTTTGAAACATTCACGCGTGACCAATTGAGGAACCGCCCACTGTGATCGATCTCACTTCCTCCCTCGAGATGGCTGGTCTGCGACGGCTAGGCATTCCAGTTCGCCGGGTGACGTTTTTGCTGATCTCCAGTCTGGTCGCAGCTGCGTCCGTCTCGGCTGAGACACCGTCAAACGTCAGCCCTCAAGCCGTCCTGCATTTGACGAATGGTGACTATATTACGGGGTCCCTGACGCCGTCGGCCAACCCGGAGACATTCGGCTGGCTGTCCCCGGTCTTCACCCAGCCGCTCGCCTTCGAACTGGCGGGTGTTCAATCGATTCACTTTCCGATGCCGGACAAGCTGCCGACTCACGCCGGCGATTATTGCGTTACCCGCACTGGTTCCGATGTCCTTTTCGGCAGTCTCGTCGGCATGGACCCTCAATCTGTTGTCCTCGACGTCAACCATCTCGGCCGCGTGACAATCGACCGATCCACGGTGTTGCGATTGTTCCGAATCAAAGGAAATGCCGAACTATTCTTTGTCGGCCCGAACGGCCTGAATGGCTGGAAGGCATCGGGAGCTGAAGAAGGCTGGCGGGAAGATGCCGGAAGCCTGGTCGCCGAGAAAGCGGGAGCGACCTTGTACCGCGACTTCGGCATGCCAAGTCTGGCGAGAATCGAATTTGAACTCTCGTGGTCCTCGCAACCAAGTTTTGAATTCGCCATCGGGGTGAACGATGAGGCTCGAACGGTCATGCGGGCGTTCAGCTTTGAAGCCTGGGAAAACGACATCATCGTCAAACGCGAAGGAGAGAAACTGGCCGACATTGCCAGCCTTCAATCCAATATCGGCAAATCCGGGCGGATCCATTTTCAGGCATTTCTCGACCAGCAGAATGGCCGATTGCTCGTCTATTCTTCGGAAGGAAAAGATCTGGGTGAATTGAACGTCCCGTTAGCAGATCCCAAAACTTACGGTGGTTTGCAGCTCACGAATCGCAGCGGAAATATCCGTCTGGAAAGTCTCCGCATCAGTCGCTGGAACGGCGACCTTCCACTCCAGGTTGCAAACGATCAGTCACGCATCCATTTTCGGGATGGAAAAATTGTTTATGGGTCCATCGCGTCATTTGATGCGGCCGCGCGCGAGTTCATCGTCGGCGAAGGGGCCGATGCCACCAGAATCCCCGAAGATCAAATTCAGGACGTATTCCTGTCACAAGCAGAAGAAGTCCCACCGCCCCCCCTGCGGGTCGCCTTCTTCGAGGGTCACAAGCTCAGCGGCAGCCTGATCGATACAAGTGAAGGGAAAATACGACTGAAGGTGCCCGGCATCCAGGAAATCGTGACCGTCCCCACCGAGCAGTTGCAGTCCCTGTTCGCCGTGGCACCGCAAACCGAACAGACAGGGACACAGGATTCAGCACATCCACGAGGACGACTGGAGGCCAAGGGGACACGCCTGCATGGCTCACTGGTCGACACTCCCGAGAACACGTCTCAGCCCCTGGTCTGGCTGGCGAATCGAAGCAACACCCCGGTCCCACTTAAGCCGGGATTGTCCGCACGAATCGTCTACCGCGAACCACCTCCGTCAGTCGCATCAGAGACGATTGAGATGCAGCAACAAGTCGCTCAAGCTCGCCTCCGTGCCCGTCGAGGAGGAGGGCTCGTTGGTCAAATTCAGTCGCTGTTTACGGACGGAGAACCAGGCAACAAGAAAAAGAAATCCTCCAGGACATCGGAAGCCGTATTACATTTACGAACTGGCGACAAGCTGCCCTGCAAAATGGTCAATGTGGACGAAAAAGGAGTCCTCCTTGAGTCAGACGTCTCTGAGATCAAGTTCGTTCCGAACGAAGAGGTTCAGGCACTGGAACTGATCCCCGATGCGCCGGCCACACAAATTCAGTCACTGAAACGTCAGCGTTTACTCACGCTTCCCAGGATGCAACGAGACAACCCTCCCACGCATCTGATCCGTTCTGTTGACGGAGACTACCTGCGTGGTCGCCTGATCTCACTGGATGCCGAACAACTGCAGATTGAACTGAGGCTGGACCCCAAAATCATCCGACGTGATCGGATTGTTCGCATTCTGTGGCTTCATCCCGACTCGGCCGAGGACGGCGACGACCCGAAAGCACAGGAGAGTGCGGCTGAAGTAAACGCAGAAGAGGGATACATTCAAGCCTTGCAAAACGACGGCAACCGGTTGACGTTCACTCCGGAAAAACTGTCCGGAGAGATCCTCACGGGTCGGAGCGCCGTGCTGGGAACTTGCCGCGTCAACCTGCAGCAGGTGGATCAGATCTTGTCAGGTGATGCTGTGAAACTGGCGGCCGCCGGTCTCCCCTTCCACGACTGGAAACTGAAGCCGGCGGCGGAACCGCTCGCCCCGAGTGAAGGCTCGGAAGAAAGCGGTGAGGGGCAGGATTCATCATTGGTCGGCAAACCAGCCCCAGACATCAATCTGAACATGCTGGATGGAACCAAATTCAAACTTGCGGACCACAAGCAGAAAGTTGTCGTACTCGACTTCTGGGCCTCGTGGTGCGGTCCCTGTCTCCAGGTCATGCCCCAGATCGACAAAGTCGCCCACGAATTCGCCGACCAGGGTGTTGAACTGTTCGCTGTGAACCTCGAAGAATCTCCAGACAAAATCAAAGGGGCACTCGAGCGGTTGAAGCTGTCAACAACTGTGGTCATGGACAGTAATGGCCGCATCGCAGAGAGATACGGTGCCACTTCGATTCCTCAAACTGTCATCATCGACCGCGAAGGGAACGTTGCCCGTGTTTTCGTGGGCGGCGGCGCCCGGTTTGACGAACGACTCCGATCGGCTCTGACGGCCGTCCTCGCGGGTGAAGCGCCCAAGTCTCCGGCAGCGGCCGAATGACCTCTGCGGAGAAATCCGGGGCTCTTCAAGCGGTCACGAAAAAGGTTCGGAGACCAGCTCGAATGCATCACCCCACTTGCCGTTGAAAACCGTTCAACGCCAGGTGGGCACATGGAACGCCCCGCTCAGACCTGCATGGTCCCGACTGTCACGTCTTCTCTGCCGACAGCAATCCGCAGTGAATCAACGTCGGCACCACTTCCCCTGTCACCAGTCCGGCGTTCTGCATCCACGTCCGGTACTCTTTTGCACTGTAGGCCCTTCCTTCGGTCAGCGTAAATAACGCGGCAGAATACAGTGCAATGGGCAGCGGGCCATCCAGTTCGTCGTTCAGGAAGACATCGTGAATCACCAACCGCCCACCCCTGGCCAGGGAGTGGGCCGACTTCCTGACAAGCTGCTCACATTCGGGCTCATCCCAGTCGTGCAGAATATTTGACAGCAGAATGACATCGGCGGCGGGAAATGGATCTGCAAACATATCTCCTTCGATCAGTTGCAGGCGATCCGATACACCATACTGCTCTGCAAACTCCCCGGCGACTTTGAGCACCTCTGGCCGGTCGAAGACGATCGCACTCAGTCGGGGATTTTTCTGCAGACAGGCAATGCTGTAGATTCCCGTCCCGCCCCCGACATCGAGCAGAACGCCCTCGGTCATATTCAGTTTTTCAGCCAGAACCGGTGCGACGTTCTTGGCCCGGCCTGCCAATGCGAGCGTCAGGCGACGGGCAGACGCTTCCTGCTCCATGGCCGACTCCAGTCCGTCCCGATAGATGAAGGCGGCTCCTTCGTCGCCACTTTTTGCGTGAGCGGGTCGGTTGGTCCGCAGCCGCGCGACCATCTCGGTCACACCGGGACTTTCTGCTGCCAGTCCGATGTAGTCTCCGACAAAATGATCCTTTCCGGGAATCAGATGATTCTCAGCAAGTGCGGAAAGGGAGAAGGTTCCACTCCGGTCGACGTCCAGTAACTGCATGGCGCGCAGGGCCGTCAGCAGAACAAGCGCGGGTCGCTGCTCGAGCTGCAGTTCCTGCTTTAGCTCGTTGAGGTTCATCGGGCGCGCAGCCAGGCGCTCGAAAAGTCCAAAGTGAGCCACCGCGGCGGTGAGTAACTCGCTGCCATAGCTCCCCCGAAAATGGACGAATAACGAAGTGGGGTCGAGGGACGGAGATACGGCTTGTTTCATCGGGCGATGTCTCGTCGAAGTAGCGAATGCGGCGGGTACCTACCTTGGATCCGTAGCCGTGGTGGCGTTCCAGCACACAGTGCCAAAAGGTGATTTCTGTGAAAGATTCAGCAGGCGAATGCCTGGTGAAACGGGCTTCGCCTCATGGTAGCCCTTTTCGTCAGGCATGACAGCGATGTACAGAGTGAGTGTCGCTGATCACCACTGGATACCCGTTTCCGACGTGTGGACGCGAACACCTCTCTCACTGATCTTCTGCAGTGGGAAGATCGAGCAATGTGCTGCTGCGGGACAGTCATCGCCTGCCTGATGGCAGAAACTGCCGATCGCAAGCCGGTCGATACAGAAGGACTTTTCGCGCAAGTCGTTATTTCGCGCAAGATCCTCACAGTCCGTACAGTTTCACTCATCAGACTGCGTGACAAAAGCCGAATAACGATGAGACGCGATAAATTCGTCACAGTCCGCGCACCCGTTGCGGGCTGAAGTTGGGAAGTATAGGTCGACCCAGTTCGACTTTCGGCTGGAAATGCGGATTCACGGATCCTGCTGGAGAGAGACGTCCATGCAACGTGTGAACATTGGCTTCGTGTGCCTGTCGTGGCTCGTTTTGGCCAGCGCAGTCTCCGCGCAAACGGCAGTCGATACCTATTCCGATTCAGGGGTCGCTGAAGTTCAGAACTTCAGTGGAGGCGGCGTGCTGCAAGGCACCTACTTCGACATCCGGCACATGACGGGTGACGGGGTGGGTTACCGTGACAGCTATAGCCAGATTGGCGTGTTCACGCCCATCTGGGTCAATGAAGACGCCTTCATTGCTCCCAACGCCCGGCTGATCATTACGAACAGCTCACAGATCGGTGTGAACGCCGGTCTCGTGGGTCGTAAGTATGTCGACAGCCTGGACCGGATCTTCGGTGTCTACGGATACTACGACGACGACGAGAACTACCTCAACAATCGGTACAGCCAGTTCAACGTGGGTGCGGAAACCCTCGGCGAATGGTGGGACCTGCGAGGGAACGGGTATTTCGTCAACGGGAGCAACGATAACTTCGTCGCCCCGCTCGGAATCAGCGGAAACCCCTACTTCGTCGGCAACTCGCTCGCCTTCAACGGATTGCAGCTTCGCGATCAGTCGATGAGCGGGGGTGATATGGAGTTTGGCGTCCCCGTCTCGGCATCAGCTCAATGGCTGCGAGCCTACTCCGGCTTCTATGCTTATCGCACCTCAGAACAGAACACCTTCGGTTACCGTGGACGGGTCGAAGCGATGATCAGCAACGACCTGACGGTCGGTCTGGTCATCAACCAGGACCGTCTGTGGGGTACCAACCTGAACGCCACAGTCGATTTCCGTTTTTCGGGTTTCCAGCCCACCCGCTACTTCCCCAATCTCTCTGTCCGCGAACGCATGCTGAACCCCGTTCAGCGAAACTGGCGTGTTGCCACCCACACCTACAATCAGCAGGTTGACATCGCTGCGATCAACCCTGAAACGAACAAGCCTTACTTCATTACCCACGTTAATAACAGCAACACCAGCGGCGGCGACGGAACCTTCCAGAACCCATTCAAAAATCTGCCAGGCAGTGCCCCCGGCGATATCATTCTGGTGCACAACGGCAATTCCAGCGAAGCCAATCCTGTCACCGGATCAATTATCCTTTCGGACAACCAGCGACTGCTGGGTACTGGCCGACTCTCGACTGTTGACCTCTACGCCCGTTACGGAAATACGATCTACGGCAACTTCGATTTGCCCGGGACCAGCAATTCGGGGATCTACCCCTATATGAGAAACGACAATGCCAGCCTGAATGGTGGCAGTGTTGTGACTCTTGCTAACAACAACGAAGTTCGCGCCCTCAATTTCACCGGTTCGGCCGGGGACGCGATTCGTAATACCAGTGCCGGGTCACGCAACTTCCTGCTGCACAACCTGGAAATCAGCGGCAATGGTGGTCGCGGAATTGCCCTCACCAATGCTTCGGGCGGCGGTGTGATTCGTGACATCAACGTCGGCACAACCAACCATGCTAATCCGTTTGGCTACGGCCGAAACGCAGGGGGCGGGATTCAGGTCGATACGGCAGTGCCAGGTCTTGACCTGTTCATGTCCAACGTTCAAATGAACGCCGACGCCAGCCAGCCACAGCCCTTCGGCGTGAAGCTGAATGCAGACGATTCCTATCTGAACGTGATGATGAAGAATGTCTTCACGAACGGTAACGGAACCGGTATCCAGTTGAGCGAAACCAGCCAGCAGCTCACCGCTTACATGGACAACGTACGCTCCAACAACAACTCCAATGCTGGTATTCAGATCGACGGCACCGGCGGTTCTATCACGGTCTTCGGAACCAATGTTGCAGCCATGCAGAACGGCTCCAACAACCTGCAGATCGGTACGCAAGCGGCTCCAATCAAGACCTCGACAGTCGGCGTCACGTTCTCAGAATCCAACTTCAGCAACAGCGTGGGTGGATCGGGTATCGTCTTCAGCCAGTTGGGCGGTGCCGGCACTCTTAACCTGACCAACGTCAACGCGATTGGAAATGCGATCGACGGCCTGGGAATCTACGCCACAAACAACACGTTGATGAACGCCAACGTCCGCGACAGCCAGTTCCAGAATAACGTGCGTGACGCCTTCCATGTCGAAGGAACCCTCGGCTCGACGGTCAACCTGTTCGTAGACCCCACCGACGCATCGGGAAGTGGCCGCGATGCACTCTACTACCGGTTGAATGATTCGCGACTCAATGTTGCCTTCCTGGAAAACAACCTCAACAACAGTGGTCGAAGTGCGGTCCACGGGGAACTGTCTCAGAACTCGGTCGTGAACCTCTTCTTCGACTACAACACTGCTCGGAACTCGGGTGGCGATGGTTTCTACTTGAACGCCACTGGCAACTCGTTTGCAAACCTGGAATTCAGCCACGGAACACTTGCTAACAGCGGTCGCCTGGTGAACGGATCCAGTGCCTTCAACATTATCTCTGACAACTCGACCATTAACCTCCTGTCGAACCTGTCGCCTGCAAACAACATCGCTCCCAACGGAACGGTCAGCAACCAGGCTTACGGTTTGAAACTCGACCTGAAGAATGCCAGCCTCTTCAACGGCAACATCTACAATGGTGACTTCTCGGACACGCTGGTGAACGCTGTCCGCATCGATGCCACAACGGGATCCGACGCCGCTCTGACCCTGCTCAATACCTCGGGCAGCCGCAGCGGATCTGACGGATTCGTCGCCAATGTCGACTACTCTCGCGTGATGACCGACTTCACCAACAGCGACTTCAATAACAGTGGTCGTGACGGGATGAACTTCAAAGTCTCTAACGGCGGAATCCTGAACTCACGCTTCAACAACAGCAGCCTCAGCAACAGCGAACGAAGCGGTATCTACGGTGACGTCAGTGGCGCCGCCTCAGTCGCCTCGATCTCGATGCTGAACGGCAGCAATATCAACAACAGTGGTGCGAACGGCGTCGAATACATCATGAATGATGGTGAATTCAACTTCGCGTCGCGCAGCTCGTCGATTTCGAACAACGGTCAGAACGGTGCCGGCAGCGGTGTGCTGGGTGTGATCAACAACGGTGCGGTGAATCGTCTCGATTTCGCCAACGCCACGATCAACAACAACGCTGACAACGGTATCTTCGTCACCAGCCGCAACGATTCGATCGTGCAGGCGTCGGTCAACCTGGGCTCGGTTGATAACAATGGCACGAGCCTGATGTCACTCCGTGGAAACGACGGTATCCGTCTCGATATCGAGCGATCACCATTCAGCTTCCTGCAGGTCTATAACGGTGCCAGTGTCAGTGGCAATGGTAACAACGGAATCTCGATTCGAGCTGACCAGGGAACGAACTTTGTCGGAGCCATCGGCACCGACATCTACGGTCGGGCTGGCCAGGGAGTTCAGATTGTCAACAACGGCGTTGCACTGCCTCCCTTCGTCAACAGCCGAACCGGCCTGGAAGTCGTCGCCACCTCCAACTCGCAAGTTGGCCTCAGCTTGAACTCGGTCACACTGGGGAACACCTTCCCATTCGGTTCACAGCAAATCGGCATGAACCTCTTCGCGAGCGGTAACAGCCATATCGATGCTTCAGTGGTCTCAAGCAACCTGTCGAACAACGCTGCGAATGCAGTGAACACGACCGTGACCGGTCCAAGCTCCGAGATCAATCTGGCGATGGCGAACGTTCAGGCCGACCGCAGTGGTTCGATCGGTGGTCTGTTCAATGCCCTCAACGGCGGCTCCTTGAATGTGTACACCTCAGCGAACACCTCGTTCTCACAAAGCGGTGGTGCGGGGATGTTCGTACGGGCTGATGGAGCCAACAGTGTCGCCAACTTCAACCTGGTTTCGACCAGCCTCGACGCGAACGGTACCTTCTTCGGTGGTCAGGGCTTCTTCGGAGTCGCATCCAACGGCGGCAACCTGAACACGGCCATGGTGACCTCGTCGGTCTCGAGCAACGCCAACCAGGGTATCCAGCTCACAACCAACAACCCAGGTTCGCTCACCCGGATGAACGTGGTTGGATCCACTGTCGACTTCAACGGATCGGAAGGCCTGTTGATCAACGTGGGTGACGAGGGCGAAGTTCAGTATCGCTCGATCGGCAACTCGTACAACGGCAACGGCAACAACGGAGGACTTGATGGTGTGAACGTCACTGCCATCGGCAATGGTGCCTCTGATTCGGCGAAGGCTCTGCTGCTGTTCTATGGTGATACCATGGACTTCAACGCAGGCGACGGGATTTCGCTCACGGCCCTCGATGGTGCGACTCTGACCACCTCGATCGAAGCTGGAACATCGGCCTCGAGCAACGGTCGCTACGGAATCCAGGTCGACGCTTCGGGCACCAACACCAAATTCAACCTGTTGATGACGGGCTTGAACACCTTCGAAGGGAACGTCCTGGGCCCGATCGCAGGATTGGACTTCTCGTTCATGGATCAGGCTGTCGTTTCTCTGACAGGCTCCTATGACACCACTGGCGTCCAAGCGAACTTCACCAACGTCAACAACGGTCTGTTCGCTCTGTCGGGCCCCGGAACGGTGAACTCGGCAACCGGCGACGGCGTCAACGTCCAGATGACCAATGTCACCAACGGCTCGGTACTGATCAATGGGGTCTCGAGCATCAATGATAGTGTGGGTGACGGCATCCAGATCGGAATGAACAATGTCGCAAACGGTGCCATCAACCTGTTTGGCCCCACCGAGATTGCTCGAAGTGGCGGTCGCGGAATCGACATTTCTCTGACAGACACGACTCTGGTCAGCAACCTGGGACTGAACGTGGCTTTGGCTCCTGTCGAAGTCCTGACGGTTACCGACAACCTGAGCAGCCCGCTGAACAACCAGCTTCCTGTTCCTGTCGTCAAGGAACTGCTGTCGCTGGGAACCGTGGCCAACACCGCTCTGATTGTCCAGGGCCAGACCGTGACCAACAGTGGTGCTGAAGGAATCGCCGTGACCCTCAACAATTCGTTGATTGAAGCGGGTGAGACCTACCTCTCGCAGAACTCTGTGTCGCAGTCCACGGGGGACGGAATCCTGATCACTGCGAACAACTCCATCGCAGACGGGATCAAGATCGTGGGAACCTCCAGCAATTCGAACACCGGCAACGGTCTGAACATTGTTGGAAACGGCGCTTCACTGCGTGACCTGACCATCAGCAGTGGTGGCACCGGGGTTAACACCGGACTCGACTTCACGATCACGGGCAACACCTTCCCCGCCGGTGGGGGTACCTTCAACCTGATCAACACCTCGGGGACATCCACGGCTGACGTGACCGGGTTCACCCTGGACACTTCAACCTCTGTCTCCGGAGCAATCTTCAATACACAAGGTGGGGCCAATTACCCCTTCACACCTTACAATGGCACCGACGTCACCACGGGTCTGGCTACTGTGAATGGAACCGTGGTTCCAGTCCCCGGAGCTGACCCCTATCCTCCAACCCTGGTTGACGATTTCAGCCAGCTGCTGGAACTCACCTTCACCAGCTTTGCTCCCGGTGAAAACTTCCAGTGGGACAACGACTTTGACCTGACGCCCGGTGGAGACGAAACTGTCTACGGCAGCGACCTGATTGGTTCGACGATTCAGGTTGACTACACCGGTGGACTGACCCTGGGTGGCACGCTGGTGGCTCTGCCTGGAAACCCCGAAGGATCGCACTTCGTGGCCACCACGGGGAATATCGGACAGAGCTCCTTCTCAAGCAACGGTGCTGACGGGATCCAGTTCAACCTGAACAACACGGATCTGTCAAACCTGACGGTGGCGGGAGCTGTGATTCAGTCCAACGGCACCAGCCAGGTCGGACACGGGATCGAATTCACCGGTAACGGTGGGACGGTCACGAACAGCACGCTCGATAACATCACGCTGGTTGGTAACACCGTCTCGCTGAATACCGGTGATGGGGTGCGACTGGTCAATGCTCAGACGGTCAACTCGACGATCAACATGATTATCAACGAGAACTCGATCAGCCAGAACACCGGTTCCGGACTGAATATGACTCTCGTCAATGGCGGTCAGGATCTGCGAGCCAGCATCGCCCGCAACATGATTACCGAGAACGGCCTGAACGCTGCGAACCCTGCCCTGAACGCTGCCGGGATCAACGTGGTGCTCGGCGACAATGCCAACTACACGGGTGGATTTGACAGCAACACCATCAGCGGAAACGGCACTCAAGGTGTCAATCTCCAGATGGGTCTGAACGGTCAGATTACCAGCAACTTCACCAACAACGTGATCAATGGCAACCTGGCTGAAGGGATCAACCTGGCTCTCAAGAATGGTGGTCACTTCGAAGGGGCCCAGTTCTACGGCAACCAGATCGGTACCGCAGCGGAGCGTAACGGTGGCATGGGTGTGAAGCTGGTTGTGCCTGATCAGGCCAGCTTTAACTGGAACCTCGGTGATACAACCCGCGCCGGGAACGAAATTACCGGTAATACAGACGCCGGTGTGGGAATCCTGATGACGGGTGCTTCAACGGGTGTCCTGAATGTCGCAAACTCGACCTTCAGCAACACGGTGAATGGACCAGACCAGAACTTCAACGGCGACGGCCTGCGAACGTTCCAGCAGGGTGCCTCATCCCTGACCGGAACCATGGTTCAGTCGACCTTTACCAACAACGTTGGCAACGGTGCTCAGATGACCGTGACAGGGAACAACCTGGGTGTCTTCGCTTCTCTGAACAACTTTGTCGTCGGTGGTGCGACAGCGGACCTCGGCAACACCTTTACCAACAACGGAGCGAACGGACTGGAATTCTCGCGAACGGCTGATGGTCAGATCAACAATATGACCATCCAGAACAACCAGTTCCTGACCAACTCCGCGAACGGCCTGGCTGTCCTTGCCGCGAATGAGTTCCGCACCGACACCTACACGATCAACGATAACCGTTTCGTGGCGAACAGCCTGAACGGCATCCTGTTCGACGAACGTGCAGACGCCAATATCCGAGCTGACATCGCACGTAATACCATCACCAATAACGGGACCAACGGGATCCAGTTGATTGAACAGGTCAACAATGCATCCGATCTGCGTGGAATGACCGGCACTTGGACGCAGAACCTGATCGCCAATAACGCCGGAGATGGTATCGCCCTGAATGGACGGACTGTCGGACTGGTGATCTCGAACAGCCAGATCACCCTCAACCAGCAGAATGGTATTGAAGTGACAGGTGCTGGTTCGTTAACCATCGACCAGAACGAAATTACCTACAACGGAACCCTGGCGAACCTGAATACCGCTGCCTTGAACGCCGGTATCAAAATGGACGTGGCACCTACCAGTTCCATCGTTGTTACAAACAACCTGGTTGACAACAACTTTGGCGACGCGATTCAGTACCAGATTTCCGCAGGCTACAGTGGTTTCACGAGTAACGTTGCGATCGTGAACAACGAAGTAACCAACAACCATGGTCGTGGTATTAACATGATCAACCGTGGGTATAACACCACCAACGCGACGATTTCGAACAACTATGTTGCTGCGAACAGGCTGGAAGGTGTCTACATCGTCAACACCGCCTCGACAACCCAAGCCATCTGGGCATCGAGCACCACACCGCTGGTGGCGGACGGGAGTGTCTTCTCAAGTCCAAACCTCAATCTCGTGATGGACGGCAACACGGTCATCGGCAACGGTCTTAACAGCGACCTAGCCGGTACCGGCCTTGTCATCCGAATTGGTACCAGTGACGGCGGATACGGTCCAAGCTTCGCGGGTGGGTTCGCCAGCCAGGGATACGGTGGCGTCGTCGCAAGAATTGACAATAACTTCCTCGGTGGAAACTTCGGTGACGATGTCTTGTTCCACTCGTTCGTCTCGACAGTCGCACCTGTCCAATCAGCTGGGACTTGGAGTACGACGGAATACACTGTCACGGCTTACCAGAGCGATCCACTGTCGCGATTCGATTTGACATATCGTAACAACACGACCGACCCAGGTTCATTCGATCAGTTCGGAACGTCTCTGGGTGGATTCGGATCGCGAGATCAAGCTTTAGTCGCCTTCTACAACAACGATGAAGGCACCTTTAAGTCTCGACTTAACGATGCCGACCCTGCCGGACCATTCAACAGTGCATCGCGTGCCAGGAACGCAACTCGACTGGCCGCTCGAATCCCGTTCTATAATGCACCCGTCGTCAGCCCGGATGGGGGATTCCAACTCTACCCAGGTATGGGAGCGAGCGTCTGGCGTGCCAGTGCAGACAGCGATCCCGTATTTGTCCGCGATGGATTCCCATACACCAACACGGGCGACGCGAACGGTTTCTTCCTCAACGGAGTTGGAAACAACGGCGAACTGCCTTACGGATGGGGAACATTCTAACGACCCTGACCTGACGGTTTAGCTCGTGCGGGCTGAATCCTCAGAATCAACGACGAGCACCGTCCTCACACCCGAGGACGGTGCTTTTTTGTTTCCCGCTCATCCCCCTGCCCCGACCTCCACGGGCGCTGCGAGTTCGGATCACCGTCAAATTGGTCCCGATTCCCATATCTGTATGTAAAGCGGTCCTTAGAGCGGCGATCACCGTGGCAAGCCCTGATTCAGCACTCATTTCAGCGGCAGCAGTTTGATATTCCGGTACCAGCAGTCGCTTCCGTGATCCTGCAAACCCAAATAGCCCTTGCGAGGATGCTGCTTGTAAGCGACATCAAATTTGTGCATCGTTCCATCAGGACGCCGGTTCGGCTCAGGCCACTCATCCAGATCGATTCGATTGACATGCTCACCGTTCAGGACAATTTCCAGGATATTCCGGTTGCTGGTAATCACCATCTGATTCCACTCCCCGGCAGGCTTCATCGCGTTCTTCGCTGGCTTGACCAGATCATAGAAGGCCCCCGTGTCGTGGAATCCCGCTGTCGTCGTGTCATCAATGGCGACTTCAATTCCATTAAAGCCGACATCCTTGCCGGGGCGTGGCGTCAGCGGAAACGTTCGTACAAAGATCCCGCTGTTGCACTTTTTCGAAATCTTGAATTCCAATGAAAGCCGGTAGTTCTCCCAGACTTTCTCGTGCACCAGCATGTAATCGCAGGGATGAGGATTCAGACTCCCCTCCTGCACATGCGTTTGAGGCAGTGGCTTTTCCTTGGGACTCATCCAGCCTTTGGTGGAGTGACCATCGAACAACAGGATCCAGCCTTCCGCTTTTTCCTGATCCGTCAGAGTGTTCTCCTCGGCGAGTATCGTTCCCGCACTGGCGATCAAAACCACTGCCAACATCAGAAAAAGGCGCATCGATCCTCTCCTTCGAATATGAGGTGATATCAGAAGCAAGTCTCTTACTCCCGGAAACGACAGCCGCAGAAACAGAACACCGCCAGAGATAGAACCGTCAGGTACGACGAGGACACCCGGCGAGAGCGACGGATGGCGGGGCCCTGGTCACGTCTGTCACAATCCGAGCACACCACAGAACCGGCGGTCACAACGTCCAGCCCGTTCTGTACTCGGTCTTCACGAACTGGTTCAGTTCCGGCACATTCTTGACGCGGAGGTTCTCACTGTCCCACTCCAGCCGGGTCCCAGGTGCGCGCAGTGATAACACACCGAGTAGGACCGTCTCGGCCATCGGGCCCGCATAGTCGAAGTTGTCCACTGGCCGCTTTCCCCCTCGGATCGCCTGGTACCATTCTTCGTAGTGCCCGGGGGAGCGATCGAATGTCTTCGGTACCGCCGCCGCTTCCTCCTGCAATTTGGCAGGCAGCACGTGAGGCATCCCGCCGTGTGACGAATGGAACAGCTTCCCGCGGGTACCGACATAAAGGACACCGTTGTCAGGCAGTTTCTGTCCAGGTCCCATTTCGGCCGGGGTCGGTGGCATCAGTCCGCCGTCATACCAGGTCATTCGGACAGGTGGCAGTTTTCCTCGCGCAGGAAACTCGTACGTGATGATGGCGGCAATCGGATAGGTCTCGAAGTTGGGCTGATTCTTCTCCAGCACAGATCCGTCGAGTGTCGTTCGGGACCCGACGGATGTCGGGGCTCCCAGATTCAAGGCCCATACCGGATGATCAATGATGTGGCACCCCATGTCACCCAAGGCACCTGTCCCAAAATCCCACCACCCCCGCCAGTTGTGAGGTGCGTAGGCCGGGCTGTAAGGCCGCTCGCGCGCGGGTCCCAGCCACAAATTCCAGTCCAGCGTCGCAGGAACCGGGGGCGTCTCGGCAGGTCGACCAATCCCCTGCTTCCAAAGCTTGCCCGCACGATCAGACCAGGCGTGAACCTCCGCCACGTCACCGATGATCCCCGCCTGAATCCATTCATTGGTGAGTCGAGATCCCTCTGAAGCATGTCCCTGATTCCCCATCGAGGTGATGACACCCGCCTGCTGAGCGGCCCGGGTCAGCGCACGACATTCATGAAGAGTATGGGTCAGGGGCTTCTGCACGTAGACGTGCTTCCCCGCCTTGATCGCCGCCATCGCGGCCACACCATGGATGTGGTCCGGCGTCCCCACCGTCACCGCGTCGATATTTTTCGCCTCGCGGTCCATCATCTCGCGAAAATCCTGATACCGGCGTGCTTCCGGGTGAGCATGAAACGTCCCGGCTGCGCGGGTCTCGTCCACATCGCACAGGGCCACAAACCGGGCTCCGAGTTTCGTGAACGTGGCAATGTCACCTCCCCCCATGCCGCCACACCCAATCCCCGCCAGCAGTGGGCGTTCCGACGGTGGAGTTTGCCCCGGACCACCGAGTACGTGTCTCGGCACAATTGTAAACCCGAACGCGGTCGACGCGGCGGCGGCTTTTAAGAACCCGCGACGAGAAGAACCAGCTGCGCTACTGGACGAACTCGGCAGATTGGTCATGGGTATTCCTGCATCTCGAATGACGTGGGAGCCAGAAAAGAGAGGATTCCGGTTCACAGCAGACCGCTGAGGACCGATCGAATCACACCATACCGAGATCGCGCGGAAACTATCAACCAGCGCTGATACGAAATCAGTCCTCGCTTCGATCGCTCGCCAGGCCCGCGTTGACGGAACGAAGTGAAGCAGCAGGGCGAACTACTCACCACTCAGGATCTGCTTGCCAGGACTACAGCGAGGATTTGTTCGAAACGAAGTGTCAGTTCTCGGATCGCTTGTCGAGCGAACGAGGCATGAATGTGAAAGAGAAGTCAGGCCGGCGGTGAGTTCGCCCGGCGGGATTGGCCTGCTGCAGACGGAACAAAGAGATCCGCGCTCATTTGTCAGCCGGGAGATCATCCTGCACAAAAAGAGACTGAGTCTTCACGATGGCGCTGTGCTCGGGAAACGTATGGAAGGCATATACCAGAATGCTGTCGCGTGCCACTTCCGTGCGGATCAAGCTGAGCGGACCGGGCAAGATTCGATTGGCGGCCGGCAGACGAATGGACAAATCCGCACAGTTCAGATCCTGCTCAAGCTCTTCATTCATTCGCAAAAAGATGTCCAAATGCAGTCGCTCAAGTTGGCAACTGACGTCATAGCGCAGCCCCGTTTCAAACTGGACCGATTCGGTCTTACAACCTCGTAATCGGTAGTCGATGATTCGACTGAACGTCGGCACCACTTCCCGATGATCGACGATGACTTCGGTCAGCGAGTGACTGGCGGTCTGCAAGGCGAGTACGTGTCCCGAGGCATTCAGCCGTACGTCCAACTGCATTACGGAGTTCGACAATGTGAGACTGGTACCCCGTTCAAACAATTCGGGATGGAGTGCGCGACAGAATGTCCGCAAAGTTAGGTCTGAGACGTCGGGTCGAATCACCTGAGCTGACATGATACCCCTCTCCAAGCCAATCACAGCGGATGATTGTACGGCCCGCCGCCCGGGCTTTGCCATGCCCAACCTGAATGGAATTTCCCTCACCCAAAACCTCCCTCGATAATTCAGGATCAGGGCGACAGTTCAAGTTTCTGTGATTGGGAGCAATTTCAGCAGAGACCCCCTGCGACCAAACGAAACTGCCGCAACCGAACAGCACGTTCAATTGCGGCAGTTTTCAATCAGTCGTCCCGACAGCGAAACGGTCTCGGGATCAGAGATCGGGAGTACCGTCCTTCACGAGGCAACACCGCTTTTAGAGCGTCGCCACCTCGAGAGCCTGCATGGCGGCCTGCCCCTGTCGGTGACAGAAATCGCCGAAGCTTTCCCCATTGATCCGATTGGCTTTGTAGTGACGGAGCGTCACAGCCAGAGTCGAAGCAACCTTCTCCTGCGGGACAGAGTCTTTATAGATGTAGGCCAGGCGGGTCCCCTCGGCATTTCCACCTAGATAGATGGTGTACTTACCTGCGGCGCCACCCACTCCAGCCTGCTTTCCGACAAGACCAATATCCGGTGTGTAGGGTCGGGCACATCCGTTGGGACACCCGGTCATGTGCACCGCGATTCGGTCGTGCTGAATTCCGAGCTTCGCCATTTCGACTTCCAGTTCGTCGATAATGCCTGGCAGCGCCCGCTCGGATTCCGTAATCGACAGACCACATGTGGGAAAAGCGGGACAGGCGATCGAGTATCGTCGCAGCAGGGTCAGTTCATGATCCTGCTTGATCCCGTGCTCGAACAGGATCCGCACGATATCGGCCTGGTCTTCCGGACGAATATCGCAAAGGATCACCGACTGAAGCGCCGTTAACCGCGTGGGCATGCGATACTTCTCAATCAGCGTCCGCAGCCCGGTCTTGATCCGGCGCTCTCCCTCGTCCTTGATCCGACCACACTCGATATTGATACCGAGGAACAGTTTGCCATCTCCCTGCTCGTGCCAGCCGATGTGGTCATCGACATCAGTCACTTCCACAGGATGCGGCGCGGGGAGCTTCTGCCCGTAGTACTCTTCAACTTTGGCTTTGAACCATTCTAATCCGTAGTTGTTGAGCGTGTATTTCAACCGGGCCACCTTGCGGTCTTCTCGGTTGCCGAAGTCTCGCTGCACCTTCACGATCGCTTCCGCCACGCCCACCACCTGCTCGGGCTGAACAAACGCCAGCTTCTGGGCGATCGCGACGAACGTCTTCTCGGCACTCGGAGTTTTCCCCTGTCCGCCACCGACCAGAACGTTGTAACCAACAATCCGATCCCCCTCGACCACAGCGAGGAAGCCAAGATCATTCGTATAAACGTCGATGCAGTTGTCCTCGGGCAGCGCGATCGCCGTTTTGAACTTCCGCGGGAGATACACCTTTCCGTAAATCGGTTCATCCACAGGGGTGAACTCGGCGACATTCGTCTTCTCGCCCGATTCATCCGTCAACCAGATCTCATGGTAGGCGGTCGTCCGCGGCTTGAGGTGCTCGGCAATCGCATCGGCCATTGCCTGCATCTGATCATGAACGGGGCTGTTCTTGATCGGTGCGGGACAGCACATCACATTTCGCTCAACATCACCGCAGGCCGCGAGCGTGGTGAGCAGGGTCTGATTAATTCTTTTGACTGCTGCTTTCAGATTTTTCTTGATCACACCGTGGAGCTGAAAGCCCTGACGAGTGGTCACGCGGAGCGTTCCGTTCCCCAGTTCGTCACAGATGTCGAGATGATCCAGGAACTGCTGGGCCGAAACCTTCCCACCGGGAATTCGGGTTCGCACCATAAAGATGTACTGCTTGCCCTTCGCCGTCCCGTCAGGATTCTTGGCTTTCCGGGAATCGCGGTCGTCCTGCTGATAGATGCCGTGATTCTTCATCACCTGCTCGGAATCTTTCCCGAACTCGCGATCGTGCAGCAATTCCTCAGCCAGAGTCCCTCTTAACTGGCGGCTCCCTTCCTTGATCTCTTCAATATGGCTTCGCTTCACCGGTTCCGACATCTCGCAACGCTCCAACTCTATTCTAAAAGACCCGCAAAGGGTGATCCGCCGACAGGAGGACACACCCTTGTCATCTCTGGTTCAAGTGCAACGGAAGTATAGAGAAGCAATCCACTTCCCCCAAGATGGGAAGAATGCATTTCTCAATCAGCGGAACCCGGAAACCACCCGGAAAAACCGTATCCCGCCGGAACGGATCCCCCGCCGCCGACCCCAACTGGACTCTCTCGGATTGACGGCTTCAACCCGGGGTCACAGTTCACAGACCCTAGTCACCAATCTCAGATGGAGGGCACCGGTTCCACCGCCCGGTCAACAACCTTGTCGGCCATCGAAGAACCAACAATGGAAGCACTCTGCCACCGAGTGACCCGTCCTACGAACCGAAACTGTCCGCCCCCCTTTCGGTCAAGCCGTCGAGGCATGCCCACAGCGGGCAACGGATTTTGGGCAGGTACGTAAAAAAAGACCCATGAGCGTGCTCATGGGTCTTTTTCTTGTAAAACGCCCGGCAATAACCTACTTTCACGCTTGTAAGCACTATCATCGGCCACAAGAGCTTAACGGTCGTGTTCGGAATGGGAACGTGTGTTTCCTCTTGCGTATGGTCACCGGACTTTATTTCTCAGAGGCTTTCACCTCAGTGATAACAAAGTTTATGCGATAAGAGCTAGCAAGATTCTAGAACAAAGTGGTCAAGTTGTCGTCCATTAGTATCGGTCAACTGAGACGATTACTCGCCTTACATCTCCGACCTATCAACCTGGTCGTCTTCCAGGGGACTTCAGGATTTCTCCATCGAAACCTAATCTTGGGAGAGGCTTCGCGCTTATATGCTTTCAGCGCTTATCCCGACCGAACTTAGCTACCCTGCAGTGCCACTAGCGTGACAGCAGAAACACCAGAGGTTCGTCCCTCCAAATCCTCTCGTACTAAAGAGAAAACCCCTCAAGTTTCGTACGCCCACAGCAGATAGGGACCAACCTGTCTCACGACGGTTTAAACCCAGCTCACGTACCACTTTAATCGGCGAACAGCCGAACCCTTGGGAGCTTCTCCACCCCCAGGATGTGATGAGCCGACATCGAGGTGCCAAACCACGCCGCCGCTATGGACGCTCGGGCGTGATCAGCCTGTTATCCCCAGAGTACCTTTTATCTGTTGAGCGACGGCCCTTCCATTCGGAACCGCCGGATCACTAGGTCCGACTTTCGTCTCTGCTCGACTTATAGGTCTCGCAGTCAAGCACACTTCTACCCTTGCGCTCTTCGCCTGATTGCCAACCAGGCTGAGTGTACCTTTGAACTCCTCCGTTACTCTTTGGGAGGAGACCGCCCCAGTCAAACTGCCCAACTGACACTGTTCACCATCCAGATTCATGGATCAGTGTTAGACTCCAAACAGGCCCAGGGTGGTATTTCAACGTTGGCTCCACCGACACTAGCGTGCCGGCCTCATCGCCTCCCACCTATCCTACACAAGAACTGTCTAAAGCCAATATCAGCCTACAGTAAAGGTTCATGGGGTCTTTCCGTCTAGCTGCGGGTACGTGGTATCCTCACCACAACTGCAATTTCACCGGGTTGCTGGTTGAGACAGTGCTCCAGTCGTTACGCTATTCATGCAGGTCGGAACTTACCCGACAAGGAATTTCGCTACCTTAGGACCGTCATAGTTACGGCCGCCGTTTATCGGGGCTTCGGTTGCGGGCTTCAGGCAAAACCTTGACCCTCTTCCTTAACCTACCGACACCGAGCAAGCGTCAGACTCTATACGTCCTCTTACGAGTTAGCAGAGTCCTGTGTTTTTAGTAAACAGTCGCTAGAGCCGATTATCTGTGGCCCACCGAAATGGGCACCCCTTCTCGCGAACTTACGGGGTCAATTTGCAGAGTTCCTTAACCAGCATTCTCCCGAGCGCCTGAGGCTACTCGCCTCGCCTACCTGTGTCAGTTTTAGTACGGTCGTGTGCTTTGATCTTAGTGGCTTTTCTTGATTGTGCTTCAGTTCGCTTCGTCAACAAGGACTCGGGGTTTCCCCACGGGCACTTCTAACCGCCCGACGCCCATTCACACAACGTCCCCACATCGCCCACACATCGGTGCAGGAATATTAACCTGCTCTCCATCGTCTACGCCTTTTGGCCTGAACTAAGGGGCCGACTAACCCTGGGCGGAATTACCTTCCCCAGGAAACCTTAGGCTTTCGGCGAACAGGATTCTCACCTGTTTTATCGTTACTCATCCCAGCATAAACACTTCCAACACCCGCTACTGCTCCTCTCGGTACAGCTTGAACTGTGTTGGAACGCTCTCCTACCACTCGCTTACGCGAATCCGCTGCTTCGGCGTTTTGCTTAACTCCCGATCATTGTCGGCACTAGAACACTCGACCGGTAAGCTATTACGCACTTTTTAAATGGTGGCTGCTTCTAAGCCAACATCCCGGCTGTCACAGTATCCTAATGTCCTTTGTGACTTAGCAAAACTTTGGGACCTTAGCAGGCGATCTGGGTTGTTTCCCTCTCGACCGTGAAGCTTCTCCCTCACGGACTAACTGCCGGGTATTCGATATGGTATTCGGAGTTTGGTTAGGCTGGGTAGGCGGGTAGCCCCCCATGCCAATTCAGTCTCTCTACCCCCACATCGAAAAATACCGACGCTAACCCTAAAGTTATTTCGGAGAGAACGAGCTATCTCCAGGTTTGATTAGACTTTTACTCCTCCCCACAGGTCATCCCCTAATTTTTCAACATTAGTGGGTTCGGTCCTCCACGCAGTATTACCCGCGCTTCAACCTGCCCATGGGTAGTTCACCTGGGTTCGCGTCTACCGCCACCGACAAATACGCCCTATTCAGACTCGGTTTCCCTGAGACTACGGCCCTGAAGGCCTTAATCGAGCCGATGACAGTAACTCGCTGGGTCATTATTCAATAGGCACGCCGTCACCCACGTAAGGGGCTCCGACAGCTTGTAAGTGTGTGGTTTCAGGTTCACCATCCTCCCCTACAGGGGTTCTTCTCATCTTTCGCTCGCGCTACTTGTTAACTATCGGTTGCCAAGGAGTATTTAGCCTTGGGAGATGGGCCTCCCGGATTCAGTCCAGGTTCCACGTGACTGGACCTACTTGGGTACCAGACAAAAAACTGAATTACTTTCGAATACGGGGCTGTCACCCTCTGTGGCCTCGCTTTCCAGCAAGTTCTTCTAGCATTCAATTCTCGAAAGTCTGGCCCCGCAACCCCACAAACCGAAGTTCATGGTTTGGGCTATTTCCGTTTCGCTCGCCGCTACTCAGGAAATCGAAATTTCTTTCTTTTCCACCAGGTACTTAGATGTTTCAGTTCCCTGGGTTTGCCTTGCATGCCTATGAATTCAGCATGCAATCATTCAGGAATCCCGGGATCAGAGCTTGTTTGACAGCTTCCCCAGGCTTATCGCAGTCTTCCACGCCCTTCATCGCCTCTTGGCACCGAGACATCCTCCACACACCCTTAATAACTTGACCACTTGGTTTTAGAATCTTGAAATTTGTGTCGCCCGCACACCATTCGGCGTGAGAAACAACACAACAAGAACACCAAGCTCTTATCGCTTAAACCGAGTTGTCAAATATCGTTGCGTCGTTTTCAGCATTTGCTGTCGGCGTCGCGGGAGGGAGATCTTATTCTCGTTTCGACTTGCCGTCAACTGTCCGGCTCATCTTTTTTCGAGTTTTTTATTTCCCTGGGAGACTCACTCATTTCTGTCGAAATGAGACCCATCCCACTGCCTCACAACAGTCCTGGCAGCTTTCGCTGCCGGAAGTTGTAAGATGGAGACGACCGGGGTCGAACCGGCAACCTCCGGCTTGCAAAGCCGGCGCTCTCCCAATTGAGCTACATCCCCTTCAGTGGGCGTACGTGGATTCGAACCACGGACCTCAGCTTTATCAGAGCTGCGCTCTAACCAACTGAGCTATACGCCCTCAGCGAAACCGCATGTAGGTTTCGTCTTTGGAGGGAAGGATGCTAGAGACTTTCTCGCGCAGTTTCAAGTCGTTTTTCAAATCCACCCGTACGAATATTTTTCGCCTCGCTTTTCTGCCTACCCCTTCACCTCTTAGATGCAGGTCGATGCACGTCACCCCTTCCTTGATTCATCTGGACCTGATTACGAGTTTGTGAAAAAATTCCGTCACCGCGGAAACTCTCTGCGGCTTCTTGATGTGACGTGAGTCGCCACCTCTTCGCTCAACATGGGATCGGTTCGTCGATTGAGCACACGGAATCTCGCAACTGCGAAATCCCTCTCGCAATTGTGACGTAGGCAAGGAAGGCCCGCATGAGCGTGTCTGTGATTGTGCCCATTTATAATGAGGCCGACAATATTCCCCTGTTGTATGAGGCCGTGACGAAGGTCATGCGGCAACTGGCTCGCCCCTACGAGCTGATCCTCGTCAACGACGGCTCAAAGGACGGCTCTGCCCAGCGGCTGGAGCAACTGGCACTCAAAGACGCCGCCGTGAAAGTCATCGAGTTTCGGAAGAACTACGGGCAAACAGCGGCCATGGAGGCGGGGATGCAAGCCGCATCCATGGAGAACGTGGTACTGCTCGACGGGGACCTGCAAAACGACCCCACCGATATTCCCATGATGCTCGAGAAGCTCGACGAAGGCTACGATCTGGTCCACGGCTGGCGAAAGAACCGGCAGGACGCCTTCCTGAACCGGAAACTCCCCTCGCGAATCGCCAACTGGCTGATTTCCCGTGTCACCGGCTTCCCCGTCCACGACCTGGGATGTTCCCTGAAAGCCATGAAGCGTGAAATCGCTCATGAATTGCACCTCTATGGAGAGATGCACCGCTTCATCCCGATTCTGGCCCATTGGCGAGGTGCCCGCTGCGTGGAAGTTGTGACGACACATCACCCCCGCCGGTTCGGTGTCTCCAAATACGGCATTTCCCGCACCACCCGGGTCCTGCTCGACCTGATGACGGTGAAGTATTTCATCCAGTTCGCGGTCAGCCCAATGAAATTGTTCGGTACAATGGGCCTCGTCTGCTGGCTCGTCAGCATTATGGCCGGTATGGCAACCATCGGCATGAAGCTGCGGGCAGACGTCGACATGACCGGCAACCCCCTGTTCCTGCTGACGGCCATGTCGGCCATGATGGGGATGCAGTTCCTGTTCTTCGGGATGCTGGGAGAACTTTGCTCACGCATCTATTTCGCAGCCCAGAACCAGACCAGTTACGCCGTCCGCAGAACCTGGAACTTCGATACCCCGACGTATCCGATGGAACAGCGACGAGCGGCCTGATCAGCCGAGCAGACACCCGGTCCTGACATCACCTTCCCTCTTGACTTCGGATTGACCGAATTACGATGTGTGGTCTCACCGGGTTTCTCACCTCACCAAACCACCTGTCTGCCAACAGAATGCAGGAGATCGTCGGCACCATGGCCGAAACCCTGCATCATCGCGGACCTGACGATCAAGGAACCTGGTGCGACCCCGCTGCCGGGGTCGCCCTGGGGTTTCGCCGCCTCTCCATCGTCGATCTTTCTCCCTGCGGTCGTCAGCCGATGACCTCCTCATGCGGGCGATTCATCATCGCCTTTAATGGAGAAATCTATAACCACGACGAACTACGGGCCGAACTGACCACGTGTGGCCGCACCTTCCGAGGCCGGTCCGACACCGAAGTGCTGCTGGAAGGAATCGCTGCGTGGGGAATCCGCCCCACGATCGAACGCTCCGTCGGCATGTTCGCGATTGCCCTCTGGGACACTCAATCCGGCGAATTGACCCTGATCCGGGATCGCCTGGGAAAGAAGCCCCTCTACTACGGCCGGTTTCCACAACGTCCGACGCCCCGCATCGCGGATAGCCCGACGGCGACAACGGCGGAAACCTCAGCGCAACCTGCCGGTTTCTCGATTCTGTTCGGCTCGGAACTGAAGGCCCTGCGGGCGCACCCTGACTTTCAGGCCTCCGTGAACCGCGAGGCACTGAACGAATTTCTGCGACAGTCGTACCTTTCGAACCAGTCGATCTACGAGGGCGTGATTCCCCTTCCACCCGGGACCCTGCTGACTCTCCGGCCAGACCGCGACACGCTCCCCTCCGCAACGCTGCCCGCACCGACACCGTACTGGGACTTCCGACAGGTGCGAAGCCAGGGGCAGAGTCACCCCTTTACGGGCTCTTATGCGGAGGCGGTCGACAAACTGGATGAACTGCTGACCGATGCCGTCCAGCGACGCATGGTCGCTGACGTCCCGCTGGGGGCATTTCTTTCAGGAGGCATTGATTCCTCGCTGGTCGTTGCGCTGATGCAGAAGTGCTCGTCCCGGCCAATCAAGACGTTCACCATCGGATTTGACGTCGAATCCTACAACGAAGCCCCCTACGCCGCCGCAGTCGCGCGGCATCTTAAGACCGACCACACGCAAATGATGGTCAGCTCGACCGAAGCGCGCGACGTCATCCCGCTTCTACCGAAGCTGTACGACGAACCCTTCGGCGACTCCTCCGAAATTCCGACCTATCTCGTCAGCCGCCTCGCTCGCCAGCACGTCACTGTCGCGCTGACGGGGGATGGAGGAGATGAGCTATTTTGCGGTTACCGCCGCTACTTCGAAGCGCTCGACGACTTTTCGGCTCAGTCGTCCGGTTCACGCAGTCGGGCAGCCCGGATCGCAGAGAGATTACGGAAGCTTCCTCCCGGGGTCCGTAAGAGTCTCAGCCGTACGGGTCGAGTGGCCGCGAGCCTGTCCTGGGGACGAGTGCAGCGACTGCTTTCAAGAACGGTCGATGTCCTTTCCGAGACCGGCCCCCACGACCGCTACCTGAGAAATATGTCACACTGGCGGGACGCAGACGGTGCGGTCAGAGGAATCTCCCGACAAGTCCCCTCCCCTTCTTCCCGGTCGATCATTCGTGATGAACCTGACAATCCCCCCTTTCCTGCCGAATCGCCTGCACAGCTTCAGCAGGACTGGCAGGCCTACGATACGCTCACCTATCTCCCCGGCGACATCCTGACGAAAGTCGATCGTGCCAGCATGGGGGTCTCACTCGAAGCACGCACACCCCTGCTCGACCACCGCGTCGTCGAGTTTGCCTGGACGCTCCCCCACGAATTCAAGGTGCAAGCCGGTCAGGGAAAACGGATCTTGCGGGACGTGCTGGCGAAATACGTCCCTCGCGAACTGTTCGAACGTCCCAAAGTCGGCTTCGGTGTCCCCATCGCCGACTGGCTACGTGGTCCCCTGCGCGACTGGGTCGAAAAGCTGATCAACGAACCCCGCTTAAGCGAGGAAGGTTTCCTTAACCCGCGAGTCATCCGGGAACGCTGGCAAGACCACCTCCGTGGGGCCGACTGGAGTTATCTGCTCTGGGACGTCCTGATGTTCCAAGCCTGGCTGGACGAGTATTCCCACCGTTAATCAGCGCCAGATCCCTCGCAATGCCCGGGGAACGCTTCCCGATTCGCTGTAGACATGCGGCCGGTAAACTTCGTAGGCTGTCACTTCGGTCATTGTTGATATGTTGAGCGAGGAAGCCCGCCCTATGTTGAACCTACTGGGAAAACAGCACCGTTTGTGTGACGGCCTCAGTCGTCGGTCGCTTCTCAAGATTGGCGGACTGGCTATGGGGGGCATCAGCCTTCCCGATCTCTTGCGTGCCGAGTCGCTCAGCGGAAAACGCTCACACAAATCGGTCATCATGGTCTTCCTCTCGGGCGGCCCGCCGCATCAGGACATGGTCGACCTGAAAATGGATGCTCCCGTCGAGATTCGGGGCGAGTTCAAACCGATCGCCACCAACGTCCCCGGTATCGAAGTCTGTGAACTCCTCCCCATGCTGGCGCAGCGGCAGGATCGGATGTCGATCATCCGCTCGCTGGTCGGTTCCGAGGGAAGACATGCCGCCTTCCAGTGTATGACCGGACATAGCGTTCTCGGACAACCGGCCGGGGGATGGCCTTCGTTTGGATCAGCCGTCTCCCGCATTCAGGGCCCCGTCGAACCGGGGACCCTCCCCTTCGTCGGGCTGTCGACACGGATGCGGAACGCGCCGTGGGGGGACCCCGGCCAGGCAGGCTTCGCCGGACAAGCCCATGCCCCGTTCGCTCCAAATGCCGAACAGGCACAGCTCGGCTTGGCAGGGATCAGCGTCGAGAGTCTGCGTAACCGCAAACTGCTGCTGAATGAACTCGACCGTCTCAAGCACGAAGCAGAAACCAGCGGCGCTCTTGAGGGACTCGAAGCTCAATACCAGGCCGCGTTCGGCATCCTGACATCCAGCAAACTGGTCGATGCCCTTGATCTGGAACAGGAAGATCCCGAAATTCGAGATCGCTACGGTCGAGGCGCACCGGAGAACGCGGGCTACGGCGATGCCGGGCCACTCATGAACGATTATCTGCTGGCGGCACGCCGACTGGTCGAAGCAGGAGCCCGCGTCGTGACGCTCGCTTACGGCCGCTGGGACTGGCACGGTCGCCCTCACGGAACAAATTTCGAGAATGCCCGTGACCATCTGCCCGTCTTTGATCAGGGTCTGAGTGCCCTGCTCGACGACCTCCACGAACGCGGCCTCGATCAGGATGTCTCTGTCATCGTCTGGGGCGAGTTTGGTCGCACACCCGTCATCAACAAAAATGGGGGACGCGATCACTGGCCGCAAGTTAACTGCGCCTGGCTGGCCGGGGGTGGCATGCGCACGGGACAGGTCATCGGTTCAACCAACCGATTGGGTGAGCACCCCAAGGAACGTCCAGTCCATTTCCAGGAAGTTTTTGCCACGCTCTACCGCAACCTGGGAATCGATACGACACAGACGCTATTGCCCGACCTGACCGGCCGCCCGCAGTATCTGGTCGACCCGATCTACGAACCATTGCCCGAGCTTCTTTGATAGCAACATTCCAACAACACTCTTCGGCAACCAGGCAGGGCTCCCAGCCAGCACCAGGAAGCGGAACGGACTGAAGGAGTGGTCATGTCAAAGATCGTCGTCTTGCTGGACCCCACTGCAAACCACGCTGACGTGATTTTTCATCTCCACAAGGCGACGGGGCGAAGCATAGCAGCCTGTTGAAGAATCTGTGAATTTCAGAGGTTTCATCCGATTTTCGTATTTGCGAGAAAATGTGGCGGACAGACTCAGAAGGCCATGCAAGTAGCCGGTAGAGGGAAGTGTCGCCGATGATGGCTCCAGAGAGCGATTTTGAGTGAACTATAGACCGGAATAATGGCCGAAATACGGCCCCTGGCCGTGTGCAGCGTCCTCGGTTTGCCCATTCCGAACAGCTTGAGCATCAAGATTCCCAGATTCCGGGTGGCAGCCACCATCAGATAGCGTTTGTTGATCTTGGCCAGGCCTCGTAGCCATGTCCTTCGAGATCCCCCGGTCCGACAGACGTGGGCAAAACTTCGCTCCACCTTCTCGCTGCGAGCACGCTGCAAGCTCTTTCCCTTCGCCCGAGTCATCCGGCGGCGGTTGTTTGCCACCGCCCTATGCTGCTCGACAGGTTTGTCTTTCCAGCGACGGCGGTAACGGGACTTCGGCTTGGGGATATAGGTCCGCAGGTCCATCTCCTCTGCCCCGGCTAACTGCTCGTTCGTGTGATACCCCTTGTCAGCCACCACCTCTTCAATCTTCAGGGAACTTCCGCTCTGTTCCAAGTGTGTTTGAGCCGTCAGAACGCTCGCCAGTAATGTCTGCGAATCCCCTTCCGTTCCCGTGTAAACGGTCGCGGACAGGATGACTTCACTCTCCAGATCAATGACGTGCTCGGCCTTGTAGCCCAGGTGAGTGCGCCCGTCCTTCATCTTCACAATTTTACTGGAAGGATCGGTACGTGAGGCCCATTCGGCGTTGGAGACCTTCTTCTTTCCTCGTTTCGCTCGCTGCTGGTCGAACCGCCGCAGTTCCTCATCCGTCGGGTCGTCATCTCCCTCTCCCAGCAGGCCCTCTTCCTTCATCAACCGCTTCAGGTACTCCTTCCAGTCTTCCCCCGTATCTTTGCGGATAATGGACTTCATCGCCGCGTTGGCTTCCAGGTACGTTGAGTCCACTCCGACCGTCCTGGCCTTCAGTAGGCCCTGTTCCTCGATCACAAACAGGATGTACTGAAAGACTTCCTCGTGAACCGACAGCGGTAACCGATCACGGATACGAGTCAGACTGCTGTGGTCAGGAGTCTCTTCCGACAGGCTGATTCCCAGAAAACGCCGCAGCGCCAAGGAGTCTTCGCACCGCCAGGCGATTCCCCGCTGAGAGTCGATCCCTTCCAGATAGCCAATCATCAGCATTCGAAAGTAGACGCCTGGAGGAATCGAAGGGCGGCCACCACTCTTGTAGTGCGGCTGGCACAACTGCTCGACGAACAGATCAAACCCGTGTTCACGCAGCAAGCGATTGAGTTTGTCGTAAAACACATGTCCTGGACCGGTCGCCAGACGATCCGTCTCCAGCCAGAATTCCCGTTGACTCTCTGATTCACGCTTCCCCAGCGACACCGCCAAATCCTCCAGATACCATCTTCTCAACAAGGCCCGTTGAGTATATCAGGGATATTGGCTTTTGGGAGTTTTTCAACAGGCTGATAGGTGACGTTCGCAACTCCATTTCAAGCAACTCCCCGATTCTCGAGAAGGAATTGCATGAGGGCGACAGTGATTCACACGCCGCCGTGATTCGTGCAGTCGTGGCCCTGACCGAAGAACACTCCCTTCCGTGTAAAATCTACGAATTGCCAGAACACGAGGACCAGACAACGTGTTCGTTTGTTGAGAAGCACAGAATTGATCCAACCATCGCTCAACACGTTTGATGCAGAAGATAAGACCAGGACACAGCGACCTGCCACTCCAAACGAATGGAATTGACTGATGCAGGAATCTGGTTGTGCGTGGGTCTCTTGAGCACGCTTTACGAAAACGTTCTGGCATCTCGCTCACAAAGATCGATTCCGACACCGTCGAGGCAACGCTTTATCCCACTGAGCAGAACCACGAGCGAGGATGAGGTAGAAGCAGTTTCAAATCCCAATACACGATTCCTGCTGCATCTGGCTCTTCAAACAGAATTCAATCGGCAAACTTTGCAGAAGGGAGGTTTGAAACTGTTTCTAAGGTCGAAGAAACTGTTTCTAAGGTCGAAAGAGACACCGCATGAAAGACGCCCATCTGTCGCACGTGTCTCTCCCATGCTGGTGACTTCATGTGACCCCGGTATCATTTCGCGACTTCACTCAACGCCGCCCGATTCTGGACCAAATCTCTAAGATCGCACAAAAGAATATTATTGCCGATGCGACGACAGCCATTGCGATTTGACGAAACTGTAAGAAGAAATGCCCGAGAACCGTGCAGATTAGAACAATAAACAGTATTTCTGTATTGACGTATCGTCTTCCACTCATTTTCTAACGCGCCTTATATGCCCGGTATAAATCCTGTGATAACATGTATACTTCGTAGGCGACCCGAGTTGTGAAGTACCCGGCACCACCCCAGATCGTTGGGAACGGCGGCACTAGGCCTTAACCAAGCATACTTTCTTGGGTGAATTCCGGTTTTGGACGAAAGAAAACGAAATCCTTCTGCGTTTTAGGCGTCTCATGAGTGTCAACAAAACCATGAGCCGTTCATCGCAAAAGGATTTCGAGTGAAAACGATTATCCGTAAAAAGATCGAATCACGCCAGCGTCGGATCGAAGGTCGTTTGGACAAATTGAACTATCCCGCAGACATGTCGAAACCGATGATGCGTCGCCCCAGTCCCCAGTTTGAGTTGTCTGATCGAGCAGTCGGAACCGCGTATGGTGGTATTGGGCTAATTCATCAATTCGTGAAAGAGTTGGGGCTGCCCGTAGCCATCGATCAGCGACTGCACTTATTCAAGGTCCACCTCCCCTATCATGAGTCCGATCATGTGTTGAGTTTGGCGTACAATGCATTGTGCGAAGGACGGTGCCTGGAAGATCTGGAACTCCGACGTCAGGACGAAGCCTATCTCAATTTGCTGGGAGCCACGCGAATCCCCGACCCCACGACGGCGGGAGACTTTTGCCGACGATTTCAGCAGGAACATCTCAGCTCGTTGCAGGATGCTTTTGACGCGACCCGCCTGAAAGTCTGGGCTGGTCAGCCTGCGAGTTTTTTCGACTGCGCGAGGATCGACGCCGATGGTTCCCTTGTCGAGACGGGGGCTGAGTGCAAACAGGGGATCGATATCACTTATAAAGGTCAGTGGGGATACCACCCTCTCGCCGTGACGCTCGCCAACACGGGCGAAGTCTTGCGACTGAAGAATCGCCCTGGCAATCGCCCCAGCCATGAGGGCGCAGCCGAGCAATTGGATGAGTCGATCGCATTGTGCCGCAGAGCGGGCTTTCGGAAGATCGTTCTGCGAGGAGACACAGACTTCTCACAGACGAAGTATCTGGATGGCTGGAATTCGCAGACAGACGTTACGTTTGTGTTCGGTTATGACTGCAAGGCGACACTGGTGGATCAGGTCAACGATCTGCCAGAAACCAGTTGGAAACAACTGTCCCGACCGCCACGCTATGAAGTGAAGACGTCGCCTCGCGCAAAGCCTGAACCGGTGAAACAGCGGATCGTCGAGGAACGTGGCTTCAAGGATATCCATCTCTTCAGGGAATGGGTGGCAGAAATGCCATACCGGCCCGCAGCCTGTCAGCAGGACTACCGTCTGATCGTGGTCCGCAAGGACCTCATCGTGAGTGAACCACGACAGGGACTGCTCTTCGATGATTACCGGCACTTCTTCTATATCACGAATGACAAAACCTTGACGGCAGAGGAGGTGGTCTTCTCGGCCAATGATCGCTGCCAACAGGAGAACATCCTGGCCCAACTGAACGCCGTTCGATCGCTGCATGCACCGGTTGACAACTTGACATCCAACGAAGCCTACATGCTCATGACATCGCTGGCTTGGAACCTCAAGGCTTGGTTAGCACTACGGCTTCCCGTGAGCAAGGGGCGCTGGCAACCGCGTCATCAGGAACAGCAAACGAAACTCTTACGAATGGAGTTCCGGACATTTGTCAATTACTGGCTGCGTATCCCCTGCCAGGTTCTCACCACAGGCCGCCGTCTGATCTTACGATCACTGGCCTGGAACAGTTGGCAATCCGTCTTCTTCCGATTGGCCGCTGACCTCGCACATCCGTTGCGACAATGATGATTCGCTTGTTGGGATCGTACGGCCGACAACCCAACAAGCACCTGCCATTACAAGGCAAGGAGTCACCGCCGTCACTACCTTACCTGGAAAAGACAAAACCCTCATGCGACGACCACCGCTGTTGAAAAACCGGACGCAAAGAGCGTGCAAACTACCGGTACGCGTTCACGAAAATCAGAAAAAACCAACAGGCGTACGCTTATTTAAGGACTAGGGAAACAGCAGATATGGTTCTCTACGCGCGATTTCTCCACGTCTCGCTTGTCACCTTCGAAGTCTGCGCCGGCACCTTTATCAACTGATCGGGAGCGAATACACTGGATCCACAACTGATTTGCCCACCGGACACAGTGTCACATAACCAGGAACAATCGGTCGCCACCACGATCCACGCCACTTCGGCACATAATTGAGCCGACATTGTTTTGGGCCGCTTTCTGCGCAACTAAACAGCAATTCCCGGATGTCAGAAAAAGGCTGAAAATCGAGCGATATTGGCCACCCCTTTCGTAAACATCGGGTAGGATTTTCGTGGTCTTGATACTCTGATTTCCGCTGTTAGGAACTGCGGGGTGATGAATGGAATCGCGAGAAGGCATTAAGGCGCGGAAGCATTTGTCGACAAACGGGCTGATCCGTGTGGTTCAAGAGAGATTCTCTTTCGTGAAGGATCCACGACGGGGGCTCGTCGAGATTCCTCTGTCGGATGCGTTGATGTCGGCGTTCGCGATGTTCTCCCTGAAATGCCCGTCCTTGCTGGCGTTTGAAGAAGAACGTAAGAACCCCAACATCAGGCGGTTCTATCACATTGGACGTACTCCGAGTGACACCCGGATGCGGGAAATTCTGGATGGCGTCGCCCCCGAGGAAATTCGCCCTGCGTTCGCGGATGTGTTTCGCTGCGTGCAACGGGGTAAGATTCTGGAACGGTTTGCCTATTGGAAGAATTGCTATCTGCTCGCGTGCGATGGGACAGGCTATTTCTCGTCCGACAAGGTCCATTGCACATCGTGCCTGGAGAAGCACTCGCAGTCGGGCCGGATCACCTATTCGCATGCGGCCGTGGCAGCGGTGATCGTCCATCCCGACATTCGTGAAGTGATCCCGCTGTGCCCGGAACCGATCATTCGCCAGGATGGCACGGAGAAGAATGACTGTGAACGGAACGCTTCGCGACGTCTCTTGAGTCACGTTCGAAAAGACCATCCGCACCTGGGATTCATCGTCACAGAAGATGGGTTGGCCTCGAATGGACCGCACATTCAGGACCTGCGTGCTCATGACATGCATTTTATTCTGGGGGCCAAGCCGGGGGACCACGCGTTTTTGTTTGAGCGAGCAACACAAGCCATTGATGACGGGACTGCGATCACGTGGCAAACGGATGACCCCGACAAGAGTGAGCGAAAGAGTTACACCGCCGTGGCGCAACTCCCGCTGAACGCGGCCCACCCGGACCTGATGGTCAATTTTGTCTCGTGCACCGTCGAAAAGGGGAAGAAATCGACCACATTCAGTTGGGTGACGGACCTGCCCGTCGAACCCAGGGAAATGATGCTCCCACTGATCGAGCGAGGAGGTCGCGCCCGGTGGCGGATTGAGAACGAAACGTTCAACACACTCAAGAATCAGGACTACCATTTTGAGCACAACTACGGGCATGGATTCAAGCATCTGTCCACCGTCCTGATGATGTTGATGATGCTGGCGTTTCTGGTGGATCAGACATCGCAACTGGCTTGTCCGCTGTTCCGTGCCGCCTCTGCAGCGATGAAAAGCAAGCGGGCTTTATGGGAACGACTGCGAGCCCTCTTCTTTACCGCTCCCTTTGAAGACATGGAGCAGCTCTACCGAAGAATCATTCGAGGCTTCGAAGACTTCCCCGCCCCGGTCAATAGCTCGTAACCCACAACCGTCCACGCATCACACCAGGGAAGATCATGCGGCCGCCCCAAGGATGGGGAGGGTTCAGGGCAACGTGCGCAACACGCCCTTGCAATAACGAAATTGAGGTAACCCCACGCGGCATTAGCACAAAGAATACATCGCCGTTCGTGGCGATAATGCCGATGTATTACACCTCTTTGCCCCATTCTACCATCTGCATCTGCGCCACTGCCGAAATCGCCTCACAATCAGGCTCAAGACAGCATCACTCCGGGAATGGCTGAGCAAAAAACGATTGCGTTTGGTTTACAATGGGATCATGAAGGCCGTGCTGTGGAGCCAGAGTCGAGGTGCTCCTTCGATGGTGGCTCATATCAAGCGTGAGACACAAGAGTCATCGGATGTAACTTCAGGCCGCAGAGCGTCTGCATGGCGTGAACTAACGAACGCGTTGTTACGTTGAGCTCAGCGGCTCCGAAATAGCGCCACTGCCTGGGAACCGTCAGTCGCGTAGAGAAGGGAGGCGCTGCTCAATGTGTGATTAAGGAAAGCGAACTGCATGCCCGAAGTCGGCCCTCGAAAGCGACTTTGGGATCTCCCCTCCGATCCTGCCGTCCCCGTCAACTGCTTTTGAATCGAGCATCATCCGTCAGTGTCACTCTCCAATCATCTCGGCTAGCATGGTTACGTGACCATGATCACATGACTGCTGAGCCAGGTGGAACGAAGGGGAGTGCAGCGGAGGGGGCCACGCAGGTCCAATAAGGCTGGGGGAAGTATGCGAGAGTTCTTCGCACTACGTCGACGCAAGATCGGCCTCGTTGCCTTGGCGATCTCGTGCGCGTTGATGGTGGGATGGATCCGAAGTCTGGTGATCATAGATGAAATCGGATTCAATCGAGAGAACTCCTATCAACGATTAGTCCTGATGATGGGGGGGATCGTTTGGGTGAGGGAAGTACCGGGTCCCCCAGCGGGGATTCATGACGGGTGGCTGTGTGGTCGGCTCCCCCCTCGCTTCAGGAGTTACGCTACCGTCGACGGCTGGGACTCGTCCTATCTATTGGACTTGCCCATGCGGGAAATGGCCGCAGGAGGCTTTATTTACGGTCGATCGCAAACCGACGATTATGATTTGAGAGTCTGGATCGTCCCTTACTGGTCAATCGTTTTTCCTCTGACCCTGCTCTCCGCGTGGCTTCTGATTGGGAAGCCACGAAAGCCCGCCGCAGTTCAGCGTGAATCGAATTCGCATGAGCAACCGAATTCGATATTTCGCGGCTAAGTCGCGGGGATCCCACGTGTGGCGGGCTGCGTCAACAACGAATGCGACGTCCGCGAGCAACGACGGGGGACGGATGCGGAGACGGGGTAAGGCAGAACGATTAGTTATTCTCCCACATCCTTCCAGGTGAGGTTGAAACGCGCGAGGTATTTTCTGAGACGGTCAGCATCGTTGGGGATCTTTTTGTCGAGGCGTGAGACGGCGAAGAGTTTCCGGCCAGCGTCCGAGAGTGAACGGGATGACTGGCAGACCTCCAGAACGTGTGCCAGTTGAAATTGATCGAATGGATCGATCGCATCCCACTGTTCGTCACTCGAGAGGAAATTCAACTGTGGCAGTGCGCTGGCGGGTGACCGGCGGGACGCTCGAGAATGGGACCAGGCGTCTTGCAATCGTTCGATCTCGGCCTCAACTTCGTTGACCGTAATTCGTCCGCTGGGGGCCAGTGTCGCCATGCGGATGACGGCGGCGTTGAGGTCGCGGAAGTTTGCGTTCCACGTGGCGGCCGGTGATTCAGCGAACGCAAGGAACCGTTGCCGAGCCTCTTTGTTGAGGGTGATTTTTCGCCCCTGGGATGCGGTCAGTCGTTCCAGCTCATAATCCAGGTTTGGTTCGATATCTTCGCGGCGATCCCTGAGTCCAGGAAGGCAGAACGTCCATAAGTTAATTCTGGCCAGCAGATCTTCGCGGAAACGCTTTTGTTCGACGCAGTCCTTCAAGTCGCAATTGGTTCCCCCAATCAGCTGAAAGTCACTTTCCACTTCCTTGTCGGAACCGACGGGAAGAAACCGCTTCTGTTCGATCGCCCGCAGGAGCATCGCCTGTTCATCGAGCCCCAGTTCTCCGATTTCATCGAGGAACAGCAATCCTCCATGAGCGGACTTTAACAGGCCAGGCCGCGGGCCGGTGGCACCGGTGAAGGAGCCTTTGACATGGCCGAACAGGGCAGACATCGCCTGATCACCTCGCAGTGTGGCGCAATTCACTTCGACCATGTCACCCGGTAACTGTCCTCGCTGGCGCTTCAGCTCATAAATCTTTCGGGCCAGTTGCGACTTGCCGGCGCCGGTCGGGCCGGTGATCAGCAGCGGGGCCGTGCTGGCGATCGAGACGGTTTCAATTTTTTCGATCAGTTCATTGAACCGGACATTCCGTGTTTCGATCCCCGACTTGAGAAAGGATCTTGCTTCCCGCTGCTGCCGGTGGAACCGAGTGGCCAGAGCGTCATAGCGAGAGAGGTCGAGGTCAATGATGCGGTATCGTCCCGCGCCGATCGTATTGCGCGGCGGAGGCGAGGTCTGCAGCAGTTGACCGGGGATGTGCCGCGACTCAGCCAGCAGGAACAGGCAGATCTGCTCAACGTGCGTCCCCGTGGTGATGTGCAGCAGATAACGCTCGTCCTCGGGGCGAAACGAATAGTTCTGCGAAAAGTCCAGCAGTCGCGTGAAGACATGATCGAAATCCCACGGATCATCGAGTTCCAGCAGATGCATTCGAACTTCGGTCTCGGGAGAGACGATTCCGATATCGGCAGCAACCTGTCCGGCCAGCCCGATGTCTCGCGCTTCGTGTAGCAATTCAATGCGATCAATCAGCAGCTCTTCTTGCTGACAGATTCCAATCGTGGGACGCCACTTCTGCCAGCGATCCTCGGCCGACCCTGAATCGATGACGGTTCCCACGATCCCGATCACGACAGTTCGCATGCCACTATCCAAAAAGATAAGTTTCTATCGAGAAAGATACCACTTCGCCACGTTAGCACAGTTTCGTCGTAGGTCGAGGAAATTTTTAGTTCGTTTTAGGAGAATGGGTTACATCGATCTCTTTCCGTCTGCGCACCGAATGGCACGCCAAAAGCTATCTGTTTCCTGCCGTCAAACCAAAAACTTGTTGAGACGGGAAGACGAAATGGCGAGCAAGACCTTATTTCAATCGGTTCGCGGAGCATTACTGCCTCAGACGAACGCCGCGAACGAAGCTGGGGGGGCCGCTTATCGGCGGTCTCCGCAGCAGGCCCTGGCTCAGTATGCGTCGACGGGATGCCTGAACCAGACCTTCTATGCGACGGCGGAAGACCAGTTGTCGCAGGTCTTGGGACTGTGTCACCAGGTCGAGCCCGAGTTGATCGCCCGCGTCGCTCTATATGCGCGGACCAAAGGAGCAATGAAAGACCTGCCTGCTTTGCTGTGTGCGGTGCTCTCGGTCAAATCACCGGGACTTCTCGCAGAGATTTTCGATCGCGTGATCGATAGTCCAAAGATGTTGCGGAACTTCGTGCAGATCATGCGGTCGGGCGTCATTGGACGAAAGAGCCTGGGAACGCTTCCCAAGCGACTAATCGTGCAGTGGATTGCCTCTCGAACTGACGCGCAATTATTTACGGGATCGATCGGTAACGACCCTTCGCTGGCAGACATCATCAAGATGGTCCACCCCAAACCGGAAACCCCATCACGAGCGGCATTACTGGGTTACCTGATCGGTCGGGAGCATGACACTGCTGCCTTGCCGCCGCTGGTTCGGCAGTACGAGAAGTTCAAGCGAAATACCAACCCCGGAAAGGTGGCTGTTCCGGATGTCCCCTTTCAAATGCTGGCCAGCCTTCCTTTGACCGAGAAGGACTGGCAGCAGATTGCCCGGAATGGTTCCTGGCAGATGACTCGCATGAACCTGAATACCTTTTCGCGACACGGGGTCTTCAATAGCCGCGAACTGACCAACCTCATTGCCACGCGGTTGAGCGACCCTCACCTGATCAAGCAAGCGAAAGTCTTTCCGTATCAGTTGCTGGCCGCCTACCGGAATATCTTAGATTCGATTCCCCCTTCCATTGCTGACGGGTTGCAGAGTGCCATGGAAATCGCCATCAGCAATATTCCCCGGATTGACGGAAAAGTGTATGTCCTCCCAGACGTTTCGGGATCCATGCACTCACCTGTCACGGGAGAACGAGCGGGATCGACAACCCAGGTTCGCTGCGTCGATGTGGCTGCTCTGGTGGCTGCGGCGATCCTGCGACACAACCCGACAGCAGAAGTGATTCCGTTCGAATCGGATGTCGTGAAATGTCATTTGAACCCCCGAGACTCGGTCATGACGAACGCTCAAAAGCTCTCGTCGTTGCCGGCAGGAGGAACGAACTGCAGTGCTCCGCTTGCTTACTTGAATGCCAGCCGTGCGTCCGGTGATCTGATTGTTTACATATCGGATAACGAGTCTTGGCTGGACTCCCCTCACTACGGGCGGTTTAACGGAGCCCAGGCGACAGAAACGATGAAACAGTGGAACCAGTTTAAATCGAGAAGCCCTCAAGCGAAGATGATCTGTATCGACATTCAGCCCTATGCCACAACGCAAGTGGTCGAGCGAGCCGATATTTTTAACGTCGGAGGGTTTAGTGACCAGGTGTTCCAACTTATCGCGGATGTCGCCAGCAATCGAGCGGGTGACATTTACTGGATGAGCCAGATTGAACAGATGACGCTCTGAACCGTCTGCTGAAAAGGGGGACCGGCTTCTGATGCCGTTTCGAAATCCACGAGTGAAAGTGCCTTGGACAAGGTGCTTGTCCTACTTCTTCAACAGGCCGTTAAGTGATCATCACACGGGAGGACGAAGCTCCCACCCAACCACATCCGCCCCAACACAGAACTAACGTATGTAGTTGAGTAGGAGTTTCATCCGCCCTATTTGAAGCACAACAGGATTACTGAATCCATGCGGAATGCTGATGAGACTACATTTAATCAAACGGTCGCAGGTTCGAATCCTGCCGTGCTGACTTGTCAGCACGTAGCTCAGCCCGGTAGAGCACTTGACTCATGTCTCGTCGATCTTGTCCGCCTGGATTCAGTGATCCTGTGAAGACAACTCGCTGTTCGAATACCGCTGGGATTACATTAAACCATGTAACACATCTCAGCATCAACTCGTCGAACAGTGAGTCTTATCTACGAACTTCAGGTCGTCTCCCTTTGGTCAAACTAAAACGGAATCTCTTATGAAGTCGACGTCACTGCTCCTGATATCGCAGAGCATCCCGTTCTCGCCCCCGTCCCGCTCAGAGAAAGACTCAGGTCGCGTGACCTGACACGAACAGGGTTGCCGCAATGGCAGCCCGACGAGTGAGACTCCTCATCACGAATGCAGATGAAACTACAAGGTTTTAAGCACCCGAGGTCGTGGGTTCGAATCCCATCGGCTCCACTCGGACATAGGTCACATCACTGACACATGGGGATCATTCCTGCACCCGCAGGGACGGTCTGGGGCCGTAGCTCAGTCTGGCAGAGCGCGTCAACGTTTCATCAAACTCTCGTCGTGATGAGGGGGCTTTTTATTCCCGCAGCAGGTGTCCCGCATTCCATCAGAATCCGTTCGCATCCTGCGAGCTGCCCGGGGCCTCTTCCACAACCGCAATTCAAACCGTTTCAGGAACAGGACATCCACTTCACGACCTTACTTCCACGGGGGCTCAGCCAGTGCCACCGCTGCCGGAAGCGGAAAGGAATTTCATCATTCACACGCTCATTCCCACTTCCGAGGCGACTGCGATTCTTCCGACGGGGACGCAGACACCCCCCATTACGGTGATCGGGACGGACGCGATCCGGCAGACATTTGACGAGGGATGCCTGCAACAGGCGGTGAACTCGCGGCTGGCTCCTGGGGTGACGGACCTCGTCTTGAATCCAGATGCCCATGTGGGCTATGGAGCCCCCATCGGATGCGTGCTGGTGTCGCCGACACATGTTTATCCGGGGCCGGTCGGTGTGGACATCAAGTGTTCGATGAGCCTGCTGCAACTGAGTCTTCCTGCGGATCAGATCGTTGATCGATTCACCCGTCGCGCCCTGATCAATGCGATTTGTGAACGGACGCCGACGGGAACCGGGCGGGGACAACGGCATGTGAAGAAATCCCGCATCGTCTCTGAACAGCTCGGCAAGCAACTGCTGGTCGAAGGGGCTTCCGAGTCGGTCTGTCAGCAGCTGGGAATTCCTGCCGAGTGGGCTCGGCGTTGTGAAGACGCTCAGCACTTCGGACATGACGGAACCACTTCCGCTCTGGGCGAGCGTCTGCAAACACACCTTGACTCCGGCGGCCTCCCCACGTTCGAGAGGCAGATTCATCAGTTAGGTTCGTATGGTGGCGGGAATCATTTCGGTGAATGTGAAGTCGTTCAGGTGGAAGACCATGACCGCGCCCGACAGGCCGCCGACGTGTTTGGCCTGAAGGATCAGCATGTCGCATTTCTCTCTCATTGCGGATCGCGCGGGATCGGGCACACGCTTGCCAGTGGCCAGTTCAAGACGCTGCAGAGGAAATTTGAAAGCTGGAATATCCCGCTCCCCGGACAGGATCGGGAACTGGTCTACGCTCCACTGGGAACTCCCGAAGCGAACGCGTACCTGGATGACATGGCTCTGGGAGCCAACTTTGCCACACTGAACCACCTGTTGATCAACGCGCTGGTGCTGGAGGCGTTCCAGGAAGTGATTCCGGGCGTGACCGGACAGCTTGTCTATTTCATCAGTCATAACATTGTTCGACAGGAAGTTGTGAACAACCGCCTCTCCTGGGTTCACCGGAAAGGAGCGACTCGGGCCTTTCCGGCGGGACATCATGCACTGAAGGGGACGATGTATGAATCAACGGGTCATCCTATCCTGTTACCGGGGAACCCGCAGGCCGGTTCCAGTGTCATGGTTGCGGAACAAGGAGCGGCGTTGAGTTGTTACAGCGTGAATCATGGAGCAGGACGGGTACTGGGACGTAAGCGAGCCATCCGCGAACTGGACCAGCAAAGTATTGATCAGTCGTTTGACAACGAAGATATCCTGACGAACTGCCGTCTTTATCCCAAAGACGAAGCTCCGGCGGCGTATAAGAACTTTGACGAAGTGATCGAGTCTGTGAAAATGGCGGGACTGGCAACGGAAGTCGCCCGGCTGAAAGCACGGTTCGTGATCAAGGACGGCGATAAGGCGGATGATTAAATGACCGAGGCAATTTGTATTGACGGTTCTCTGGGGGAGGGGGGCGGGCAGATCGTCCGGTCATCCCTGACATTGTCGCTGGTGACCGGCCAACCTGTTGTCATTGAGAACATTCGCGCCGGGCGAGCGAAACCGGGATTGATGCGTCAGCACCTGACCGCCGTTCAGGCTGCAGCCCGCATCGGGAATGCCGAAGTGACAGGAGCCGAAGTGCGGTCTCGCTCGATCCGGTTTTCCCCTCAACGGATCACACCCGGAAACTATCACTTCAGCATTGGGACCGCAGGAAGCACGACACTCGTACTGCAGACGATCCTACCGGCCCTGATCATTGCAGACGGCCCTTCTACCGTGACTCTGGAAGGGGGAACGCACAATCAGTGGGCTCCACCGTTCGACTTCCTGCAGCACGCGTATCTCCCTCTGATCAACCGCATGGGGCCCCGAGTGTCTGTGGAACTGGAACGCTATGGGTTCTACCCCGCAGGAGGCGGGCGTTTGACGGTCTCGATCCAGCCCTCCGGCAGCTTGAATGGCTTTGACCTGATGGAGCGGGGCGAACTCAAAAAGCGATCGGCGATGGGGCTGGTCTCCAATCTGCCTCGACATATTGCTGAACGAGAAACACAGACCATCCTGAAAAAGATGAACTGGCCCGCTGACGCGGCTCAGGTGCTCGAGGTCACCGCGCACGGTCCTGGGAATATCGTCTACACGATGCTGGAATACGAACAGGTGACAGAAGTGACGACGGGATTCGGCCGCATCGGATCGAGCGCGGAAAATGTCGCCAGCGAAGTGATCCGCGATACCCGGAACTATCTCAAGAATGAAGCCCCGGTCGGTGAGCATCTGGCAGATCAGCTTTTGCTGCCTCTCGCCATCAGTGCCTGGCAATCAGGGACGCACCGCCGTGGTGGATCGTTCCGCACAAGTCCGCTGACCCGGCACTCGACGACTCATATGGAAGTCATTCGACGGATGATGGGGATTGAGATTGACGTGTCCCGCGACGAACGAACTCAGCAAACAACTGTGATTCTCCGGCCGAAATCCAGCGAAGATTGAGGGGGCACTCTGAATGGGGATTCAGGTTCCGTTCCGATCCACCGATCGGAACGGAACTTTGTCATCGTGTTATCAATCAACCCAGGTGACACTCGTGTTGCTATGGTAGATTATTGTTTCATCGGACTTGATTTCAAAGTCGTAGTAGCCTGGCGGTTGTCTCTGGATGAAAATCGTCAGTCCGTCAAAATCGTCGGATTGAAGACGTTGGGGGCAGCAGAGGGACAGCAACTCCTTTAACGCGTCAAACTCAAGCTTGCTGAGCTGATCACACGAGAGATGATTTCGGCCTGAAGTGTGGAGTGCTCTGGTGAGTTGTTCCGTCAAAAAGATCGTGCGGGCTTGCGGAGGACGAAACGCGGTAGACGAAGTAAATCGCCCCCATGCCTCGCCAGAGAAAAATTCCGAGGTATCGACTTCCTCCATCACTTCGTGTGAGCAGCCTTGTGCGAGTGCGATCATCATGAGCACTCCAATCCTGGCTGTTTGAGCGAACATCGTTGGTTATCAATCCTTTGTGGATCACGCGCGACGATCCGGGAGAGACGCTTGTTACACAACTCTTTTACGTCGTCGACTAATCGCCCATGGCGCGCGTACCGAGGGCGCGCCAGATTTTCAGGTCGATATCATTGCCTGAAAAACGTACCGCCCCGTCGGCAATCAGGATATTGACTCCTCCAGAATGTTGACTGCTGGCGCTGTAGATTTTGGCACGCCGAGTATCCAAGTCTTCACAGCTAGAGCCGTTAGGTGTATCGAAGTGGGAATAGGTATAGTCACGTTGATTTCCGCTAAGCCACATTTGACCGCGCGTATCCGAGATAACGGGACTCTTCGCGGGATCAGAACTGCGGCAGCGCTGAGAAAGTTCGTCAATCTCTGAATTTGTTGTGGCTCCTGGAATCAGATTGAAGATCAGGGATTTCGGACGGGTCGTGTCTGCTGGGCGAACGCCAAGTGGCAGAGAAGGACTTCCCGCACCACGAAGGAACTCGCTCGCGACCGCGGTATTGGAAACACCATCGGTGATCACGGAATAACTTGAGCCTGTTGTGAACACGCCAATCCCTTGCAGTGGGTCTTCTTTCGTTCCGGGTTCTGGAAAATAGCGAACCCCGTCTCCCGTGAGATTGACTCCGTAGTTGGAACCAATCGCAATGAGGCATGCATCGGAAGGGCACCGCATGAGCGGTGTAGGATATTTCAGTTCTGATGAGGGATCTTCCACGTGGGAATCCGTTCCCAGCAGGCGATCGTACGCGGCGAGTTCGGCCAAACCGAGTTCTGGGAGAAGATTTGCCCAGATCGATTTGGGCCGGCTGTGGACGTGACCACTAATTGGAGGGAAGCAGTTGAATGTCGAATGGTAATTACTGAAGGCGACACCAATCTGTCGCAGGTGGCTGGCACACTCCATCTGTCGTGATTTCTCACGAACACGCTGAGTGGCGGGAAGCAGAATCGCCGCCAGCAGTCCCAGGATGGTAATGACAACGAGTACTTCTACAAGCGACATGCCCCGGCGCGATATCAGGAGGACGCCGTTCCGAGATGGGTACTGAGCGAGCTTCACCCGTTCCTCCTTCTCTCGATGATGATGCTATACTGGTCTACGATACGACCGTGGTGGGGGGCTAAGACGCTCGTGTCAGTACATCCTGGAACCATATTTTCAACCGTGAACACGTTCCGAATTATTGTCCTGTATGTGTCCCGCTGGAAGACCACTTTGACAGAGCAAGGCGAGAGAAAAATTGAAATGGGAAACCGACGCCCTTGTCGCTGCTCGGAAAAACTGCTTTTGCAGAGCTGCGTCTGACCGACTTGCTGTTGATTGACGTTCAACCCTTGGTGGTACTGGTAGAGACACGTCATTTCGTGCTGCTCGCGATTTTACGCTTCGAGAGGTTCTGGTATGAGACGCGGTGGTTTCAGCCTGATTGAGCTGCTGGTGGCAATTGCCATTATCGGATTGCTGCTGGCCATCGCGCTGCCTGCCATCCAGGCGTCACGTGAGGTCGCTCGGTCAACTCAGTGCCGGTCGCATCTGAAACAGATTGGTGCCGCACTCCACAATTACGAGTCGATTCATGGCGTGTTTCCCCCCTGTGTTTCTGACAGCGGAAGCTGGCACGTTTCGATTCTGCCCTTCATCGATCAGACGCCTCTTTACAATCTGGTTAATACGTCGGCGAGTGATCCGACGGCGGCGATCAACCACATACCGATCGAGATCTACTCCTGTCCCGCCGATGCCGCTCCACGTGTGTTCAAAGGGGATGTCGATTACGCAGCCACCAGCTACCTGGGGAACTCAGGAAGCGGCACTTCGAAGTGGAATTATGACGGTGTGTTCCGACATCTGGAGACAATTTTTCCTGAGTTCCCGGATGGTCCAGTGGGATTCGCTGACATCACCGACGGGGCCTCCAGTACGGCCCTCGTGTCGGAAGTCCTTCACTCGCTGGGCGGAGACTCGACGGAAGCGATCCGGATGGTCTTCAACACAACGCAGCGATACCCGTTCGAGGAACGTGAGGCATTTCTCGCGGAATGTGCTTCGATTCCTGCGAATGCGTGGCAGCAGGGATGGCGTGGATCGAATCTTGCGCATGGCTGGCGGTGGACGCAGGGGAGTATTGGGTATTCCACCTATAACCACGCCTTGCCCCCGATGCAGCCAAGCTGTTTCAACCGAAGCGATGTCCAGACGGGAATCTACACGGCAGCCAGCCACCATCGTTCGAGCGTCCACATCGTCTACTGCGATGGCCACGTGGGGGCTGTTTCAACCGCCGTCGACGCTGCGTTGTGGCGGCAGGCCGGTTCCCGGAATGATTTCGAAGCCCAGGACCTTTTCGCAGCCCAGGATCTGTAGGTCCCGCTGCAGGAAATGAGAATGCCGACCCCTTGGCGAGAGTGCACTTCAGGATGACAGGTCGAGAAAACATGCTGTCCAAGCGGGCTCTCTCCACCGCCATGATTGTGATCGGGATGGTGGTCCTGCTCGTTATCTATTTGCTCCGTCCTCCGCTGCCACAAGTCGATTATTCGGCTGCGGACGAAAACGACAGCGCGATTGACGTCGATCTTGTGTTCTGCCTGCCAACACAGGACGGCAGCCTCGTTCCTGAAACAGAAATCCCGCAGAGTTTTGTTCCAGGAACGAGGCTCTGTTTTCAAGGAACCGTCGAGCGAGAGCCGAATGCGCCCCTGCTGCCAATCATTCTTTCGATGTATCAGGATCGTCACGGAAAGCCTCCGGTCATTTGCGCATCAGGTATGGGGACGCCGGAAGAACCCTCGGGGGAGGTCCAGATTTTTACCAACGCACCTTTAGAACCGGGCACCTATCGACTCGAAGCAGAATGGTTTGGTGGCGGCAACTTCGTCGCTCGGGCAACGGTGAAAGTCATCGCGGATCAAGGCAAACGGAGGTAATCTCTTCGATCGCAGGAAACATCGATGGATAACGTGAAGTTGGACGAACCCCTCATTGTGTTGACATTGCGGGTCTGGAATTTCGAGTCTGGTTCGCTCAGCAGCTTCTCGTACGGAAAGAGTACCCAATGGAATAGATCGTCTTCCCGGTAGAGCAATGGACCTGCCCAGCGGAATGGATACGAATCAGGGACCCACTCATCAAAGGGACCGCCTCATGCAACGCCCGGACAATGCGAGGATCTGGAATTACGCAACACACGGCTCTGAACGGGTGTTGGTTCCGGAGGGAGCGGCTGAGCAGGATTTTGCTGACGGAACGGAAATTGTCCCCCGTCTGTATGCCTATCTCGCTGCGACAGAGACAACGTTATTGAGATTCGTCGCTTTAAGATTAATCGCGCTTGGGACGCCCGAAGTTGCGTCTTTCGAGGAATCGTTGCAGTCGTACTGCACCATCCCAGGGACGGTGTATGCTCCGCCGCTTTATTTGGAGAGAGATTGGGAGGGACCCGACGCCGTGCGAGCGTGCGCGAATTGGAGGTCGAAGGTCTCATTCGCGTAGGTCGTCCCGATCCAATCCCTGACGAGGAAGGAGTACTCAATTTAACGCGAGAATCGTCTGCAGAAGATAGTATTCGTTTTTGCGTGACTGAGAAAGGCGCTACTGAGTGGCTGCACATTGAGAAGGATATCTTGAATGCTGAGTTTAATGTCTTTGGATGGTCCGACTACGGGTACGTTTGCGTGTCCACGCGTCCTCCATGTGATTGTCTATATCTTATAACCGAATGCAGTTTATTTAGTTGCCAGCCATTCCCGGAGTGATGCTGTCTTGAGCCTGATTTGGAGTCGATTTCGGCAGTGGCGCAGATGCAGATGGTAGAATGGGGCAAAGAGGTGTAATACATCGGCATTATCGCCACGAACGGCGATGTATTCTTTGTGCTAATGCCGCGTGGGGTTACCTCAATTTCGTTATTGCAAGGGCGTGTTGCGCACGTTGCCCTGAACCCTCCCCATCCTTGGGGCGGCCGCATGATCTTCCCTGGTGTGATGCGTGGACGGTTGTGGGTTACGAGCTATTGACCGGGGCGGGGAAGTCTTCGAAGCCTCGAATGATTCTTCGGTAGAGCTGCTCCATGTCTTCAAAGGGAGCGGTAAAGAAGAGGGCTCGCAGTCGTTCCCATAAAGCCCGCTTGCTTTTCATCGCTGCAGAGGCGGCACGGAACAGCGGACAAGCCAGTTGCGATGTCTGATCCACCAGAAACGCCAGCATCATCAACATCATCAGGACGGTGGACAGATGCTTGAATCCATGCCCGTAGTTGTGCTCAAAATGGTAGTCCTGATTCTTGAGTGTGTTGAACGTTTCGTTCTCAATCCGCCACCGGGCGCGACCTCCTCGCTCGATCAGTGGGAGCATCATTTCCCTGGGTTCGACGGGCAGGTCCGTCACCCAACTGAATGTGGTCGATTTCTTCCCCTTTTCGACGGTGCACGAGACAAAATTGACCATCAGGTCCGGGTGGGCCGCGTTCAGCGGGAGTTGCGCCACGGCGGTGTAACTCTTTCGCTCACTCTTGTCGGGGTCATCCGTTTGCCACGTGATCGCAGTCCCGTCATCAATGGCTTGTGTTGCTCGCTCAAACAAAAACGCGTGGTCCCCCGGCTTGGCCCCCAGAATAAAATGCATGTCATGAGCACGCAGGTCCTGAATGTGCGGTCCATTCGAGGCCAACCCATCTTCTGTGACGATGAATCCCAGGTGCGGATGGTCTTTTCGAACGTGACTCAAGAGACGTCGCGAAGCGTTCCGTTCACAGTCATTCTTCTCCGTGCCATCCTGGCGAATGATCGGTTCCGGGCACAGCGGGATCACTTCACGAATGTCGGGATGGACGATCACCGCTGCCACGGCCGCATGCGAATAGGTGATCCGGCCCGACTGCGAGTGCTTCTCCAGGCACGATGTGCAATGGACCTTGTCGGACGAGAAATAGCCTGTCCCATCGCACGCGAGCAGATAGCAATTCTTCCAATAGGCAAACCGTTCCAGAATCTTACCCCGTTGCACGCAGCGAAACACATCCGCGAACGCAGGGCGAATTTCCTCGGGGGCGACGCCATCCAGAATTTCCCGCATCCGGGTGTCACTCGGAGTACGTCCAATGTGATAGAACCGCCTGATGTTGGGGTTCTTACGTTCTTCTTCAAACGCCAGCAAGGACGGGCATTTCAGGGAGAACATCGCGAACGCCGACATCAACGCATCCGACAGAGGAATCTCGACGAGCCCCCGTCGTGGATCCTTCACGAAAGAGAATCTCTCTTGAACCACACGGATCAGCCCGTTTGTCGACAAATGCTTCCGCGCCTTAATGCCTTCTCGCGATTCCATTCATCACCCCGCAGTTCCTAACAGCGGAAATCAGAGTATCAAGACCACGAAAATCCTACCCGATGTTTACGAAAGGGGTGGCCAATATCGCTCGATTTTCAGCCTTTTTCTGACATCCGGGAATTGCTGTTTTTTGCTTGACCCTCGACCACCTGCAATTCATTCTAATACACCCTCTTGAGCAACCTGCTGCAATACTCTACAGTAGAACTGACACTTCGGAGTCGAATCATGGCTCGCTTGAATGCCCTTCGCATCAGAGAAGGTTCGCTTCCATATGGCCTTGTATATATCGGTATGGTCGTACTTCTGCCCGCTGCCGCCATCGCGGAACAACCCACTCTTGATGAAGCGATGAGTGCACTGGAGCGCTGGCGGGCTTCGTTTAGCAGCATTCATATCACCTACGAGATCGATGAGGGTGTCATCGAGAATTCAGTGCCACGCCCGATAATCACGCTGGGTGAGTATTACTGGTCAGAAGCGAAGCGATTCTACTGGCACGAACGAGTGATCGAGAACGGAAAGCTAATCCGCCAACGACTTGACTGGGGAGACGGTACTACAGGTGGTCGGGCAATCTATCCGCTGGGGGAAGATCAGGCAGACGTTCCCCCGACGATGATCGATTATGGCCGGACCGTAGCGGGAGGCTATAACGGGGTGCAGGGAAGAATCGTGACTCCGCTTGACGGGATCTGGCAACCACCAAGCTGTGGCTGGTTGCCGGAAGTCCTCAGGGAGCAGCAAATCACATCTCGCGCTGTATCGAGGGACGGAGTGGAACTTCTCGAAATCACTTACCACAAGCCGATGGACAATGCCCCGATAACAATGCTGCTGGACCCGCGCCACAGCTATCTGCCGAGAAGCACACTTTGGGGATGGGAGGGTCATGTGAGCGAATACAAACAATTTCCCCCGGGGATCTGGATAGCCACGATGGGCGTGTTCGACATGCAAGAGAGAAAACAGTCTTGGAAAATGACCAGTGTCGTCTTTAACGAGGATATCGCGGACGAAAAAGTGCGTCCGCCGAAGCCGGGCGATGGAACCCGAATCACGGATATGACTCAGCGGAAATCCTGGTTTCATGGATCACCACCTCCGATTCCAGACCCGACTCAGGAGAACCAGACTTCACCCGTGCATGGAGATGGGTCCCCCATCGTCGCCAGGCCATTCACTGGAACTTGGAGCTGGTTACCGTTGTGGCTCACTCTTCTGGGAATCTCAGTGTTGGCAATTTCGCTTTTCATCAGAAAGCTAGACCGGACTTAAACGTGGTTTCAGAACCGCATTTTCCGCAATCAGGCGATCACCCATTATCATCAGTCGATGCAGTAGAACTTGACTATGGGATACGGGCTCCGGGCCATCAAAGATGGATTCGTCATGCATACTGGTGGCGGCTGTTGCTTGACACATCATCAGACGGCCCTTCTTACAGCATATCCCCTTCGTCGGATTCCCGTAATCTTCTATTCCAGCATTGTCTACTGGGGGACAAATCATGGTTCGCCTAAAAGTTCTCTGCATTCAAGAACATTCGCTTCGGTGTGGCCTTGCATACATCTGCCTGACCTTACTTATGCCAGTTGCCGCTATCGCGGAACACCCCACTCTTGATGAAGCAATGAGTGCTCTGGAGAGCTGGCGGGCTTCGTTTACCAGCATCCATATCACTTATGAGATTGATGAAGGGATCCTCGAAAATTCCTCGGCTGAATCCGCAATGACAACCGGCGAATACTACTGGTCGGAAGCGAAGCGATTCTATTGGTACGAGCGATTTGCCGAAGACGGAAAGCAACTGAGTCAATATCTCGACTGGGGGGATGGCCGAATCAGCGGCCGGGCGTTTTATCCCCGAGGGGCAGGCCTGGAAAGGGAGCGACCATCTACGTTAGTCTACGGACGAATTGATCCGCAGGCACCTAACGGAGCCGTTGGACGAGCAGTGAATGCGCTCTATGGGCTCTGGCAGGCCCCCACTTGTCGCTGGTTACCGGAGATTCTTCGCGAGAAGCACGTGACATCTCAGGTGGTCTCTTTAGACGGTATTCAGTGCTTGGAAATTGCCTACCAGGACGATCACGACAAGCCACACATCACCCTGATCCTCGACCCCCGTTATAGCTATTTGCCGAGAAGCATGCTCACGAGTTGGCACTATGAGGTGAGTCAATTTAAGCGTTTTGCACCGGGAATCTGGATGCCTGTCGCCGGCGTTCTCGACTTGAGAGAGAGGAAACAAGTCTGGGAAATCACCAGTGTTGTTTTCAACCAGGATATTGCCGATGAAAAGGTTCGGACCCCGCTTCCTGGCGATGGAGCACGGATCACAGACATGATTCAGGGCAAGATCTGGTATCATGGAACGCCTCCGCCGGGCCAAGGTCAAAGCGAAGCGGCCGAGCCGTCCGCCATTCCCGGTACAGGGAACCCAATCGTCGCCCAGCCACATCGGTCGACCGAGAATTTATCGCCTGTGTGGTTGACCCTGATTGGGGGGCTGGCACTTGGAATTTCTGCGTTCCTCGGCCTCCGGCGTGGGAACTCATCGAACTCGTCTTAGTGGAGGTCTTGCTCAGTGGAACTCCGTTGAGAACTTATCCGGGATATCCAGTCAGGCTAACGCCTCGGTTCGTAGGCCAGCACTTCTTCCAGGACTGCTTCAACGAATAGTCTCCGGTCCGGCCGGACGTCTAACGTGGTTCCTGTCATTCCCCATCTGAGTATTCTCGATCACAGAAACGGAAGTTTGGGTTTCACCATGAAAAAGTGGGAAATGATCGCTGATGCCCGGCGGCAAGGATTCTCTCTGGTGGAGTTGCTCGTTTCCATTGGGGTGATCAGCCTGCTGTTGGCGATCGCCATGCCTGCCGTTCAACACTCGCGCGAGGCTGCGCGTGCGACGATCTGCAGAAATCATTTGCGGCAATTAGGGATTGCGATCCACGAACATGAAAGCGCGAAGCAGGCCTATCCACTGACGCGGACCCATTGGGCGACGGACCCAATCACCCCAGGAAGATCTCTGCATGTCGAACTGCTTCCGTACCTGGATTTCGCCACGGCCTACCACAAGGTCGATTTTGATGAGATCTATTCTGATTATGAAAGTGCACCGACTGCGTTTGTCGCCTCCAACCAGGAATTGCTCAGCGTGACGGTGCCCGTTTTTCTTTGTCCATCAGACCGACAACGCGTGGGAGCCTGTAATTATCGATGTTCGATGGGAACTGCAGAGTCCATTGAGATCGCTGACGGCTTCTTTGTGAACAACGTCGTCACGCGGCCAGCCGATATCACCGACGGTCTTTCCAACACGGTCATGATGGGGGAGCGGGTCCTGGGAAGCTTTTCACCAACCGTCGATTACTGGCGAGACATTCTCCTTGTGCGAGGCGGAATCCCGTCGAACGATGCTGACGGCTGGACGGAAGGCTGCACCGATGCGGCACTCACTGCCAGCTATGTTGGAAGTGACAACTATTCAGGGGGAACGTGGCTTCGCGGAGGGTGGCGCAATACATGGTACCACCACGGATTTCCGCCGAACCATTCCGTCCCCGATTGCGCTTTCGCCGGCCCCAACTCCGGCGGAGGTTCCGGCCAGTACTCGGCGCGCAGTTATCATTCGCAGACGGTGAATGTGGTGTTCGGCGACGGGGCAGTACGGGCCATCTCGCAAAACATTGCCGTCCCGCTGTGGCGTGCACTCGCCACCCGGAGCGGTGGCGAAAACGTTTCCGATTTCTGATCGGATAATTGCCGTTCCCGGAATCTCATTGACACGATGCGTTGAAAACTCCACTTTGGTGAAGTCCATTTCGTCGCGTTCGCGAATACTGCCTGATTGATTGTTTCCGACAGAACATGCCTGCCCCTCGTCCCATTACAAGAGGCACCAGCGATGGCTCGTTCGATGGTCCAACATGCCTGTCTGCGGGGGCCGGGAAGCCTTCTTTATATCGGCCTGCTGTTGCTTCCCCGTTCCGTCTGTCAGGCAGAACCTCCTGCACTTGCTGAAGCGATCACAGCACTGGACAACTGGCGTGCGGCGTTCAACAGCATTCATATCACTTATGAAATCGACGAAGGGGTCATCGAGGAACCACCACGGGGCCCGCTGTTGACTGTCGGTGAATACTACTGGTCAGACGCAAAGCGGTTTTACTGGCACGACCAACAGTTCCGGGATCGAAAGATGCTCGGTCAGAATCTCATCTGGAGAGACAGTTTTATCAGCGGGTGGGCGAGGTTTCCTTCTGGGGAGGACCAGGAAAAAGTCCCACCGACCTCCATCGAATTCGGCCGAACTGTCAACGGTGGTTTCAATGGCATTCAGGGGCTCATCGTCACGACACTTCACGGGCTTTGGCAACCACAGACCTGTTGCTGGTTACCGGAACTTCTCAAGAAGCAGCAGTTAAGCAGTCGTGTGATTACCGCAGAGGGTGCCCCATGCCTGGAATTGACGTACCAGAATCAGATGGAGACAGACCCGACAACACTCGTGCTGGATCCGCGCTATGGTTACCTGCCAAGAAGCGTACTGAGCGGTTGGGAGACTCAGTTCAGTGAATTCCAGCAGTTTCCCCCAGGAATCTGGATGCCGACGGCGGGCGTGTTCGACATCATCGAACAAAAGAAATCCTGGAAACTCACCAGCGTCGTTTTCAACCAGGGCATCGAGGACGAGAAAGTTTCGATCCCGGAACCGGGGGAAGGTACGCTAATGATCGATCGGGTCCAGGGGAGTGTCTGGATCCATGGAACACCTCCGATTGTTCTTGAGCCAAAAGAGGAGGATGAAAATGACCACCGACAGGGCGACGGCAGGTGCGGCGGACCGGGGTCATTAGTGAACGGAGTCGGAAAACCGCTACCAGTTTGGCTCGTCGTTCTGGGGTCCGTGAGCCTGTTCGTCGGCACCCTCGTCAGCCGCGCGCGTGAGCTTTTCTAACGACCGCAACCTGCTTGTCGGGCGATCTCGAAGCTCACGGGCCGTATATGATGCGGCTCGCCTTTGGCCGGCCGTGTTCAGAACATCGCGGCTCCGTTGTCTCCTGCCCCTGATTTTGTTCTTCTCTTGAGAGGATCAAAAATCGGACCCAAGGTGGGAAGATCGCCGGAGCAGAAATTTTCTTTGTAACGCGGATGATGAGATGACACAGACGTTGAGACTCGAGCCGGTGCGAACATTGACGCATGGCAACGCCGTATTTTCTGCCGCGTTCTCTCCTAACGGGAAGCAGATCGCAACGGCGAGTCTCGACAACACCGTCCGCCTGTGGAATCTCTCCGATGGCGAAGTCTTGACCACTTTGAAGGGGCACGGTGACGGGGTCTGTTTCGTCGATTTCCATTCCGACGGCCGCATCGTGACTGCCAGTCTCGACCGAACCTTGCGCATCTTGTCGGCGGACGGAAGTCAGCTCCTGACGACCTTCATCGGGCACCAGGATTACCTCACCTGTGCTGCGATCGCGCGCAACGGGACACTGCTGGTGTCGGGCGGATTCGACAAGACGGTCCGTGTCTGGGACAGCCAAACGGAACTGAATGTCGTCGTCTGGACCGGCCATACCGAGAACGTGCAGTGTGTCGCAATCAGCGGCGACGGAAAGACGGTCGCTTCGGGAGGAGACGATCAGACAATCCGATTGTGGAATGTCGAGTCACAGTCAGTCAGCAAGGTGGTCATGGGACATTCCAAGGGAGTCGAGGGACTCGCCTTTTCCCCCGATGGAACCCTGCTCGCCTCTGCCAGCGTGGACGGGAGCGTCCGATTGTGGTCCCGGACCGGTGAACCGGTCGCCACACTTGAGCAGATCCCGGTGCTCGTGAAATCCGTGGTCTTCTCACCGGACGGACGCTGGCTGGTTTCGGGTGACGGAATCGGAACAATGCGAGTCTGGGACACGGCCAACCTGCAACTTGTGTTGACGGCGCCGGCACACAAAAACTCGATCCACGATCTGACATTCAGCCGCGATGGGACGCACTTCGCCTCGGCCGGATTCGACCGGACGATTCATGTCTGGAGCGTCGTCGAGAAACAGGACTGACGCGGATTCGCGCAGGACGAAACGTCTTGACGGAATCGCCGCCGCACCCACCCTATCCTCTTCCATTCCAACCCTACCGTCATTTATCGCATCCGGATAGCACCGGTTGACCGGTCTGCCGGGCTACCGGTGTGCGCAGCACAAGAGGTGTCTGCCACCGCCCAATCGTCATGACGGTCACTTTGGGCAGTTCTACCGAACAAACCTCTTGCGGCTGACGCCGCCCCGGTAGCCGCGATGACGCGACAACCGGGGCTACCCGTGAGGAATTAGATTTACTACGCCAGACTAATTCTTTTCTGACGAAGATTCTTTCAACAACTCGGATTCTCGCGGGACGGCGACGTCGAAGTAGCCGAGCAACATTTCATCCCAGGACTGCTCGCCCCACTTCACGGTCTTGGACGGGTCGGGGTTCGCCAGGTTTCGGGCCGAATTGTCAAACGCGGCGAAGGACTGAATCTTTGAACCGCGAGGGATCAAGCGGGGTTCGATCAGCTTGTAAGCGGTCTGCCAATTGAAGTCGTAATGGGGCACATCCAGCAGCACTTCCTTCGTTCCGTCATTGTGCGTGAGTTCGTAACGAAATGACTTCCCTCGCAGATGCATGTGCGGCGAAAGAGACAGGAGCTGCAAGTCCTGGGGGGCGGTGACGACACTGGATGAGAACGACTGATTGTCCAGTTCCGGCTGGATCTTGAACTTTGTATTCACGGTCGAAACAGTCCGGATTTCGTGTGTCACCTCGGCAGGATCGGCGAACAGCAATCCGATCTGCGTCCGATCTTCCCGAGCAACTCCGTTCGGCGTGTAGTGCATCTGGAAGATGAACTTCGCACCAGCCGGGATCCGTTTCGCCATCCCCTGAGGGTACTCACCCACGCGGAGGCCTGGAACGAAGGCCGTCAGCATCTGCCGGTCTCCGTCACGAACTTCTCCATCGGTGGAAATGAAGACAATCACATGATGCACAACCGCGCGGCTTCCCGGAATGATTTCCGCTCCGGTAATCCACTTGTCTTCCGTCAGTCCGGGATCGACCGAAAAATACTGGTAGTCAACCGTCCCTTCGGCAGGAACCGTGAAGGGAGTCTCTGACATCCAGACAACGTGATCGGGCTGCCGGGGAAGCTGCCAGCCTTCTGTGTAGGTTGGTGGAGGAGGAAGTTCCGCTGGATCACCTTCAGGGGTCCCGGCGGCGACCCAATGCTGCAGGAGCGAGAGTTCCTCGGGAGTCAGTCGCCGCTCGTTGGCGAAATGACCATGTTCTGGCGAAGCGTGCCAGGGGGGCATCTGACCGGTCTGAGTGACCTCCACAATCATGTCGGCCCATCCCGCGACTTCGTGGTAGTCCGTCAGACTGAAGGGAGCGATCTCGCCCGGCCGATGACACTCGACGCAGTGTTTCTGCAGGATGCGCGAGATCTGATTGGAATACGTCACGGTACTATTCGAAGTACCGGTTTTAACCGGTCGTGACCGCCCGATCAGGCAGCCTACCGCAGCGGTCTCGGTTACGCTGACCGGCGTTTCCGCAAGAACTTCGTCGATCGCCAGTTTCAGATCCTCGCGCGTCGGAGCCGGTCGGGACTTCCCCCCGACGGAATACTGATCGTCGACTCGGCCCCGGTATCGGACGACGCGTTTGGCATCCAGCACGAAGACTTCCGGCGTGCGCGTCGCCTGCAGATCGTCTACGACTTCCTGGTTCAGGTCTTTGAGAATCGGATACGTCAGACCGTTCGTGCGAGCGAACGCGGCGATTTCCGTCAACGAGTCCTGTCGATTGGCATCGATGCCTAGAAACGTGACCCCCTGCCCGGCATAGCTCTCAGCCAGCTTCTGCAGTTTGAGGGAATATTGCTTGGCCAGCGGGCACTCCGTCCCGAGCACGGCGAGCACCAGGACGGGACTCGACTGGTAGTCATCCAGCGAGTGAGCCTTGCCACGGTAATCGATGAGCGAGAACGGCGCGACGGACTTTCCGAGCAGGAATGGGCCATCCTCGGCCGCGGCAAGTGGTAAATTGCGACTCAGCACCAGCATGACAAGGCAGACCAGCCCCGCATTGACGAGCCTGTGCGACGACCGAGTGGCCCCCGTCTCGCAGTGTGACGCCAGAGGCCCGACCGTTCCTGTCACTTGCGGGCTGGCCTGAGAACTCTGTCGGGCATAACAATCCAGATCGCGCATCAATCCAAATCCTTATTCTGACCAAAGCCGAAACTTGCGACGGGTTGACCACCGCCATTCCGATTCGGCTCTCAACAATCCGATGCAAAAGTCTTACCGCTGTGACACACTTCAGGGAAACTCAGGAAAACGCCGTCATTTCCGCTTTCGATACCCGTGCGGACAGCACGAACGAACGGTGACACAACAGGAGATACTCTACCCCGTCAGAACGCCTGTGGTTTCAACCCGCCCCATCGCCACTCGTCCCCAGACCCGCTCCTCAAACATGGCTCAGATGGCATACTGAGAGATCGTCGCGCGGCGGGGATGGAATGCATTCTCTTTTCGCCGCCAGCTTTTGACAGAATCACGGGGTGTCGGAAGCTGGGGAACCAGCCATTCTGGGCGGATCGGAGGTCTCAGGACACGCGGAGAGTACCATCGCCGCAACCTTTTCCACATTAAGACGTTGCACCACCCCACCCCGACCCATTTCCACTCCAAAAGAAGGATTTCCACTTTTCGTCACGAAATTCCCGGATTTCTCCCAAGATTCGAATCCCGCCAGCGAATGACTGAGCAACACGGCAGGAAACACGCCGTTCGCTGTCGAAATTTCGCAAGTGAGACGTTCAGGGGGATTCGCGATGATTAAGAAAGGTTTACTGGGACTGGCTGTAGCGGGGTTGCTCGGCACCTTCGTGTTCGGGACCGAAGCGGTCAGCTACCTTCGCGCCGGTTGCCGCAATGTCAAGAACGCCGTCAAAGCGGAAGTCCCGATCGAGTTTGAAGCCGAGCGAGCACAGACGCTGGTCGAACGTCTGGTGCCGGACATTCGGCAATGCATGCATGTCGTCGCCGAACAGCAGGTCGATCTCGAAAATCTGCAGACCCTGCTGACTCAGAAGGAAGCCGATCTCACGAAGCAGAAAGAGGCGATCCTGGCGCTGCGAACCGACTTGGGGACAGGCAAGGGTTCTTTCGTCTATGCACGTCACTCCTACACCGCCAGCGACGTCCGACGGGATCTCGCGTCCCGGTTTGAGCGATTCAAAGCAGCAGAAGAAATCCTGGCAGCAGACCGCAAGATCCTGACCGCTCGCGAACAGGCTCTGGCCGCCAACCGGGAAAAGCTCGAAAGCATGATGCAGGCGAAAAAAGAACTGGAAGTGAAACTCGAACAGCTTCAGGCCCGCATCCACACAGTCAAGGCGGCAGAGACTGTCAGCCAACTGGCCATTGATGACTCGAACCTCAGCAACGCACGCAAGCTGATCAGTGAATTGAACAAACAGCTTGACGTGAAGCAGAGAATTCTCGATGTGGAAGGGAAGTTTGTCGGCCTGATTCCGGTCGAGACACCGACTCCCGCTGCTCCTGCCGACCTGGACCGACAGATCGACGCCTACTTCAGCACACCACAGGCTGACGATACGTTTGCCGCCAGGGACTGATCCGAAGTCAGTTTCGTCAAAGTAACGGGTTTTGAATGATCTGAATGTGCGTCGATACCGTTAAACTGGCGGTGACTGCGGAGTGACCGCCAGTGAGTGACCGCGTCCCACTTCCGAAACCCTACGTATGCGATTCACCTACCAGTCCGGAGCTCAGCCCCTCGCGGGCTTCACCATCCAACGCGGTATTCACCGCGGCGGGTTTGGCGAGGTCTATTACGCGCGCAGCGACGGTGGCAAGGACGTCGCACTGAAACTGCTGCATCAACAGGATCAGGACATTGAAATCCGCGGAGTCACCCAGTGTCTGAATCTCAAGCACTCCAATCTGATCACACTGTTTGACGTCAAAACGGACGAGCACGGCGATTACTGGGTCGTGATGGAGTACGTGGCGGGTTCCAGTCTGGAAGACGTTCTGGCTTCGTTTCCGGATGGTTTGCCCTTAGCAGAAGTTGCGGCCTGGCTGGACGGATTGGTCGCCGGAGTGGCTCATCTGCATGACCGCGGGATTGTGCACCGGGACCTGAAACCCGGAAACGTCTACCGCGAGAACGGTGTCGTCAAAGTGGGGGACGTGGGGCTGTCGAAGCGACTCGGCAGCGATCATCGGCGACAGCATACGCAAAGCGTCGGAACCGTCTACTACATGGCGCCTGAAGTCGCCAGGGGCCAGTACGGCCCCGAGGTGGACGTCTACTCGCTGGGTGTGATGCTCTACGAGATGATTACGGGTCGCTTGCCGTTTACTGGAGAAACGACGGCCGAAATCCTGATGAAGCATCTGACGGCGCAGCCGGATCTCACCCCCGTCCCGCGTGAGCTACGGCCGACCATCGCGCGTGCTCTTGAAAAAGACCCCACCCGACGGACGGCGACCGTTCGCGAGCTGGGGCAGGATTTCTTGCGAGCGACGCAGCAGCACCGTTTGCCAATGGCTTCTGGGGCCGAAGTCTCTTCCGCCGCCCCTCTGTCCGGGGAACAATTCCCACAGCCGACAGCCGACGTTGCCTCGTCAGAACCGACCACGATTCCGGCGAACTCATTTCTGCCCCCCCTTCCTCGGGGTTCTCAGTCTGCCAGTTCCCCTGCTGGCGCATCCAGCGAGGCTCCCTGGCGACGCCAGCACGCAGACCTTGAACGAAAGCGTCAGCCCGGTGGAGGTGCAACGTCGAACAGTCGATCTACCCGATCGGAGCCATGGCTCCAACCCGAGCAGTGGCTGCAGCTGTGCATCGTGCTGGGAATGGTGTCGCTTCTGACAGGCTCTCTCCGGGGTGGGTTCCCGCTGGGGGGCGCCCGGATTACCCCGGTACTCGGATTCGTGATCATCGCGTTGCTGGTCGTGCCGACGGCGGGTATCGCCGCGTTGCATTCGCTGAAGTTGCTGCTCTATCGGATCGCCGATGTCGACCCAAGGCAACAACACTCACCCCGTCCCGGAACAGCCCCCTACTCTCCCCCCGCGCCGTCGTATCCCGAAGTTCGTGCGGAATTCGTGTCTTCCGCCCCTGCGCGGCGTGCTGCCGCCGCCGTCGCAGCCGAGCCGAGGTTCCCATTCGATGATCGCCCCTGGCGGGAACGACTGCCGGAACTCGCCAACTCGCTGGGGTACGCGGGACTGGTCGCCAGCCTGCTTTCCGCCGGTGTCTACGCGGCACTGTCCGTTCCGCTCAGGCAAGACCAGCCGATTCCGTTTATGCCGCGTCCCGAATCGGCGATTCTGTTTCTGGCCACGGCTATTGTTGGCTCATGGCTGATCCTGATCGGACACACCCTGTCGTCCGGTTCTCACTGGACGAATCGCCAGCGCTGGCTGTTGCGACTGGCAACAGGTGCCGTCATTGGTTCGATCGCGTACGCCCTCGACGAGTTCCTGCTCGTGAATTATTCCCCTTCTGGCTACAGCGCACGATCCCTCTTCAGGTCATTGGGGGGCCACCCACTGATTGAGGGAGGATCGAATCCGACGTGGCTGGCCTACGGCTGGTTCTTCGCGGGCTGGCTGGGTCTGCGGCGCTGGTCCCAGGAGATGGACCTGCACCGGAAGGCGCCGTTCCGGATGGGAACAGTGATGACCGCCATCCTGGCCGCATTCCTGATGTCGTGGGTCTTCCGGTTCCCTCAGGTCTACGCCATGCTCTGGGCCGGGACGATTTCCATGACGGTGCAACTCGCCTCCCGCTGGTCTCCCCTTCGCTCCGTTAAAACAGGAGCCACTCGATGAGTTTCATCCTGTTACTTGGACTGGGAGCGCTGGCCGTTGCGGGCATAGGTCTCATTAAAAACCTTGTTCGTCGAATCACGCAAGCCCCTTCGTGGCCTGCGAACTTCGCTCGGCAAGGAACATCCGAGCTCAATCCCTTACGAGTGTTGATCTCAACCTGGTTCGGACCGACCGCGGTGCTGATCCTGTTTGTCGTCATCAGTGGGCTGCACGAGCGGAAGCTCGCCCGCTTTTACACCCCCTCGCACCGTTCATCGATAACCCCCCCGCAAGTCACAACATCGGCGGCAGAAGGCATTTCTGCACTTCCTGCACCAGGCACGCAGGCCGTTCCAAGCGACGATGAGGATGATGATGACGACCAGGACACGACCGTCACGAATCCCCCGAATGGAAAACCAGTCCCTTTGAACTGGATGGAAGTGGGAGACACGACCGTCGGCGAAGTCCGGCAAATCGTCCTTGCGAGCAAGCTCTGGAGCACCGCCGAAGAGGCGGCCCGCGAGATTGAACCACGCGCCGCCGCACTTGTTCGCGCAGACTTCCAGAGCCGACACCCGTCAGCTTTCTCGACGAGCAGTTCGCTGCTGCTGCCGGATGACGGAATCCTGCAATCCGCTGTGAAGAAACGCTACGTGGAAACGGTCGAACAGAACTTTGGTACGTTTTCGGCCCCGATGTACCGCTTGTGGCTGCAGGTCGAGATCTCGCCGGTTGTCCGGACCGAGATCTACCCGCTGTGGAAAACAGCCGCTGTCGACAGTCGGATCATCGCACTGGGAACGCTGATCGCCACTCTGACACTGCTGGCGAATAGCGCGGCCGCTTTCTCGCTGCTGTTGAGAAAAACACCACAGCGATGGTTGAGATCAGGGGTGCTTGTCAGCATTTCGTCTACCGCGTGGATCGTGGCAGAACTCTTGTTGATCAACCGACTGCACCATTGAGTTTGTCTGCTTCACGCTGGCTGCGTTCTCCTCGCAAACAAACTCGAGGATCTCGCGTCGCCGATTGCGACAGCGCGAAATACGGAATGCCTCACGCGAAGCGTGCCTCACGGCCTCGCTATGCTGCGTCGTTGTCGACGAGGCCCGGGGGAGCGACACCAGCTCAATAGAAAACGGCCAGCCAGACGGTGGGCTCATCGGGAGTCGTCCAGTCGACCCGATGTCGCCGATGAGCGGGTATCGTCAGAGAATCTCCGGGAACGAGTTCCACAATCTCGTCCTCGAACATGAGGCGGGCGGCCCCCTTCACGAGCATGATCCATTCATTCTCGGACTGGTCGTACCAGAAATCCGCAGGGGAGGCATGCCCGTGTGAGACTATCTGTTCGATACGCAGTCCCGTCGCCCGCACAAGCGTCGTGAAGATCTCCTGTGGCATGCCGAAGGGAAGATTGTCCAGCAGATTCCGTTTCATGCGTGCAGCCTCGAATTCACAAACGTGGCCAGTTCGTGAGGCTGATCGGTCCCCACCCGCAACACTTCGCCGTCCGACTTCCGGAACACGACGCAGTCTCGTCCCCACAGATTCCAGACCCAGCCCCCGCGTGGGCTGAGATGAATGCCCCAGCCGTCCAGGACCAGTGTCCGCCCCACCTCAGCCGATTCAATATCAGCATACTTCAGCCGCGTCTGGAACAAGGGGATCGGTCCGAACCGGATAAGCAATTCATCTCCCTCATCCTCGACACGCAGGTAGTGAAACGACCCCGCCAGCAGCAGCACAAAGGCACCCGTTAGCGGAAAGGTCCAGGAAATCACTGGGTCATGGCGAAGCACGAGCCCCAGGATGAAGAGCAGGCAAGCCGACCCATAGAGCAGGATGCACAGGGGTGCCCGCTGCTGGTGTGAATAACGGCTGTTGTCGTTCATGGAGGGACCCCGTTCCGAGGGAAACTGTTGCGAAGGACCGCCGTTCTGTGCAGACCGTGACGGCATGAAAGTAACGGTGTCCTGAAAAAATCGGATCACGGGATTTCTCTTCGGATCTCCGCCCGTGAGAATTTCGGAAAAAACTCGCCCGCTCAGCACGGTCACCCTCAAAAGCACCCCATGCATCAACGAACAAGTGGATGAAGATCATAAAGTGAACCAAAATGGTGGTGGTCCCCTCTTCAAGCAGATTGACACAATCGTCCGACATGATGGCCTGCTCAATTCAAGGGTCCGGGCAAGTCGGCCGGAAGAGAGCATTTCCGAGCTCCGTTCACCCAATCCAGATCACTCACGAGGGAAGATTTCCAGCATGAATGCAGTGGATGTAATCAAGCGGCTTCATCAACATCGGGCCTGGTCAAACGCCAACCTCCTGAGCACCGCCCGGGAATTGACGGATGAGCAACTCCATTCCATCTATCCCATTGGTCAGGGATCGATCTGGAAGTCGTTGACTCATTTGTTCGGTGCCGAACACGTCTGGCTGGGTGCTCTTTCAGGGGATGATGCGGCGGTCGCACCCGGTGACGTGGCTGGACAACTCCCCGGAAATCAGCTGGGTGAAGGACGCATGACACGGCTCGATGATCTGGTTGCCCGCTGGCAGGACCTGGATCGGCGCTGGGACAGTTATCTCGCGACACTGACTCCCGAATCGCTGGACGAAACTGTCTATCGCAAGGTTTCGACGACGGGGGTTCGCTTTGGAACGCGTTGCAGCGACATTCTGTTGCACGTCTGCACGCACGCTCATTACACGACCGCTCAGATCGTGAATATGCTGCGGCAGACAGGCCTGGAAAAGCTGCCGGAAACCATGTTGATCAGTCTGGCTCGACTTGAATCAAAATGCTGACATTCGATTTTTGCGGGAATGATTGAAGAATTGGGTTGAATTGCTCGATTCGGGCTCGCACGCTTACAATATCGCCCCTCAACCGTCCAGAAAATCTTTCCAGTGTGCATGGATCGGACGAGTTGTTTCATCCCGTGGATTGGAATTATCGCAGCATGTCTCAGCATGATATCGGTCTGATCGGCCTGGCCGTGATGGGTCAGAATCTCGTTCTCAATATGGCCAATAACGGTTTCTCCGTCGGGGTTTACAACCGAACGACCACGACCACGGATGAATTTGTCGGGGGTCTGAAAGACGAGCCCGCCGACAAGGTACATGCCGGGACCGCCGATCGTATTAAGGGCTACCACACGCTCGAATCATTCGTGAGCAGCCTCAAGGCCCCCCGCCGGATCATGATCATGGTCAAGGCGGGTGCTCCCGTCGACGGCGTCATTGAACAGCTCAAACCCCTGCTCTCTCCCGGCGATATCATCATCGACGGCGGAAACTCGGACTTCGTCGACACCAACCGCCGCGACAAGGAACTGCGCGAAGCCGGCTTGCGGTTTATCGGAACCGGTGTTTCCGGCGGAGAAGAAGGAGCCCTCAAGGGCCCCAGCATCATGCCGGGGGGACACCACGACGCCTGGCCGTTCGTCAAGGAAATCTTCCAGAAGATCTCGGCCAAGGTCGGCCCCAACAACGACATTCCCTGCTGCGACTGGGTCGGCGACGCCGGTGCCGGCCATTACGTCAAGATGGTTCACAACGGGATCGAATACGGCGACATGCAGTTGATCTGCGAAGCCTATCAGATTCTCAAGAACGGCCTGGGGCTCACCAACGAAGAACTCTACCAGGTCTTCAAGACGTGGAATGAAGGGGAACTCGAAAGCTACCTGATCGAAATCACGCGTGACATCTTCACCGTGAAAGACAAAGAAACGGGTGAGTTCCTGGTCGACAAGATCCTCGACACGGCTCAGCAGAAGGGGACGGGCAAGTGGATGAGCCAGCACGCGCTGGATCTGGGTGTCCCCACCACTCTCATCACCGAAGCAGTCTACGCGCGTTGCCTGTCGGCTCAAAAGGACGCTCGCGTCCGTGCCAGCGCAATTCTCAAGGGTCCCGAAGACGCCAAGTTCACGGGTGACAAGGCGCAGTTCATCGAAGATGTCCGCCAGGCCCTTTATGCCTCTAAGCTTTGCAGCTACGCCCAAGGCTATGTCCAGCTTGACGCTGCCGCGAAAGAGTTCGGCTGGAAGCTGAACAACGGCAACATCGCTCTCTTGTGGCGCGGCGGCTGCATCATCCGTTCTCGCTTCCTGGGCGATATCAAAGCCGCCTTCGACAAGAACCCCAATCTGGAAAACCTGCTGCTGGATGACTTCTTCCGCAACGCCGTCCAGAAGGCTCAGCCAAGCTGGCGTCGCGTCCTCTCGACCGCCGTCCAACTCGGTCTGCCGGTCCCCGTCTTCAGCGCCGCTTTGAACTACTTCGACGGCTACCGACAGGCCCGGCTTCCCGCCAACCTGCTGCAGGCCCAGCGTGACTACTTCGGGGCTCACACCTACGAGCGAACCGACAAACCACGCGGCCAAATGTTCCACTCGGAATGGATCCAGGAACGCGAGCTCAGCTAGTCCGGTCTGCGATCCAGTGAGAACAACACAGCATGACCAGGGACGGTCATGCTGTCCGTTTTCCAGTACCAGACTTCGACAAGAACACGGCTTCTACGAAGACTTCGAAGCAGTAGCAGTCTGACGGATAGGTTCATCGTCCAGCCCCCTCAGTCGGAGTCGCGGAACAAGCGAAGATGCCACTGTATGACCGTCCCCGGGCATGCAGTGCGCTTTCCGGCACCAGACATCGACAAGAACACGGCTTCTACGAAGACTTCGAAGCAGTGGCAGTCTGACGGATAGGTTCATCGTCCAGCCCCCCTCAGTCGGAGTCGCGGATCAAGCGAAGATGCCACTGTATGACCGTCCCCGGGCATGCAGTGCGCTTTCCGGCACCAAAACTACGATAAGACACTGCTTCTGCGAAGACTTCGAAGCAGTGGCATTCTGACCGTTCGTTTTGTCGGGACGATCAAGACAATCGCGCTGGGACTGGTTTTGCACACGCGAACGCGACAGGTGTGAATCCCTCATTGGAAAAAGTCTCCACTTCGTCCGTCCAGCTTGAGCCCCTGCTCTCAAGTGCTTACGCCACCGATCCCCGGCGCGAGGCCTTTTTGCAAACCGTTACGGGTTCCTGACCTCAACCCTTTCGACCACGCCGAAAGCCACAGGTTTCTCTTGATTTCAGGTTTGAATTCGCCTCTCGTATGGACGATTTGCCAATCGAATCGGTTAGCCCTCGCTACTCACATTTGACCACTAGGCTTCGCGCAGACGCCCGCATCCGCTACACCCCCTGAATTCATCGTCATGTGTCGAGTGGTTCGGGAGCTCGTTTGGATGCGTTGCGACTTTATTGGGCCTGATTCAAGTTTGTGGGGTCGGTTTCTTGCCGACAGCACACACGACTTCTATCACCTCCCCCAATACGTCGCATTAAGTGCCCAGGACCGGATGTGTGCCCCCAATGGTGACGGTACTCCGCTGGCCTTTCATGCTGAAGACGACGACGGCCGTCGTTGTCTCATGACGTTCATCGTTCGCCCCGTCCCCGCATCGTACTCCGCCAACGAGCCACTCTTCGACGCCATCACTCCCTACGGCTATGCCTGTCCCCTGGTCATCAGTCCCGACAAGGGACCCATCGAGCCCTTCCTGCAGCAGGCTATCAGCCGCCTGAAAGAGGGACTCACCGAGCGACGGATTATTGCGGCTTTCTCGAGGTCACACCCGAATATTCCCCTGCCACTGGAACCGCTTCGCCAGATGGGGACGCTGGTCGAGCATGGTCAGACAGTCTCCATCGACCTGACGCTGCCGCAGGAAGAACTCTGGCATCAGACGCGAGCCGGTCACCGCAGCGAGATCAATCGTGCGCGAAAAAAGGGATTCACCGTCGAGATTCAGTCGGACTGGCGAGACTTCGACGAGTTTTTCCGGGCCTATACCGAAACCATGCAGCGCGTTAACGCGAACGAGCACTATTTCTTCTCACGCGAGTATTTTGCGCAACTAAGGGCTTCCATCGGGGACGTGCTGCATCTGGCGATCTGCCACAAGGAGGGGGCGGTCACGTGTGGAGCACTGTTTTCGGAAGTCTGCGGTATTGTCCAGTACCACCTGAGCGGAACGACCGAAGAATTCCACAGCCAGTACCCTACGAAAGTGATGCTCGATTCCGTCCGGACCTGGGCCAAAGAACGAGGCAATCACACCATGCATCTGGGGGGTGGCTACGGCGGATCTGAAGATTCTCTGTTCCAGTTCAAAGCGGGATTCTCACATCTTCGCTCACCGTTCTACACCTGGCGGCTGATCGCAGACCCCGTCACCTATCAAGACCTGTGCCGGCAGTGGGAAGCCCGAACCGGCAAGACGGCAAGTCCCCCCGACGCATTCTTTCCCGCCTATCGAGCACCGTGAACTCTTCTATTCACGCGAGTCGGCGGACGCTGGTTGAGTAGGCCCCGCGCTGGCAGTCCTTTGGGCGGTCCCTATCCCCGGTGAAATTGGTTCACCGTCTCGCCTCGGTCGTCACCAGAAAACGGTGCACACAGCTCAGTCTCAACGAGCCTCCGCAACGGCTCTGGCCAGGAAATCGATGACTTTGGGGGCCATGGCGTTGGCGTAGTTCCACCCGTATCCGCCGTGAGTCGTGACGAAGTCGTCTTCGAACGCGATGCCCGTCGACGACAACTTGCTGGCCAGCGTGAGCACTCCGTCAAAGCAGTAGGGGTCGGCCGGATCGCATAGCAACAGTTGCCGCCGGGGGTAGTTCAGCGGATGCAGGTGCAGGATGGCTGTCCGCTGTCGTGCGGCTTCCGCATTCTCGAAAAGCGTGTCGAGCGACGTGCCATGTCCCCACCAGGTTTCGAAATCGATCTTCGGCGAGATCGCGACGACGGCAGGAAACTTCCGGGCGTGACGGTAAGCCAGTTGCAGAGCCCCCTGCCCACCCATCTCGACGCCGCAGACACCAATCCGCGGAGGTTCGATCTGCCATCGCTCCGCACAGTATTTCGGGATGTGTTCCGACAGGTAGTCCAGAGGACTGGTCAGCGGGTCGTAAGAGGGATAAACGACGTCGGTCCACCAGCAGTGCTCGCCAAGGGGGCTCAGTCCGATCAGATTGTGCTTGGCGAGTTCGTTCGAGTAGGCCGGATTGTCCTTGATCGTGACACCGTCGTAGCCGTGCAGAAACAGGACAATCCCTGCGGGCTTGAGGTCCTCACCCGGCACAAAAACGTCGACGGACTTACCCGAAACCTGCGTCGTTGACCAACTCATGAACGACTCCCGCAAGATTGCTTCGCCTGCCGACGATCTTCACAATGACTGAGCACATCCATCACGCGTCTGCCGGTCGCTTGTCCGCACCACCGTGATCGATCAAGCGGAAGACGAACACGCACGGCTGAATCACTGCACCCTGACTTTTGGGAATGAACGACGACGGATGGTTACATTACTGACAGAGCAACAAATTGCCGAGCGAGTCGCAGAATTAGGGCGGAAATTCACGGAGATCTACCGAGGACGACCATTAACGGTTCTGGGCGTATTGAACGGCAGCGTCATTCTGGTCGCGGACCTCATTCGGGCGATCAACATTCCCCACCAGATCGGTTTTATTCGCGCGTCGAGTTATCGGGGCGAAACGACAGTCCCCGGTCAGCTAACCATCAGCACGGATCTGATGCCCATGATCGAAGGACGCGATGTCCTGCTGGTGGACGATATCTTCGATACCGGGAAGACACTGGTCCGCCTGGTCGAGGAACTGAAGCGGCACCATCCTGCGAGCATCGCTACGGCGGTCCTGCTGTGGAAAGAGGGACGCAGTTGTGTCGACATCACGCCCGACTTTCACGGCTTTCTGATTCCCGACGCGTTCGTCGTCGGATACGGCCTGGATTACGACGACAACTACCGGCATCTGCCCCGCATCGAAGTTCTGGAACCTCACGACTTGTGATCCCCGTTGATCCGAATTGTCCTGCCGCGGGTTCGCGATCGATCGGGTTTCCCCCGATTCGATTTCCCCCGATTCGATTTCCCCGCGATCCGATCTATGGGTGAACTCGGAATTTGTTGCTGTTCGCTGTTCGGGAATGAGGATAAAATTGCCTCACCGAAAACAAGGGACCTGACGGGGTTCGCGGTGGGTATTGAACGGACGGAGAAATGACCGATGGACGCTGTTCGTCACACGCCGGACCCGCGAAGTCTCACTGCAACGTCCCTTCACGTGGCCTCGTCACGTTCACCCAGCCCCTGTCCCGCAAACAGGGCGTTGTCTCGCCATCGCATCAACCTCTGGTCCCTGCTCGGACTGCTCGTGATGGCCGCAGCGACCCCTGCTGGCGTTGCGGCGGCGGAAACGGTCTGGACCGTCGAGAAACTGAACGACACGAAGCCATGGGACAGATTCCTGGACTCTCCTTTGGCGATTCGCGTCGAAGGGAGAGTCGGTGGGTTCGGCGGTGGTCAACTTCGACTGCTGCGGTGTGATGCCAAGTTCATTGTCGATAGTCAGAAGCTGCGGAACGTCATTCCGAAAAGCACGATCGAACTCACAGGACGCTTTCGCAAGGTCGACTCCAAGCTGGAATTTGCCGTTGAAGAGCTTCGCGTGGTTCCCGGCTATGTCGAACAGTTCGAATCCCGTGCCGCACGACTGAAACGCGCCACCTCTGCCGAATGGAATGAGTTGGGAGACTGGATCGCCGCCCTCGGTCGCTTCTACGAAGATGCAGACCTGCTGAAAAAAGGGGACGAAGCCTATCTCAAGGCGATCGAGACTGACCACGCCAGCCTGAAACCGGATGATGCCGCAGGACGATTCGAACTGGCGACCAAAGTTGACGAACGGAAACTGCCACCCCGCCGCAAAATGGAACTGCTGCACGAAGGGCTGCAGATTCAATGGCAGACCATGCAGAAGGCCACCCCCGTCGATCTGGCCGCATGGCAGGACTTTACCGAGAAACTGGGGGACCCGCTTCCCGGCACGACCACTCCTCTGACCAGTCCCAATCGAGACCTGCAAAAGCGATATGAACTCGACCCGGTGGCCACCTACCGCAAAGCAACGGATGAGCAGAGAATCCAGCTACACCGCTTCTTCTTCATCTCCGCCACCCGCAAACGACTGCTGCACGACGCGTCACTCGATGGGCGTGATGGCGAACGAATCGCGGACCAGATCCTCGAGTTGATTCCCGAAGAATCCGAACTGGCAGAAGTCCATCGCCGACAGAGTCTGGCGTATCGGGTGCTTCACGTCGAATCGGCGACCCGATCCGAGATCGAAGATCTCGCCACCCAGCTTCGCGAGAGAAAGCAGCAGGAAACGGCGGATCAGGCGTTGCTCAAATGGGTCAAATCGCACGAATTGCGGTTGAAGGGGGATGGAATTGTCGGCCTGCTGCAACTGTCCGAAGAGTACCTCACGCTGCTTCGGAAGGAAGCTGAAGCCGTGGAATACCTGTCCGACGCATACCGGATTGACCCCGGATACGAAGAAGTGAAATCACGCCTCGCCGCCTTGGGCTACGAATGGCGGAACAGTCGCTGGGTCAAGTCCGTACCGGGAAGGCCTGCCGGCGTTACGACACCCGAGGCCTCACCCACAGGGATCTATCTCGGCATGACCTCAACCGCTCTTCGCGAGATGCTGGGTGAGCCACGTTCACTGACGCGAGCAATTACCTCGCGGGGAATCACCGAAGTCTGGAGCTACGGTCCCCCCGGAAATTCGCGTCTGGTGATTCGACTGGAAAAGAAAAGCAACAGCCAGGAACCCAAGGTGACGAATTTTTAAATTACCGACAACGGCACACTGCCGGGTCCAGACTCAGGTCCAGGTCCAGTCCCAGCGGGTAGCCACGGTTGACGCGTCTTCGCGGCTACCGTGGCGGCGACAGCCGCAAGAGGTTTTCCTCCACTCAATCGCCCCTCCCGCCGAGAGGTCCGCCATTCACCGTTCGCGCGATCACACAAATCCCTGTCCGGGCTCAAGAATCTGCCTGATTGTTGAGAATTGCATAAATATCCCCCTGCGATCCTTCACTTCGACGGCAGTCTCAAGGAGACCACGGCGTTCTCAAGTAAAGTCATCGAGGGTCCACGCCCCGACGGAAACAACCAGACGTGATCCTGCCCCCCCCCCCCTTTCCCGGCGTTTCCTTTCCCGGCGTTTCCTTTCTCGACGTTTCCATGATCGACGGTGACAGAGACTGGGAACAAGGTGCGTCGGTATACTCCACGGGCCCCCGTCGTCACAATTTGAACAGGCGTTCCCGCTGGACTCGAACCGATTACAATGAGTCGCCCGTGCGAGTCGGCGCGCTTCGTCCGTCAAGAAACAACGAAAGGTGATTGTGAATGCCTCAGCCAATCGATCGTCGTGACTTCCTGTCGTGGTCGACGCATGGGCTGACCTCAACGGCTGTCTGGCATGTTCTCAATCAGAACCAGCGTGCCGGGGCCGCGACAGTGACGGGAGAAGCCCATGACCCGCCACCGCACCTTCCCCCCAAGTCCAAACGAGTCATCCATCTCTACATGTGTGGGGGACTGAGTCACCTCGATTCGTTCGACTACAAACCCGCACTGGAGAAATATCACGGTCAGCCGCTCCCCTCGTCCGAAAAACCCGAAACGTTCTTCGGGAAGGTCGGTCCGCTGCGGAAGAACGACTGGAACTTTCAGCGGCGCGGCGAAAGTGGACTGTGGGTGTCGGAACTGTTTCCTCACATTGCTGAAGTGGCGGATGAACTGACCGTCATTCGCAGCATGGTCGCGGACTCGGCCAATCATACCCCGGCCACCTTCCAGGCCAACACCGGCTTTCGTTTGAATGGCTTCCCCGTGCTGGGCTCGTGGCTCTCGTACGGCCTGGGCTGCGAAACCGATGAACTTCCCGCTTACGTCGTCTTGCCGGATCCACGCGGACTTCCGGCGGGGGGAACGATCAACTGGTCGAACGGGTTTCTTCCAGCTCGCTATCAGGGGGTCGCGTTCCGGACCAAAGGGCAGCCGATCGACGATCTGTTTCCTGCGACCCCGGCAGGAAGTGAGACTCCCCGCTCGTCCTCGGCCAGCAGCGAAGCGAAAACGCGAGAGTTCATCGCGGCACTCAATCGACACCACCAGCAGACCAGGCCCGAATCCGATCTGGTCGCGCGCATGAAAAGTTATGAACTTGCCGCGAAGATGCAGCTCTCTGTTCCTCATGTCACCGATCTGGCCGGGGAAACCGCACAGACGCAATCCGACTACGGACTGGATCGCGAAGAAACGAAAGACTTTGGACGAAGCTGTCTCCTGGCCCGCCGACTGCTGGAACAGGGGGTCCGATTCGTACAGCTATTTGCCGGTGGCTCATTTGGTTCGCCCCGGATCAACTGGGACGGACATGAAAGTGTGAAGGAAAACCACTCACAGGAAGCCCTTCGCGTTGATCAGCCGATTGCGGCCCTGCTGCGGGATCTGCGTCAACGGGGGATGCTCGACGACACCCTGGTCGTATTCACCACCGAATTCGGACGGACTCCCTTTACCCAGTCCGAAGCGAGTATCCTTGGGGCCGGCCGTGATCATAACATGTATGGCTTCAGCGTCTGGATGGCCGGGGGTGGACTGAAGCCGGGGATCAGTTACGGAGCCACTGACGAGGTGGGCTGGAAATCCGTCGATCGACCCGTGACGTGGCCCGATTTCCATGCCACACTACTGCATCTGCTGGGGATCGATCACGAACGGTTAACTTACTATCACAACGGAATTGAACGACGACTGACGAATGTCCATGGGGAAGTGATCCATGACATCCTGAGCTGACGAGGGGCCCCGGCCACCCGATCGACCAGTCGTCGATCATGACTCCATCACGCATAACGGAAACGCGGACGGTTCTATGGCGAAGTGCGAACTTGGATATCTTTGCGAAGTCTGTGGAGCGGAAGTCGAAGACATCACGCAAAGCGACCTGTATCTCCGGTACATCCTCGGTGAAGTGGAGGCCCGTTATCTGATGACGGCCAAAGAACGGCACTTGCGCTGTAACCCCGTCGCAGCTCAGTTCATCGTCGATCCCGAATTTGAACCGGTCAGCGTGGAAGGACCATTCGACAAGCGACTGCTCGACCCGGCCGAAGTGACCAATCGGGAAGAACGAACGACGCGCGCCTGGCGACGCCTTCAAGAGGTGCGCAGCCTGGGAATCCCGATCAGCGAATACCCCCTGGACCGGATGGAAGAATCACCATGAGCCCCCCTTCCCGCTTCGTGATGGAGCCGCCAGCGAACTGGAATCAGCCCTTGGTGAAATCGCTCGCAGGCGTCTTCGTCAGCCAACCTTTCTCGGAGAACAGACCCATTTTCAGAAACCTCGCGGGGGATGACTGCCGCGATCAGTAGCCTCCTGCCGATGGGGCGAATGAACTGCCCGTAGCCTGACTTTTCCAACCTGTTTCCTACGGATCCTTATGCCGCTCTGGCCAGAACAGACTGTTACCCAGAACCTGCTGGTGAATGCCAGACAGGGAGATCGCGTCGCGGTGAACCGGCTGCTGGAACGGCACCGGAATTCACTCAGAAAATTGATCCAGTTGCGACTGGACCGGAAGATCGCGCAGCGAGTTGATGCCAGCGATGTGGTCCAGGATGTTCTGATGGAAGCCAATACGCGACTTCAGGAATATCTGTCAGATCCGCGGTTACCATTTCATCTCTGGCTGCGGCAACTGGCCAAAGACCGGATGATCGACATGCACCGTCGACACCGGGGAGCGCAGCGCCGCAGCCTGGACCGCGAACAGTCGATGACGTCCCCCCAGTTCGCAGATCAATCAGGGCTGGATCTGATGGGTCAGCTTGCCGATCAGGAACTGACTCCCGCCGCCGCCAGCATCCGCAAGGAACTGGAATCCCGATTCCTGATCGCCCTTGATCAGCTCGACGACGAAGACCGTGAGATTGTCGTGATGCGGCATTTTGAGCAACTGGGGAACAGCGAGGTGGCCGAGGCGTTGGGACTGTCGGCAGCGGCGGCCGGGATGAGGCATCTCCGGGCTCTTCGTAAGCTGCGAGCGATCCTGGGGGATCGGCCCTCTCAAACGGAACAGCCCCATGAATAGCCTGACCACGTCTTCGACGGAACAGGTCATCCGGCCCGTTGCGGCAATGCACAGCGACCTTCGGTACCGGCTTCCCACGGAATAACTCCATGTCACTCAGTCATGATGATCTGCTGGCATCCCTGCTGGACCGCCTCCTTGAGTCGTCCCGTCAGGGAAACTCACGCGAAGTCGAAGCGATCATTCAGGAACATCCCGAACTGGCGACCGAACTGCGTGAACTCTGGGCGACCATGCAGATTGCGGATGACTTCGCCAGCATCTCGGAAATTCTCGACGATAAAGCTCAAGAGCCCGAACACAAAGACGGGGAGAACCCGCCGCTCGACTTTGGTGACTACGAACTGATCGGGGAACTGGGTCGCGGCGGGATGGGGGTCGTCTATCGGGCCCGTCAGAAAAGCCTCGACCGGATCGTGGCACTGAAGATGATTCTGCGAGGGGACCATGCTTCCTCATCCGACATCGCCCGATTCCGCGCCGAAGCGGAATCTGCTGCACAGCTTCATCACCCGAACATCGTCAATGTCTACGAAGGGGGTGAAGTTGACGGGCGGCCGTACTTCAGCATGAAGCTGATCGAAGGGACAACACTGACAAAACTTCTGGCGGATGGTCCCCTCCCTTCGCGCCAGGCCGCCGAGATGCTGGCACCGATCTGCCGGGCGATTGCCGATGCCCACCGTCGTGGGGTACTGCACCGGGATCTGAAGCCTTCGAACATCCTGATCGATCTGCAGGGACAAAGTTACGTCAGCGACTTCGGCCTGGCCAAGCGGCTGTCGGGTGACTCTGTTGACGGCGAGAATGGTCTTACTGCCGATGCGAACCTGACGATGACCGGCGCAATCCTGGGAACGCCGGGGTATATGGCGCCGGAACAGGCCGCAGGACGCCGGAGTGAGATCAGTGCCGCGACGGACATTTATTCGCTGGGTGCAATTCTTTACGCCATGCTGACGGGACGGCCTCCCTTTCAGGCGGCGTCCGCCGTCGACACGGTGTTGATGGTCCGGGAACAGGACCCTCTGCCTCCGCGAATGCTGAATCCGAAAGCGGACGCCGACCTGGAAATGATCTGCCTGAAGTGCCTGCAGAAGCCGGCAGACCTGCGTTATCGAACGGCCGATGCCCTGGCCGATGATCTGGAAGCCTATCTCAACAGTGAACCGATTTCGGCCCGTTCGACGCAGATCTCTCAGATGATTGCGCTTGCCTTCCGCGAAACGCACCATGCGGCCATTCTGGAGAACTGGGGCCTGTTATGGATGTGGCATAGTCTGGTCGTCATGCTGATCTGCTTCATCACGAACGGCATGCACTACCAGGGGGTCGAATCCCGCTGGCCATACGCCACGTTCTGGTCGGTCTGTTCGACCGGTTGGGCCTTCATCTTCTGGGAACTGCGCCGCCGGTCAGGACCGATCACATTTGTGGAACGGCAGATTGCGCACGTCTGGGCAGGGAGCGTCGGCTCCAGCATGTTTCTGTTCGGTCTGGAATGGATTTTGAACCTACCCGTGCTGTCGCTCTCCCCCGTTCTCGCACTGATCGGGGGAAATATCTTCTTCGCCAAGGCCGGCATCCTGTCCGGAAAGTTCTACGTCCAGGGAGTGGTCCTTTACCTGACATCGATTCTGATGGCCCTGCTGCAACGCAATCCTTCGATCGATTTCGGAGTGTCGCTGTTCGGCGTCGTCCTGGGTGGCTCATTCTTTCTCCCGGGCCTGAAATACCATCGGCAAAGAACGCAAAACTCGCGCGGATTGTGACCCGTTGCCGCGATCGGTGATGACGGCATGCTCTGGTCCACATTTCGGCGTTCCTGTCATGGACGAGCTGATTTAAACTCGCATCTTTAACTCGCGTCGTTGCGATTGGAGGAGGGTGGGCCATTTCGGTTCTCTTCCGTTGCACCGATCAGTTGTGTTTCCATCCAACGAGTGCCGCTGCCGGGGATCTCTTTCATGAATTCATTGTTTTTGAGTGGTTCCTTGCTGTTGCTGCTGGCAGCAGCCGATCCCTCCGACAGCATTACCATTGAAGGGGCACAGCTCACTCTGATTGAACATGCCGAACTCTCCGCGCGGGAGTCTGGCGTTCTGAGCGAGATCATCGTGTCAGAAGGAAAGACGATCGAGGCCGACGCCCCTCTGGCGATACTCGACGATCAGGACGCGAAGCTGCTGAAAGCCCGTGCGGAAACCGAGGTCGAGATTGCCCGCACACATGCCGAAAACGATCTGCGGATCCGCTTTGCCAAAAAGTCGCTGGACGTGGCGCGGGCAGAGTTGAAACGATCACTCGACTCGTTCAACAGGTTCCCCAACAGTGTCTCGCAAACTGAACTCGATCGACTCAAGTTGCTGGCCGACAAAGCAGAACTCGACGTCGGACTGGCTGACATCGAAGTGGCCCAGGCCAAATTGACTCTCAAGCTGAAGCAACATGATCTCGACCGGGCGACGCTGCAGCTCGCTCGGCGAACGATCAAGGCCCCCTTCCCCGGAATCGTCGTGCAGTGGAAGCGGCAGCGCGGTGAATGGGTCGATGCTGCGACCCCGGTCGCCCGGTTCATCCGATTGAATCGACTCCGCGCCGAAGGGTTTCTGGCATCAAAGCAGGCGACCGGTTCACTCGTCGGCCGTGACGTGACATTCGTCGTCGACGGCAAGAAGTACCAGGGGAAGTTGAACTTCGTCCACCCGGAAATCGACCCCGCGAACCAGCAAGTCCGACTCTGGGCGGAAATCCAGAACGACGATCTGTCACTTCGCCCCGGCCAGATCGGCAAGCTCGAAATCAGCGCCGCCAATCCGAGTCACTAATCCTCGACAATCGATCCCGCACTGTGACAGACCTGTTCCGGCCCCGCAGCCCTGTCGCTATCGCATGAACCAGGTCGCAGCGGCAAGATGCTCATCAAGATGCCCAGAGAGACCACGTCATCCCCCACTATTTACGACAAACACTCTTGACGTATCTTTGATTTTCTTTTAGAGTAACGCGCACGGTCTTCTACGATCGAATGGAGATGGGGAGGCATTGGCATGCGCAGGTCGATTCGCTCAAACGGATCGCGCGGGGAATTCAGGTGCGCGTCGACCGACGGCAAAATCCCCTTTTACGGTCAAAGAATCAGTCCGTGGCGAGGAGATGGACCCTGCGGAACGTGTTGTCGATTAGGTGCTCAAGATGCTCAAGGTTGCGCACCTTGAGCATCTAATTGAAATCCCTGTAAAACAGGGGTTTGATTGATTAGGTGCTCAAGGTGCTCACCAATGTGCAGCGCGCATTTCTCGTCAGGAAGGACCCCGATCCGCAACGTCGCGGCCCGCTTCGTGACCAAAACCGTCACACAACATGCACCTGCTGGCCTGCCCCCGTGCAATCATGGCGCCTCAGGATCAGTCCCCGTAAGCTTTCGTGAGTGCCGGAAGTGAGAATCAGACATTCCCCGAATGCGGTTCTCGGTACGAGGACCGCGTCTATAATGGATGAGTGACTTCAAGTTGCGGGTTTGGCGAGGGTTTACGATCAGGACAAGGGTTTGAGCACAAGTGGGTGCAAAGCCCTGCGAACCCACAGGAGGAGCCCAGCGGGGAGGGGAATTGCTCCGAGTCTCCCCGCTGGGCGATCCCGTTGCGGCAATTTCCCCGTTTCTGTTAGATTTTTAGCTTACTGATCCGTGAAGCCATGTGGTGACAAGTGCACAGCGAGTTGTGCCGGATTTGCGCGAGAAAACGATCCCATTCACGACGAGTGGCCGGGGATGGCCATCCGTGGAATTGAGTCGGTTAAGCGGGACAAGAGTCGGTTAGAGGGTACGGACGGCGTACCGAGAGGAACAGCGGATTCATGGCGAGACTTACGCAGAGCGACCTGAATGAACTCAATCAGTCTTTTGAACAAGATTCTGCCATCGATCTGCTTCGCTGGACAAAAGAGATCTTCGGAGATCGAGTCGCAGCACTCTCGGCCATGCAGCGCGCGGGAAGTGTCGTCTGTCACATGATCGGACAGCAGAAAGTCAACATTCCCGTCCTGTTCGTGGACACGGGTGTCAACTTCCAGGAAACACTCGAGACGCGAGACCGGATCGCGAAAGACTATCACCTGAATGTCATCACGCTGAAACCTGAACAGACGATGGAAGAGCAGACCGCGCAGTACGGGATTCTCTACCTGACCCCCGAAGGCCAGAAGCAGTGCTGCGCGATGCGCAAGACTCAACCGCTCCTCCAGGCCAAAGGGCAGTACGATTGTCTCGTCGGCAGTCTGCGCCGTGCGGAAGGGGGCCGGCGGGGCAACATCCCGATCCTTTCGATCGATACCGAGATGAACTGCGTCCGGATCAACATTCTCGCCAACTTCACCGATGAGCAGCTCGAAGAATACCTGGTCGAACACAACGTCGTGGTGAACCCGCTGCACTCGCAAGGCTTTACCACGATCGGATGTAATCGCTGCACGACTCCCGTCCTGCCGAATGAACCCAAGCGGGCAGGACGTTGGCGGCACTTGGGAACCTGGTCGGCCTACTGCGAAATCAACCCGACGGACCGAAAGGGAGGACTCTCGAAAGCGATTGACCTTCCCCAGGATCTGATCGACCGCCTGCTCGGCACAAAGACAGACTTCGCAATCTAGGTCGAGATTCTGTGAGTATCTTCGAATCCAACAGATTGGCGACAAACCATGAAGCTGGCGACTGCGACGACTCACCTGATTTTCGGATCGACCTTCCTCTTCCTGAATTCCGCGAACACCGTTACCGGGGGGGACTCGCCCCCTCGCAAAGTAGACTTTTCGCGAGACGTACGGCCGCTCCTTTCCCGGCACTGCTTTCAGTGTCATGGCCCCGACGAACAGGCTCGTCAAGCAGACCTGCGGCTTGACGAGCGTTCTGATGCAACCGGTGAACTTCCCAGCGGGACCCGAGCCATCGTTCCGGGCGACCCCGCTGCCAGTAGTCTGATCGAGCGGATCACGACCCCGGATGCCTCGCGGGTCATGCCTCCCCCTGAGATCGGCAAGCCCCTCTCCCCTGCAGACATCGAGATCCTGCGTCAATGGATCCAGCAGGAGGCCGAGTACGCCCGCCACTGGGCCTACATTCCTCCGCTTCGCTCACCCCTTCCTGTCAAATCGACTTCCGAACGGCAGGACAATCCTTCGCAGAACGAAATCGATGCCTTCGTTTTCAGCCGACTGCATCAGGAAGGACTTGCTCCCGCCGGTCCCACCGAACCGGAACTGCTCCTGCGCCGTGTTTCGCTCGACTTGACCGGACTACCCCCCTCTCTGGAAGAAGCCAACCAGTTCCAGGCCGATGATCGGCCGGATGCCTATGAACGAGCGGTCGATCGGATTCTGGCGAGTCCCCTCTACGGCGAACGGTGGGGGGCCATGTGGCTGGACTTGGCACGCTACGGCGATTCACAGGGATACATCCATGACCCGCCACGATCCATCTGGCGCTGGCGCGACTGGCTGATCGAAGCACTGAATGCCAACCTGCCCTATGACCGCTTCACGATTGAGATGCTCGCCGGCGACCTGCTGCCCGATGCAACCGATTCCCAACGCATCGCCACGGGCTTTCATCGAAATACGACGAACAATACCGAAGGGGGGTCTAACGCCGAAGAGTATCGACATGCCTCGGTCGTCGATCGGGTCAATACGACCATGCAGGTCTGGATGGGAACGACGTTCGGCTGCGCCCAATGTCACACCCACAAGTACGATCCGTTCTCGCACAAGGAGTATTACGAGGTCTTCGCGGTCTTCAATTCGACCGAAGACAACAACAGCGAACCGCCCCTCCTTGAAATCGCACATGTCGGCCGTGAGAAAGAACGTGACCGTAATCGCCAGATCTTGGCAGAAGCCCGGAAACGTCATGAGGAACAGACGGTCCTCACCGATTCGAAAGAGCCAGACTGGGAGCAATCCGTCGATCGTGCCACGCTGCCTGCCGACCTAATGGAGGTGATCACCCGCAGCACAGAACAGCGTTCCGAGGAACAGCAAAGGAAACTGCGTGACCACCATCGAACCACGGTCCCCGAATGGATGGCCAGCCAGGCCGCACTGGCGGCAGCGCAGGGAGAACTCGACAAGGTCGAGACCACGACACCGGTTTTCAAGGAAGGAGCCGAGCGTCCCACCTACGTCGCCATTCGGGGTGAATTCCAGAACCGGGGCGAACAGGTCCGGCCCGGGGTTCCCGCCGTGCTGCATCCCCTTCCCCCCGGAACGAAGCTGGATCGGCTGAGATTTGCGGAGTGGCTAATGGATTCCGCAAACCCGCTGACTGGTCGCGTGACGGTGAATCGGCTCTGGCAGGAACTGTTCGGAATTGGACTGGTCGAATCCAGCGAAGAATTCGGCAATCAGGGGGAACCTCCGTCGCACCCTGAACTGCTCGACTGGCTGGCCACCGAAATGATTCGAACCGGCTGGGATACCAAGAACATGCTGCGGAGGATCGTCTCCTCGGCTGCTTACCGACAGTCCTCGTACGTCAGCGATGAACTGGCCCTTCGTGATCCGAACAACCGTTTGATCGGTCGAGGTCCCCGCGTCCGCCTCCCGGCAGAGACCGTGCGAGATCAGGCCTTGTTCGTCGCCGGATTGCTCAGTCCGAAATTGTATGGGCCACCCGTTCATCCTCCGCAGCCTGTCAACGGACTGGCAGCGGCCTTCGGGCAAAGCACCGACTGGGAAACGAGTCGCGGCGAAGACCGGCACCGACGTGCTCTCTACACCCGCTGGCGGCGAAACCTTCCCTACCCGTCGATGATCACCTTCGATGCTCCAGAAAGAAGCGTCTGCAGCCTGCGACGAACTCGCACTAATACTCCCTTGCAGGCGCTCGTGACGCTGAACGATCAGGTCTACGTCGAAGCGGCTCAGGCACTGGCTCGCCGAATCATGACGGAAGGGGGCGACACCACAGCCAGCCGCGCGGCCTACGGGCTGCGACTGGTTCTCACCCGATCCCCGGCCGAACAGGAAACGAACCGGCTGGTCCAACTTCATCAGACAGTCCATGCGACGTTAGGGACCGATCTGGCGAAGGCCACTCCTCTGGCGACCAAGCCGCTAGGTCCGCTGCCTGAGGCGTCGGACACCATCGAGGCTGCCACCTGGACGGTCGTCGGCAATGTCCTGCTGAACCTGGACGAGTTCCTGTCGAAACCTTGAAATCGGAACGGGCCGCGATTGCCCTCCCCACGCGATTGCCAGTCGACTCGACCTCATGACCTGTGCCTGACTTTGTCCGGAAGTGACTCCCCCTTATTCCCGAGGGACCCCAGATGAATCCACTCGCGACGTCTTCGCTCGAGGCTCTCGCCCATGTCACTCGCCGGCATTTTCTCGGAAGTGGATCCCTGGGGCTGGGGGGATTGGCGCTGAGCTCATTGCTCGGACATTCCCTCGAAGGGGCCTCATCCGCCGAAGAACCGTTCGCACCGACAGCGTCTCATTACCCGGCCCGGGTCAAGAACGTCATCCTGCTCAGCCTGTCAGGAGGACCATCGCACTTAGATCTCTTCGACTATAAGCCCGAGCTGTCGAAGCGCGACGGTCAGGACTGTCCGGCATCTCTGACAGAAGGAAAACCCTTCGCCTTCACGAGTGGCACCCCTAAGCTGCTGGGGACACCCCAAAAGTTTGCTCAGTACGGGCAGTCTGGTGCGTGGGTCTCGGCGGCAATGCCGAACGTGGCAGCGATTGCCGATGAACTGACCTTCATCAAATCGCTGCACACGGACCAGTTTAATCATGGCCCGGCGGAACTCTTGCTGCTGACGGGCATCCCACGCACGGCCGGTCGACCCTCAATCGGTTCATGGGTCACCTATGGACTGGGCTCTGAAAGTCAGGATGTCCCGGGGTTCATCGTCTTTACCTCCGGGGGATCACTCCCCAGTTCCGGAAAAGCCGGCTGGGGAAGCGGGTTTCTCCCTTCGGTCTATCAAGGGGTTCAATGTCGTACCGGAGGGGATCCGGTCCTTTATCTTTCGGACCCGGAAGGGATGGATCGTTCCCTCCGACGACAGAGCCTCGACGCGCTTAACGATCTGAATCGAATCCACGCCCGGCAACTTAAACAGGCCGAAACCGCGACCCGAATTGCTCAATACGAAATGGCATTTCGAATGCAGGCGGTCGTTCCAGAGCTGATGGATCTTTCACAGGAACCGGCGGGGTTGCTGGAAGATTATGGAGCACAGCCGGGTGCAGCTAGCTTCGCCAATAACTGCCTGCTCGCACGCCGCCTCGTCGAAAAGGGAGTTCGGTTTGTCCAACTCTCGGACTGGGGTTGGGACTTCCATGGGACGAATCCCAACGAAGACCTGCGTGATAATCTTGTGAAACGGTGCACGCTGATGGATCGTCCGGTCGCGGCACTCATCCGGGACCTGAAGAATCGCGGCCTGCTGGACGAGACGCTGGTCATCTGGATCGGTGAATTCGGACGGACACCGTTCCGCGAAGGACGAACGGCCGCCGGGCCCTACGTCGGACGGGATCACCATCCGTTCTCGAACACCATGTTCATGGCGGGAGGAGGTCTGAAGCAAGGCTATACGCTTGGCGCCACGGACGAGTTGGGATTCAACGTGGTAGAAAACCCCGTCCATATCCACGACATCCAGGCAACGATCCTGCATTTACTGGGTCTGGACCATACAAAACTGACATACCGCTTTCAGGGACGGGATTACCGACTGACCGATGTCGGTGGAAAGGTCGTCCAGGAAGTGCTGGCGTGATGACGGAAGGCCGAGTTGAGACTGCCAAGTCGGTATCGCCACATGCGGGGATCTTTACAGCTCGCAGAGAAACAGCAAGGCATCCGCTCACGGCGCCTGCACGGCAACACTTTCGGCCTGTCGCATCACCCTGAGAAGATTGCCACTCATGACCTGATGGATTTGGGAGGCCGAGTAGCCCCGATTCAGCATTTCCTGAGTGATCAGCGGGTAAGTCGAAACATCATCAAGCTGTTCGGGAAGTAACGTGATGCCATCGTAGTCGGATCCGATGCCGACGTGATCGATCCCCGCCACTTTGACGATGTGGTCAATATGGTCAACCACATCATGAATACTGCCTCGCTGGATGGGATTCTCGAGGTCCCATCGTTGCCGGGCAATCTTGTACTCGGACTCGTTGGGATACTTCTCGCGAAGTTCCCGATTGACCTGAAACATATTGGCTCGTTTGCGAGCCGAGTCGGGATGAACGAATCCCGAAAAGAAATTCACCATGACAACTCCACCGTTTTCTCTAGTCAGCAGCAGCACATCGTCCGGAACATTTCGAGGATGGTCTGCGACAGCGCGGGCGGAAGAATGCGAAAAAATGACGGGAGCTTTCGTAATGCGGAGCGCGTCTTTCATCGTCTCTGCCGAGACGTGCGAGAGATCGATCAACATGCCCAGACGGTTCATCTCGCGGACGACTTCTTCGCCGAATTCCGTCAGGCCACCATGCTTTTCCTCATCGGTCGCGGCATCCGCCCAGGCGAGTGTGTCCGAATGGGTCAGCGTCATGTACCCTGCCCCCAGCTTGTGCAGTCGACGAAGATTTTCGATCGAATCTTCGATGCAGTGGCCCCCTTCCACTCCTATCAGCGACGCAATTTTTCCGCTCTTCTGGATCCGTTCGACATCCGACGCCGTACGGGCCAGCTCGAACGTCTCGGGGTATCGTTTGACGACCGCCCGGACGAGTTCGATTTGCTCGAGCGTCTTCAGAAGAGCCGTTCCGTCTTCCGAAGCGGAGGCGGGTACATAGACAGACCAGAACTGAGCCCCGACGTTCCCCTGCCGTAAGCGAGGGATATCGGTATGCAGCTTGGGAACATGCTGTGAAAGATCAGCACGATCCAGCGAGGACGCAAAGTCGGTTCGTATCGCCCAGGGAAGATCATTATGACCATCGAAGACAAAGCCTGTGGAATGGATTCGCTTCGCTTCCTCCGTCAGCACAACCCGAGGTCGCTCGTCTCCCCACACGACGGACGTGAGGCCTCGCAGCGGCAACGACGAACTGGCAACGATGAGCAGCAACACCAAAGTCGGGACGGTTCGAAGACGCATCGGGCTCATATCAGTTCGGTTCCTGCATTTTCTGTGGTGATACACCTTGATGGGGAATCGCATTGCAGCGGAAACTTCTGGCCAGCTTCTCGACCGCTGCCCGGTCGGGGTACTGATTCACCGTCCGTTTGCCCGTCCACCTGTTGGCCGGACCTTCGATCACGACACTTATTCTGTTCAGGCCGAACTGTTCACAGATCGCCAGCGCAACCCCGACTTGAAACCGATCCTGCGGGTAAATGGGAGCCCGCACGGCATCCAGGGACCAGCGATCGATCCGGATCGAATACCACTCGTCATTGCTCCAATGTGGGGCGAGATACTGATCCAGTGCAGGACGGACTTTCGCAATTTCATCGACAGGGACCAACACCGTAACTCGCTCAGGATGTGATGCATAGACGGCCCATGCCGGCCAGTGATCACAGTAGCCGAACGCTTCGAACGCAGGCCACAGCATCGCCGCTGCCACGATCACGGTCGCCAGTCGATTCCCCAGAACAACGGGCCTTGCAACAGGATCAGACGGAGCGACAGGTTCACTGGAAACGACATTCTGGTCCGGGAGTTCGGCTCTCGCTTTCGCAAACAGGCATCCATTCTGAATAAGAAAGAACAGATTCCAGATCAACACCCCCGGCTGATGGCCATGTCCCAGCGGCCCCAGCGCGAGTATCAGGCCGACATGCATGACGGTCGCACCAACGAGGGCGACTCGGCGAGTTGATCGGAAAGCGAGACCGAATGCGATCAGAAACTCGACCAGCGGAATGAGGGCGGGCAGCGTGGTGACGACCGGCTTCGGCAAGCCCTCACACAGCGACAGCAGCCCCAATGATTTACAGTACCCCGCCAGCATGAAGTAGCCATGCGTGGCACTGAATGCGACATCGACCTTCGACCAGGCAGACCAGAAATAAATGCTGATCACCAGCCATTGCCAGGCCCGTCGTGCGGTCTGACCATCCGCCGCCGCAAGGATGAGCGACAGCAAAACGAACTGCCAGGCCCACGGCTGAAGCCGATGCTGGTTGATAACGATCAAGGCAAGCGTACTGACACCAAGACCGACAGCAGCAACCCGCTGCACAGGCGGGTTTGCCCCGAAAATCATCCCCGTCAACGAGGCGAGCAGAAGTGCGAGACACAGCGACTCAACAGAGGACCCTCCGTGTCCGGCGGCTTCGATCAGCGGAACCCGTGGAAAGGCCGCTGTGGGGATCCACAGCGGCCAGGTCGCCACAATCAGCGACATATGTCCCAGGGCGAGCAATTGGACCAATCGACGCCATTTCACCGGACTCTCTCGATCATACTGAGACAAGATGGAGATCCGCTGCGGGGAATCGACTACGACATCCGTGCCATACTGCACGAGACACCGCCGGCCGCGGGAATGTAGGCGTGATTGACGTAGTCCATCACCATGCGGTCGGCATTAAATCGCCATCCCAGAGTTCGAACCGACCGCTTCATGCGGGCAATCCATTCCTCGGGCAATCCATCTTCCTGATTCCGGTCGAAGTAGAGCGGGATCACCTGATCCAGCAATACTCGGGTCAACGACTTTGCATCGCGATCATCCTGAATCGAATCATCAACATGTGTATGACCGTTGCCGATGGCGAACCCGTTCTGACCGTCGTACGCTTCGGCCCACCAGCCGTCAAGGATCGAGCAGTTGAGACCACCGTTCAATACGACCTTCTGACCACTCGTCCCCGATGCTTCCAGCGGACGACGAGGATTGTTCAGCCAGACGTCGACACCTTGAACAAGATGACGCGCCAGGTTGATGTCGTAATCCTCCAGCAACACGATCTTGCCCTTGAAGGCAGGGTCTTGCGTCAACTGGAAAATCCGCTGAAGAATGGCCTTACCGTAGTCATCAGCCGGGTGAGATTTACCCGCAAAGATGAACTGCACCGGATGAGCGGAATCGCAAATGATCTTTCCAAGGGTTTCCACGTCCCTCAAGACAAGGTCCGCTCGTTTATACGGAGCGAACCGACGAGCGAAGCCGATCGTCAACGCTTCCGGATCCAGCAACGTCGACATTTCCTGCTTTTCCGAATCAGGAAGACCAAGACGTTCCGCCCGTCGCAACATGCGATTTCGTGCGAACTGGATCAAACGGTTCTTGAGCGACTGATGGGTTTCCCACAGTTCACCGGGGGTCACATTCTCAAACCCCGCCCAAACTTCAGGCTCACCGGAACGAACGTGCCATTCCAGCGGCAGCACTCGGTCGTACAGGTTTCGCATCTGCGGGGCCAGCCAGCTCGAAACGTGGACCCCGTTGGTAATGTGACCGATCGGAATTTCTTCTTCGCTGCGGTTGGGCCACAGACCCGTCCACATCCGGCGACTGACGACGCCGTGCAGGTTCGATACGGCATTGGCGCGACGGCTGCACTTGAATGCCAGAACCGTCATGCAGAACGTTTCGTTCGGATTGTTGGGATCGACACGTCCAAGCCCCACCAGCCCGCCAGGTCCGATTCCCAACTGGTCGGCGATGGGACCGAGATGCTCTTCAAACAAACCCCAGTCGAAGCGGTCATGACCGGCAGGGACGGGAGTGTGAGTGGTGAAGCAGCAGCGCCAGGCCGTCATGAGCAGGGCATCGTCAAACGAATAACCGTCATTGACCATTCGCATGCGGATGAATTCCAGCGGAGCGAACGCCGAATGTCCTTCGTTCATGTGAAGGGCACACGGTTCGTACCCCATCGCCGTCAGTGCGCGGGTTCCCCCGATTCCGAGGACCAGTTCCTGGCGAATTCGAATCCGTTGATCCCCACCATAAAGCCGTGCGGTGAGCTTGCGATCTTCCGGAGTGTTCTGCTCGACATTGCAGTCCAGCAGGAACAACTTGACCCGACCGACGTCGACCTGCCAGACCTGGGCGTAGATCGGGCCATTACGCGTTTCCACCTGAACCAGCACATGGTTTCCGTCAGGTGTCTTGGCCGGCTTGATCGCCAGACGACTGCTCTGCACGTAAGGATAGACCTCACGCTGCCAACCTGTCGCATCGATCTGCTGAGAGAAATAGCCTTCCTGATAGAAGAGTCCAACTGCGACGAGAGGAACTCCCAGGTCGGAGGCACTCTTCAGATGATCCCCTGCCAGAACACCCAGACCGCCCGAGTAGTTCGGCAGCGATTCGTGAATACCGAACTCAGCCGAGAAATACGCAATCGGGTTATGCCCCAGTACGCCGGCATGTGTGTCACCCCAGGTATGCTTGGACGACATGTATTCCTGCCAGCGGCGGTAGGCATAGTTCACGCGAGAATGCAGGACGACTTCGCGGCCCCGGTTCTCGAGTTGCTCGGGTGTGAACTCGCGCAGAAACACGATCGGGTTATGGTCCAGGTCAGCCCAGCGGACGGGATCGATGTCACGGAAGATGGAAACGACTTCCGGTTGCCAGCACCACCACAGATTGCGAGCGAGCGCGTCCAGCTTTTCATACAAACTGAGCTGACAAGTTTGCGACAGAGCCATGGATTCTAATTTCCCTATGAGAAGATGTCTTTCCCGCACCGATGCCGGCCGACGTCAAGAACTGACCGCCGCGTTCGCTGCTGCCGAATCCCGAATGGTCAAGTTAACACCAACCAGGCATGGCGCATTTCCCTGCCTCTTCTTGCGTTGCAAATCCAGACGTCCAGTGGCACGTCCGGGTTCTCCGGTGACGCAATTTGCGTTTCAGGATGACCTGACCAACGAACCTCCAAATTGTCGCTGGGCAGGCGTCGGAAGTCGTAATCATGACGAACGCCCCCCAGATTGCCAACCGAGTGACGCAAATGGCAAGCCAGATGAACAATCGTCCGGTGACGTTCTGCAATCGTGTTCTTCGATGTCAGATCCAGCAGGATCGCGGGAGAGAAATAAAAGCACTCATACCACTGCTTCGGCGTCTTCGCAAAAGCAGCGCTTCTTCTTCGTTTGGATACCGAAAGACAGCACTGCATGATCGAGAACGGTCATACAGCGGCATTCTCATTTTTACCCACACCACCGATCAAGCACGTTGTCATGAGGAGATCTCCGGCCATGCCACTGCTTCGGAGTCTTCGCAGAAGCAGTGCTTCCTCATTGTTTGGATACCGAAAGACAGCACTGCATGACCGAGGACGATCATACAGTGGCATTCTCATTTTTACCCGTACCACCGGGAAAGCACGTTGTCATGAGGAGATCTCCCGCCATGCCACTGCTTCGAAGTCTTCGCAGAAGCAGTGCTTCTTCTTTGTTTGGATACCGAAAGACAGCACTGCATGACCGAGGACGGTCATACAGTGGCATTCTCACTTTTACCCGCACCACTGGGGAAGAGGGTTACAGGGAACCCTCCTTACAGACGTTCCTCACAACCGTGACGCCATGCAGATCGAGAACATGCTGAACGATCAGGCATCCCTGCCTTGCGTGTAACAGTCGATCTTGGTGGACTGCTTGATTTCCATCGACCGCTCATTCCTTCATCGCGAATTGATACACAATGACAATCACGGTTTCACGGGTCGCCGAAGAGGATCGCGAGACTGCGCTGCGACTGCTGTTCGCTCGATTCCCCCAGGAAGAGCATTCGATACGCATTGAGGAAGCTCTCAAATCGGCACAGCAGGGAAGTCTCGACCTAAGTGGATTACTGCTGGCCCGGGAGAACGATGCTCCGGCAGGAGCTGCGTTGATGATGAAGCAGGCAGACTGCGTCGCTCTCGTCTGGCCTCCTGTCATCAGTGACCAATCGATCGATGCCGCAGAAGTGGAACAGGCATTGATGAGAAGGCTCTGCGAAGAGATTGAGAGCTCAGAGGCCAAGCTGGCGCAGTGTCTGATCAATCCCGAGGACACATCCGAGACCGAGTTGCTTCGCAGCGCTGGCTTCATTCACAGCGCGGACCTGTTCTTCATGGCTCGTCATCTCTCACAGGAGGATAGGGATGATGCCGGGTTGCAGCAGGAGACCGATCAGAACGAACTTCAGAGTATTGCCTTCAGCGCATCCACTTCAGACCGATTCGAAGGTGTGATCGAGCAGACCTACCATCAGAGCCTTGACTGCCAATTCCTCAATGGACTGAGGACTGGTAAAGACGCTGTGACCAGTCACAAACTCTCTGGCCAATTCGATCCGCAACACTGGCAACTTTATTCGGCAGGGCCGACGGATGTGGGTGTGCTGTTGATGAACCCCCACTTCGATCAAAACGGAATGGAGCTAGTTTATTTAGGCGTTGTTCCCGGATTTCGTGGCCGGGGAATTGGAAGACGCATGTTGCAGGCAGGGATTCGCACTGCCGCCCGGGCGGGACTGAGCATGATCTTCGTGGCAGTGGACTGTGGAAACGCCTACGCAAACAATCTTTACAGCGAAATGGGGTTTGTGGAACTGGCGCGTCGACGTGTTCTTGTCAGACCTTCTGCTGAAGTGGCACGGAAGTAATCCACACGGTTTGAACAATGCTGTGTGGCCATGCGAAGCCCCGAATTCTCCCTATTGAAAGTGGCAAGTTCGTTCTAATCAGGGACTTTCGTATCTGTCGGAAAGGTCAATGAAGAATGTGTGAAAAAACTCTCTCTGAATGATTTGACTCCCGCTTCTGACGAGATAGGATCGTGCCCACTTGGTGACTTCACGACGAGGCTGATGAATGGCTCACACCAACCATCGGTCTCTCATTTCTGGTTAGCTCTACCGCTCTCAATCTCCAACTTTTGCCGATGCGTCGGTGAGGTTGGCGCGTTGTGTTCGCACTGTCAGATGGATCTGGGGCGCATATTTTGTGCGCCGACGGAAGACTGGCAGCGGTCTGGCTTGTTAAGGGGGTGCAAGATGCAACCCGGCATGACGCCGACCGTCCGCGCAGAGGTGAGCTCTGCGATTAACGACGACATAGACACGACATTGACACAGGCAGTACTGCATGAAATACAAGAACGACTGGGAGCGAAACGCTTCGCACTCTGGTTCGACGGTAAGGTCCGATTATCGATCTCGGACGATTGCCTGACAGTCGCAGTAGGAAGCCCTTTCCTGCTGAACTGGATGCAACGGCAATTCCAGTCTGAACTGACCGGTGCAGCTCAGTCGGTATTGGGACATTCCGCCCAGTCGCGGTTTACTGTCGACGCCAGCCTTGCTGTGGCAAGGCCGTCGGCACCGGTACAGGCTCCCCCCGCCGCGAGTTCAGCAAAGTCGGCATCCGCCCCTGCGGCGAAAGCTCGATCTGCATCGGATCCCGTGACGGTCGTCGTCCCGGCCCAGAGTGTCGTCGCAAGCGCGACGTCTCCGTTATTGCCCAGCCGCAGTCGGCGACTGGCCGATCTGAGTGACTTCATTCCCGGCCCCCAGACGGAACTGGCACTGACAGCCGCCCGTCAATTGGCCAGCGGACAGCAGGTCCCGTTCAACCCACTCTATGTTTGTGGGCCCGTCGGTACGGGCAAGACGCATCTGCTGGAGGGCATCTGCCGGCAGCTCAAACGCGTGCAGCCTATGGCAAATGTCGTTCTGATCACTGCAGAGGCCTTTGGTAACTACTTCACGCAGGCATTGCGAGATCATTCACTTCCCGGCTTCCGACAACGGTTCCGCGGGGTGGATGTGCTGATCGTCGACAACGTCGAATTCTTCGAATCGAAGCGCGTCTTCCAAGAAGAGTTCCTGCATACGATCACAGACCTTACTGATCATGGACGCCCGATCGTTCTGAGCGGAACTCGACACCCCCGACTGCTGAACAAATTGAGCGACGAGCTGGTCTCGCGTTTTCAATCAGGTCTCGTCTGCCGTCTGGAAGCGCCTGACCTCGCGACGCGGGTGAAGATCGTCAACGCCAAAGCAACACGGATGAAGGGGAGCATTTCTCCGGAAGCGTTGCAGTACATTGCTCAGCGATTCCAGTCCAACGTGCGGGAACTCGAAGGGGCACTCAACTGCCTTCAGACGTACTACACGATGATTCACAAGACGGTCACGCTCGCCTCCGCTCGGGAAATCCTGGCGGATCTGGAACGTGACTGTCTGCGGCTCATCCGAGTCACCGACATTGAGCGAGTCGTCTGCAGCCTGTTTGGGGTCAAGCCGAAGGACCTGCAGTCCATGAGCCGAGTCCGTACCCTCAGCCAGCCTCGTATGCTCGCGATGTTCCTGGCTCGCAAGCATACCCCTTCGGCCTATGCCGAGATCGGTCAGCATTTTGGCGGACGAAACCACAGTACAGTCATGTCGGCCGAACGAAAGGTCAAACAATGGCTGGAACAGAACGAGAAGATCAAAGTCGCTGCCCAGAGCTGGTCGGTGGGCGAACTGGTGCAAACGCTGGAACAGCAGTTGATGGCAGGCTGAGCAGGTAAACCGGCGCAGATTAAATCTGACGCCGGAAGTCCCGCAAAGAGACCCAGGGAATGCTGGTCTCAACCCCGGATGGGGACGAATGGGGCGTCGGGTTCGAGCAGGACAAGAACTCCGCCCGGGTGAACCTGCCAGACCCTCCAACGGAAGCAACTTTGAGGCGGGGCCAGCTAATTCAGCCCCGCTGCCGCGAGCCATCGGGTGACGTCTCTCAGATCGTCCAGCAGCAAGTCCGGTTGATGAGGCTCCAGTTCGTCGACGGAGAAGATCCCTGTCGCCACCGCCAGGACTTTCGCACCTATCGCTCGAGCACACCGGATGTCCGAGGGGGTATCACCGATCACCCAGACTCGATCGGGTTCGACATGCGGATGTCGAGACTGCACCAGTTGCCACGCCGTTCGTGCGACGTCGTCACGATCCAGATGCAGGTCGCCGTACCCGCCGACCGAGAAATGGTGCGACAAACCATAGTGGGCCAGCTTGAGCTTCGCCCCCTCAGCAAAATTCCCCGTGAGCAACCCTAAATGCAGATTGTCGCGAGTACTCAGCGATTGCAGCAGTTCGGGAACGCCGGGCAGAATTGTTCCCGGCCGCGTCTTCAGTGAATTCGGCAGTAGCCGAAAATACGACTTCAGATAGCGATCCCAGTGATCGTCATTAACGTCAATCCCATGGAACTTGAACAGATCCATGGCGATAGCGCGATCGGTTCTTCCAGCCGTCGGAATCCCCGACACCGGTCCCGCAGCACCGAATTCTTCCGCCAGCGACTGTTCCATTGCCGCCTGCCCTGCCCCACCCGCATCAATCAACGTTCCGTCGATATCGAAGAGAAAAACGTTCATCCCGAATAAGACCCCGGTTTAATTCGAAACCCATTTCATTGCTTTAGCGTCGGCAGATCGCCGTTATTCGCAGACACAACTTTACACAACCGGCCTCCGGGTGGCGATCTCGACATGGGACCCATCAGGTCGACCGACTTTGTCGTATGCCAGGTAAGTCTCGGGTTAGCAGAAAAGCGAACTCGAAGGATCGTCACTGTTCCCATGCGATTCCGTTAACCAAATCGATTCGGACTTGCGAACCAGGAAAAAACGAAGTAGGTTCGAGTCAACCTTTCACAAATAGACAGCGTCAACCGAGCCCTGATTCCCAATCAATGATGCGCAGGCATGCACGCCATGACACACAGGCGCTCTAGTCCTTGTGTCTAATGCACAGAAGTTGGACTCACACGACGACGAAGTGAAGACGAATACCATGTGCGGCAGAGCAACAACGGGCAATGATGATTCTGGACGATCCGTCCAGCGTATCGTCCGCTGTTCGTGCGGGCTGCTCATCGTGCTTCTGTTCATTCAGGCTTCCGCCAGCACTGCGATCGCATCATGCGGTGATTACCTGCACCGCGGGCCCGAATCGCACGACCAACTGATGCTGCAGATCATGCTCTCCGACGAGGGACTTCGGTCGGAAGCTCCGATGCCGTCAGATCCCAGGACACCCTGTCACGGACCTCGATGTCGCAGCACCCCAATCCCTGCAGCGCCCTCGGTGCCCACCAGCTTGATCGAGCGGCAGTCCGAAACGGCAGCCCTGCTGACGAGCGAACCAGCCATGCTGGTGGAGTGGTCCGCACCGATTTTTCCTCTCTCTTCTGCGAAGCTCACTTCACGTGAGTGTTCGATCTTTCGCCCCCCCTGCAACTAATCTGACAGGTGCACGAAATGGCTCAAGGCAAGCGGTATTCCCCTTGCGCAGCCAGCGATTGGATACCGGCCTCCTCAGACCATAGTGTTGCCAGCCTCATGAAGTTCTGCTTCTCGGGACTGCCAACGAATGTCATCGCTTGAGGGGTCCAATCCGGTCATCGATTTCCGCAGACTTCACTCGCTGAGAATCTGCTTTTCGATCGACGTGGCCCTCGCCTGCGGACTAAGGATGGGAACCTCGCATCCGAAAACCGTAAAGGCGATTCCGCTCGAACGAGCCCTGGGCTGAAGTCGAGACTGCTGCCGCTCTCTTGCGCCTGGATAAGGACCAAGACAGAGCGACCCTCGTGCATCGTCGTTGTCATGTGACTGGGAAGCCGATCTGCCGGATGGGCAGGTCAGCCCCCATGGGCCTCATCGCGAAACCGCTATATCTGGCCACCTGAGGGTGATGGGTAGCGAAGCCTTGCTCGCACTCCGCACGACGTGAGTTGCCTTCCGTTGTTATTTCCGTTGCTTTTTTCAACCTGCTTGTCTTTTTATTTCACTATAAAGGTTTCAACATGAAAAAGTCGTTTCTCCGTCGCCACGGATTTACACTGATCGAACTGCTGGTGGTGATTGCCATCATTGCCGTATTGATTGCCTTGCTCCTGCCCGCTGTCCAGCAGGCGCGCGAAGCCGCTCGACGCACCCAATGCAAGAACAACCTCAAGCAGTTGGGACTGGCAATTCACAACTATCATGACACGTTTGGCTGTCTTCCCATTGCGGACGTCAATGGTGCGGTCAACCCGGTTTCGGCTCACGCACGACTTCTGCCTTACTTCGAGCAAGTCAATCTCTACAACATGATTGACTTCAACGTCCCCTATGATCATCCCAACAACGCCGTCGCGCGGAGCAAGGAAGTCCCTGTATTCCGCTGCCCGTCAGACCCGACTCCGCTGCCTGCGTCGATCGGTGGACGAAACAACTACTACTGGAATGCTGGCTCGGGAATCGTGATGTACGCTTCGGGAGCAGCTGGACAACCCGCGTCAAACGGAATCGTTTTCCACAATCGCATGTTCCGTTTTTCGGACATTACGGACGGCTTGAGCAACTCTGCCGCCATGTCGGAAAAACTGACCGGGGACGGCAGCAATGCTGTGGCGAGCCCCAAGACGGATACCTTTCAGCCCGGAACCTATCCCACCACGCCAGACGAAGCCCTTCAGGACTGTAACGCCGTCAACGTGCAGGATCTGGCGCGGCAAGGATATTCGAACGTCGGCGGCCCCTGGATTCAGCAGTATCACTCGACGAACCAGTACAACCACGTACTGCAGCCGAATGGACGTTCATGCATGTTCCCCCCAGGCCGAATTGCCACGACAGCAAACAGTCAACACACGGGCGGAGTTCATTTGCTGCTCTGCGATGGCTCAGTCAAGTTTGTGAGCGAAAACCTCGCCCTTCAAACATGGCGAGCACTGGGAAGCATCAACGGGGGCGAGAATCTGGGAGAGTTCTAGAACCTCCTGCTGCTGGGTAAACACGCGATTACCTCTGCCCTGCGATCGATTGATCCCGCTTAACGAGCGTCCCCGCAGCATCAGGCTCTTTGCGATTACGAACCACGCTCCAGTTTCCTGACGATGACTGACAGTCAGGATTTCCGTCCTGGCAGATCACTTTCTTTACAAGGTGACAATCGTAGACCTTTCGAGACGGATTGAAATTCATGAGACAGCGACTAAACAAATATGGGGGCCTCGGATGGGTGCTGCTTGTCTGTGCCGCCGTCGGATGCGGCCAGTCGGGCCGCACCTACGTCCTCGATGAAGAGCTTGCACGGTCTTCGCTTGAAGATGCCCTGCAGGCGTGGGTCGATGGACAGACCCCGGAAGACCTTCAACCGACGATTATCATGGGTGATCAAGGTTGGGCAGAAGGTCGAAAGCTGGGATCGTTTGAGATCCTGCCCGATGAAGAGACCACGGATGGATCCAATCTCTACATCCGGGTGAAACGCAAGTTTGCAGACGATAACCGCACCATGGAATCGAAGGTGACCTACATCGTTGGCACTTCCCCCGCGATTACGATTTTTCCCCAATGAAGAAGAGGTCCTCAATGCTGATCAAAAAATGGTGGCTCTGCCTACTGATTCCGATTGCCAGCACATCAATGGCACTGGCCGACTCCGACCTGGCTCCAACACGCCCGGAAATGAAGAAGCGGATTCAGGCTCTGAAAGAGCGAACTTCGCGTCTGCCATTGCCACCACCGACCGAACAGGAAATCGCATCAGGACGACCGCTGGTCAACAATGGACGTCTTCGCGCACTGTATCTTCCTCCCGCCTGGCAGTCATTTCTCGTTCCCGGGTGGGGAAGCAGCTCAGCCACTCGCCCCAGCGGAGGAACCGCCGCACTCCTGAAAAGGATGGAAGCCGATCCCTCTTATGGGTTCAAGACTCGCCTGTTCTGGATTGTTTCACGTGCCAATGACTGTCAGTATTGCCTGGGACACCAGGAACTGAAGCTGAAGCGAGTCGGGATGACCGATGACCAGGTCGCTTCGCTGGATGCCCGTTGGGACCTGTTTCCCGCCGGGGAACAGGCCGCGATGAAGGCCACGCGGAAGCTGACACTCACCCCGCACCTGTTTACTCAACAGGACCTCGCTGAACTCAAGCAGCAGTTCCCTGACCCGGAAGTGATCGACATCATTTACACTGTCAGCCGGTACAACGCAGTCAATCGCTGGACGGCCTCAACGGGGATCCCCCAGGACCAGTCCTTCGGTGGCGAAGAGCACAGCGAACTGGACACTCCCACATCCCCCGAGTTCTCGAATCTTCCCTCGAAGGTGATTCCCACGGAACTGAAGCCGCGGCCAGAGTGGGAAAGCCGTGACGATGTCGAGGCAGCGATTAAGAAGGCTCACGGAAGAAAGCCCGGCGTCGAACTCCCCAAAATGGAGAACGCCAAGAAGGTCCTCGCTCGACTCAGCCCCGGCGTCACCCCTCCTGTCTGGTTCCAGGCTCTGTCCGACCTCTCTGTCGCACTCGACGCCTGGGGGCAGAAACAGGCTATGGCACGTGAAGGAAAAACGTCTCCGGAACTCCGCATTCTGATCGCCTGGGTCACCTCACGGGAGAATCGAGCCTGGTACGCTGCAGAACATGCACGAGCCCGCTACCTGGCTTCAGGTGGGGATGAAGGAGTTTTGTATTCGTTCAAACAACTGGAAGGGGCTGCACGTCCCGCAAACGCCGAAGCCCTGCGCTTTGCCCGCAAGCTGACGACGCTGCCGCAGACGATCGTTGACGAAGACATCAGTCGCTTGAAAGAACATTTCAACGATTACGAAGTGGCGGAAATCATTCAGACGACCTGCGACGCCAACGCGTTTGACCGCTTCACCGAAGCGCTCTGGCTGCCGCTGGAAGACTGATTTGGCGGTGTTGGCGGCTGTCAGCCATGGCCTGCCCGGACCACCGTTGATGGCTTGAACGCCCTGTGCCGACTCACACTTTCCGTAGAGCGGCACAGGGATTTTTTACGGCCAACGACAGAGAACTCATGAGCGAGTAGGGAGTGGTGTGACGCATCCTCAGCGATTTATTCCGCACCGACGCGGTCACGACGTCACCAGCTTCTTCAGATTGGGCCGCAACCGTTTACGAATCTCGGGCATCAGCCCATAAGCGAGTGCCAGAACTTTCAATGGGTGCAGCGTCGGCGTAGGCGACTGCTGTTCCATCTGAAATTTGCAACTGCTGCATTCGGTCATGCCAAATTCGATTTGGTCCGATCGCATTTGCTCGATCAGGTTATGTCCGATTGTGAGCGATTCCTCAAAGTTTTCACGCGACAGCCCAAACGTACCGGCCATTCCCGAGCAACCATGATCGGTATCAGTGATCACGAGTTGGGGAATCAAACGACAAATTTGTAGTAGAGGGGTATCCTTTCCCAGCGCACGCAGATGGCAAGGCGTGTGATAGGCGGCGGTCAACGGCAGTGATTGAAAATCGGTCCGCATGTCTCCACGGGCCTGAAGATCCGCCAGAAAGTGGCCCGCTTCCACAACATGGTCCGCAACCAGCTGGACGTCGGGATGATCCAGTAGCCGTGGATACTCGACCTTGAGGCACAACGCCGCAGCCGGCTCGGTACAGATGATCGGACAACCCTCGCGTGCAAACTCCGCCAGCAGGCGGATGTTATCCGTCGCCAATTGGCGGGCAGTTTCGACGTCACCGATCGATATGTGTGCCATACCCGATCGGTGTTGTGACGCGGGGACATGGATCCGGAAACCCTGATGCTCCAGTATTCGCCCGAGGGCAAACGCCAACTCAGGATCGTGCGCATTCGCGTAATGATCAACGAAGTACACGACCGGAATGGGATCTCGCAATGACACCGGAGGTGCCAGCCACTCACGTGGTGCGCTGCTCAGAAACGTCTTATGAGCAAATGCCGGTAACTTCCTCTGACGAGCTACCCCCAGACCACGCTCCAACAGCCACCGCACAGTCCGGTTGGCAATTAATGGATTGATGAACCACGCCATCCGGCAGAGTGACTCGCTCCATCCATGGACCCGCGACAGAAACCATTCGGACATCCGCGGACCGTTCGCCGCCACGTACTGGGCTTTGGCCTCGAGCATCAGGTGCGGAATATTGACTTCCGTAGGACATTCCAGTTCACACTGCTTACAGTTGAAACAGAAGTCGGACAAGCGACGCATGTCACTCGAAGCGAGTTCGTGTGCGGCAAGTCGTCCATCGACGATGGCCCGCAGGGCGTTCGCCTTAGCGCGAGGAGTCCGCGCCTCGGATGTCTCGCGACGGAAGAAGGGACACATCCGTGAATTGGGTTCCTGCGTCCGACATCCCCCGCAACCGTGACAGGCGGTCACCGTTGCCCCGAGTTCTCCCGCACTCCAGTTCAACTGAAGCTCGATCGGAGTAGACGTTGGCTTGATCTCCGGGCGAAGATGATTGACCGTAAGATGCGGATCGTCACTCAGGATCTTATCGGGATTCAGCAATCGATCTGGATCGAAAAGCGACTTCAGTTGCTGGAAGACCCGATAGAGTTCGCCGTACTGCGACGGAAGGAACGCGGTCCGAGAGTAACCCAGTCCGTGTTCGCCACTAATCGATCCGCCAACGGAAATCGCAGCGTGATAGAGATCCCGTGCAAGGTCTTCGAGTAGCAAGGGATCGAGAGGGGATCTGAGGAAAGGTCGCATGTGGACCTGCCCGACGGCCGCATGGGCGTACAGCGACGCCGTTAACTCATGCTTCTGCCAGATCCGTCTCGATCGCGCGATGAACTCAAGTAACATCTCGGGGGGAACAGCAATGTCCTCCACCAGCGGGACTGGAGACGTCTCACCCCGCGCCCGGTTCAATAACGGAATGACCGCACCCGGCAACGACCACAGAAATTCGACCTCATCGAAGGTGGTCGCCTCGTACAGCATACGGCCGGGATCGGGCAAATCCTTGATGACCAATTGAACGTCGCGAATGCCTCCCGCGGCTTCTGGGTGGCTGAATCCCGTCATCTCGATAATCAACGCGGCTTCGGCATTCGCCGGAATCAAGGAAGCAAAGCGCGCGTCCAGATCGCGCGCCATGGACAACAGCCGGCGGTCGATCAGGTCGCAGGCACTGGGCTGCAGTGCAGCGATCGGTTGCACTGCCTGAATCGCCGAATCCAATGTTTCGAAACCGATCAGAAGCGCACTACGCCAGGCCGGTAGAGCAGACGTCCGTAGTGTCGCGGCAGTGAAGAGCCCCAGAGTTCCCTCCGAGCCCACCAGAAGTCGTGGCAGCACAATCCCGGAATCTGTCAGAACGCCACGCAGCAGATAGCCGGCTCGATTACGGACTTGTCGTTCCGGCTGCTTTTCCAGGATCAGTTTGGCATTGCGGACGAGCAGTCCTTCAATCCGCTCGAGCAGATGACTTTTCCACTTCGTTGCCTCGTCGACGTTTGACTCCTCTGTGAAACGTTCATGAGTCGGCAGGGGTTCATTCCCCGCCTCAAATCGAACGCCATTCGCCGTCACCAGTTCGATACTGTTAACATGGTCGCGGGTCGACCCGACGCGAATCGAGTGAGAGCCTGCCGCATCCAGGGCGAGCATACTTCCGATGGTAGTAGTATCACTGTTGGCGGGGTCTGGCGGAAAATAGCGCCCCGACTCTCGCAGCACATGGTTGAGCCGACTCAGCACAACACCGGGCTGAACACGGACAGTCTGCTGTCCCACCTCCTCAACCGCGTGCATATGGCGAGAGAAATCGACAATGATTCCCGCCCCTAACGCCTCCCCTGCAACGCTGGTTCCTGCTCCGCGGGGGATGAGAGGTAACTTTTGTTCGGCGGCGTAACGGACCAGCGTCTGGACATCGTCGCGGTCATGCGGGAATGCCACGCCGAGCGGAGTTTCCTGATGCAAACTTCCATCACTGGCGTAGATCGATTGCGCAAGAGGATGACAGACAATCTCCCCTCGGAAGATTCCCGCCAGGTCTTCGATGAGTCGTAACTGTCGAACGTCCACAGGTAGGTTCGGCCTTTGCCCGTATAGAAATCCGTCCTGCAAACCTTAGTTTGCCGAGGGATCCTTGACCCGATGAGGCAACAGGTGGTTGGATTCGTAGAACTTCTGCAGAAGAGTTTCGTAGACTGAATAGGGATCTTCGTGAAATACCATTTCCCGATTGCCGGGATAGGTTAACCAGTCCCCCCGCTCGATCTCTCCTTCCAATTGTCCGGGCCCCCAGCCAGAGTAACCCGAGAAGACACGGAACGAGTGAGACGGTGGCGTACTGGCGACCGCTTCGCCGATGACCCGTTCAAAAGCTTCGGGGCTTCCGCCGACGAACAATCCCGGCAGGATCGCGGGCCCGGTGTCTTCAAAGCTGGCGTCGTCATGAAGTATGACAAGAGCCGTAGGTTCCACAGGCCCTCCCCCAAAGACGACGTCATCCATTTCCGGCAAATCAAAGTGCCCGGACAGAGCGTCGGAGACCTTGACGGAAAGAGGTCGATTGATGACCAGACCCATCGCACCATGCTCGCCATGTTCGAGCATCAAGACGACCGTCTTATAAAAATTATCATCCCGCAGCCGTTTAGAGGCGATCAAAAACCGACCTCGGAGCGATTCGGCCATACTGGCACCGTCTGTGTAGCGATTTGGAAAGTGAGTCAAAATGGTAGAACGGGTACTCTCTGGGGGATTCTACTCTCCCCAGGTCACCAGCGAAACCTGAAGCAGAATCTTACTGTCACGGAGCCACACCACGGACGATCGTCTCTGCTAAAACAGTTCCCCGATTTGAATGCTCACTGTTCCGGTTGCAACAAACTGAAATTGTTTGCCGCGTGAAATATCAGCATCAAGATGATGCCACGGCAGACAGATCCCATCTGCGTCGCGTCCGGCTTCGGTCGTCGTCCGAACGCGAGAGATTTTGCCCGCTGGCGTCAGTCATTCACCGATTCCGATCGATTGAGTGATTCGCTGCGGAGTTCTTCGTTCCCCGCGCCGATCAGCACGGGAAGATCCGCTTCTTCTGAGACTTCCTGCCCGTCGCCACTTCCTTGACCGCGGGGCCAGATGTGGAACCCTCCTTTGTGGGCCAGGCTGAGCTCCCAGACGCCCCAGATTCCTCGCCCCTCGTTGTACCCCTGATACGCAACATCATGCGCGCCAATGTACCGTTTCGTCCACCAGCATTTGCCAGACTCTTTCTCATAAGTTCCATTAAAGAGAAACTCGCCGACGGAATCACGTCCATCTCCCCGGAGTGTCCCGTCGCGAAAGACCAGATGAAGTTCCATCTGGAAACGCTTCGACGATCCTGGCTCAAGGTAATACCCTTCCCATGCCCCGGACGGAAACCGATCATCCTGCTCCAGTGTCGGATCAGATACATCATCAATTGGTCGTGACATGGAAGGTACCCTGATTGTCAAAATTGCAAAGTTGCTCAGTCGCCTCGCGATTTTTCGAGGGTGACCAGACTAGGTCAATGGATATTCACGGCCGAGCAATTCTCATCCCCGTTTCACGCCAGAGGCGAGATTTTCAACCGAACTTTCACGGAGTGAATGAGTTATATTGGCGACCTCTCGGCGGAGGTCGCTATAGTGAGGAGGCCTCGAAAGATTCGAGCCAATTCCTCCCGATTTTTCCTGTGGTTTATTTTCAGGGCGAAACCGATTTCGACTCGCCATGAATGACGCTGTTTTCCGAAAAAAGAGATTCGCCTGCTGTCCTGATTCGAACAAAGCCTGAATCCAGAGTTTGTGGAGTGAACTGATTGAACCAAAGGTTTCAGGAGTATCCTGCCTCCCTTGAAATCAATCTTCCCAGACTCTGAATGGAATTTTGCCTGAATGCGCGTCCCCTGTCCCGCCGGGGGTGTGCGGACCGAAGGATGTTGAGATGCCTCGACTTATCGTGGTGGAACGCGATTCAGGGCGCCGTGATTCGCTCCAGTTCGTGCTGAACCGAGCAGGTTACGAGGTGCTGGCAGTCCCCGCGGAAGAGGCGCCGTCGCGGTGGAAAGAGGCCGATCTTCTCATCATCGGTGATTCCGACCTGCAGATCCTCAACAGTCTTCCAAGGACGGATTCAAAACCGGTTCGCCCGGTTCTGGCTCTGATCGATCCCGGGAACTGTGAGTCAATTCTCGCCTGCCTTCATGCGCGAGTTGCGGGCATGATCTCACGGCTGCGAACTCCTGACGAAATTCTTGCCGAAGTCCGCAGGTTCACGAATCCGTTGAATTCATCAGTGACAGAGGATTCGCCCCCGAGTCCTGCAACGGCAATCCCCCGCTTTGATCCCGAACTTCCTCGCGAAAGTCTCGTAAAAGCCTTGCAGTCGGCCTGCAATGACATCGTCTGGTTGCAGGACCGTTACGAGAATGAACTCTCGCATCGGCACAAAGTCGAACAGGCTCTTATGGAGTCGGAGGTCTTCTACCAGTCTCTGGTCGAGACTCTGCCTCTGGCGATGCTCAGAAAGGATCTGAACGGGCGGTTCACCTTCGCCAATCGATTGCTGTGCGAAGCCTTCAATCGGCCGCCCGAAGCAATTATCGGACATGTCGACTACGACTTTTTTCCGCGTGAACTGGCCGATAAATACCGTGCCGATGACCGAAAGGTGCTCGAACAGCGGAGTACCCTCGAAACCATCGAAGAGTTCCAGACGCCGAACGGGGATCGGCGTTATACGCACGTGGTCAAAAGCCCGGTCTACGACTCGGCAGGGAATCTGGCCGGGATTCAGGGAATCTTTTCCGACGTGACGGAAAAGGAATGCGCCGAAAGGGAACTCGTACAGACCCAGGCACGACTTCAAGCGGTGCTGGATGCAGCGACCCAGGTGGCGATTATCTCGTCGGATCTGGACGGGAAAATCAATCTCTTCAATACCGGTGCCGAACGGATGCTCGGATACACCAAGGAAGAGATGCTTGGCAAGACACCAGAGATCTTTCATCTGGGATCAGAAATCGAGGCCCGTGCGGCCGAGATGTCACGCGAATTTGGTCGGCCGATCCAGGGGATGGACGTTTTTGTGGAACATGCCCGACGCGGAGAGCATGACGAGCGGGAATGGACGTACGTTCGGAAGGATGGCAGCCACATCCGAGTCGCGCTCTCGGTCACAGCCAAGCGAGACTCCGATGGCAACGTCTCCGGCTTCCTGGGAATTGCCCTCGACATCACAACCCGTCACCTCGCCGAAGCCGAACTCCTGAAGGCGAAGGAAGCGGCGGAATCGGCGAACCGTGCGAAGAGTGACTTCCTGGCCAATATGAGCCACGAAATACGCACGCCGCTTAACGCGATCATCGGCATGACGGAACTCGTCCGAGATACCGAACTCGACGTGACCCAGCGCGAGTACCTTGCTCTGGTGCAGGAATCAGGCGAGTCACTTCTTTCGGTCATCAACGACATCCTCGATTTCTCCAAAATTGAAGCGGGCAAGCTCAGCCTCGAATGCGTCCCCTTCGATCTGCGTGAACTGCTGGGCGATACCGCGAAATCCCTCGCGCTTCGCGCCCACCGGAAGGACCTGGAACTTGCTTGCCACGTCGCGACCGGGGTTCCCGCAATCGTCGAAGGAGATCCCCACCGTCTGCGGCAGATCGTCATGAACCTGGTGGGCAACGCCATCAAGTTCACCGAAAAAGGGGAAGTGGTCCTGCACGTCGATGTGGAAAGCAGCACCGACCATGACTTGTACCTGCATTTTCGTGTGACAGACACCGGCATTGGCATTTCCGCCGATCAGTTGCATACGATCTTTGAAGCCTTCGAACAGGCCGACACATCGACGACGCGACGCTATGGGGGCACAGGACTGGGTCTGGCGATCTCGTCGCGACTGGTAGAACTGATGCAAGGGCGCGTCTGGGTTGATAGTGCGCTGAATCAGGGAAGCACGTTTCACTTTCTGGCACGTTTCGGCGTCTCGTCAGACGAGGCCCTCGCCAGCAATTCAACCATCTATCCTCCGATGCTGCAGGGACTTCCTGTACTGGTCGTTGACGACAACGCCACAAACCGCCGGATTCTGATCGAAATTCTCAACAACTGGTCGATGAAACCGACGGCCGTGTCGAGTGTCGCAGAGGCTGTCGATGAACTGAAAAGAATGGCCGATGCGGGAAATCCCTACGGCCTGATTCTGACGGATGCCAGCATGCCCGATGTTGACGGCTTCACGCTGGCTCGTCGAATCCAGGAAAATCGCGTTCTGTGCCGGTCCATGGTGATGATGCTGACGTCCGCGGATCGCCCGGGAGATCTGCGACGCTGTGAAGAGCTGGGTGTCGCAGCCTACCTCGTGAAACCGATCAAGCAATCCGAACTCCTCGATGCCATCCTCGTGGCTGTTGGCGGGCAGTCCCCCTTAACCGGAGCCCAGGAAACCCCCGCATCTTCTGCGAGGAAATCGGGAGCCCCCAAGTCGATCCTGCTGGCAGAAGACAGCCTGATCAATCAGAAGCTGGCAATCGGATTGCTCGAAAAGTGGGGACATCGCGTTACGGTTGCAAACGACGGCCGCGAAGCAGTGGAACTTTCTCAGCGGGGTGCTTTCGATCTGGTTCTGATGGACGTCCAGATGCCCGAACTGGATGGGCTGGATGCGACCCGGGAAATCCGGCGGAGGGAACTGCTCACCGGAGAACATATCCCCATCGTCGCAATGACCGCCCACGCGATGAAAGGTGACCGCGAGTTGTGCCTGGAATCAGGTATGGACGACTACCTGATGAAACCGATCAGGGCCGAACAACTGTTCCAGGTACTGGAGCGGATCGGGGCTGGTCAAGTGCTGGTCGGAGCCGCAGCCAGCAACACCACCGCCAGCGATCGCATCGACTGGGATCTGGCACGGCGGGCCGTCAACCACGACGAGGATCTCCTGCGGCAAGTCGTCGAGGCATTTCTGGAGGAAGGCCCTCATCTGCTCCAGACGATGCGATCATCCAGCAGTGAGGGAGAGTGGAAGCAGTTTCAGCGAGCCGCACACACCCTGAAGAGCGGCCTGCGAATGTTCGGAATCAACTCGCTCGCCGACGAGGTCGAACGATTGGAACTGGCTGCGAAGACGGGGGAGTTGACAAGCGCCTCCGGCACACGCATGGACCAGATCACCAGCCGTTCACGCGGCATGCTGTCTGAACTGACAGCCTTTGTTACGGGTAAGACGACGTGACCTCCAATCAACTCCATCAACCAGATGCTGCGTCCCGGCAAGTTCCTCCGGAAAGCAATTTGGAACGATCGGTTGATCGAACGCCCACAGGGTCTTCGAAGTCCGCTTTCCCTCCAAAAAACAATCTGGGAAATCAGCCAACGTATTCCGCGCGAGTCCGACTCGAACTGCGCGTCGGTGACCGTACATTCGAGCTGGCGAGCGTGGCACCTTCGAAATGCGTTCTGAGGGAACCGTTGGAACTTCCCGCCTGCACCGCAGAAATTGCGATGTTCGTCGATGACACGCTTTCAATTTGGCCTGTCAGAATACCGAATGGTGTCGTTCCGTTCGACAGGCATTTCACAACTCAATTGATGGGAAAAATGCAGCGAGTGAGCCCAATCCCGAAACGGCTTGACGATTGATCGGAGCGATAATAGAAGCCCCCCTGTTTCGCTCACCTGACTGTAATTCCGCCAAAGAGAAATCTGAACCTTACGCCGACTGTCTCAGATATGCCGGCCCGAAGCGGCGGGCGCGATCGAGTCACCATTCACACCCTCAAAGCATCCTAACCGACCCGTTTCAACCGAAAGGGTCGGTTAGGAGTAGTCAATCAATCGACGCATCGAAAGAAGTGATCTGATGCGTTTGATTGGGGTTCAGTCGACGAACATGAACTCATTGGTCATGAGCAGGACCTGAGCCAGCCTGTCCCAGGGTGAAAGTTTCTCGCTGTCCGACGTTTCCGCCGTGCCCAGGAACTGCAGCGCGACACTCCGTTCGTCCACTGTTGGCTGACGTCCGAAAACGCGTTGATACAGATGCTCAAGACGCTCGGGATCATTGCTGGCCATCGCTACACAATCGGCCGCCAGTCGCCTTGATTGCTCCTGCATGAATGGAGAATTCATCGCGAACAAAGACTGTTGCGGCACTGTCGTCTGAGGACGATCAGATGCCGATGCATCAGTGTCCGCAAAGTCGAACGCTCGGAAAATCCCCGGCAAATCATTGCGATTAATCAGGGTGTAGAGCGTCCGTCGCGTCGTGGCTGGATTCATCACACCATCAAATGGTTGTCCCCCGATGCGATCATCAAGTTTCCCAGAGACCGCCAGCAGGGAATCGCGGAAGGATTCGAAGTCCAGTCGCTGTCGCGGCATTCGCCACAGCAAACGGTTCTCGGGATCGACCCCACGTGCAACCGGGTTTTCCGCAGCGGACTGCTGAAAGACGGACGAGGCCATAATCAGCCGGTGCAACTTCTTCAGCGACCAGTTCATGGGCGAATCGGGATGGTCGAGACCGCTGAGTTCCGCTGACAACCAGTCGAGCAATTCAGGATGTGAAGGAGGGAGGCCGCGAGTTCCGAAATCGCTCGGAGTCGCGACGATCCCCGTCCCGAAGTGGTGCTGCCAGACACGGTTCGTAATGACTCGTGCTGTCAGGGGGTTTTGTGTATCAACAATCGCTTCCGCCAGATCCAGGCGGCCGCTGCCTCGCGCAAATGGTTTGCGCTCGGGCATCGAAACAACCTCGAGGAACTGCCGTGGAACCGGCTTGCCGCGCCGTCCCGGGTTACCGCGCACAAAAATCACGGGATCATTCAAGGCCCCATCACGGACAATCATCGCGCGAGGGGGAGCCCCTGGCGACGTCACCTTCAGTGCATCAACATTTCTCTTCAGATTCGTGATCTGATCGACAATATCGCGACTGAACGCGGGACGGGCTTCGTCGAGAGTCAGATTTGCTGGAGACTTCTCGCCATACAGCAGCTGTCGAACTTGCTCCGCATTGGGGTCGGCAAGTCCAGTGGCCTCGGGGGTCGCTTTTTGCAATTCCGTCCACTGAGAGCGAAGATCATCAAACAGGTTGCCGTAAAGACGAGCAAGCTCCAAAAGCGTCGTTGGCTTCTGAGCGACGATTGCTTGCCGGACGAGAGGATTAACCCGTGCGGCTTCGTCATCGTTGGCCCATGACTCCACCATCTGCGTTACCGCAGCGGAAAAGTCTTCGGGCTTCTCCACTTTTGAAAGGACAAACCAGGGAACCAGGGCCGGATGTGGCTGTGCGACATTGCGATTGAGCAAGTCTTTCCAGCGCTGCACGACGGGTCGACGTGGTTCGTTAGCGCCCGTGAACGCGACAGGAGTCTGATTCCAGGCTGGGATCTCCTTGGCGATCTGCTGCAATGAATCACCTGCAACGACACGAATCTCTTCGGCCAGTTTTGGAATGCTCTCTTTCTCATAGGCCAGCACGTCGGCTTGCCGCTTTTCCAATTCGGCAAGGAACTGGCGATAGGCGGCCTGATCTTTTGGCAGACCGATGACAGGCAACTCCTCGGGTTCCGTGGTCGAAGCAAAAACTCCGTACAGCGAGTAATAGTCCGCAGTCGGGATCGGGTCGAACTTGTGATCATGACATCGCGCACAGCCGACGGTCATCCCCAACAGGCCTCGCGTCACAACGTCGATGCGATCGTCGATAATGTCGTTCTGGTTGTTCAGATACCGCCGGCCGACGGTCAGAAACCCGAGTGCCGCCAGACGCGAATCTTGCGACTCAGCGATTCCCTGCTCGCCCTTCTCGTTAAGGACAACCAGGTCAGCCGCAATCTGCTCAACCACGAACCTGTCGTAAGAAAGGTCCGAATTCATCGCTTCGACTACGTAGTCGCGGTAAGTGTACGAATAGGGATAGCGGGGCTCTGCCGTGAAAACATAACCCTTGGAGTCGGCATAACGAGCCACGTCGAGCCAGTGTCGGCCCCAACGCTGCCCGTAGTACGGCGAAGCCAGCAGACGATCAATTAACCGTTCGGCCGCGTCGGGTGACTGATCCGCCAGGAATTCCTGCACCTGATCGAATGTGGGCGGAACACCCCACAAGTCCAGCGTCGCACGGCGGATGAATTCATAACGGCTCGCCGGTGGCGCGAGCGTGATGTCCTTTTCAGCCAATGATTGGGTGATGAACGCATCTACCGGGGTTTGAACTTGGGACACCGGCACCGCTTCCGAATGCGGGTTCCCGGAAAGCGAAGTCAGATGAGGAATCGCGGGACGTTTGACGGGCTTGAATGCCCAGTGATCCTTTGGATCGGCGGCATCGACCACCGACTCGGCGGGCCACGGCGCTCCCATGGACAGCCACTGCTGGAAGTCCGCAATTTGCTCGGCGGGCAGTTTTCCTTTGGGAGGCATCTGCGTATCGCCATCGGCATACTCGAGTACCTTCAGCAAGCGACTTCCTTCGGCGTTCCCCGAAAAAACGGGGCCGCCGTCGGTACCTTTCAAGAACCCCGCGTGAGTATCGAGCCGCAGCCCCGCTTCCTGCTTTTTAGAACCATGGCATTCGAGGCAATGCTCGACGAGAAGTGGGCGAACCCGCTTTTCAAAGAAATCCAATTGCTCGGGCGTGGGGGCCCCTGCCGCACTCGCAGCGGAAAGGGCAACGAGCCACACCGAACAGTGGGCGATTCGAAGGAGATTTTTCATCGTGGCAAGTTTCCAAAGGCTGGAAGACACCTGCGTCTGCTGAAGATCAGCGACATTGATTGCCGGGCTTCAGTAATCGTATTCAGACGGACCAGGGGAATATTCGACGGTGAACCGACGACATTCCGTGATCATCAGGTGAAATCGGTGTCGTTTTACTGGCGGGGGTGGAGTGCAGTTTTTAGCAGTGAATTCTTGAGCAAGTGGCTCAGCGGTGCGGTAAGCGAATCAATGACCTGAAACCTGTAGCCAGTGTTCAAGATCAGCGAGGGAATGAAAATCCAGCAGTGCTTCCCCCAGTTGGTGGCTCTGCTCCAGTGAAAGTCGGTGAATCTTCTGCCTCAACTCATCCGGTACGTCCCCGCACACTCGGACCAGTTGCCGCAAAAGCAGTTCCTCGCTTCCTTTGAGGAAACCTTCTTCTCGTCCTTCTTCTTTTGCTAATCGTTCTACCGAGGTCACGTACGGCATACGTAACTCCTCTTCATAAGCGATCAAATCTGAGCGGAATCGGCGGTCCAAATCAGCTCTCAAACGCATCATCCAGTCAATCAGCCGAAAGAGCTCTCTTATTCTATCGGAAGAGTACCCCAGCGTGTAGAGGTTTCGTACCAACTCCGTCTTCGCACTGAATCGCGACTCTGGGTCACCCGTCGTCCTGAGGGCGGCAATTTGAGCTCTCGAAACCTGAGCGACCAGTGACACATTGTCCACCCAGTCTGATTCGAGTCGTTCCACGATTTTGCAGACGGGAAACTGGCGATGGCTCAGGAAGCCACCCATTTCAAAGCGATGTTCACGGGGCATCCAGCTTTTTCGTAAATCGGCCAAAATCACCAGCGTCAAAATCTCCTGGCGAAACATCCACTTGAGCCCAGAATGGTAAAGATCGAGCCGAAAGGCGAAATCCGCCTCGTACGAGGTCTGAATCTCCAGATGACACAAAATCCACTGCTCGTCGCCAGTTTTCAGACGAACTTTAAACAGAACATCAACTTCACTGTTCTTTTGACCAGACTGACCGACGATCTGGCTGATTTCTTTGTCCAGCCACTGCGGTTCAAAGCTCCAGTCAACCAATTCTGCCAGCGCGGGAAAACAATTCTCGACCGAATCTCGCAAGTGCGAGCGCAGTAACTCTTTCCACGCCCCGTCATAATCACTTTCCGGCGTCTCGCTCTGCGATCCAGAAATGGAGTCATTCGTCATAAATCGAACTTCATCGAGAGAGGGACTGCACCAGAAGTCACTGTTTTTCCGCCTTGATGACCCAGATGTCCGTCACGTAGTGTCGCTGTCGCCAGTTCAGTTCGGATTCGTCCATCTCTTCCCATGTGAGGGTGATTCGGCCATCGGCCAGCGTCTCCGCAGGAACCTCAAAGATCTGTTCAGTCACCTGGTCGAACGTCTCGCCGGTTCTCAACAACTTCGCCTTGACGCCATCGATCACCAATGGGGACGACCGCTGAGCAAAAAGTTTTACGATGTAAGCTGAGGAACTGTCGAGATTGTTGTAGGTGATGCCTTGCGGGATGCGGAACAGGTAAGCGTGCCAGGCCTGTCGCAATCGATTTCGCTTTTCCCCCACCCATCGCTGGTTGGGCCGGGGATGGTCATCCTGATGGCGAAGCGCGTCTCCTGCCAGCAAGAGTTTCGGGATACGAGGGGAACGACCAACGTGACCGACGACGTCGTAGTAACCTTGGTCGCCCGGATTCTCCCAATTGATGATGACCTCAATCCGTTTCCGCTGTGTCGCCACGTCGGACAGTCTGACGACCGCTTCTAACTGATCTTCCAGCCACCAGCGGTTATTGAGGGGGTAGTTCACAAAATCGAGAACCGCCCCTCGCTCGTAGCCCGAAGCCTGGTACCGGGGGACGCTGGTCTGCAGTCCGATTTCTTCAAACAGTGTCTCACCGAATTTGTTGAGCTTTTCCAGCCCCTCTACGTCGACAGGTTCGGTCGCGGCCCGTTCGAGAATCTGACGCGCGGCACTGATCGTGGAGAGGACATCGGCATGACTCGACTCGGCCAGTTTGGCCAAGGCCTGACGTTCGAGATCGATCTCATAGAGAAGTCGCTTTCGGGTGTAAGCATCGTAATAGGCTCGGAACAAGTGCATCTGAAAACGCCACGGACTTCCCGCAGTGACAATGCGTCGTTCAAGTTCCTGCCACAATCGCAACGCCCCTTCGATTGAGCCGTTCTCCGCAAGGGCTCCGCGCAGATTCGTCTCCAGTGAGAACAAACCGTCTGCCCCGACCTGGGCAAGGTCACTGCGGAAAAAGAACCGGGCGTACTCCTCTGCCACATGGCGCGGATCGACCTCAGGATTCCAGCCAAGCTGTGACCACAGGTTCTTGTTGAAGTCATCGTGTACGCCGTCGGAATAAGAAAGAAAGCCGTTTGTGAAGGAATAGTCCATCCGGTAAACGGCGGTGTAATCGACAGGGCGAGGGTTAACGCACTCACGGCCGAGGGTCATACCCAGCGCCGGATCGAGCCACGGGACAGGATACTGACATCGCACGGTGTGCGTGATGTCCGGGTACCAACGGAGTTGATACGCATCGGCAAGTCGGCGACGTGTCGCCTCCATCGGAGGACTTCCCGGCCCCATCACCAATCCACCAAACCAGGCTGGCTTATGTTCATCGAGATAGCGGAAGAGGAAGTCCACGTCGTCTGGTTTAAAGTGCTGCAGCGACAGCCAGACCTTCGCCTGGGGATGATACTTGTTTACCAGTGATGCCATGCGCTGTAAGAACGGCACCAGATGCTCTGCTTTATTCTCCCCCGGATCTCCCCCCGGAACGAAGATGGCATCCAGCCGCTTGACCTGCTGATAGTATGCCTCCTGCTGCTCGAGGAATGCCGCTTCCTCCGTCGCGTTCGGCAGCTTCACGAGCACCGGTACCCAGATCCAGTGATCGAGATCATACCGATCACACAACTCTGCAAATTTGATATTCATTTCCGGGCGGGAATATTTCATCAATGGACTGAGTTTTCCTCCTTGCCAGGGAATGTTCTCAACTGCATTGGCTCCGAAAATGACGAGTTCGCGAAAGTACTGATCAAATTGATCAATGCTCCACGCATCCCAACTATTCGCTGTATCCCGATATCCCAGCTGATGACCACGCAGGGGCCTGTCGGGTGACTCACTTGCCTGAAACCCGAACGACAACGTGATGCGCCCGTCATGCCAGTTCAGGTTCCGCAGCAGCTTGCCAACGCCGAATAAGGCTCCTCGCGAATCACGGCCCGTCACGAAGACGATCGCGGGCCCCTGTTCATTTGCCGGAGTCAACCGAATTGAGAACGATTCCGCCGGTTCGGGAACGGTGGCAACGACAGAATTCGCCCGCTCTGACCACGCCGGTGGTGCCACTCTGGTTGAGATGGCGATGATGGCTTTTGCGTCAACGGGCCATTCGGTCGTGACCGGCAGCTGGATCCCAGTTCGACGCTGCAACTCTTCAACGAGAACTGTCGGGGCGATTCGTTCTGCGGCAGGTAATTCGCCCCCCCGCGTGACGACGATCGCCTTCGAGAGATCGATCTCGTGAGCCCAAACTGAAGAGGTCACCGTCAGTAAGAGGACGACGATACAGCCGAGGGATTGACGGACCATGAAGGAGCCTTTTCACGGGAAATTTCCGCAGACTGACTGCTGGCGCGCCTCCAGACACAGGCGCACAGGTCGATTGAAACGCGTGAGTGAGAATGACAACCAATGCAGAGGGGTCCGACATCAAAATCGGACGACGCCGAGCTTACCACTGGGTCTATTCGCAAGCAATTAACGCAGTCCGGCCCTCGGAGCGTCCGTCGTCATCCAGTCACCATGTGATGCGACCGCTTAGCACGTGCGAGTTCTGACTTCGTCCGCAGCAAAGCAGAAACCCCGGTCGTCGCAAACATGCGACCACCGGGGTGACGTGTGAAACAACTTTTCTTCCGATCGCACTGATTGTCAGTATGTCAGGGGGAGGTCTCGATTCGGAGCAGCGTTGGCCTGTCGATGGGAGGAACGATGGTCTCCACTCAGATCAAAAGTCGAACCAGATCCCCGCCCCGATCATCCGATCTGATTGTCCCACGAATGACCACTGCATCGAGGGCCCCTCGTAATAACTGACACCCGTTCGCAGCGTATGATTCGATACCCCACGCCATTGCCATCCAGCCTGGACGGTAATGCTGGTGGTATAGTTGAACTCCTGTCGTGTGTGACCATTGATCGCTGCGAACGGTGCCCCATGCAGACCAAAAACCAACGGGGAGTACTGAATACCATACTGCAGTTCCAGGGGTTGAGCACCGTCCTGAGCAAACACGGCCCAGGCAATCTCACCATAGACTTGCAGATTGGGACTCATGACGTCGCGTGTCCATCCAATGATCAGCGAATCTCGAACATAGTTAAGACGTTCAAAACCGATGTTTCGAATCAGGTACTCGTCCCCCACATGCGAACTGAGATGGTAGTAGCCTGCTTTGAACGCGTTGGGACCTCGACGATGAGTGATCAACCATCCCGCGCGGAAGTCAACAGCCTCAAGGTCATCCTCGTGTCCCATGTCCACACGGGGCATCGCCGCCCCTTCGAGGTCGAACTGCCAGCCTTGGGGGTTCACCGAGTTCGTCGTTCCGTAACGCAAAAGGCCGACGTGAGCACCGAGAGTGTTCTCCCAGATCGCTCCTTTACGACCATTCGCTGCGTAGAAGACAGACGCCATTCGAGACTCTTTTTCACCCGCCAGATAGGCCTTGTACATCAGCCCGACGGGAAGCACCTGCCACTCGTAGCCAGGTCCTTCGAAAATCTCGTCGAAATTTGACGAGGCGACTGGAACCGCTGGCGCTGCGGGTGTGACCTGTGACAGCGGAGGCAAACCTTCCGGAGTCAGATAGGCGGGTGAATCCCCCCCCACAGCCTGCTCCGTCGTTCCCGGTGACTCTGTAGCCGAAAAATTGACTTGCCTGACTTCCGATTTTTCTTTTATGGGGACGACACTTGCGAGGTTGTAAGGCGGGGCCGGATGACCCTCACTACCTCCCCAGGCCATCGTTGTCAGGCATGCACTAAAGATCAGAGTGCTCACTTGGATTTTATATGTCCGCACGTCTTGTCCAGTCCTGCTCTCAGTTCAAGTTCGAAACCGTATTAGGTGGTCGGTGACCTTTGAGGTTCTGCTGTAAAAGCAGATCGGCTTCCTACGCTTGGCAAGAACGCTTTCACTGGCTCAGTACGAATCTCTTGTCTGAAAACTACACCCGACAAACCCCATACAACTGGTACGACTGGTCCCGTCTATTCCACACGTTCGATAACTCCGCTTCACACGTGATGCTCCGTTGATGCGTCACACATCGCACAATCAACGACAGCGAGCAGACCTGCGTCATCCCGACAGCAAAACGACTCAAGCCCGTCAGAGAAATGCCACGTCAACACGTACCAGTGAGAGGACTGATCCCAGCTGTAGGGGAGCTGCTGATTTGGGAAACTTTTCCGAGCCTGCGGCCTTTAAGACAGCCAACCTGGAAATATCAAAACAGAGTCAATTCCAGGTCTTAACGATTCGCAAAACAGGCTCATGAAACCGCGCAGAGGCAATGAATCGAACAGAGGTCAGGGAAAATCGGACATCGGGTCCCCGGAGAAAATGAACTGGAACGGGTGCAGGGACGATGTTCTTTGAACATATTGATGCCCCGGTAGCCCGCACGTGGCGGCAGGCCGTCGCTTCCCCCTGCACGAGGGTGACTGGAAGGACGAACCATCACCCAAAATCCTGAGCAATCGCTACAACCCAAACAACCCACACAAGCAGTCCCAACAACGGAAACTGAGCTGAAGGCACGACCTTTGACGCAACTGCACGCCCGGTTCCGACTCGAAGAGAGTAGCCGCCCAGGGCTCCGAGCAATCCCAGATTTCAGGGCACCCGATGGCAGCCAGCGCGTCGCAAAAGGATGCTTATCTTGTCGCCAATCCCCTCGGTTTCTTCATTTGGAAATCCCCTCTCCGATGTCGGGTGGATCTTCGAATGAACGAGGCTGAGCGTAGAACTCGCTGAGGTCGAGTTTTCCTTTCGCCTCCGCTTCCAGCAACTGGATCCGTTTTTCCATGCGTTGTAATCGCATTTCCAGGTGGGGCGGCAACTTCAAATCGCGGGAGGATTGAGAACGAGGGACCGCAGGATATCCCAGCTGACGCTGCAATGCGGCGAACAGTAAAAGCGGGTCTTTCCCACGGTTCGCCTTGGCAATCCGTCCCTCCTGGCGGCTGAACAGTAACGGAACGGTGGGAACTTCATGGGGGTCGACCAGCTTGCGCCGCTCTTCCAGATAGAATTCCGATCGAAAGTAGATCAGGTCCGCGAACTCGACAGTCCCCAGCTGCAGTCGAGACCTCAGAATCCACTCGCGCCAATCGGCATTGTAGACAGGATCTTCCGAGATCGCGGTCATTCCCCGATCATAGCCCAATCGGTTTCGCGAAATGCATTCGAACTGATAGACAAACAGTCCGGCGGGGTTCCCGTTCTCGGCCCGATAGCGAGCTTCCCGTTCCAGAATTTGCAGCGCGACACGTTGATCGAACTTGGTGCGGTCTTCTTCAGCCTGCTTCATGACGAACGTCTGAAACGGCGCGAAGTAATGCTTCAGCAGTGCCATCCCCTCGCAGAGACGCCCTTTCAGCAGCATCTCTCCTCTCAGGACATCGAGAGCGAGCGGCAGCTTCGTCGTCCCCAGGATCTCTTCCTTGATGCTCGTGAGGATTTCCTGGGACGGCAGGTCTTCGTCGAGTCGTTCCAGGAACGTCTTAAAAAAATATGCCTGCTCGATGTATTCCTCACGATCGAGGATTGCCATTGGTGTCTCTCAAGTCCGTCAAGATCAGGGGGTGATTCGCCAACCTTACCGCGGCAGTCGTCCAAACCGGGGCGAATCCGGCGGAGGATTGTCGTCAATCCCATACTTTTTCAGCTTGCTGAAATACGTGCTGCGGGGCAAGCCGAGGCGGCGCGCGGCCTTGGTTTTGTTCCCATCGCAAGCGTGCAGCGCTTCCACAAGGATTCGCCGCTCAGACGCGGGATCGTCCGCCGCGAACGTCTGGCTTGCAATGGTCTCTGTCGTACTCAGATCCCAGTTGGGCGATCCTTTGCTCACCGTCGAAGTTGTCTTCTGAATGTCGGCAGGCAAATCGCTCAGTTCGATTACCTCATCCTCGCACAGGACCACGGCCCGTTCGATGACGTTCTGAAGTTCACGAATGTTACCAGGCCATGAGTACTGCATCAGGGCATTCAAGGCGTCATCGTCAAAGCGCGTGACTCGTCGACCCCCGCGGACCGCTGCCGATTTGAGGAAGTAAGCCGCCAGATCGAGAATGTCGTCCGGTCGCTCTCGCAGTGGCGGCAAATGAATGCTGATGACGTTCAGGCGGTAGTAGAGGTCCTCGCGAAATTTGCCTTCGGCGATCAGCCGTTCCAGGTTCTGATGTGTCGCCGCGATCATGCGGACGTCGACCTGAATCGTTTTGGTCCCCCCCACGGGCTCGAACTCACGCTGCTGAAGCACACGCAGCAGCTTGATCTGCGTCTCGGCGGAAATATCGCCGATTTCATCCAGAAACAGCGTTCCCCGATGAGCCAATTCAAATCGACCTGGTTTATTCTCATGAGCTCCCGTGAATGATCCGCGCACGTGTCCGAATAGCTCGCTTTCCAGCAACCCGGACGAGAATGCCGCACAGTTCACACTGATCAGAGGTCCGCTCCGCCGTGAACTGTTCTCATGGATCGCTTTCGCCAGCAATTCCTTCCCTGTCCCGCTCTCGCCACGAACTAGAACACTCGTTTCACTCGGCGCGACTTTGCGAACCATCTCCAGCACCTGATTCAACGCCGGACTGCGCCCGATGATTGCGTCACGACGGAACTCGGTCCCGGTCGCAGTGACAGGTTCAGACCGTGTCGTCGCGATCTCGGCCTCCAGCATGGCGATTCGCTGACGTTGCTGCGCCAACTGATCCACCTTCGTTCGCAGTTCTTCGTTAAGATGTTTCAGGTTTTGATGCACGTTGGCGCAATGAAGTGCGATCCCGGTGATCTGCCCGAGCGCCGTAAGGAAGGTCAGATCTTCGGCCGAATACATCAATCCATTCTGTTTGCCTCCCAGAACGACGATCCCGGTAATTTCGCCATTGGTTTCCAAGCCGTGGACGAGATCCGCTTTCACCAGCCTTAACAGGCTTTGTGTCGGCGACAGATCATCGCGCGACACGGACGTGACGCGCTGAAGAGTCGGATCGGTCTGAAGCGCCTGGCAGAATTCCTCCGGTGCGGAAAACTGCATGGGAAGACCGGCGGAAACTCCTTGAGCACCGGCGAGTCGAAAAGTCGAGGTTTGCGAATCGCGAAGATACAGTGCCGTCAATTCGGACTGCAGCACGTCGCGACAGGACATCAGCATTCGTTCGGCGAGAAAGTCGACATCAGCCAATCGCCCCGCCGCCTGATTCATCCGCTGAAGTGCCTTGTCCAGCCGATACTTTTCGCGAAAGAAGCGTCGATCGACAAACGTCTGCCAGGAATCCCTCAACCAGATCAGCAACACGACAGCGAGCATGAGAATGCCAGCGATGATCCAGGAAGGCTGTTCCAGAGCCTGGGCTTTGCGGATCGTCATCGCCAGGGTTCCGCAGGAAATGACAAAAGCGACGGTTGCTGTCGCGGCATAACTGAGGACGTAGTACCACATCCCGCGGTTGACGATCTGATCAATCAGCATGAGTTTGTACCGGACAATCCCGACTGCGTATGCGAACATAAACAGCAGACTGGCCAGGAACATGGGAATTCGCCCTCCCCCCAGCGCAAATTCGGCCCGGTAGAAGAAGGCGAGATAGAGTGCATAGCCAATAAAGAACGAGGCGGCGCAGCCGGCACGCAGGATCCAGCGAACCTGATTCTTTTCAATGGGATTACGGGCCGTAAACCAACTGTGCGTCAGAGCCCCCAAAGCGATCAGAAAGTACACCGCTGCCACGGCAAAGTAGCTGTAGACACCGATTCGCAACCAGTTCAACAGCATCGAGACAAGTTGCGAATTGAATTCCGCCTGTGGCCCCATCGAATGAGGCAAAAACCATAAGCCGCCGTCCACGGCGAGAAACGCCATGATCGTCAGAAGTGGAATGGCGTAGATGGCAGCGACAGTGGCAATCGGCCACTGAATCAGCGGTCGCTTCGAACGGGGGTAAACGAGGAAAAAGTGCAGAATGACGGCCGGGAGCAAGATTGCGCAGACAGCGAAGGGAAGGTTCAGCCAGAAGTTGCTGCCGACCGTCCACCAGTGAAAGCCCCCCACAAACGCGGCCAACGTCACGGAGCACATCACAAAGAAGAGTCGCGCGGCGTCATCGAACGGCCGACTCCAGAAACCGACCGCCCCCACTGAAAAAATAATCAGTTCGAGCAGGAACCAGACGAGAGTCAAACCCACTTCCCGCATCGGGACCGCTTGGATCTTGATCGCTGTGGAGACTGGCTGAGCGTCCGTCGATCGGACAAATTTAATCGGAACGTAGTTTTGCGCATCCTGCCGATGTGGACCCGGAGTGTTCGGGCGAAGCTGAAGATCCCGATTTCGGATGGCGAACTGTTCTCGCATAAAATCGAGACTGGTTTTAACCGGTTGACCATCCAACTCAATCAAGACGTCCTGGGGCTGCGGTACCGGTTGCCCATCCAGGGCTTCGACCCCGATCGTATCTTCGATGATGATGCCGGAGGTAAGTCCGGTAGGCCCGACGAGAAGAAAACGCAGGCGAAGGTCGGGCGCCGTGGCGACAACCACCATCACCACAACACAGTAGGCAACGATGGCGCCAGCAAAAACTGCCAAGCTCCCCCTAACCACCCAATTTGTGCGATCCATCGTCTATCCGATCTGGTTTCGAGGGGCCTTTCGGCGCCGAAAGCAACCGCTTCGGCGCTCATTTGGAAAAGTTTATTCTTCGGCGCGCGCCGAAAATCGTCCTCTGCTACAACCATCTTGCCCCGTTCGAGCCTGAAAATCAATGAAATATTGAATGAGATTCAAAATTTTGTGCGCCGAAACATCCTTTGGCACAAGGTTAGCTTTACATCTCTCACGTGACGAGCAATCGCCACATGATCTTTCCCAGCCCGAACCCCCAGCGAACAACGAACCCGTTGGCTGTGAACTGCATGGCCCCCTCTGAGCAGTCTCTGACCCACTCTGCTCCCCGGAACCCAATCGCCAGTACACCCAACATAGTTGACGGACGCAGTTCTCTGGGGGTTCTTTTTCTTATACTGAGACGGAGCTGTCACCAGCACGTCTCTTGCGGTCAACGGATGGAGCAGGATGCAGTCGCCCTCACGGATGGGGGCGTTTTTCTTTTTGTACGTGCTAGTTCGGCCGTGCCAGTGTGGAATCCCCGAATCAAGACCGAGGGGTTCCGCGATACGTACCTGGAACTCTTAAGAGCATATTCTCGCCTGGCAGTAGAAACTCCCGGCGGCTCTGCACCGATTCTGCTGCGGACATCCCGGTCCGGGGGAATCGAGCATCCCGCTAAAGTGAAATCCACATCCGCAACGGATACCTGATTCGGATTCCTCTTCTCGAATAATCCCGCGTGACAAAGCTCTGCCAGCTTCGTTCATTGCGCAGAATTGCCCACTTCCCAGTTCATCCAACTCCGGTAAGCCAGCCCCACCCCCACCGTCGAGGAAACCAAGAACGTGGTAAAGGTTGCGGCCAGGATCATGGCGGGTTTCAACGTTGTCAGATCGAGCGGGAACAGAATAGGAGCGATGACTCCTGATACAATCGCAATCCAGCCGAGCACCGCAATCAGAACCACCACCCCCTGCGATTGCACTGTCATGGCCCAAACTCCGATGACATAGACAGCGACTAGCACGGTCACGATCACGGCATTCACACTGAGAATTGCCGGGATCGTCCACTGACCGAAACGCCCGGTGCAGAGCAGCCAGTTCCCATACACGCCTGAAACGGCGGCGACAGGCAAGAGCTCACTCAGCAGCCCGCGGAAATTTGTTAAAACCCAGTCCCGGCGTGAATTAGGTCGCAAGAGTTCGACGGACATCATCGGGCGGCGATACCAGGCAAAGCACAACGGAAAAAGAAGTCCGGTACCAAGGAGTTGAAGACACCCGAAATCGATTAGCTGCGTTCGGGATAGCCATTCAGCGGGGATCACCAGTGCCTCTACCACCTTTGCGATCACGATCATCACAATAAAGTTGTTGACCCACCCTTTCGTTGTCAGGATCCCCGCAGTCTCCCATTGATGAAGCGGCGTAACACGGGAGCGACCGCGGATTCGTTCCGCAAACTGTTCCATACGCGCATCAACCAACCTGTATAAACGCTGCTCTCGCTTCGGCGACTTGGACTGCAGGGACACTTGGGTACTTGCCCACCCCTGCCAGCCGGGCACATCCACACAACTCAGCGGGACATCCCCCCCGCCCGACTCTTCCAACCCTCGTTGCAGCCCAGTGTACCACCGCGCCAGGTCATACGCCCCCCAGCAAGTCGCTGCCACGACGAAGAACGCCGCCCCAACCTGTTCCCCTCGCAGGAACCAATCCAGTTCCAGACGATTTGCGTTCGTCAGTAACAGACAGAACGGGAGCCCTAATGCCAGACATTGAACCGCGACCCAATTCGCCACGCCGGGTACCGGGACTCCCGAGAGGCCACCAATCCAGCGAGAAAAGCGCATCAGTACCGCAAGCAGTACGATGGGTACGCCACTCAGGGCCAAACTGGCGAGGAAAGCACTTCCGGCTCTGTGAAACAGAAGACACGACAGTCCCGCCGTACAGAGAGCAATCGCTCCGGCGGAACTGAAATGACTGCTCGCGAAACGGGGTGCCAGCAGGCGATGGGAAGACACAAACTGGGAGGATAACTGGATCGAAAGACCAACGTAAACCAGGAACCCGAAGACCACAATCAGATTCACTCGTTCGAGTCGCACGGGGTCGTATGCATGCGGCCGGACGCGAATCTGGGGCAACACCCGTTGCAGTTCGGACAGGACATTCGGGAACGCCGGTGGCAATTCCACCAGGAAAAGTCGCTTCAATCGCGGGAATTTCCTGAGTTCGTCGATGACCTCGGGAGAAACTCCCGTCGTCGAGGGGACGATACGCGTCGACACGGTCTCTAACTGGTGCAGGCCTCGCCATTCGCGCAACCGCGACAGGCTGACTCCACGTGGGTCATCGCAAATCAATGTCCTCAGATTAGGAGGCCAGTCGAGCTTCTCATCGGCCTGCACCACATCGAAGCTTGTGAATCTAAGAAAATCCAGACGAGTCTGGTTTTTCCAGGCGCGTATTCCTGCGGGTGTCAGACGCTGCGTACCATGAAGAATCAAGGAGACGAAACGGTAACGCTGGCACAGTTCCGTCAATTCATCATCGGTGACACCTTTGTAGACGGTTAGCGATTCCAGGCGCGGCATGGCACCATCAGTCCACAACGGTGCGCATTGCGAAAGATCCATCACCTTCAGTGTGCGTACCTGGGACCAATTGATCGAGCGTGACGCGTCTTTCCCAAATGTCATGTCGACGACTGGATCGGGTGCTGCTGCCGTAGGATTTGCCGAATTGAGAGTCCTGGATCGGGCCACGTCCTCCGGGTCCCTTGCAACCGCCACTGCGATCCCTGCCCCCACCAGCCCGGCCACTAATGCGAATCCCCACATGAGCGGACGAGTGCAATACGACAACCAGACGGCCCTCCATCGACGGGGACGGGCAATGACGGAATTTCGAGGAAGATCAGACATGGTGATACTCCAGAAAAATCTCTTCGAGATTCAGGTCTTCCACCACCACGTCTGCTTGCCACTGCCGTTTTAATTCGGACACAAGCTGATCATCAACCCGTGTGACCGCCGCCACGGCCTGCTTCCCGTCCACAGCACAACGCAAGGCTCCCGGGACTGTGAAATCAGCCGGAAGCATGGATGCCGCCTTAATCCGGAATCGCTTCACCTGATCCTTGACGTTATCAAGCTCGTCAAATAGAGCGATTTGCCCCTCTTTCAGAATTGCCAGATGTGAGGCAACCCGCTCCAGATCCGAAGTGATATGTGTCGAGAACAGGATGGTGTGCTCGTTCTCCTGACAGAGTTCGAGCAACGACCGCAGAAATCCGCGTCGTGCGACAGGATCCAGACTCGCCACCGGCTCATCAAGAATCAGCAGCTCAGGTCGATATCCCAGGGCAAGCACCAGTGCCAGTTTCTGTAACTGACCGGGAGACAAAGGGCCGATTCGATGTTCCAGCGGAAGCTCCCATCGATCGAGCAGTGTCGCTGCCCACTGTTCGTCCCAGTCCTCGTAGAATGAAGAGGTGTAAGCAACGATATGCTTCACCTTCATCCACGGATAAAGCCGGACAGTCTGAGGAACATATCCGAGTCGACTTTTTGCCGAGGCACTGAGGTTCCAGGAATCCTCTCCAAACAGACTGACTGTCCCCGAGGTCTTTCTCAGCAGGCCAAGCAAACACTTGATGAGAGTGGATTTGCCCGAGCCGTTCGTCCCCACCAACCCCACAATGGCCCCTGCCGGTACGTCGAGATCAACGCCGGTGAGCACCTGCCTCGAACCAAAGGCCTTCTTCAGGGAATTGATCGTAATGACGGAATCAGCCATCGGGAGGTCCCCTTTCTTCACAAGTTCCGTTCTTTGAACACCGATTCGACAACGGAAATCACCTGCTGCTCAGTCAACTTCAGTTGCCACGCCCGTGTCGCCAGCTCTTCGGCGATCGGCCGCAACTCTTTCTGCCGTTCGGCAACCGTCGTCCGCGGTCCGGAACTCGTTCCAGCATCCGGGGCGAGGGGGACCCGCATTCCCACCCCTCTCTCGCGCTCGATCACACCGTCTGCTTCCAGACGGGCGTAGGCCTTCGAGACTGTCATCATGTTGACCTCGAGTGTCGCGGCCAATTGCCGCACACTGGGCAGCCTGTCCCCTGCCAACAGCCGGCCGCTGGAGATCATGGAACGAACCTGATCCATCAGTTGCCGGTAGATCGGCACTCCAGACGTAGGCTGCACGGCGAATTCGAAAGGGTTTTGTTGCATTTGTGTATCACGACAGTAATACACTTTGACATGAAAGTCAATTTCGAATTTCGACTTGGACCGGGACTTGCTTGGAACGCCTGCCTGGATCGGAAAACCGCCGCGACACCCCTTTGATCGATCTGCCGCATCGATCGGTCGCGAAGGTCAAATGAGAGCAGGGGAAAGACAGCCTCCAGGTGCTTCAAAACAGCACACTGAGCAGGAGGTGTGGGGAGGCCCTGTAGCCTTCAATCGCCTTAAAAACAGGCTCATCAACAACACAAAGAAAAACGTGATGGCTACTGTAAGAACGTTCGCGTCATCGACCAGAACCAACCGATGTTAGTTCCAGAAGTCGAACAAGCCCTGCCTTCAGGCCAAAAACTCATTGGATGAGATCGACCGCAAAGGAGTAATGCACCATGGCACTGATTGAGCTGACCGCCACGCCAGATGCGTCTAATCAGAATCCATACTCCGATGACGTCAAGCAGATCTTCGAGGCCCTCCTCCGAGCGCTGCAGGCAGGAAACGGTTCAGCAGCAGAGGCCGCCTTCGCCCAACTGAAGCGAAGCTTTCAAAAAGGTCAGCGTCCCGCCAGCCGGAAGAAGCGCCGGAAGGTTGTGCAAAAGCGACCTAAAACTCCGCCCACGCTCGTCAACAACACCCCCGCGTGAAGGATTGTTGAAAAAACGGATCCTCGATTCGACGATTGTCGAAATTTCCAATCATCCGCCTGATTCCTGAAAACATGACAAACGATCCGACGCGTCGACTCCTTTAACAGGGTCTTTTAACAGGGTCTTTGCCTCGTTCACCTGACGCAGATCGAACAAAAACAACACGAAGCTACACCGCGAAGTCGCGACCCGTCATGTAGCCAGTGCCTGCCACCACTCTTGTGGCGACAGGCACTGGCTGCAATCGAGATGTTCTCAGATTGGGAAATCCCACTCATCGAAGAGGGCTCAAGCCGCGTTACTCCGGTGGGGCCGGAAGTTCTTGATAACCACGATTACGTGGATTTCGCGAAATCGGTTCAATCGTGGAATAAGGAACGGGGCTGCCATTTGCATCTGGGTCCACGCCATTCTCTCCCTCACCCGCACCGAGAGGTCGCCCAACCACTGCGGCCAGCACCTGCGATTGAACCTGGGTCCAAGCCTGCTGCCAGTCGTTGCCAATGCTAACCTTGAGCGACAGAACGGCGGCCTCCAACGTTCCGTCAGAGAAGTCTTCCAGCGAACCAGGACTGAGTTCAGGATCCAGCAGCACAGGTTTCAACTTCGCATTACGCTCAAGCTCAAGTGCCAGGGGTTTTCCGGATCGGTTGTAGAGAACCTGCGACGGACCTGTTGTCGAAGTGAGGTGAATCACCCGACGCGGACGAAACGTGTACAGCGTGTCCAGGATCACACGTGTCTCAACTTCGCTGGCGGGGACAGCAAACGAAGGGACGCCGACCACCTGCCGATATCCTCGGCTGGGGAAATTACGGTTGAGCGGCACACCGCGAGAGTTCGTCTTCACTTTCCGAACCAGACCATCCGGGTTACCAGCCCGGAAGAACACGACTTCGATGTTCTTCGTGAGGTCCGGCCGGCTGGCCATTGCATCCGCCAGCAACTCGAGCCAGCGCACAGCAACGCGATCCTCACCATTTAAACCGGCGATCACCAGTATCCGGGTCCCCGTCGACCCGAATTGGGTGGAATGCATTTTCCGACCTTCGGTCGTCTTGCCGATTACCTTCCACTCATACCCCACGATTGGCTTCGACGTCTGAGGCGCTGTCGCAGGCTGCGCAGGAGCGGTCATCGTCTTCACCACAGGCGTAGCCTCCTGCCGCGAAACGTTTGTAATTTCCGACCCTGTGACAGCAGGAGCCTCGGCCGCACTCTCCGCAGGCACTGACTGAGCCACCTGGGGCACCGCTGCGGGAGCTTCCTGAGCCTGTTCGGCGACCGTCGCGACGGGGGCTGGTTCGGGTTCTTTCTCCGTTTTCAGAGCTTCAGCCTGTACCGATCCAGCCTCTGCTGCAGGGGAACTTGCAGCGATATTTGCAGCCTCTTCCTGCTGAATACTTTCCTCATGCTGAATGAGAATCTGTTCAACAACCTGATCGATCGCCGCTCCGGGATCGAAGGCAATCCGCTGCAGATCATCCAGTCGCGTCGGCGGAAGTCGCGTCGGCTTGGATTTGGCCACTTCTTCCGCTGGACTCTTATCCGCGGCGTAGGTGTCGATGGCCGACTGGGTGACTTGCCTCAATCGCTGAAAGGCATCGTCGAGCGGCGCATCGGAATGCCCACCATGCTGGTTCGCGAAGTCATCGAGCACCGACTTCGTGTGCAGGTGCACGCGATTCACGAGTTCCTTAACAGAGCCTCGCGAGACTTCAGACAGACGCAGGTACTCGCGCTGCGCCTCTTCCTGAAGCCGCGCTGCAGCCGAAGGAGCTTCGTAAGGCTCACCCACCGAGGGTGTTCCCTGAAGATAGAAATACCCTGCCGTGGCGGCAGAAAGAGTCGCAAGCGTCATCAAAGTTCGCACGGTTGTCATCTCCAGACAGAGAATGGGGGCACTCCGTCGTGCGAGGCAGGTTGCATTCAAGTATACGCGGGCAGATCAAGGAGGCGGGGTGGTCTTCCGACCGGCATGCGAATCTCAGTCCAGGTCGATTCCCAGTCGCGTTCTCATTTCTTCAAACCGCCGCGCGAACTCATCCGTGGACGAGTGAATGTGTTCGGCTTCGGTGATGAACTTGATCTTTTCCATTCGAGGCAGGCCGTAGTCATCGAGGATGTCTTCGAACTCGACGAGTTCCTGGCCGTAGATGATCAACAGCTTGTGTTCATCAAGTTGGATCTCCCTTGGGATTTCAGGATTAAGAACAGCGACGCCGGTACATCCATCCCCCAGCAGCAAATCTTCAAACTCGTAAAAACTGCTCTTCAGCACCGGCAGATCAATATCTTCTCGATACAAGTCGTGATGACTTCCCCGGCGACGATCATGGCTGGTTTCCAGCACGACATCGACTTCGTGCCCAAGCGGTTCCAACAAGTCGAGGAACAGCTCCAGGAGGATTTCACTACTGGCGGCAGCCATAATGACCGGGATCCGGATCCCCGATTCCTGATCATGGTAGAAGTCGTGGCGATATCCGGCCTGAGGCACGATTTGCAGATCGTATGAGGGCCGAACTGCGTCTGTCAGCGAAAAGTTGCCGTATCGTCCTACTTTCAGATGGGCTTCGAGTTGTTCGTCACTCAAATTCTCGAAGCTGCTGCGTCCCTGCTTCGACTCACCGTCGCGATACGTGTTCTTGAAAAAATGCTTCAAGAACCCCATGACATTCCCCTCTCGCCTACGGTTTGGATCGACGCGACATCTCGCAGCGAACCCAGACGTGGATTTTCAATGCTTCAGAGACCGCCATTCGATCCCGTCATTGAATGAAATCTAGCACCCGTTTTGAGATTTCAGCGGAATCAGTCTTGTTCTGACGGGTGGAATTCCTAGGTAAATGTGCCACTCAATCCGACAATATCGGTCGAAGAGCTTCTGACATCACCCTGAAATTTTCTTGAGTGAAAACCCCGTCGAGTCGACGCCGGGCACCATTCTATGCGGCATTTCCGCAGCGGCGCAACAACCTGACGAGGTAACAGTTATGCCATGAATGCATCCCTCAAATTCAATGCATCCAACTGGTCCGCCGGCGGCCCTCGTACGGCTCGCGGAACTCACCCCTGAGCGCAACCCGGCGAAGTTCCAGAGACAGGCGCTCACACGCTTGACGGCGACCGGCCGCAATCACCAGCCGCTTCGTTACGTCCCATCGTGTGCCTGTTCGCTGCCCCCCCCTCCCTAAGTTGCCCACGACAGGAGCCCCTGCACGTCAGTTTCAACTCGCTGAATCAGTCAGTCCCGTCCCTGAAACCGAGAAGGCTCGGGCGGAAAACAACCCTCCGTAAACAACGAAAGAACCCCGCCAAGGCTAAGCCTGACAGGGTTCTCAGTTTGTTCTGACTTTACGGCTTATACCGCATCAAATTACAGACCGGCAGCCTTCTTGAGGTCAGCAGCCTTGTTCGTGGCTTCCCACGTGAAGTCGGCATCGTTACGACCGAAGTGTCCACCGCTGGCGGTCTTGCGGTAAACAGGTCGACGCAGCTTGAGGTACTCGATGATCGAGAGCGGGGTCATCTTGAAGTGCTCACGAACCAGTTGGACAATCTTGTCTTCGGGAATGACATTGGTGCCATTCGTGTCGACGTGAACGCTGACCGGTTCGGCAACGCCGATGGCGTAGGCGAGCTGAACTTCGCACTCGCTGGCCAATCCAGCGGCAACGATATTCTTGGCGACGTGGCGTGCCATGTAAGCGGCAGAACGGTCCACCTTGGTGGGATCCTTGCCACTGAATGCACCACCGCCGTGACGGCCCCAGCCACCGTACGTATCCACAATGATCTTGCGACCCGTCAAACCGGTGTCACCGTGTGGACCACCAACGACAAAGCGACCCGTTGGATTGATGTGGTACTTGGTGTTCTTGGTCAGCAGCTCAGGCGAGATCGACTTCTTAATGACTTCATCGATCACGAAGTTCGAGATATCTTCCTGACTGACGCTGTCAGAATGCTGGGTCGAGACAACAACCGCGGAAATTCCGACGGGTTTGTTGTTGGCATCGTATTCCACCGAGACCTGGCTCTTGGCATCAGGACGCAACCAGTCGACTTCCGTCTTCTGACGGGCTTCGGTCAGACGGTTAATGATGCGGTGCGACAGGGCGATCGGCAGCGGCATCAGTTCCGGGGTCTGGTTACAGGCATAACCGAACATCAAACCTTGGTCGCCGGCGCCTTCGCGATCGACACCCATGGCAATGTCAGGGCTCTGGCTATGAAGTGCAACGAAGACCTTGCAGGTCTCGTATGAGAAACCGATATCATCGCTGATGTAACCGATATCTTTGACGACGTCGCGAGCGATCTGCACGTAGTCGAGCTTGGCCTGGGTGGTAATTTCACCGGAAAGAACCACGAGGTCCGTCGTGCACAGCGTTTCGCAGGCCACGCGAGAACGGGGATCTTGAGCCAGAATCGCGTCGAGCACGCCGTCAGAAATCTGATCTGCGACTTTGTCAGGGTGACCCATGCTGACAGATTCGCTGGTAAAGAAATAATTCGTCATCTGGCTTCGAAACTCCGATCAAACGCATTAATGGATCGTGAAATTGATAGGGGGACAGTGAATTTCGACATCAGCATGCACCTGGCATGCCCCGGCGGTCCTGCCCACGGACTTTTAAACTCTTGGCCACCTAACTCGAGGGACGATTCTACGACGACACTGTCAAACTCTCAACCCGGCCGATTCGGCCCCCCGAAGAGCCTCTGCTTTTCCTTCGATAAATTTCAAGTGATGCGTGATGTGGCCCGTCACCCGCTGCAGCAGCACGAGTAATGAAATGGGGCCATCGGTCGAGTGCTGGCCGGTCCGGTCGAAGTCGCTCGCCTTCAAGGTTCTCAAAATGCGAGCCACCTGACGCCGAACAGAAGCAATCAACCCCAGCTCTTCCCGAACGTCACGCTGGTCATAGGCGAGTTTCGCTGCAAACAGGTCCGGATCACCACTCAACATTGTCGGATTATCCTCGGCCACGACTCGCTTCATCCGGTCGGCATAGACAATCTCAAAATCGGATAGATGGCAAACAATCTGCAGCACGCTCCAGACCCCCGGAGGAGCAGGCGTCTTGAGCTGCATCGAGGGAAACCCCGCGACAGCCGCAGACAGCTCCCCAGCACCCCGTTCGTATCGGGCGACCAGGTCCTTTAACGAATCTGGCCAGCTCGCAACATTCGGGGGGACACTCAACGCAATAAATGCTTCCTCGCGCGACTCCATGATGGGCCAGATCTGATGAAACTTGGCGACCTCCAAAACCTCCCGACCAACAGGCGAGGGATTACAAATGACAAGTCGCCCCCCTTGGCGCGAAATGTCATTCCACAGAACCCGGATCAGTTCCAGCAGGCTCGACCCGAAGAAGGGAGCTTCAGCCAGATCCACGATCAGCTTGCTGCACCCCATGCAGCGTCGCTGCTCTCGAATTTCATCGAGTTCATTCAGAATATTGTGATCGGCCAGGCTGCTGACACTGGAAGCCAGCTCCAGAACCATGATGTCGCCGGCAGACTGCGTTTGAATCAACTGACGAAGAGCCATTTCTTCATTCCTTCAGTCCTGTGAAGACAGAACCGCTGGCAGAGTGTTTTCCCGACTGAGCACCACTGGAGCTGTCGTCACCAGCCTCGGTCGACGGAGCCTCCTCCGGAATCACGATTTTGCGCCGTTTGATCAGCCGCACTTCATTTCCAACCGAGTTGTAATTCACCTCGTCCATGAAGGTATGCATCAGCAGCAACCCACGCCCGCAAGGACGTTCGAGATTTTCAGGATCCGTCGGATCAAGCAGACAGCTCCGGTCAAAGCCAAAGCCATCATCCCGAATCACAAACTCGACTTCGTCACGCGTAAAGCGGCCCGTGACGTGTATCCGCCGAGCCGACCAGGGAAGCGACTTGACTCGCTCAAGCGCCAGATCGTAGTACGCCCGATGATCCGTTTCCCGCAGCGACGAGCAGAGCTCCAGATTCCCGTGAAAGCAGGCATTCGTCAGTGCTTCCTGTAGCGAAACACCGATCCGGACCCGATCTGATTCGTCACAGACCCCCATCTCCATCACCTGATCCTGGAGATACTGCACCATCGACGAAATCAACTCCTGGTCGTTCTCCAGACTGAACTCCACCTCTTTTCGACTGAGTCGCTGCTTCAGCCGCAACTGCGCCCGGTTATGTTGAGCCGCCTGCAGAACCTGAGTCGCTGTCTCCGCCAGATGAAGATTCAACTTCCGCTTGGAGACATAACTCGCGGCACCCGCTTTCAATGCTCTCACGGCAATTTCTTCACTTCCCCGGGCTGTCATCAGGATGACGGGAACAAACGGATGGATCTCACCAATCACCTTCACCAACTCCAGGCCGTTGATCGCAGGCATATCGAGATCCGTCACGACCAGATCAGGAACGTGCTCCCCCATCTTAGTCAGCGCATCGTTTCCATCCGTGGCGTATTCCACACTCACTCCGTCAACTTGAGTGAGCAGTCCTCCCGCGCGGAGACGATCAGTCGTAGAATCGTCAACAACCAGGATGGTAGGCATAATCAAAACTCGGTGAGTGCCATGAAAAAGTGACGGCGGGCCATCATCAAACCGGCAGGAAGACCACCCGGTCGCTGATTGATCAGGACCTCGACGTATTCGATCGAGATGGTGTCATTCTATACACCCTGACTGCGGTACGAGCGGCACACCTCGTCCGCCCCCTAAGATGCTGCCACCCCTCGTAACCGTCCGCAAGTGTACGCCCCTCTCGATCCCTATTTCCCCACGACCGTTTTCATACAGCCGCCAGACTATCCCCCGGCAGTTTCCCATCCCCCGACCGCGGGTCTGCTGACACGAGAAACGCACCCCACCCAGTCGCATCAACAATCTCATCAGCGACCGGGCAACCAAACAGATCAACAATCTCAGATCAATCAGATCGCCTCGTCACGCTGATGCGAAATGCCGACGCGCATTTCCTGCGAGAGTCGGCTTGACGTGAGAACACAACGAGCTACGATGGATTGAGACTGAGTCTCAGTATGAGGAGCGCCAGTGATCAGTTCCGCCGAGTCTACCACAGTAACCCAGAATCACGCCTGCGAAGGGACGTGCTCCAGTTGCGGCCTGGTTGGGAGTTGCGCTGTCCGCACAGTCTGCCGATGTCTGAAAGTCGCTGAAGATACCATTATCGAAGCGATTCGCACCGGCGGTGCCACCTCTGTCCGCGACCTGAAACTGATGACAGGGGCAGGCGACGGTTGCGCCGCCTGCCACAGACACCTCAAACAGTATCTGGCCATCTATCTGCCGCCCGTGGCGGATCACTCGACCTCTTCACCCAGCATGTGCTGAGCGAGATAGTTTTCCAGCCCGATCTTCTCGATCAACCCTAACTGGGTTTCCAGCCAGTCAACGTGCTCCTCGGAATCCGTGAGAATCTCAAGCGCGATGGCGTGGGTTCCGTTATCCTTGATCTTGATGCACAGATCGACCAGTTCGTTGTAGGCCGCCACCCCACTGGTTTCGAGCTTCAGGTCATTCTCGAACTGCTCTTTGACGTCACTGCCGACGCGGATCACGTCATAGCGGGCAATCTCGGGAGTTCCTTCCAGGAACAACACCCGGTCAATGATCTTGTCGGCATGCTTCATCTCGCCGATCGATTCTTCATAGTGCTTTTTCGCCAGCTTCATCAAGCCCCAGTTTTTGCACATCTTCGACTGGCAGAAGTACTGGTTGATCGCCGTCAATTCGATGGTCAGAGCGCGATTGAGAGCGTCGATGACCTGAGTGTTGCCTTGCATGGAATACCTCAACCTGAAATTGTGTTGTGGAGAAATCGTGTTGTGAATTTGTAAAACGACGCACGGCCTGATCAACTCCGTTCGCCCCCTGAACGAATCGCCCCGTGAGAGCCATTCCTCCGGTTTTCGCAGCCTGGTTTTTCGCAGCCAGGTAAAGTTCTGCAGCAGAACGGATCGAGTCGAAGATGAGACCGAAAGCGTTGAGGTCGCTGTGACGACGGCTTGCACGAACAGCCCATTCGCCCCATCGCTGTGACTGGTAACTCCCTCAAAAGTCGAATCACGAATCATACGGCGTCAGATGGGGAATGCAACCAATTGCTGGCCACCTGACAGCCCCTCAAGCTGTCTAAATCTTGAATTCGCCAGTAATTGCGAGTCTTCCACCGAGACGATACCTTGACCTCCGAGACCACCGCCGGTGGGTCCCCAGAGCACACCAGCATCCCGGCACCGATGAGCCCGGTCCACTGGTGTTCGCGAACCGCAGTCACTTGCCGAACGACTGAATCCCCATGCCTGCTGAACCACCCCCGCCCAAATCCACCGTGAACCATCAGTTTTCGCGTTCGCACATTGGACGTGCTTCGCGTCTGTTCACTAGCGACACGAAACTGCAGGCGACCGGGCGATTCCTGCGACGGGAAATCTGGGCCTGGCCCCTGATCGCCGCAGTCCTTTTCGGAGGTTTGGGATATTGGATCTCCGGAGCCGTCGAAGCGGTCATGCATCAGGAACGCTCGGAAGAACTGAGCGTGATCGCCGACGCTACCGTCAACGCGCTTGAGATCTGGATCGATGACCAGCGGACGATCGCCCGGTTGTTCTCCGAAGACCAGGAATTGCGCCCGCTGGTCGCCGATCTCCTCGCCAAACTCCATTTGCCGATGGCCGATCGAAAACTGCTGCAGTCCCCTGCCCAGGATGCCTTGCGACAGCGACTGGAAAATCGCCTCACCCAGTCCGGCTTCATCGGTTACTTCATCGTCGCGCCGGGGGGAACCATCCTCGCCGCCGATCATGACGCTCCGGTCGGAAAACCGGTCGATCAGTACCGCAAACATCTCTACGACCAGGCTCTGTCAGGCGAAATCGTTGTCTCCAAACCCTTTCGCAGCCCACTTCTGCTGGACGACGAGAACGGACAATTGCAGCAGAACCTTCCGACGATGATCGTGATCGCCCCCATCGGAAATGACGCGGGAGAACCCCTCGCCGCACTGGGAATACGCATCCGGCCGGAAAATCAGTTCAGCCGCATCCTGCAGGTCGGCCGATCAGGTCAATCGGGCGAGACCCTTGCCTTCGACAGCAACGGCCTGCTGCTCAGCCAGAGTCGCTTTGATGAACAACTGAAGCAGTTCGGCCTGTTACTCGATCAGCCCGAAGCCCATTCCACCCTCAGCGTCGAACTGCGTGACCCCGGGGTCAACATGGTCAAAGGAGGTCGCCCGCAAACACGGCGGCCCGAACAGCCCCTCACCCGTGACGTTGCCAACGCTGTACAAGGAAATTCCGGAAGCGATGCCGATGGCTTCCGGGATTATCGGGGAGTCATGAAGGTCGCCGCCTGGCGCTGGCTGCCAAGCCACGATTTCGGCGTGACAACGGAAATGGATGTCGCGGAAGCATTCCTCCCCGTTTACCTGCTGCGCCGCTCATTCCGGACTCTGATGGCCCTGCTGACTTTCTCGGCCATCGCCATCTTCCTCGCCATGCTCTACGCAGCACGCCAGCAACGCTCACTGCAGGATGTGACGCTCGCTGCCATGCAACTGGGCCAATACGCTCTAGAAGAGAAACTGGGATCCGGCGGCATGGGGACAGTCTACAAAGCCCGGCATGCCCTGCTCCGCCGCCCCACCGCCGTGAAACTTCTCAGCCTGGAACAGATGTCCGAGTCCGCTGTCGCTCGCTTTGAACGGGAAGTTCAACTGACCAGTTCGCTCAGCCATCCCAACACCGTCAGCATCTTTGATTACGGACGGACCCCCGACGGCATTTTTTACTACGTGATGGAGTACCTCGACGGGATGAATCTCGATGACCTGGTTCGACGCTTCGGTCCCATCCCCGAAACGCGGCTGGTCTATCTGCTGAAACAGGCCTGCGGCGCGCTGGGCGAGGCGCACGCGGCGGGGCTGGTCCATCGCGATATCAAACCGGCGAATATTTTTCTGACTTCACGCGGAGGCCTGTTCGACTTTGTCAAAGTCCTCGATTTCGGATTGGTGAAGACATTGACCGCCGCCTCAGAGGCCAACCTGACAAACCCCAACTCGGTCACCGGCACCCCCTACTATCTCTCGCCCGAAGGAGTCAATCGCCCCGATCAGGTGGATACGCGGTCGGACGTCTATGCGTTAGGTGCCGTGGCCTATTACCTCCTGACCGGGACTCATGTCTTTGAAGGAGGTACTGTGGTCGAGATCTGCCTGAAGCACACGCGGGAAACGCCGGAAACCCCATCCCAGCGTCGTGGCCAACCGGTTTCGCCACAACTGGAATCGCTCATCATGAAGTGTCTGGCGAAATCGCCCGATGAAAGGCCCAAAGACGCGCGCGATCTGCTCCAGACACTCGAATCACTCGAAGTGGCTGGAACCTGGACCGAAACTCACGCTCAGTTGTGGTGGGAAAGCCACGCCAGCCAGAACCTGACCAATGCCTCCACAACGGTCCTCTTGCCGAATTCCCTCCCCACCGAGGACGGCGCGTCCGACCAGACACGCTGAGCCCCCACCGCGTTCTCCCCCCGTTTTCCCCACGACCGCTCAACCCGCGGCGAATGAGCGGGATTCACGACATCCCAGCCACCATCTTTTCCGCCACCGTCTTTCCCGCCAGCATCCTGACGAGTCCCGGCGGAGTCACGATGACGTCCCGAATTGTCAAAGAGCAAAAAATATCGAATCAGCTTGCGGCCCGTCACGAAGCCACGGCCACGGCCACGAAACCAGCGCTGCCCAGGAATCGCGAACAGCAATAACGCCATCCCCCAAAATTCGCTGGCCAGCCGGGCCAGTCGGCCCAAATGACTTAACTCCAAACTAAGGCAACACATGGGACTGGCCACCCGCTGGCCAGGATTTGGCCAGCCGGCCAGCCCGATTCACCGAAATCCGTGACCCCGCCCCCGTGGCAGCGGCATCCCGCAACTGGCCTTTCTTCCCAATAACCCCGCACGCACAATCCTTCCCGCAAGCAACTGAAACAACCAACAGAAAGCAGAGTCACAAGCTCCCCTGACGCCCCAACACCAGCCCCGTACACCCCGACCACCTGAACCACACCCAAAAAAGAACCGCTCGCGACAAAAATGTTGTCCCGTTCACTGAGCCAGGCAGCTCGTCGACCTGACCTCTCGGTCCGTGATCACTCATCCGTCGACCGATAATTTCCCAAGCCAGCAGTGTCGGCAACAAACAACAACACCGCGAGTCCAAACATCCAAACCCCTGGAATACGACTCCCAGCTCAATCCAAGCTCAATCCAAGCTCAATGCAAAGGGGTAGAAAAGGAGGTCAATCCAATCTCCTCGAACTCCTCACTGGAAAATCCGCCTGCCCGGTGACCTGCGTTCTGTTCCTGACATGGCAATGGACGCATCGTCCGGGCGAGAACTATTGCGCGAGTTCCCGTCAACAAGCGATGGAATACATCCCCACTTGCATTCGGCGTCAGTCGATGCTGCCCCCGTTCGGCGGTTCAATCGACCCGGGTGGAAATACCGTTGAGCGAGCAGGAAGTGGCTCACCACAGTAGAGGCACTTACAGCGTCGCGCCGAATTGGCGTGGCGGCATTTCGCACATTGACTCACAGCCGCTGGCTGCCGCAAGCGGCCATCAAGCGCGCCGTCTCGCAAATCAATTTCTTCGATTTTCGCTTCAACAGCCTCTTCCGAGAGCTGGCCTTGTTCACACAAGATCTCGGCAATGGCCATCGTCGACATCGTCAAGCGATCGAATGCTTCCTCGAGTTTCTGGAGGCGGATTTTGAGAAATCGGATTTCCGCGTGTGCGTCCGCAGCGACAGCCTTCGCATGCTGACTTTGAAGTTTCGCCTGAGCGATCTGAGACTGTTGAATGAGATCCCAAAGCATACCGATCACTCACCAGGAGCCAAAAAAGGGGATGACGTGCAGCCTGATTCTACAAACACATCCCAGCCGAGGTAATGACCCAGCAACCTCCTCCCGTTTGTTTCCCCGATTTCAAAACTGCGAAACCCGTCCACACCGGTCCCTTTGCCGAACTCCCTCCCCACCGAGGACGGCTCGTCCGCCCAGACACGCTGAGCCTTCACCGCGAAGCCCCCCAAACCTAAGCCCAGCACCGTTCAGCCTGAATCTGTTTACTCTCTCCGGTGGAAAATCAATTCACCCATGCACTGAACTCAATGAATTCCGCCCCAGCGAGCCAGCCATTGACTCAGTAAACAACGTCCGCGCCCCCCGTTCCCACACGTCCTGAAAGGCCAGCACATATCAAACCGGGGCAAAGCGCCGCGGCGAAAGCCGCGCAGCGACGTAGAACGATCGGTTGCCATCGCCCTGTAAAGGGCACCACAACACCTCCGAAAGGGACATCGCCGAATTCAACACCCGATTCGCCAGCCTCACCCGTTCCGGTAGAATAAGTGAACTCCTTAGTTCGAAGGAGAAACAGTGAACCCCTTTAGGGCCAACCCTCGGTATGCAACAGCGACCATGCCTCAAGACCGAGATTCCAATGAGCCGAGGAGCGACCTCGGGGATTGCGCTGCCAAACAGCATCATTCCGGAATACTGACTCGCTGCGAAGGAAATGCTCAACATGATTTGCTGCACGGTTCCCACGCACACGGTCCTGGCCGCACTCACGCACTACTTTTTCCTGGAGAATTACCGTGTCGCTGCCTTATTCAGTGCGTCAACGATCTGCGGTATTGTCGTCGCCTTGGTTTTGAGGAGAAAGATTCCGCCCCACAGTCTCGCAACCGCATTTGTTGCGGGTACGATCTTTCTTATCCTTCTTCTCCAAAATGAAGAATTCTTCCGACTCCTGTCCGACAAGAACGCGGTCCAATACCTGCTGTTTCATACTTGCCTCCTCTTCTCTGTCGCAACGTGCCTCACGTGGCTCATTTCCTGGGATTCCGAGCGATTAAAGAACAAGAAATCTGGACGCAATAAATCACCCGGGTCCATGAAACGAACACCCTCGTCGCCATAAATGTCGACAGGTTGAACCAGTAGAGGGCGCTGTACCCCCACATCCGAAAACTGGGGGCTGAAGATTGATAATCATCTGCCAGAGCCGATGATGAAGCCTCCCGCCATCCTGCGGAAGAACATGCTGTTCGTCGGCAGCGAACAGGGAGGTCATCGCGCCACGATCCTGCTCAGTCTGGTCAGTACCAAGTTCTGCGAGGTGGAATCGTGACACTGGCTGCGAGCAGTCCTGGAAGAACTCCCCCAACGACCACGCACCGGAGCAGACCCGCCCGACCTGACAGACCTGCTCCCCGATCACTGGCTGAAGGCCCATCTCGAGCACCGCTGGAACGATCCTCTAGAAAGAATGCCAAACGACAACTGGGACGTACGTCACCGCGCACTCACACAGGTTCTACGGACTTGGAGCTTTGTTTTTGCCGATCCGAGCGAGCCTTTTTGTCCCGGATCACCAAATCAGACGAATTTTGCCTATGATTTCTGGGTTGCAAGAGAAATTTTTTACATTTCGGCACAATTCGCCAGTTGACATCGACATGCGTAGTTCATCCGCCTGCGTGGTTGGAGGGGTTGTACAGACATTGCTCTAGTTGCTTGCACAGCTCGCCGAATTACTCATGAGTCTCGAGCGCAGATGTGCCTAATAGAAGCAACTGAATGAGAAAGACTTGGCCAAAAACGAGCGGCGTCGTCATCCGTGGAAGAACACTTCTTCAGGATGAACTGGTGCTGATACGTAAGTTAATCCGAGACAATCCGACTTGGGGTCGTACGAGAATTTCTGAGGCGGTATGCCGGGCGTTGGATTGGAGACAGCCTAACGGTCGCCTCAAGGATCGAGGATGTCGCGTCGCACTCCTGAAATTGGAAATGCTCGGCTTCTTATCACTTCCGCCCAAAAAGATCGATCGAGGTGGACAGCCCCCCCACATAGAAACCAACTCCAACCTCGATCAAACTGAAATTCGTCAGATGCCTCAAGTGCTGGAATTAAGACTGGTCGAATCAGTCCGAGACTCGCGTCTGTGGAACTCTTTAATTGCCAACCATCATTATTTAGGGCTCGCTACGCCAGTCGGAAGGTTAGTCCGATACTTGATTCTGGGAGATGGTGCCATACTTGGCGCAATCTCTTTTTCGGATGCAGCCTGGAGTATCAATGGTAGAGATGAATTGCTTCTTGAATTTGGCCTAAATCGCCAGGAAATCAGATCGGCAGTCGTATCGAACAATCGTTTTTTGATCCTGCCGCATGTTCAAGTCCGGAATCTTGCCTCCAGAGTTTTAGCCCTTGCGACATCGCAATTGCTACTCGATTGGAAGGCAAAGTTCATGTCAACTCCTCAATTCTTTGAAACATTCGTTGATCCACGAAGATTTGAAGGAACGTGCTACCGCGCAGCGAACTGGACTCTCGTAGGAAAAACCAAGGGTTTCGCGAAGCATGGCGCGACCCACAGAAACGAAAGACTTCCTAAACTCCTCTTCATGCTTGGTATCGGCTACAATTGCCAACGCTTCTTACGCGAAAGGTTTCTGGAGCCGAGTCACCGTGCAGCATGATCGCCGAATCCTTGACGACCTCAACCCGTTACTGCTCTCTGGACATTCTGTCCTGATTGTTTGGAATAGAGACCAGCGATCGTACAAACTGATTGAACAACTTGGGCGAGGACAGACTGCCATTGCTTGGAAGGTCGAAGATTCCCTCGGGCGAACTTACGCGCTGAAGCTTGTCCCCAAGACTGAGTTTAAAAACCACAGCCTCGACGCCGAAGCACGCAGGGCCAGTAACTTAGATGGAACGCGATTCGCCAGAGTTGATTTTTATGGTGATTTGCAACTGGACACTGACGTTTCGGCTCTCTCTGCGTTCTATGGGGTGATTGTCGTCTGGATTGAGGGAACATCGCTGCAACGATTTTTAGAAGACCCGAATACGGTGGTCGACGGTGCATCATTCTGCCGTCTTGCGAAGGATCTATGTCAAGTTCTTCAAGAATTGCGTGATTGCCAGCCTCGGCTGACGCATAATGATCTTCACGACGAGAATGTGATTATCTACGCCAAGCGTGACCCACTTTCCAACATTTTTTCTCACCACCTCACGGTCATTGACACTGGGCAACTCAAATCAATCGAACGGTGGGACGAGCTGCTTGACAACTGGCGAGATCAATGTTCAACCCTTGAATCTGTCAACAATGCGTCACTCTCACCCACTATTGTTCGGATCAGGGAACGTATCGAATGGTTCTCAAGAACAGATCAAGAATGGATCGTGTGCCATTTATGCAACTTATACAATAAGATGCTTAAAAACGTATCGCGCCTATCGCCATCCGATAAGAAGTTTGCGCGAGATCTCCCAATGCTTCTCTGCCAAATGGTGGATTCTAATCATTCAAGACGCTTGGACGATCCAACCCAAATGTATCGCGAGGTTGAGCGACTTTGGAGGCAAGCCGTTGAAGTGGGCCCGCCTCCAATGACAACGCCGTTCGACCTTCCATCAGCGGAGTTGATTCGAAGTGACAGGCAGCTGATGACTCTCTTCTCGGAAGAATACCCGAGGATTGACGCTTGTAGAAGCGGTTCACCACTCTATATTTACGGGCCCCGAGGATCGGGTAAATCCACAATTCTTCGGTCATTATCGATAAAAGCCCTTCTCGCTAGCGCAAATCCGAAAGATGAATTGGAGAAGATTTCGTTTTTTGGTGTATACCTCTCAAGCAGCCAAGAATTACGTTCCCGATTCTGGCTGATGACGGAATCCGACTTTGCCGCCCTCGAAGGACACGTCGTACGGTACTTCAATTTGTTGTTGATTGAGGCTCTCGTCGAGACACTGGATTGCTTACACACGACGGCCACCAACACTGCAATCGGTGACGACATCGGAGCACTTGGAACGCTAACGACTACTATTGCCCATGAATGCGCGCGCGTGATTCGATACCGGCTTGGCATTGATGCGTCCGGTATTGTTTACTCGGGGATGTCAGAGTTAAAGTCACTTCGTCACGATATCCAACGAACTCGTGATGATCTGTGGCTCCGTATTCTCGACCGCAGTGAACCCTCTCACCGCCCTGACGCTCAACTACTGTTCGACGTAGTCAAAGACTTAGCAGCCTGTTGAAAAACTCCCAAAAGCCAATATCCCTGATATACTCAACGGGCCTTGTTGAGAAGATGGTATCTGGAGGATTTGGCGGTGTCGCTGGGGAAGCGTGAATCAGAGAGTCAACGGGAATTCTGGCTGGAGACGGATCGTCTGGCGACCGGTCCAGGACATGTGTTTTACGACAAACTCAATCGCTTGCTGCGTGAACACGGGTTTGATCTGTTCGTCGAGCAGTTGTGCCAGCCGCACTACAAGAGTGGTGGCCGCCCTTCGATTCCTCCAGGCGTCTACTTTCGAATGCTGATGATTGGCTATCTGGAAGGGATCGACTCTCAGCGGGGAATCGCCTGGCGGTGCGAAGACTCCTTGGCGCTGCGGCGTTTTCTGGGAATCAGCCTGTCGGAAGAGACTCCTGACCACAGCAGTCTGACTCGTATCCGTGATCGGTTACCGCTGTCGGTTCACGAGGAAGTCTTTCAGTACATCCTGTTTGTGATCGAGGAACAGGGCCTACTGAAGGCCAGGACGGTCGGAGTGGACTCAACGTACCTGGAAGCCAACGCGGCGATGAAGTCCATTATCCGCAAAGATACGGGGGAAGACTGGAAGGAGTACCTGAAGCGGTTGATGAAGGAAGAGGGCCTGCTGGGAGAGGGAGATGACGACCCGACGGATGAGGAACTGCGGCGGTTCGACCAGCAGCGAGCGAAACGAGGAAAGAAGAAGGTCTCCAACGCCGAATGGGCCTCACGTACCGATCCTTCCAGTAAAATTGTGAAGATGAAGGACGGGCGCACTCACCTGGGCTACAAGGCCGAGCACGTCATTGATCTGGAGAGTGAAGTCATCCTGTCCGCGACCGTTTACACGGGAACGGAAGGGGATTCGCAGACATTACTGGCGAGCGTTCTGACGGCTCAAACACACTTGGAACAGAGCGGAAGTTCCCTGAAGATTGAAGAGGTGGTGGCTGACAAGGGGTATCACACGAACGAGCAGTTAGCCGGGGCAGAGGAGATGGACCTGCGGACCTATATCCCCAAGCCGAAGTCCCGTTACCGCCGTCGCTGGAAAGACAAACCTGTCGAGCAGCATAGGGCGGTGGCAAACAACCGCCGCCGGATGACTCGGGCGAAGGGAAAGAGCTTGCAGCGTGCTCGCAGCGAGAAGGTGGAGCGAAGTTTTGCCCACGTCTGTCGGACCGGGGGATCTCGAAGGACATGGCTACGAGGCCTGGCCAAGATCAACAAACGCTATCTGATGGTGGCTGCCACCCGGAATCTGGGAATCTTGATGCTCAAGCTGTTCGGAATGGGCAAACCGAGGACGCTGCACACGGCCAGGGGCCGTATTTCGGCCATTATTCCGGTCTATAGTTCACTCAAAATCGCTCTCTGGAGCCATCATCGGCGACACTTCCCTCTACCGGCTACTTGCATGGCCTTCTGAGTCTGTCCGCCACATTTTCTCGCAAATACGAAAATCGGATGAAACCTCTGAAATTCACAGATTCTTCAACAGGCTGTTAGAAACAACCTGGTCCATCCTGGCGAATCGACGCATCGTATTTCTGATTGATGACTATAGCAACCAACGCATTCCCCGTGCTCTTCAAAAGCGACTCAATCAAGCGATCACTTTTTCCAAACAAGGTAGTCCAATTTTTAAGGTAACTTCAGAGTACGATGGCGTCGATCTTGAAGGTGTTCAAGAAGGCCGCGAAGTCAGTGAGGTCAACGTTGGCTTCGAATACATTAGCCTCACTGACACACGTCGCTTTAGATTTCTTCAAAACGTACTGGAGAAACGATTTAAATATTGCGGCTTCGATGTAGACCTACTCACCGTGCTGCCACTGAGCCAGATTGGCCCAGCAATTCCAATGGCGAAGTCGATCAAAGATGCTCACCTCAATAGTCGGCGGTTTCATTACCATGGCCTAGATACAATTAGTGACTTGTGCTCAGGCGATTTCGCGATGGGCATCGATGTCGTTAGAAGGATTTTCGAGCATGCGGCCGCCGATTGGCGACGGCCAACCGCGATTTCAGCCCAGAAGCAAGATGAGGCAGTTCGGGAATACGCCAAACAAGAATTTGAGTACATTCGACACCAATCGCAAGATGGGCGCCGGAAATACGAGATCGCTGACCGACTGTGCTGGCTGTCAAAGGAATGCATCCTCAAGCTGGAAGTGATGAAAGACGGAAAACGAGTTCCTTTGATTAAGAATCATTTGGATGTAAGTGAAAAAGCGTTTCGTGACCTTGAACGCGATTTCCCAGAAATGTGGCAACTGTTCCAAGACTTGACTCGTTCCGGTATTCTCTTTCCGATTCAACCGAGTCGTGCGATGGAGGCACGCGATGCGACGAGACGATTCATGATCCGCCGAATTTTGCTAGCACGGTATACGACCGTTCTGGGGCGTCATCGACCAATTAGAATTGATGACGTTCAGCGGCTGATGTGGCTTCTTACAGACCCAGCAGACTTCGTGACAAACGAGCTCGGCTTAGCAGCAGATAGAGAAGATGAAAACGGAGAGTTCACCAGAACAGTGCCAAGGGCTAATGATTCAACAAGCTCAGTTCGACAGCGACGGCTCTTTTGAGCACGACTGAAAGGTACGGCGGATGCCTCAGATTTCACAAACCACAATTGCGGACGTTATAGGAAGGTTGCCGCAACTCGTTTTGTGGAGTGCAGCCAATATTGAGAGCTCAATAAGGCTGCTGATAGTTTGCGCTGGATTTGAAGAACGTGCGGCAGCGATTGTCAAGGAACTCAAACATGTGACCGTCGATCACCTGCTCGTCATAGAGTATCCGACGAATCAAGCGGAGAACGCAACTTCACTCTCTCGATTTGATTCGATCCGCGCGAAGAATCGGCACCATATCAAGTATAGCAGATCGACATTTCTTTCAGACGTAGGACGTGAAGTAGAAAGATGTGTGGGGTCCCCAAGTCGAATCCTTATCGACGTTTCAGCGATGGCATCCTACGTCACCTCTCGTGTGTTGAAATCAGTGTGGGAACGATGCGGCTCTTCTTCAGTATTGATTTTTTACGCCGAGGCCCAGACGTATCATCCCACTCATGATGACTGGAACACGTTTTTCGCCAATGTGCCTGATCCTGACGACAATCTATCGATTGCAGCATGCTACGAAGACTCCTACTTTCAATCACGAGGCGTTGATGAGACCTATGAGTGTGATGCATTCCCGGGCCGCAACGAAGGACCGCTTGCAACAGAACTAGTCATTATTCCGAGCTTCAGTCTTCAGCGAGTCAAGTCGATGACAACTTTAGCAGAAGCAAGGTACAATGTAACTGCAAAGACAACTCATTGGTTTTTGGGATCTCCACCGAACAAGTCAACCAACGGATGGAGATTTGATGCAGTTGCCAAGCTATATAACGTTCGCTCAGGTGGCGTTGCTGTCGATACGCGGGACTACCGAGATATTCTCAGAAAGCTCGATGAGACTTGGACAGAAGCACTCAAGAATGAGCGACATTTGGTGCTCGGAGGAATGGGCAGTAAGCTACAGAATATCGGAGTATTTCTGTTTCTCACGATACATTCCGAATGCGGTTTACTTCATTGCGAACCGAAGGAGTTTATCGCAAACCGCTATACTGAAGGAATTGGCCCGACCTGGTGCTTAGACATCGGAGAGATTCTGGCGATGAAAGATCTCTTGGAATCGCGAGGATCACTTAAGTTCATGTGGTGAAGCGAGGAACCCCTTCCTGAAGCGGCTACATGCCGTCGGCACCGCTCGGGGTAGAGTGGGAAATCCACAACTGCACATGGACCAGTATTGCACGCTGTGCTGCTCTGGTTCTATTCACCCATCGTCTTCTATTCACCCATCGTCGCTTCGCCGCGTGGCCTGCAGCAGTTTTCCCAGCTGAAGAAGATCCAGCAGAGACTACTTGCGTCACGCCCGACCTCGCTGTCTGATTCTACGATTTTGAAATCCGCCCGCAACATACTGTCGCACCCATACTTAAACACCCCTCTGCTTAGCAGCCTGTTGAAGAATCTGTGAATTTCAGAGGTTTCATCCGATTTTCGTATTTGCGAGAAAATGTGGCGGACAGACTCAGAAGGCCATGCAAGTAGCCGGTAGAGGGAAGTGTCGCCGATGATGGCTCCAGAGAGCGATTTTGAGTGAACTATAGACCGGAATAATGGCCGAAATACGGCCCCTGGCCGTGTGCAGCGTCCTCGGTTTGCCCATTCCGAACAGCTTGAGCATCAAGATTCCCAGATTCCGGGTGGCAGCCACCATCAGATAGCGTTTGTTGATCTTGGCCAGGCCTCGTAGCCATGTCCTTCGAGATCCCCCGGTCCGACAGACGTGGGCAAAACTTCGCTCCACCTTCTCGCTGCGAGCACGCTGCAAGCTCTTTCCCTTCGCCCGAGTCATCCGGCGGCGGTTGTTTGCCACCGCCCTATGCTGCTCGACAGGTTTGTCTTTCCAGCGACGGCGGTAACGGGACTTCGGCTTGGGGATATAGGTCCGCAGGTCCATCTCCTCTGCCCCGGCTAACTGCTCGTTCGTGTGATACCCCTTGTCAGCCACCACCTCTTCAATCTTCAGGGAACTTCCGCTCTGTTCCAAGTGTGTTTGAGCCGTCAGAACGCTCGCCAGTAATGTCTGCGAATCCCCTTCCGTTCCCGTGTAAACGGTCGCGGACAGGATGACTTCACTCTCCAGATCAATGACGTGCTCGGCCTTGTAGCCCAGGTGAGTGCGCCCGTCCTTCATCTTCACAATTTTACTGGAAGGATCGGTACGTGAGGCCCATTCGGCGTTGGAGACCTTCTTCTTTCCTCGTTTCGCTCGCTGCTGGTCGAACCGCCGCAGTTCCTCATCCGTCGGGTCGTCATCTCCCTCTCCCAGCAGGCCCTCTTCCTTCATCAACCGCTTCAGGTACTCCTTCCAGTCTTCCCCCGTATCTTTGCGGATAATGGACTTCATCGCCGCGTTGGCTTCCAGGTACGTTGAGTCCACTCCGACCGTCCTGGCCTTCAGTAGGCCCTGTTCCTCGATCACAAACAGGATGTACTGAAAGACTTCCTCGTGAACCGACAGCGGTAACCGATCACGGATACGAGTCAGACTGCTGTGGTCAGGAGTCTCTTCCGACAGGCTGATTCCCAGAAAACGCCGCAGCGCCAAGGAGTCTTCGCACCGCCAGGCGATTCCCCGCTGAGAGTCGATCCCTTCCAGATAGCCAATCATCAGCATTCGAAAGTAGACGCCTGGAGGAATCGAAGGGCGGCCACCACTCTTGTAGTGCGGCTGGCACAACTGCTCGACGAACAGATCAAACCCGTGTTCACGCAGCAAGCGATTGAGTTTGTCGTAAAACACATGTCCTGGACCGGTCGCCAGACGATCCGTCTCCAGCCAGAATTCCCGTTGACTCTCTGATTCACGCTTCCCCAGCGACACCGCCAAATCCTCCAGATACCATCTTCTCAACAAGGCCCGTTGAGTATATCAGGGATATTGGCTTTTGGGAGTTTTTCAACAGGCTGCTATGGACGAGATGGACTACCGAAGTGGGTCAAAGAGTCATTCGGATGGATCTTGCAGACGATCTTACGGCCGCCGAACACCAGCGGATTCGTCGTCTTGCCAAAGCGATGGATTGTGGAGCGAACTTTTGCCTGGCTGGCGCGACACCGACGTCATAGCAAGGACTACGAGCATAACCCTGAGACCAGCGAAGCCATGATTCAGATCTCCATGATCGGACTCATGACCCGAAGGCTTGCTAACCAAAATCGGGTTTGAAGACTTCTTCTTAAACCAGACAAGTTTTGCGATGTCGCGCGCCACGTTCAACGATTTTTCGTCCGTCCATTTTACTTCGATCGCGATTTCATTCGCATTCCTCACAGCTACAAAATCAATGCGTTTTTTGTCTCCACCACCGTCGCTGGAAATCTCATCGCATGGATACTCGCAGGTAACGACATAGCCACGCGCAACGAGAACCCTGATGCACGGTTCGTACAGAATATATTCGCTGAAGATCGTGTTCAGTTCGCAAGCAGCCCAGTAACTGCCGAATCCGCAAAACGCGCGTTTGATGCGCGTCAATGATTCGATCGGCTCCGGATATTCAATACAGTAAACATGCAGTGTCCCCCAGCACCCCTGTTGCACGAATGCCCTGGCGCCCCAAGACAGATCAATGACCGAAAGCGAATATGGGGGTATTGCAAAGGATGAGGCTGTCGGAGAGAATGCGGGAGTGTTTATGCTCCTTGGAAGATCATCGGAGAAAGGCATCATGAAACCTCTCGCCCCTTACTTGGCCTTTGCTCTTTTCATCTCCTTCCAAACCATCTTGATTGCGGGTAATCGAGATGAGGAGGGTTTGATCGGTCGCATGAACTCTGAACTCTGTTCGTGCTGTCCAACAGATTCATCCATCGCCAGCCTGATACTTGATCTACTTGAAAACAACTATGACTTCCAAGCAAGACCGGAATCCAGAACGAAACCGGACCTTTGGACAATTCTGAATCGGTCGTACAATGGCCGAAACATTGCATCTCGGCTTCATTCGACCTACCAGAACTCGCTACACGACCACCCATTCTTAACCGAGTCACAACTGATACTTCTACGAGCAGCAGTCGGTCTTGCACACGATTCGACAGGCAAGATCAACGACTTAGGTGTCGTCAATAGGGCCATGATTCTCGCCGGTGATATCTGTACTGATCGAATCCCGGATAGCCAGCGTCAGCGAATGTCCCTTTTCACACTGCCATTCTTCGCCAACGCAGCCGCACACCCCCCAGCTGCTCCACCAAGCCAGCAACGCATCACTCGTGCTTTCAACTATTCGGACGTGGCTGTCTCCGTGCTCTTCCCGCAGGTTCCCACATCATACAGCGCTTCCGACTTGCGCACGAATCACGCCCGGCTCGCTAAAGCAGTGGAGGCATCAACAACCGACTTAAAGAAGGGAATTCACGCGATCCACCTTCACGCGTTTGCTCTGACATGTTCCGCCTTGGTTCTCGTCGACTTTCGTGGCGACGACCACTTAAGATGGGACATGCTAGAAAATGCGGACCAGACTACCGTTGATTCATTCACTCATTTAGCGTCCAGTCTTGATCGGCTTGAACATCTCTTGGGCACTTACCAGCAGCGCACGCGACTGCTCGCCGAAACCGCTGTCCCCCCGAATCAAGATCGGCTAAACTTGGCTCTGCGCGACAGCTTGAAGCAACCCATTGCAGATGAGATTACACTTCGATCAAAGCCGAAAGTGGATGCTTTATTTGATATCAGTCAACCGGACACGCTCCCGATCACACTTCTCGATAAACTGTTGACTGTAATACATTATGCACCCAACTGAATCCTCTCGCCAGCTTCTGAGCATCCGGGCAGATTCGGTTCACTTTGCCACTTTGGGAATCGCGTCACCGATCAAGCGGCAGGTCGCCAAGCCGGCAGCTTCCATACAAGAGTTTGCGTCACTCAGTTGGAGAAATCCTGCGGTACTGACGACTGCGATTCACCCGGAAATGCTCGATTCGCAGATATTCTGAACCAGACCGCAATTGCTTCCATTATTCAACCAGCAACTCGTTGCCAAAGAACCGGCAGACTGCGAATTCTGGGGTCACATTGACACCTCGCAGAAGTCCCCCGAGCACGGATGGCATCGAGAGGAATCGCGTAGGCTGGTGTACAAGGTAGTCTGCAGATAAACTGCATTGATCTTTCGGAGCCTTGCCTTCCGCTTTCAGCTGGAGATGCGTATGCCCTCAAACTCACTCTTAATTCGGACGACCGGATCGCATCGATTCTCGCGAAACAACGTGGACGGACATTCCTTTTGTTTTCCATCTACCGTCAGCCTGTTCGAAGTCAAGGCTGAGCAGATTCTTCTCTCGGTAGCAGGGGCGTACGACGACAACGCCGATTTCCTTAATGACCTTCGCGTCTGCGTCCGGTACTTCGACAACAATTCCGGCAACCCGAGTACCGTCGATGTAACCCACTCGCTATCGAAGCACTATTCAGATGCAGTCGTCGCTGTGTGCCCCGACGAGGCTGAATTCACTCACCGTCTCATTGATTGTTTTATAGACAAAGTGGCATTTTGGGAGCCGGACGTAACCATCGCAAACCGAGAGGCCCGCGCGACTGAAGTGCTTCAAGACATTTATCGCAGGTTGCCACAACAAGGAGCAATCGGGAAGCTGGGAAATGGAAACAATGCGGCAAACCTTGCTGAGTACCACTGGTTTGAGGTTGTTCATTCGATACTTCCGTCACTTCCTATAGACCTCAATGTCGTTTGTCAGCAGTTGGCGGGGATTGAACTTGTTCGACTGCATGAGCCGATTTCGTTGATCTTCACTACCGGACCTGCAACTAAATCGCTTAACGGACCGGCACCACTTAGTCGCGCAGCTCGAAATGACGTGGGTGCTACATTCAATAGGGGAGGGCTGTTTGCCGACCTCTCAGTTGTTTACCGCAATCCTCTTCTTGATGAGTTGCATGACATTGACAGACAGCTCGATGCAATCCGCGCTGACATCCAGTTGCTTCAAGATGATACAAATATACTGTTCGCAACGATCGATCAGATCAACCAAAATCTAAGCACCGCATTGATTGCGTACGATCATGTTAAGAATACAACTAACGGAATCAGGATCCGCGTAGCCGAACTTCAGAATCGGATTCGCGAGAATACGGGCATTCTCCAAGGAATTAGTAATCGGCTCTAACGTCGACACCGGAGATCGACCATGCCTAGACTTCCCCCATCGATTGATGCTTTCGAGCGTTTTGCGCGACTCGCAGACGATTTTCCGGACGAAGCTCTTTACCGCGGCTCAGTAGCGGTAATGCGCTCCAGTGAATCTTATCTTTCGACTGCGACTCAGGCAGCCGCCAAGATCGATCGGCACCTAAAACGCGATTGGGACCATCGAAAAGCAGGCGAAGTTCATCTTTCTGACGTCCTAATGAAGGAACTTGCCACCAGTGGGGTTGAGATTCCAGTCATTCCGGACATGACCTTAGGCGAGCTTGTAATTCCAGTTGATGGCCCTTTTGTGCTCGTGCCATTCACGGGGACCCGGGACATTCCTGACCCTAGCGGTGCCTTGGTCACGTACACACTAACCCTTACTGTCTTTCTTGACATCCAACTTTCCTTATCTCAGAACGAGGTGGTTGCGTCGCTCAATGTTGCCCATGTCGATTTTTCGATCCAGCCGCCTTTCGACAATCCCGATCAGTTTCCTCCCGCTGATTTAACTTCTTACGCGAAGAAGGATGTTGAACTGGATACCTATCGCGAGATCATCAGGCAGTTGCGTGTATGGGATCCGCAGATCAATGACTGGCGTAAGGGGAAGTCGATGTGGTCCCTTAGCCTGCCTGCACGGCTTGAGGGGCCAACAGGCTTCGATATGCCACGCCCATTCGCGATTGCATTTTGGAATGGGGTATCCGTGTTTTTGAGGGATCGGACGGGAACTCAACTCGGGAGAAATGCGCGGGACAACAGTCACCATTACGCAGTATTGTTGTCTGTTGAGCCATTCAAGGACTATATGAAGAGTCCGGAGCACGGCCTGACGTACTCAGAGGGAAACGTTGGTAACGATGAGAGTACGTGGAAGAAGGTCGAACCCGGCGAAATCCGAGTAACATCTGGATCAGAAATAACTGCCAGGGCACATTTTCAGTATCACCACTTCATCGGTGGCTCGAAAGGATGCAACTGGCTGTTTTGCTGGGACACTCGAATGTGGATCGGAGTTCGTGATGATGTAGATATCCAGCTAGCTTTTGCAAGCGTTGAAAGAAACAACGAAGTATTCGTCGAAGTCACGCCTCGGCATAACTATGGTGGGCCCGACGACGGAGACATTTATTACAAGAATCTTCGCTTGTTGCTTCAATGGTTTGGCTTCATCAAAGATGGGATTCGTGCGATGGTGCGAATGGTTGTCAACGACCGGCTTGCAGCAATTGAGCAGGAGGAACTTACGGTGCCATTGCCCGAGTTCGACCGTCCCTTGAATGTTGCCTCGCATTCTGTCAGCCTCAGAGGCGGAGCCGAGGAAACCCTAAGCGTCGTGGTAGACTTCAACCTCTAACACTCACATACTCGCATGTTCGGAGTTTCGATTATGCCAACCTACCGACTTCCTGCCAAACACTTTGCGCCGCTTGGCAGAGTGTTCTTTACAATGTTGCGCCAGCTCAGCAGGAGTGAGATCCAGGAGATTGAGGTTGGTGAGCTGCTTTCGGCGGTCCCAGTAATCAGATACCGGAGTGAATCGGATGGGAGGCTGCTCCACGCACGAGGAAAGCTGGAACGAACCCAAGCCGGCACAGCCATCTTTAACCAGCCACGCAGGCCAATTACTATCCAAGTCGGGTTTATCCAGGAGAACTTCCCACCTAATAATGCAGACCAGCTTATTCTCGCTGACATCGCGCCTCGCATTCAGGCATCTCATACGGTGAGGGATGACACATACGAACTCGTCTTCATTGAGGACCTGTCGCACAGTCCGCCCATAAAGAGGCCATATATTACGTTCCCCGGCCACCCGACTCTCACAGGCGAACACCTCACGCGAGTGTTTTTCAACGGCGACGAAGTGCATATAGTATTGGAGAACAACACGATCATCGGTGATTACACGAGATCTCTGGAAGACGAGGGGATTAAGAGAGACTTCAGGCCGAAAAACGAACGAACCCGCGTGGTGAAGATCGGTACATTGCTGGATCTCAACACAAACAAGCAGTATCGAGTAATCGAGGGTTACTTCAAGATTGCGAAGGCGAAGCGCGAGCATATCGATTGCGATCCGGGCGACCAATACTGTGATTCCGAGCGGTGCAACGTCGATATATCTTACGAGTCAGGCGAAATCGAAGTGCCGGATGGAACTTCCGAGGAGGCTGCAATCCAGGAAGCTTGCGAGGCGAAGGAACGCGAAGTTGGTGACTTCGAATGGGATGAAGTGAAAGTAGTATGGACTAGGGAGAAGGGGAGTGATAGTGGTTCCCGTAACTTTCCTAAGGGAGCAGGTAGGTGCGTAGATGACGCAGTGTCCATAGGTGGGACCTGCCAGTGCTACGTTGTCACTGCCACATACGGCGAGTCGCAGATTCTCGATGTTTATCGCTCCTTCCGCGATAACACACTTTCTCGAAGCGGCTTCGGCCAACGATTCATTCGCTGGTACTACTGCAACGGCCCTAAACTGGCATCTGCCTGCAAGAGTTCAAGATTATTTCACCTCGCTTCCCGCATTGTCATCTACGTAATCTACTTGGGGTTGCGGCCCTTTTATCATCGAAAACTAAAGTGAGGCTGCGTGTGACGAACGCGTGCGATGGCAGACGTGTTCAAGTCGTATCGCATATTGGGTGGGGCAAATTCAGTTGGAATGGGCGGATTCCAAAATTGTAGGGATCAGACAGCGAGTTCGGGCGTGACGCAAGTTGTTTGATGGAAGAGTTCTTCTGCTCTCCCCGCTTTGATCCATGCTCGGATTCGGATGATCGTTTCCGCGTTCTCCCGTAGCCAGTAGACGGCATTGCTTTTGACACGCAGGTTGATGACGCGACGAACGGCGCTCTCGATGGCACCGCTGCCGATCGGCAGTTGGTGATCGCGCGCGTGAGAATAGTCCATGCGACGATTGGTCAGTCCGTTCGTGATGAAATAGTTCAACCAGGTCTTCTGGTCTTTCGTCCTGTGGGAGCCTAGTAGCGATCGAATCTCATCGACCACTGCCCCGATTTCTCCCCGCCAGAGGCGTTTCTTTTGAGTCGTCAGCCAGCGCGACTTGCGACTTCCCGTGAGCGACTTACTTTCGGCAATCTTGCCCAGGTATTCCATCGCGTGCCAGAAGTCGATCAATTGCTGGACCTTTTCCTCAAGGAGTCCCAGCGACTTGATCAGCTTGGGGATCCGCCGCCAGATCCAAGTGGCGCCATCGGCCACGAAGAGGATGCGAGCGGCTTCCGTCACGTCGAGCCCCCGCAGGTAGGCCAGCAATAATGCGAACAGTTGGTCACACGAACCCATGGTGCCGTCAATGACGGGGGCGAAGTCGCTCGCCATCCGGCCCTCTTCATCCACGGCATAGATGATGAAGAGTCGTGGTTCACGCCATTTCGGTGAGAATCGCTTGCGCCCCTTCTTCGTTTTGCCTCGACGTCGCTCCCGCAAACGGACACGCCCCCCATCCATCGACACCACAATCCGTCGGCCCGATACTGGTCCCGTCGCGGTCATTGAACCGAGGTCGGTCATTCGCCGAAGTAATTGGCCCATTCCCGCAGTCACCGTTCGCAGTTGGTTGACGGAGATGCTGATCCCTTCTTCGGCGAGCATCGCCACCCCCTCATCATAGGATCCCAGCAGTGCCGCGGCTTTCGCCATCCGCGTGCGGATTTGTGGGGTGTAATGACCGGCAATCCCCAGCAGCATCAGCATCGGAAACAAACCCCGACGACTGTTACCACCCGATTGGCAACGGTGGTAATACGTCACCATGAGTGTCACGGCGACGTCACCTGGAAGATGAACTTTCTTCTGGCGAATTCCCTGAGAATGGTAGGTTTTCGGCAGTGACTTGATGAATTGCCGTTCCTTCGACCGCAACTCGCAAGAGTGAGTTGCCCGAATCAAGTGAAGACCCAGGCGGAGCGATGCCAACTTTCTGCCCAGGGCGGGATACTGCTGCTCACACCTCATCACGTCGGCAGCGGAGCGGAGATCGACAGTCATCCCCCAATCCCGCAGTTCTGCTTCGACGACACTCGCCTCCGCTTCCAGTCGTTGATATTCTGCGTTCATCCGTGAATCGCTCCCTGAAAAAACGTTGTGGTAAACGCTCTTTACAGCGATTCACGGACTTTCTCATACCCCAATATCTTGTCCTTCAATTCCCCACAATTTCAGAATCCGCCCCAATTGCCTGCCCGCCCACCGTGCCGATAGACTACTGTGCTAACGAGCCTCGAAGTGGGGCGACTGGTTGTCTTGGGGTGTTGTTTGGAGGGAGTTGAATGCTGCGCTGACGCGCTGCTGGACCTTGGCCCAGCGGGTGTCGGACCATTCGAGGGTGATTCGGCGAACTTGGGGTCGGAATACGACGAGTGACACTTCGTGCGGTCGTACTCCGAACCATTGCTGCACGGCGTAGGCGTACAGCCCCATCTGGATTTCATACGGGGCCAGCAGTTGTTCGACTGGGACCTCGAGCGGAAATTCTCCTGTCTTGTAGTCGATGACGTGCCAGCCCTGATCGGCCTGAATTAGCAGATCGATGACACCGGCAATCATCGGATCGGGTCGCGGAACAGGCCGCGCACCGGCCTCCGCAGCCTCGGACTTGCCCTCCTTGGGCCTGTCCTCCTTCAGGTTCGATGGCCAGGGGAGGAAGAATTCGACCTCTCGCTGAGTTGATTTGTAGCCGGCGAGTTCCTGCGCCAGTGGTGAACTGAAAAATTTCGTCAGCATCATCTCGGCCTGACGAACGACTCTTTGTGGGATCGCATCGGGGCTCCGCTGCACGGCCCGGGTCAGCAATTCTTCCCAGCCGTCCGGCTCGTCAAAGTGGGCCACTTCCAGCACGGCGTGAACCAGCGTTCCCAGAGCCGTCGCCTGATCGGGATCCATGAACGATTCGGCATCCTGTCCCCGTTCCCGTTCCTGCCCTCTTTCCTGTCCCGGATGCGGCGTGATCTGGTGAGGTGCCCGTAGCGTCGCGTCGATCTCTTCGAGACGTGACACGCTGAGAACCGCCAGATCGTTTCGATCCGGTCCATACACGCGGGAGGTGACGGGGAACTCGCCGGGCTCTGCGTGCAGCACACGTCCGGGAATTTCTCCGACCGCGATGTGTTTTTCGTGATGCAGATGGAAGCGAGGCACCTGACACGCTTCACGATGAATGAAGACTTCCGGAACGGTGTCGCGTCCTCCGGTCCCAAACTCCGAAGTCCCCAGCAGGGGATCCATTTTCAGCAGCCCGGTACTGACATCAAAGCGGGACTCAAGCAGGATTCGCCACGGGGATTGAGCGGGTTTCTCAGGCTCGATTCCGGCGGACAGAATCAGGTAGTCGGCCGCTCGCGTGCAGGCGACGTAAAACAGGCGAATCGTCTCCGCCGCATCCGCTTCATCCTCGTCCAGCTTGTACATCTTCAGGCCGAGGTTATCGACCTGACGTCCGAATTGTTCCGGCTGCTTGATCAGTGGCCCCAGTTCAGGGTGCAGGATGGCTGAGCCACCTCGCGGTGGCCCCTTCCGATCGATGTCGGCCACGATCACCACGGGAAACTCCAGCCCCTTGGATTGATGGATCGACATCAACCGAATGACATCTCCCGACTCGGGCTGCGTGGTGGCAAATTCCTCACTCGACTCTTCCAGCACCGAAGTCTGCAGACGGGTGACGAAATCCTTAAGGGTGTAAACATTACCACGATCGAACTGCCGCGCCATGTCGATCAGCTTTCGCAGATTGGCGAGCTTACGTTCCCCCAGAAACTCGGCCAGCAGCGAAGCGTCGTAACCGGTCCGCTCAACCCCCTGGTTCAGCAGATCGGCAAGCGGAATTCGATCCTTCAGATTTCGAAGTTCGCTCAGAACTTCGTTTGCAAACCGAATCCGGGATTTCTGATCGTCGGGTAGAAATGCCGGTGGTTCCTGCTGCAGGGCGTGGTGAAGCGAGGGTTTGTTTCGGGACGGGGAAGCGTGACCTGGCCCCTGCCCTGCTCCCTCTGCGGCAAGCTGTTGCGAGGCGGCAGCAACCTCCTCTGCCCCTTTCGCCCCGGAGCCCGAACTGGTGGCCAGTGCCTGGATCGCGTCGTCGCTCAGATTGAAGAACGGCGACCGGAGCACGCCGACCAGCCCGATGAGATCATCAGGATCATCGAGATAACGACACAGATTCAACAGGTCGAAGACTTCCTGCTGCGCGAAAAACGCTTTGCCGCCGACGAGGTAGTATTCGAGTCCATAACGACGGAGAGCCGCTTCGTAGTCCTGGACGTTCGACAGGGCGCGAAACAGGATGACGATATCACCCGGTTCGGTCCGGCGAAGAATCGGATTCCCCTGCGCGTCCCTGGCATGACTTCGAATCCGTGGCGTAGGGTCGTCCAGCAAGGCATAGATTCGCCGCGCGATCCAGTCTGCCTCCCGTCTGCGCAACTGGGGAGCGTTCGCGCGCGTCTCCTCGTCCTCCTCTGCCGACAACGCTTCGCTGGCACCCGATTCCTCGTCCTCCTGACGGGCCTCGACGACATCGTACCAGGCGAAGAGAAACTCGACTGCTGGTGTCGGCGAATGCTGGACCTTCTGGAACGGGTCGAGCGGCTCGTACTCCTCCAGTGCCGCAGAAAAGAGGTGATTCACGAAATTCAGCACCGCAGGCTGACTGCGAAAGTTCACATTGAGGGGCAACCGCCCGTGCGGGGGGAGCTCGGCACTCATCGAAGTGAAGACGGTCGGGTCGGCCCGGCGGAAGCGGTAGATCGACTGCTTGCGGTCACCGACCATGAACAATTTACCGGCGGTCAATGCGGCACCGCACAGGCTGCGAACGACATCCGCCTGAACGGGATCGGTGTCTTGAAACTCATCGACCATCAACAGCCGAATCCCCGCAGCGACTCGCTGACGCACGGCTTCGTGATCACGAAGCAGATCCCGTGCATGCAGCAGCAGATCGTCGAAGTCGAGCACTCCCTGAGCCCGTTTGGCAGCGGCGTACTCGGCGGCGGTCAGTTGGGTCAGACGGACGGCACGGCAGGCCAGTTCCGCAGAGATGGCGACGTGCTGCGGGTCAAATTCCAGTTGCTCCCGCAACTTGTCGACAGCCTTGCGCATTTTCTCCAGGACTAATTTGGCCTCTTCCTGCCGCTCGTCCGAGACCCAGTCCTTTTTCCCGCCCCCTCCCTGGACGCGGCACTGATCACGAATGTCTGCCAGCGTTTGCTCGACATTGGCCCAGTGGGTTTCGGGATGCAGCAGCGTGCTCAGGATGCCAATCCGCTCAATCATCGTCGGGTTCTTTGACGGCGATCCGGATAAGGCTTCCCGCAACCGCTCTACCAGAGGGGCTTTTCGGAAGTTGTCGACCAGGCGGGGCACATAATCAGTCTGCCACTTCTGCAACCACTGGGTTGCTAGTAACTCGGGCGTGACCTCGCTGAAAGCCGCAAAATCTATCTGGAAACGCTGCAGGGTGAAAGCTCGCAGATGCTCCCGAACCCGTTCGAGACCGAACTGCACAGTGAACGCGACGGCATCCTCATCCCCCTGCTCCAGCAGTCGGTGGAGGGTATCCCGGGCGACGCGTCGCAGCAGCGTGTCGGCCAGGGCCGGTTCGAGGACTGTGAACTGCGGATCGAGTCCCGCTTCGACGGCTTGCGACCGCAAGAGACTGGTGCAGAACGAGTGAATCGTGCTGATGCGTGCCCCATCCAGCCCTCGCAAAATTTCCAGCCAATGGTCGACGTGATCGGCCGTGCAGGTTTGCAATTGATGATGACAGGCTGCACGAATCCGATTTCGCATTTCGCGAGCGGCGCGATCGGTGAAGGTGATGGCCACCAGTTGATGCAGATCGATGGGCGATTCGGCACTGGTCCCCGCGGGCTGCAGCCCTGCCAGAAACCGCTGTGTCAGCACGAATGTCTTACCGCATCCGGCCCCCGCGGAAAGGGCAATGGAAACCCCGCGGCGGTGAATGGCATCACTTTGTTGGGGGGTGAACGAGGGGGATTTTCCCGCGAATCGACCAGCTTCGTCACTCATAACCGATTATTCCAAAAAGGCTTACATCCACGATCAGCGTGAAGAGCGTTCCGGGGTTGTGTGGTATTCTCGACACACTATAGAATGAACTATTTATGGTCGCTCGTGTGTGAGTAGGATTCTTGCAAACCCGACCTGCAGTAGCACGCGTTGCCTGAGTTCACGATCAGTGCAGCGGTGCGGAAATGGACGTAGTTGAATGCGATTTTTGCTGATTGACCGCATTACGGAGTTGGAACCGCAGAAGTCCATCACGGCACTCAAAAACCTGTCCTTGGCCGAGGAATACCTGGCGGATCACTTTCCCGGGTTTCCCGTCATGCCAGGCGTGCTGATGCTGGAGACGCTGATTCAGGCTGGCGGCTGGCTGATGAGGCACGCGGACAATTTTGCTTACAGCACCGTCATGCTGAAGGAAGTGCGTGCCATCCGTTACAATAACTTTGTGACCCCGGGAAACACGTTGATCGTGAAGATGGCGGTCCGCAAGCAGGCAGGCACAACCTGGGAGTTTAACGGGTCCGGAACGGTGAACGGTGATTCGGCGGTCTCCGCGAAGCTCACCCTCGAAGCATTTAATCTGCGTGATCAAAATCCATCACTGGCAGACTCTGATGCGCTTCGAATTCAAACTTACCGGGACATATTTCAACAGATCTGGACACCCCCGCAAGCCTGACGCGTTTTCGCGGCGCCGGATAAATTCGCAATGGAACTGAGACGTATCTGACGCTGGTCGGCAAGATACGGCGATTTTTGAGGATCTACTACGATGAATGTCTCTGAACGTGTCGCACTCGTTACTGGTGGAAGTCGCGGGATCGGAAAAGCAATCGTCTTCGCACTCGCCAAAGCCGGCGCGAAAGTGGCTTTCGTCTATCAGTCCAACCAGGAGGCCGCTGACCAGATCGTGACCGAGCTGACGTCGCAAGGTCATGAAGTGTACGCGATTAAGGCTGATGTCTCGCAAAAATCCGAAGCGGACGCCGCCATCGAGAATGTGGTGTCAAAATGGGGGCGTCTGGATATCCTCGTCAACAATGCGGGCATTATTCGCGACAAACTGGTGCTCGCGATGTCTCCCGAAGAATGGCATGAAGTCATCAATACGAATCTGTCGAGTGTCTTTAATTTTTGTCAGGCAGCAATACGTCCGATGATGAGTAACAGGTTTGGTCGAATTGTGAATATGTCGAGCGTCGCCGCTGACTTTTCCAATCCCGGCCAGGCCAACTATGCGGCGAGCAAGGCGGGGATCGAAGGATTTTCCCGTTGTCTCGCCACCGAGTACGCCAAGCGGGGCATTACAGTGAACTGTGTTGCTCCCGGATTCATCGAGACGGACATGACAGTCGCGGTTGTGAATGCTGCAGGAGACAAAGTAAAGAACTCCATTCCTGTCAAGCGATTGGGGAAGCCAGAAGATATCGCCAATGCGGTATTGTTTCTGGCGAGCGAAGAATCCAGCTACATCACAGGCCAGGTGTTGAAAGTCGATGGAGGACTGACACTTGGCGGTATGGGTTAATTTTTGTCAGGAACATGATTTGACCGATTGATGACTCACTCCATCCGTCGGGATTGAATCGATTTATTTGAATTTGGGTGAAAATTAGAAATGAACTGCCGCAAGCCAATGTGGTCCGGCACGGCAGTTCTCAGGAGAATCTTGGATGCCATCTCACGACGAAATCTACGAAAAAGTAAAAGCGACACTGATCGACGCCCTGGGGGTCGATGACGACGATGTCACGCCCGCGTCACGCTTGAAAGCCGACCTGGGAGCGGAATCGATTGACTTCCTCGATATCGTCTTCCGTCTTGAAAAGAACTTCGGGATCAAGATTCCCCGCAACGAACTGTTCCCCGAAAGTCTGTTCGCCGCGGATTCCGGCTTCGCCGAAAACGGCAAAGTCACCGAAAAGGGTCTCAGCGAACTGCGAACCAAGCTGCCCCACGCAGACTCGGCCGCTATCGACAAGCTGGCTCAAGATCCCAAGGTCGAAAACGTCGAAGACCTGTTCACCGTCAACATGGTTGTGAACTTCCTCGCTTCGAAGCTGAACTAGTTCACGAGCATTCCAATGAGAACTGCTCTCATTGAACAAGCGATACCTCGCTGCTTCGGAGAAATCGACGAAGCAGCGACATCCCTTTTTGCGCCGGTCTGACGGGCACGGGGATCAACGACCTTCTGCGTTCAGTGCCCTGGTCTCGGCAATCGGCCCGCCCCAGTGCTCTGCAGAATGTCGCGCGCGAGATGATCAGCAGAAATAGACATTTACACGGAATTTGCCACACGGAATTTGCCACACTGTCAGGAAAGACCGTTTTGGACATTGAGGGCTCTGGCCCGTCCAAAATCGTGGCGACCCGACTGTCCGAGATGGATCAATAACATCATGCGCTGGATCTGGATTGACCGGTTTGTTGAATTTGCAGATGGCTCTCACGCCAAAGCGATCAAGAACATCACTTTGGCGGAAGATCATTTGCACGACCACTTTCCGGGCTTTCCCGTGATGCCTCCGTCACTGATGCTGGAAGGAATGGCACAGACCGGTGGCATCCTTCTCGGAAAAGTGAATGATTTCAACAAGGTTGTCATTCTGGCGAAGGTGCCAAGAATGACATACCACAGCTGGGCCATTCCCGGCGACACCCTGACCTATACCGCCAAGTTGATCGATGTGCGGGACGAAGGGGGCATGGTCGAAGCGACAGCCCACGTCGGCGATCGACTGGTGGCGGAAGGCGAAATCGTCTTCGCTCATGTCAACGAGAATGTCGCTGGCGGAGTCCGAATCGATCAGAAGAATTTCGTATTTTCCATGCGATTGCTGGGAGTGATGGATGTTGGAAAAGCGGGTGACGGAGCCAAAGAAGATCCCACGTCAGGGAATCCGTAACTCCGTCGTAGTGCTCGCTTCCACGAGAATCAGCTAATCACGTCAGAGACATCCATCAAAGAATTTATTCTTGGAGTTCAACATGAGACGGCGAGTTGTCGTCACCGGTATCGGAGCTATCACCCCGATCGGTAATACTGTCGAAGAGATGTGGAAGTCACTCCAGGAAGCCAAGAGCGGAATCGGTCCGATTACGCACTTTGATGCTTCGCACTTCCCGACGACATTCGCCGCCGAAGTCAAAAACTTCGACCTCAAGAACTACGTCGACGATCCGCGACGGTTCGAGCATTGCGGCCTGAACATCCGGTTCGCCATTGGCGCAGCCCGTCAAGCGGTCGATGATTCCGGTGTCCTCGACAGCGTCGACCCGTCACGGTTCGGAATCTATCTGGGTGCGGGCGAAGGTCAGCAGGATTTTGCCCGCGTGATGAGCCTTATTGCCGAGTCACAGCACGACGGTCATGTCGACCTCGAAGCGTTCACTCGCGTCGGTCTCACTCGTCTGCACGCGCAGCAGGAACTGGAGCAGGAACCGAACATGCCGGCAGGCCATCTGGCCAGTCTGTTCGATGCACAGGGACCGAACCTGAACTGTCTGACCGCTTGTGCGGCATCCAGTCAGGCGATTGGCGAAGCGACCGAAATCATTCGCCGTGGCGACGCAGACGTCATGCTTTCGGGCGGTGCCCACAGCATGATTCACCCCTTCGGTGTGACGGGCTTCAACCTGTTAACCGCGCTGTCGACTCACAACAACGAGCCTCAGCGTGCCTCGCGTCCCTTCGACCGCGACCGGGACGGTTTCGTGCTGGGTGAAGGTGCGGGGATGGTGATTCTCGAAGAGCTCGAACACGCGAAGAAGCGCGGCGCCCGGATCTATGCAGAACTGGTCGGCTACGGTTCCACGGCGGACGCCTACCGCATCACCGATATTCATCCTGAAGGTCGGGGTGCTGTCGCCTGCATTAATATGGCGTTGCGCGACGCCAAGCTGAATGCCGAAGATATTCAGTATATCAATGCTCACGGCACCAGCACAGAAGTTAATGATAAGGTCGAGACCGCGGCGATCAAAACATCGTTCGGTCCCTCCGCGTACAAGACGCCCGTTTCCAGCATCAAGAGCATGATGGGCCACCTGATCGCCGCTGCTGGAAGCGTTGAAGCGATCACCTGCCTGTTGTCGATGCGAGACAACGTCTTGCCACCGACAATCAACTATGAGACTCCCGACCCTGACTGCGATCTGGACTACGTCCCCAATCAGGCTCGCGAGGCTCAGGTCCGTCGTACATTGTCGAACAGCTTCGGATTCGGTGGTCAGAACTGCTCATTGATATTCGCGGAATTTGAGAGTTAGTTCTGTCAGAGGAAATGACAATTGTTCTGGCTGTCAATTCTCGTGGCCAGCGTGGTCGCAGTGGATGTTATTGTCCAGTGCATCTATGTTCGCCTCGTGCTGCGGATCTTCGAAACGAAGCCTCCTTTCTCTGTCCCGCCTGTACCACGGGATCCGGCTGCGGAAGAGGTCTCGTTTCAAACCCGCGATGGAATTACTCTCCGGGGAAGTATCCACTTTAACGGCCAGAGCGTCCCTCGGGGTGTCATCCTTTTCTGCCCCGAACTCGAAGGGAGCCACTGGTCGGCATCGATCTACGCCCGCGGGTTGCTGGAAGCGGGGTTCAAGGTCGTCGCCTTCGATTTCCGAAATCAGGGTGAAAGCGGTTCCCTGCAGGGGTATTCCCCGCTGCACTGGGCCACCGAGTTTGAAGTGGAAGATGCCCTTTCGGCACTCCGCTTCATCGCCAGCCGACCAGACCTTAATCACCTGCCGCTGGGAGTGATGGGGGTCAGTCGTGGATCGACTCCCGCATTGATCGCTGCGGCCCGGTCAGAACGTGTGAAGGCCGTCTTCTGCGAGGGTGCCTATTCCACCGATGCCCTGCTGGTGCACTTTATTTCCCGCTGGGCAACACTCTACGTTCCCCGTGTCTTCCTGCCGCTGTTGCCGATGTGGCACATCCGCCTGACATCGGTCCTGGTTCGCTGGACCAGTCAACTTCTGCGGAAACGCCCCTATGTGGTTCTGGAGAACTGGCTGCAGCTGCTCAGAAACCGTTCTGTACTGCTCGTCGCTGGGGAACGTGACAACTATGTCCACCCGGATGTCGGGCGTCACTTATACCGCCGCCTGGATTCTCCGAGGGCGAAACTGTGGCTGGTCCCCGCCGCCAAGCACAACCGCGCCCGGCATGTGGCCCCGATCGAATATGATCGACGTATCAGTGATTTTTTCGATACCTCCCTCGACCCGCGCGAGACGCTGTCGAATCAACGCCCGCACCTGAAAGTTACTGGTGCAGCGATCGGCGGGGATCTGTTGCTGAAATAATCTCGTTGATGCCGGTTTGATTAAACCCTTTATATCCGTCATCGCGCTGCAGAATCTCGAGGTGGGACCCCAGGGCTCCCTGAGAGAGGAACTGGTTGGCCTGGGCGTCAGTGATTCGACCCGCCGCACGAAGCCGCTCGACTCGTTCAGGCCTGACCTTCCACTGCTCGCCTCGCGTAAACGCCTGACGCAGATACGAGAAGTCCGTGAACGGCGGCATCGTGTCGATCCCCGCCTCTTTCAACTGATCACGCGTCGCAGAGAAGTCGAACTGGCATTCGAGATGGTGCATCCCGGCCTGCAGAAATGCTTCGCCATGCAGGGCACACCACAGCCCGACTGTCCCCAACTGGGCTCGAGCGGGAAGCGGTTCGTGTGAGAAGTCCTGGGCCAGTTCCTCAGGAGAAAGATCAACGTCCGCAAAGATGGTGACACCCGTCACAGGGTGTTCGATGACCTGCGCTCCCCAGCCCGCTTCGCGGCCCGCGTAGAAGCGCTCGCGACACACAAAGCCCAGCTTCTCCAGAAATGCGATCAGCAGCACAAAGGTTTCACGGCTGGAACGATAGGTGTGATGATCGTGGTTCGCCCACCCCAACCCCAGCACCGCTTGCCGGGCAAGTTGGATTCGCCCCGCTCGATTCCGCTGCTGCCAGTACTGTCGCTCAGCTTTGAAGAACAGTTCACAGGCCCGATCACGTCCGAGGTCCTTTATTGCCGCATCAGCTAGTTGTCCCGCCGCAGCAAAGCCTTCCGCGTCCAGTTCAAAGTCACGCCGGCGAAGCAGAAATCGTTCGTAGTGCAGCGCGACGAGAGCCGCGATGCGGGGATCAGCCGCGGAGGGTTCAAACGCCAGGGTTCCATGCCGTTCAACGACGATCACATCGACACCAGCATCGCTGGCGACGCGAGCGCGCCGCAGTGCAGACCAAGGCTCCCCATCGATCGCAACATCCGTCATCGCGTGAGCAAACAGAAAATCCGCCACGGACTCGACCTTGATCGCCAGTTCGCGTCTTTTCCCGTCGATCACTCGAATCCGGGGAAAGAGTCCCTCAGGATGATGCCAGACAGCTTCGCCCTCATCTGACCTCGTCTCGACATATCCGACGCCGGGCAATTCGCTGAGCATGGAGTCAACGTGGGGAATCCCAAAGTGGTCGATCCAATCGAGCAGGCGAGTCCCCGTTTCGTCCAGCATCCGCTGTGACAGCGCCGCCCCGAACGGGCTCTGCTGCAGGCATTCATTCAGGAGTTGATGGACAACGCGTGCAGGCGCGGGCTGAGGCTTCCAGGAGTATTCGGTCAACTTGGCGAGAGAATCGTTTGCTGTCTGCAGGACGGTAGCCATGTCTGAATCTCCTGAAAGAAATGTGCGGATCCACAGACCCGACATCCGTGCCGAGGATACTCCAACGCATTCCAGCAGTTCGGTCCTCGTCGTTGAGCTGGCGTGAGACAGCGACAGAAGTCAAAACATGCAGGATTTGACTGACGATGGAATTGTAGGGATGTTCGTCCAGCGGCGGCGAGGGTGCCGTGACGCGAGAACCGGAAATGTCTCGCCACACCGAATGTTCGTCTTACCCCGTTTTCCAGACATCGGTCCGGCGAAAGCCGACAACTTTTGTCCGAGAGACTCGTGATAACGGCGAATCCCGCCGATTTATATTGTGCGTGAAACAGTTCACGAAACGTCAGTTACACTTGTAAAAAGGCAACGAGCGATCCTCCTTCGACAATACCGCCCCACACCATACAAGACCTCGCGGTCGACTGTGATGTGAATTGTGTTGCGACTGGATCACCCTGAAATGCGTCCCGGCCGTGGTTCCCTTGCAATTCTGGCGGGAAGAGCAAGGCGACACTTCCACGGTCTCTCAAAAAACCGCAGTCACAGTAATGTGGCTGCGGTTTTTGTTTTTATGAATCGAATTGAGACAGTCGCTCGACCATTCCCCCCGTGCATCCTAGAATCGATCCGCTGCTCGAGAGGATCCGGATCAGGATCGGACCACGGAATTAGTGACTGCGTCTCATGACCATTGTCTCCCCCACGGAATCCGATTCTGACGATCCAGTCAAAGCGGCAGTAACGGAGTTGACCATCTGACCGGGGTCGCGCATCCCGTAGTGAATCCCCTCGCGTAGTGAATCAGGTTACGACAGGCACCACTGCTCTCGTTCAGGAACGACTTCGATGAGTAAAGAGACGATCCAAGCCCTGATGATCATCGTAATTGGCGCTGGTGTTCTCCTTGTCGTGGTGGGTCTTGCTATCTTCGCAGCCTACTTCAGACTCTGGCTGCGAGCCTTCGTCACGCGCGCGAAGATCAGCCCGCTTGCACTCTTCTTCATGTCGCTGCGGAAGGTGAACCCGACCGCCATCGTCGACGCCAAGATCATGGCCGTGCAGGCCGGACTGAAAGAAGTGACGACCGAGCGGCTGGAAGGGCATTATCTGGCCGACGGCAATATCAAAACGGTGGTCCGTGCACTGATCGTCGCCCATCGTGCCCGTATCAATCTGAACTGGGATACCGCCGCCGCAATCGATCTGGCAGGACGAAACGTCCTGGAAGCCGTTCAGACCAGCGTCGATCCCAAGGTGATCGATTGCCCGGACCCGAAATCATTCGGCCGGACCACGCTCGACGGTGTCGCCAAGAACGGGATCCAGTTGAAAGCACGTGCGCGAGTAACCGTTCGGACCAACCTCGCACAGCTCGTCGGTGGAGCCACCGAGGACACGATTGTCGCTCGCGTCGGCGAAGGGATCGTCTCGGCCATCGGCTCGTGTAACACGCATAACGAAGTTCTCGCCAATCCCACGCTGATCGCCAGAACGGTGCTCGCCAAGGGACTCGATTCCCAGACCGCCTACGCCATCGTTTCGATTGATATCGCGGACATCGATGTGGGTGACAACATTGGCGCCCGCCTGCAGGCGGACCAGGCGGAAGCCGACATGCGTATTGCCCGCGCGAAGGCCGAAGAACGACGGGCTCGGGCCGTCGCTGCCGAACAGGAAATGAAAGCACTCACCGTCGAGAATCAGTCGAAGGTCGTTCTGGCCGAGGCAGAAATCCCCCTCGCCATGGCGGACGCCTACCGCTCGGGTTGCCTGCGAGCCCAGGACAACCACAACGGCGCGGCGTAAGGTTTTTCCAAGATTGTGGTTCACGGCCGTCTTCTTCTTGCGGAACGTTACGACCGTCGCAGGGTGAAGACGTATTCATGGAATGAAGGAACTCTGCTGATGCGTCTCACCATCCTTCTGGCGGCCATCATCACTTGCCTCGCTCACCTGACAGCCATCGCGGGTGAATTCAATGAAGTTCTGAGCATCGGGCAGGTGGCCCCTGCATGGGAAAAACTGCCTGGCTCAGACGGAAACCCTCATTCGACCAGCGAACTCAAGGAAAAACAGGTCCTCGTCGTCTCCTTCACCTGCCTCAGTTGCCCCACAGCGATGGATTACGAAGCGAGATTCGATGCCCTGTCGAAGCAATACGGCGGTCCCGACGGCAAGGTGGGGTTCGTTGCGATTTGTGTGAACCAGATCGCTCCCGATCGCCTCGACAAGCTGACACAACGGGCCAAGCAACAGAAGCTGTCGTTCCCCTACCTGTATGACGAATCGCAAAAAATCGCCAGGGATTTCGGGGCCACGTTCACCCCTGAATACTTTGTACTGGACCGGGACCGCAAGGTCGTCTACATGGGAGCACTCGACGATTCGACCGACGCGGAGAAGGTCACCAGACGGTACGTCGAGGAAGCGATCAACGCGGCCCTCAAAGGCGAAACCCCCGAGGTCAAGGAAACAATTGGTCGAGGCTGCCGGGTACGCTACGCCCGCGAACGTAAATAACCGCAGATCGCGGACGGGTCTTCGGATCCCCCCTGCTCTTCCTGAACGAACCCCGCAATGTCGTCCGGCCCCCCTCCCCTCGACGTGATTCAGAGCTGGCTGCAATCCGTCATCACGGATCCGCTGGGGATCGAAGCAGGAATCGCATCCTCTCCGGCGATGGAACGATTCGCGACCAGCGTCTCCGATGTTGAGTCAGTCATTCTCCCCTCGCAGCGACTAAGCAGTGTCGATCGGCTGCGCATTTACGGCAACGCTTACTTCGGACGCCTGCTGGACTGCCTGCGTTCTCAGTTCCCTGCAGTACGGCAGGCGGCGGGTGACGACGCCTTCGATGGCCTGGCATTCGGCTATCTCGTCAGCCACCCGTCGAAGAGCTACACCCTGGCGGAACTGGGTACCTCGTTCGAGTCCTACCTCCGGTCGACCCGCCCCCCTCGCGAGAGCAATCCCGGGAGTGCTGAGTTCGATTTCGCCGACTTTCTGATCGACCTCACACGCCTGGAAGCCGTTTACAACGACGTTTTTGACGGTCCCGGCCCGGAGCGAGTCCCGTCACTCAGCGCGGATTCTCTCGCCGGTTTATCGCCCGAAAAATTTGCGGCATCGGTGCTCCGGTTTCATGCGTCTGTGCGACTGAGGGAGTTCGGATTCCCGGTTCACGAATACGCCACCGCCGTTCGCCGCGGAACGCCACCCACTCTTCCGAACCCCCGCCCCGTGTATCTGGTGATTACGCGCCGTGATTACATCGTTCGCCGGTTCGAAGTGACTCGCTCCCAGTACCATCTCTTGTCGGCACTTTACCAGCAACAGCCCGTCGGCGTGGCTCTGGAATTACTCTGTTCCAACCCGCAGTTCGACACCCGTTCCCTCGCAACGGACTTGCAATCCTGGTTTCGTGACTGGACTGCGGCTCCGTTGTTCTCTGCGGTGAGCGTCCCTGTTCCGATCTCCGATCCCGCTGTCGATGACCCTCTGGCGGACTGAAGTTCACCCGATGAGCGTGACCAAGTTGGTAACCGGATCAGCTCTAAGGAAACGACGATGCAGACGGATGCATTTGCATCTGATTATTGGATCGATCATGATGACTCATCCATCCGGCTGATCTCCTGATCGGCCTGAAGCCCTGCCGAATGTCTGGAGCCCGCCAATGCTATTCCGTCTGTTGCTGGCTTTACTGGTTTCCACTCTCTTCGGAATGAAGCCGGTCTTTTCTGCGGACGCTCTGTCAGTCATCCCCAGCGAAGTTGTTCTCAAAGGCAATTTCGCTCAGACCCAGTTGCTGGTTACCCATCCGGGCGCCGAAGCCACGCGCGCAGCAGACCTGACTTCTCAAGCGGAGTTCGCCACTTCCAACGAGCAGGTAGCAATCGTGACGGCGGCGGGACGTGTCATTCCGCGGGGCGATGGCACGGCGACCATCACGGTCAAAGTGGGTGAACGGGTCCAGTCGGTCAATGTCGTCGTCACGGACGTCGTGGCAGAGCCGGTGGTTAACTATCTCGAACAGGTCCGACCGGCACTCTACAAGGCCGGCTGCAACATGGGTGCCTGTCACGCAGCCCAGCATGGACAGGGTGGATTTAAACTGTCTGTCTTCGGCTTTGATCCTGCCGAAGATCGAACCGCAATGGTGCGGGAAGCTGTTGGACGGCGAGTCAATCTGCTCGAGCCGACAGCGAGTCTGCTGCTGCAGAAACCGACCATGCAAGTCCCCCATGGAGGAGGACGCCGGCTGGATAGGGCATCCCGCGACTACGAAATGCTCGTCGCCTGGATCCGCGGGGGGGCTCCCGGCCCCGGTACGGAGCGCACCGTTTCACGGTTGATTGTGACCCCCGCCCAGCGAAATGGCGAACCGGGCCTGACACAGCAGTTGCGTGTGGAAGCGGTTTACTCCGACGGCCAGACACGCGACGTCACCCCCTGGGCCAAGTTCGATTCGATGGACGAAGGGCTCGTCAATGTCTCTCGCGAAGGATTCTGCACCGTCACCGGACGAGGCCAGGCCCCGGTCATGGTGCGATTTGAAGGCCAGGCCGAAATCGCGATGTTCGTGATTCCCTACGGCCCCCCCGCCCAGCTTGAAGGCTGGGTTGACCATAACGCGATCGATACCCTTGCCGCGAATAAGTTCCGGGAACTGGGGATTGAACCCTCACCGCTTTGCGACGACACGACATTTCTGCGCCGCATCTTCCTGGACGCCACGGGCACCTTACCGACGCGGGCCGAGATTGAAGAGTTCCTGGCCAGCGCGAACGATATGACATCCGTCCTTGAGCGACGGACGGACTGGATTGATCGTGTCCTGGGACTGGTCGATTCCCCACGCAGGGGACTCTACACCGAACGCTATGCCGCTTACTGGACACTCAAGTGGTCTGACCTGCTCCGTAACAGCAGCCGCGAACTGCAGGAAACCGGGATGTGGGCCCTGCACAACTGGATCAAGGGGGCCTTTCGGGCCAACGTCCCGTTTGACAAATTTGTCTCGGAACTGGTGCAGGGAAAGGGCTCGAGTTACTCCAATGGCCCCGCCAATTATTTCATCGTGAACAGCACCCCGCAGGTGCTGGCCGAGTCGACGTCCCAACTGTTTCTGGGAACGCGACTGACGTGTGCGCAGTGTCATCATCACCCGTTTGAAAAATACAGCCAGGACGACTACTACAGCTTTGCCGCGTTCTTTGCGCGCACCGGCCTGAAGTCGAGCCAGGAATTCGGTCTGTTCGGACTCGAACGGGTCGTCGTGATTCGCACGGGAGGTGAGGTCCATCAGCCACGCACGGGACAGCGAATGGCTCCCAAGCCGCTCGACGCCGAACCGGTGGATCATCCGCTCGACCGGCGCATCGCTCTGGCCCAGTGGATGACCTCACCAAAGAATGCCGCGTTCTCTCGCGCGACCGTCAATCGTTACGTCGGCTTTCTGCTGGGACGAGGACTCGTGGAACCCGTGGATGATCTGCGAGCTTCCAATCCCCCCACCAACCCGGCCCTGCTCCAGTTACTGGCCGATGATTTCGTCGCACACAACTTCGATCTCAAGTACCTGATCCGAACCATCATGGTATCCCGGCTTTATCAACTCGATTCCCAGCCTACGCCCCAAAACGTCGCAGATTCCCGCTTCTACAGTCACTTCGAAGTCAAACGTCTGGCGGCCGAGCCCCTGCTGGACGCCATCGACGACGCGGCAGGAACGCAGACCAAGTTTCAGAGTCTACCACTGGGGACCCGAGCGATCGAAATTCCCGATGCCGAGTATCCCGACTATTTCCTCAACACGTTCGCCAAACCACGCCGTGTGAGTGTTTGTGAATGCGAACGGTCGCCGGACGCCAATCTGGCTCAAGCCCTGCATACACTCAATGGGGATGTCATTGCCACCAAGATTTCCGCCAGCACCGGACGCGTTGAAAAGTTACTGAGCGAGAAAAAGTCGCACGCGGAAATCGTGACGGACCTCTACTTCGCCACGTTGAGTCGTCCACCCTCTTCGGCGGAACTGAATGCTGCCGAGAGCCTGCTCTCAGAATATTCGACGCCAAAAGAATGCTACGAAGACCTGTTGTGGGCTTTGATGAATTCCAAGGGATTTCTGTTCGTTCGCTAGAACTTGTCCACTCCAGCCGTGTCTGCAGGTTGTTTGGCATACGCCAACGTGAGGACTCGAATTGGGAGAACGACCGGGTACGATACGTTTCGGGAGTGTCGTGCAGCACTTGATAACAGCGTTCCTGACAGAGCATGAAAAAAGTTCTGTCACATTGCAGGGGAGATTAACCTGATGGAATATCGACAACTGGGTGGCTCGGGGTTCAAGGTACCGGTACTAAGCCTGGGCACCGGAACCTTCGGGGGTGGCGGCCCGCTGTTCAAAGCCTGGGGGGCGACCGATGTCGCTGAAGCCCGGCAGCTTGTTGACATCTGCCTGGCCGCCGACCTGACCATGTTCGACACGGCCGATGTCTACTCACAAGGGATGGCAGAAGAAATCCTGGGCGAGGCGATCAAGGGGCGACGAGACAAGGTCATCATTTCGACCAAGGGGACGTTTCGCACGGGTGTCGGTCCCAACAATCTGGGATCCTCGCGGCAATATCTGATCCGGGCCGTTGAAGCGAGCCTCAAGCGATTGGGGACCGACTACATCGACCTGTATCAGCTCCACGGCTTCGACGCGATCACCCCGATCGATGAAGTCCTGCAGACACTCGACGGGTTCGTGAAAGCCGGAAAAATCCGCTACATCGGCTGCTCGAACTTTTCCGGCTGGCATCTGATGAAGTCGCTGGCCCTCTCGGAAAAATACGGCCTCACCCGTTATGTGGCCCATCAGGCCTATTACTCACTGGTCGGTCGCGACTACGAATGGGAACTGATGCCGCTGGCTCTCGATCAGAAGGTCGGAGCGGTCGTCTGGAGTCCCCTCGGTTGGGGACGCCTCACCGGAAAAATCCGACGAGGAAACCCGCTCCCCGCATCCAGCCGACTCACCAGCAAAGTCGCGCTCGACGCCGGACCGCAGGTGCCCGAGGAATATCTCTACACGGTCGTCGACGCACTACAGGAAGTCGCGAATGAAACGGGAAAAACAATCCCCCAGATCGCACTCAACTGGCTGCTTCAGCGTCCTACGGTCGCCACGATCATCGTCGGCGCACGAAACGAAGAACAACTGAAGGAGAATCTCGGTGCGGTCGGCTGGAACCTGACCCGGGAACAGGTCGCGCGACTCGACGCTGCCAGCCAGACACCACTGGCTTATCCTTACTGGCATCAACGCGGTTTCGCGGAACGAAATCCACCTCCCGTGTAATCCCAACGGTATAATATCCCGGAAGCACTGTCTGGTTTATCACGCCCGGCAGTGCTCTGCTTCCCGCATCAAGGAGATGAAAAAGGGCGCTGAGAAAGCCCCCGCCTCGACCGCAACCGATTGACAGCTCCCGGTCGGTTCGATGACAGGTCGTGTTGACCATGAGGAGCTGTCCCGTAACCCGCCAACGTCCTGCCTGAACGATGCTCCTTTTACCTCACCAAAAACCTGAAATTTGCCCCCCCCAAAACTCTGGCCTTTCAAGGCTGAAACCGCGTCGTGAACATGAGAGCACGCAAACTCTTGTGATTTAGACGGAAATGCCCCAACCTGCCTGAACAACATACGAACCGCTGCCAGTTTCCGGATTCCGAACAACAGATCAGTGACTCTTGATCCCCATTGTTGCCTGGAATGCCGATAAACTATGATTGTGATTGGCTTGCTTTTGTTTTGATCGACTGCGGAGAACACTACCTGTGAACCATCCACCCTATTCCGACCATCACCGCAATGTCGGGGAGTTGACTGCAACGCGCCGGGGATTTCTCGGAGCCACAGGAGGTGTCGCGGCAACAGCGCTCTGGTCAGGACTTTCTCAGGCGGCCCTCGCACAGCCGGAAGCATTCGGCAAAGCCAAGTCTGTGATCATGATTTTCAACTGCGGTGGTCCCAGTCACATCGATTTGTGGGATCCGAAGCCGAACGCGGGTGACTCGGTCCGGGGACCGTTCCAGACGATTGATACGAATGTGCCGGGCATCCACGTGACGGAAATGCTGCCACGCATGTCCAAAATGGTCGACAAGCTCGCCATCCTGCGGACCGTCAACCACACGCAGGCGGGACACAACTCGGGAATGTACTATTCGACGGTCGGACGGCCCTACCGGATCGACAGCACCCTGATCAACCCCAGCCCCGCCGACCACCCCAGTCTGGGAACCCTCGTCGGCTGGCTGGCGCGACGTGACGGCTACAGCAGCGGCATTCCGCCGTATGTCATCGCGCCGTACCCTCACTGCGACAGTACCGTCTACATCACCCCCGGACAGTATGGTGGCTGCCTCGGCATGCATTACGATCCGCTGGTGCTCGACGCCGATCCGAACGACAAAGACTTCAAGGTGCGCAACCTGAAGCTTGACCCCAGCCTCACCCCCGACAAGTTCCGGGAACGATTGAGCCTGCTGAATCAGATGAACCAGAAGGGGATCGCGATCGCCTCCCCCTCGGCTACGGACATCGACCTCTATCAGTCCCAGGCCGCGAGTATCGTCTCGACCGACAAGGCGTCGGAAGCGTTTGATCTCTCGAAAGAGACCACAGAACTGCGAGACCGCTATGGTCGTCACACCTGGGGACAGTCTCACCTGCTCGCACGGCGGCTGGTGGAATCCGGCGTCCGCTTCGTCTCGGCCGTCAACGGTCGCAGCATCATCTGGGACACCCACCTGAATAACTTTGACCGGATGAAAAAGAGTCTCGTTCCCCCTATGGAACAGGCCTATGCGACGCTGCTAGAAGACCTGGAAGACCGGGGCCTGCTCGATTCCACCCTCGTCATCTGGACGGGTGACTTCGGCCGAACCCCCATCATCAACAAAGACGCCGGACGTGACCACTGGCCGCAATGCTACACCGTCGTCTTGGCAGGGGCAGGAATTCGTGGGGGGCAAGTCGTGGGTGAATCGGATAAGACCGGTGCCTTCCCCCACTCGCGCCCCATCTCACCTGCGGACATCAACGCCACTGTCTTCACAGCGATGGGCTACGACCCGCGTTCGATCACGTACAGGATGCTGGACGGCCGCCCCATCCCCCTCTCGGAAGGGACGCCAATCCGGGAAGTCCTCTAACGCTGAGTGGTGCTCGAACGCTGAGCGGATCAAGCGATCCATTGATTGCTCCGACAGCAGGCAATTGATTTGCTGATTTATGGATGCGATTCACTGGTAAGAGCCAGTTCGATAACGCCGCCGTGCGCTCTCGAACCAGAACATCCCGCGACGAATTGGGAACCGGTACTCCGACCGCTCACCAAGCGCACTTCCCCGTGATTTGCAGGGTTTTCACAACCGAAGACTCACCCCCTAAACCCCGTTTTCAACTCGAATAATAGTGAGCATGCCACTGTATGACCGTCTTCGGTCATGCAGTGCCCTGTCTCACAGCCAGGAAAGAAGCACTGCTTCTACGAAGACTCCGAAGCAGTGGCATCAGCCCAACGATTAAACCTGGACATGCACTAATTGGTTTTAGGCTGTCGCCACTGATCCAGTGCCACGGCAATAATGATGATGATCCCCAGCAGCATGTCCTGAATCGGATTCGTCACCCCGAGCGCTGTACAGCCACTGGTAATCGCCGACATGATCAGGGCTCCGGTCAGCGTCCCCAGGACGGAAGCGCGCGCCCCCTTCAGGCTGCCGCCGCCGATGATCACCGAGGCAATCACTTTGAGCTCCAGCCCCAGCCCCGAGGTCGGGTTGCCAACCGACAAACGGGAGAACTGGTACAGCCCCGCAATTCCCGCGAATAGCCCCCCCAGCACATAGATCGCAATCTTGTTGCGGCGAACGTCGATCCCACACAGGCGGGCTGTCGCTTCGTTGGAACCAATCGCGAAGACATATCGACCGAAGACAGTGAAGTGCAGCACAGCCGCCAGGATCGCCGTCAGCACCAGCGTCCACCAGATCCCGACGGGCAATCCGTAGACCAGCGCCGTCGGGCGGTTGCTGAGGAGATTCTGGAGCCAGAGGGGGACCTGTGACGCGATGTCAGGCCTGACCGTGGTATTGTCCGCCACCCACTTCGCCCATCCGAGATAGATCTGCATGGTTCCCAAGGTCACGATGAACGGAACCATCTTCAGATAGCTGATCAGCAAGCCATTGATCAGTCCGCACAGACAACCCGTGCCAATGCCGATGAACAGAGACAACCAGGGGGTCCAGGGTGACCAGCGGACCGATGCCGCAGTGACTGTTTCGCGAAGTGCCGTGAGCGATTCAATCCTCGATTTCGCCTCAGCAACGACCGCGGCTTCTTTCGCTCGCTTGAGATCGTCTTCCGCCACCTTCAGCTTCTGGTTCACTCCCGCCAGATTCTCACCCACGGCCAGCCGTAAAGCCAGATCTTCCTTCAAACTCCAGGCAAGCATTGTGGCGGCGAGCGCAATTGCCGTTCCAACCGACAGATCGATTCCCCCGGCGATAATCACCACGGTCATCCCCAGTGCGGCGACAGCGACGATCGCGGTTTGAGTCGCGACGTTTCGCATATTCTGTTCGGTCGCAAACATGGCCTTGGGACCATGTGTCCATCGATCCGCAATGGTGAACAGCAGGATCACTGCGAATAGAGCAAGAAAGGGTCGCAGGAGACTGACAATCCAGTTCCACGAACTTCCGACCACGGAACTGGAGACACTCAGTTGACTGGCCATGTGACAGTAGTTTCCCAAGATGCACAGGTTGATTTACTTCGAGACGGGCCGCTTCGGATCCTTCAGCAGCGGCAGCGAAACCCGTTTTCCCGTCCAGGAAGACTGATAGATCGCCAGCACAATCTCTACAGCCTTCCGCCCTTCCTCCCCGGTGATCTTCGGCTTTTGACCAAGCTGTATGGCCTTCATGAAATCCTTGATCTGTTCCATATGCCCCTGGCAGCTGATCGCCTTAGGATCGCTCGCTCCCCCCTGGCTTTCCTGACGGTTCATCAGCTTGTCGGTAATCGCCCGATCTTTCGGCTTGGACTTTTCAAACTTCCACAGCAGGACATCATCCTGTTCAACAATCACCGATCCCGCTGTTCCATGGATTTCCGTCTTCTTCAGCAATCCGGGCCAGGCGGTCGTGCTCGCGGTGATCGTCCCGACAGCGCCATTCTTGAACTTCAACGCGGCAACACCGACATCTTCCACTTCGATGCGGTCATGCCCCAACGTGGAAGTGACGGCGCTCACTTCACTGACCTCCCCCATCAGCCAGTACAGCAGATCGACGTTGTGGATGGCCTGATTCATGTAGGCTCCTCCGCCGTCCAGATTCCAGGTTCCCCGCCAGCCTGTCTTGACGGGAGTTTTCGCTCCCTTCAGTTGAGGGCCGTCATAGTATTCCTGTGACCGCCACCACTTGACGAACGTATCCCCCAGCACCAGCTTCCCAAATCGTCCCTCGGCAATCGCTTCTTTCAGAGCGATGTTGGCGGGACTGAAGCGGGACTGGAAGATCGGACAGAGCATCACGCCGTTCCGCCGGCAGGCTTCCAGAATGGTGTCGCATCGCTTGAGCGTAATCTCCATCGGCTTTTCGATGACGATGTGCTTTTTGGCTTGGGCCGCTTTGACAGCCGGTTCCATGTGAGCCCCGCTGGGCGTACAGATCGAAACAATTTGAATCGCTGGATCCGCCAGCATCTCGTCCAGATCGTAGTACGCTTTTACGCCGGGATAATTGGCTGCAAAGGTATCTGCTGAAGCCGGAGTCTGACTGTAGCACCCAACGAGCCTGGTCCCCTTAATCCGCTTGATCGCTTCGGCATGGAAATTGGCAATCATTCCACAACCGATTATCCCGAATCCGACCTGAGACATGATGAGCCTTAATCTGGGTGCAATTTGGCCGTGCGTCATCAGCCAGTGGCAGGCTTGAGCCAGGATTGTGCAGGCATGCTCGACAGATCGGCGTCAAATCCCGAGGCACATCACAATCCCCATCGCCCAACGCCCCCCGTTCAAGGACAAGATCACGCACGGAGGTTTGGTGGAGCCCCCGATTCTACCGCCCTCGTGCTCCGAGTTCGATCGTCCCGATCATGTTTCCCAGTCAGCGTGCCATTTCCAAGCCGGAGGCGCAGCCAACTCAGTCCAACGCAACGACTGTGATCCTCATCGGATAGCCCCGGTTGACGCGTCCTCGCGGCTACCGGGGCGGCGCCAGCCGCAAGAGGTTTTTCGTACGCGCCCCTCCACCAAATACTCACCCGCCTCGCAAGTCGTGACGTATTAGTCTCGGCCACCCCGACATTAGCAGCGTACAACATCATCTGCTCTGTTCCCCCTTGTTCTATTGAAAGCGAAACCATGACAATCATCGGCATGTTCTGCCGTTCCATACGGATGTGGCCGACTTTTACCTGAATTCCCATTCGTCCTGCGGCAATCTTCTGAATCGCCACGATCCTGGAACGCATTGAAATTCCGGGCAAATTCTTAGTGCCTGAGTGACGCGGAACGGGATTTGAGCGTTCGAGAGTTCCGCTTGAGTCTCCAGACAAATCCAATCTACAAACGGTCCATCCAGTCCAGGACACCGAATTCATCTGCAGGATGGGTGACCATGTCGAGATCAATGCAGTCGGCCTATCTCCACATTGTTGCTCTGGGACTTGTTTCCGGTTGTGCAGTCTGGTCGCCCGCGACGATTGTGCTCGACGATTCCCATTCTGAGCTTCTGGTTGCTTCGTTAAGAGAATCGGACGGCACGAATGAGATCGTTCGATTGATCCGAGAACCCGGTGATGGAGGGGAACTGAAAGTCAGCGGAGTTCCTCTGGTTGATCTTGAGTCCGCGATCTCCAGTCAAAATCGGGTCTCTACGCAATCGCTATTGCAGCAGTTTGAGTACTGCAAGCTCATCGCGGTTTCGACCGTTCCAAGCTTGAACGCGAATGCTTCGACGGGAGATGACAAGGCAACAGCGGCTCGTCAACCGCTTCCGTCTGAAAAACGGACTCTGGCTGGACGAGTCGTCTCTGTCGACGAGGATTCCATCGTGCTGGAAGAGGTCGTTCTGATTGACGAATCCGCAAGACAGACGTCAGGCGTTCCGATTGTCCAGAAAGTTCCGTACGTCAGTCGCTTGTTCAAGACGACAGGCGTGCTGGTGGAGCCAGTCGCGATCCCGGGCCAGGTCCATGTCCCCCTTCGCGATATCCAGCAGGTGGAAAGTGTCGCCGCGACAAGTTGGCCATCCGTGCAGCAGAACGGTTTTCAACGGATCGGAGTCGACTTCGACTTCACGATTCCGCCTCAGCGCTGATCTTGGCGTTCCCACGGCTTCCTCGTTCCCGAGGTAGGCCTCACACACTCCCAGTTCAGCCCTCCTGTCGCGGAACGACAGGGCTACATCGAGTCAGATCAGACCCACTCTACCAAAGATAGGGGTAGGAAGGACCGATTGAATTCGGTCCCCCCTCCCTCCGAACCGTACGGGCGGTTTTCCCGCATACGGCTCTCTAGTCAGTCGGTTCTTATGGATTGGACGAAGCGGACATGGGTTCCATTCAGGTCTTTGTACCCGTGTTCTGCAAAGAAGCGAATTGGCCAACGGATATGAGAGGGACTGCGTTGCGGGTTCCGTCGATGCCGTTTCTTGAGAATCCGTCGGAGTCTGCGGCGAATCGTTTCGTCGTACTTTTGAAAGATGCTCCAGTGGCAATGACGGAAATAGGCAAACCATCCTTGGGCGGTCTGGTTGATCCGCTGGATGATCGTCTCCAGCGAGTCACCGGATTGGCGTGGGGTCAGATCGCGGATGCGATCCATAAACCGTTTGTGACTCTTGGCACGAGGGAAACGAAGGTTTCCTCGAAATGAGTACCCGAGAAAAGAGAAACTCTTGACGCGTGAGTCGACGATGCTTGTCTTTTCAGAATGGAGTGTGAGTCCGTTCGCCTGAACCCATGTGCTCACCGTTGCAAGAGCTGCTTCCGCTTCCTCCTGAGATCGACACAGGATGACGAAGTCATCCGCATACCGAACCAATTGGAAACCGTTCTCGCTCAGGAGGTGGTCCAGGGGGTTGAGATAGGCGTTGGCCAGGACGGGGGACAGCACCGCGCCTTGTGGTACACCGGCAATCGGAGTCCACGGACGCAAGTCTTCGATAATCCCCTGATCAAGAAACATCTTGATCAAGCCGATCACGCTACGATCCGAGATCTGTTCCTGAACAAGCGCCAGTAAGCGATCTTTGGGAATCGTATCGAAGAAACTCTTTAAATCGGCGTCGACCACATACACGTACCCTTCTTTGAGCAAACGTTCCACGCAACACAGAGCGTGATGACAGCCGCGTCCATGCCGGAAGCCGAAGCTTCGCTCATGGAATGTCGCGTCCAGAATCGGTTCAATCACATGAACCAACGCCGTTTGCACGACGCGGTCCCGGACCGTCGGAATTCCCAGTGGTCGCTTCTCCTGACTTCCTGGCTTCGGAATCCAAGTCCGTTTGACGAAAGAAGGGACATAAGTTCCTTCCCGCAGTTGATCGCGCATCCTGCCGAGTTCCTGCCGCTCGTTCGCCTCGAAGTCGTCCACTGTTTGTCGATCCACTCCCGCCGCTCCCTTCTTGCCGACTACCTTGCGGGCAGCGCAGAAGAGATTCATTGCGCTAAACACCTTGTCCATCAGCGTATGCCATTTTCCTCCTCTCACTTTGTGTTCCAAAAGTGTCGCCAACATGCGCTCTGTCCAAACCGCGGGGTGAGCCCACTGAGCAATGCTCGGTGTCTCTCCGGCCGGTGTAGCCGCGAACGGCACTGTGATCGGGATATAATCCCGCCTGGAGGCGGGCTTTCTTCCTTTTGGTTTAGTCATTGCACCTCGACCTTCCTGTTCCCCTTGGCTCCACCGCGTTTTGCTGCACGGCTTCACGGCTACTATGGGAACTCTGACTTCTGTCGGACGCTTCAACCAGCTTGTTCCGGTGTCGTTGATTCGCTCCTGTCTGTGGGCCACAACACGATGCCCACCAGGCCTGGACCATTCAGCATGGAGCGATCCCCACTCCCCGTTTCTGTCGACGCAAGCTGTCCACGACCTTTTTTTTCCGACAGATCTCTCTGCTTATCTCGTTTGACCTTCCAACCATTCCGACCTCAACCACCGCATCGCCTTTTCACCACGATCGATTTGTCACGTTACATCACCGTCGTGGTTTGCCGTGTAGCTCGTCAGGGAAGATCCCAGGAGCAGAAGAAGGGCTCCTTCACACAGCTGAGGGTTCGCCATTGACTAGCAGGCTCCCCGACAGGCTTGGCCGAATCAGGTTCACTTTCGTTTCGGACTGGTTGTTCTCCTCAGTGGACTTGCCCATGAAATGTGGGCGCGAGGAAAAGCGAGTATGCTTTTCTTCAAGGAGTCCAGATTATGTCGAAAGAACGTCGGAAGCACACGCCGGAGTTTAAGCGTGAGGCATTGAGTCTGATCAGCAGTCAACAGTTGTCCGTAGCAGAGGTGTCGCGCCGCCTGGGTGTCAGTCAAACGCTGCTCTACAAGTGGAAAGCGCAGTTCGCGGCGCAGGGCGAGCAGGCCTTTCCCGGCCAAGGCCAGCAGACGGCCCAGGAAGCCGAGCTGTCGCGATTGCGTCGCGAAGTCGAGCTCTTACGGATGGAACGTGACATTTTAAAAAAAGCGACACAGTTCTTCGCGAAGGAGTCCAAATGAAATATCAGTTCATTGAAGACCATCGCACTGTGTGGCCTGCCACAGTTCAATGTCGGGTATTGGACGTTTCTCGCAGCGGATACTACGCCTGGCGAAAACGCCCCGCCAGTGAATCTTCACGGCGACGCGAGGAACTGACGCGTCGCATTCAGACCATTCATGCGATGAAGTATCATGATGTTTATGGAGCGCCACGACTTCAGGCAGAACTGAAAGCTCAAGGCCATCCCTGTAATCGGAAGACCGTTGCTCGCTGCATGAAAGAGGCAGGAATCAAGGCCTCGACGGTGAAGAAGTTCCGCGTGAGCACGACGGATTCCAATCATTCTCATCCGGTGGCTGACAATGTCGTGGATCGTGAGTTTGCTCCGTCTCAAAAGAATCAGACATGGGCAGCAGACATCACCTACATTCCGACAGAGGAAGGATGGCTTTATCTGGCGGCCGTCGAAGATTTGTACTCACGCAAGATCGTAGGCTGGTCGATGTCAGAGCGAATTGACAGTCGACTGGTCGTCGATGCGCTGGAGATGGCGGTCCAGCGAGAACTCCCTGCCGAGGGCCTGGTGGCGCACTCGGACCGGGGTGTGCAGTATGCCAGCGAGCACTACCAGACTCATTTGAGACGAAATCAGATCACCTGCTCGATGAGTCGCCGAGGCAACTGCTGGGATAACGCACCGATGGAGAGCTTCTTCGCCACCTTGAAGAAGGAACTGGTACACCGCGAACGGTATCAGACCCATTCGCAAGCGCGCCAAAGCCTCTTCGAATACATCGAAGCGTTTTACAACCGCGTACGAAGGCACTCGACGATCGGGTATCTCCCACCCGTCAAGTTCGAACAGGCCATTTAATCCTAACCTCGCGCCCACATTTCATGGGCAAGTCCACAGATTGCTCCCCACCCCTTCTCACGAAGACGCAGTTACCAATGTTGGATTCAGGCCGGTAACGTTAGCCTGAGAGGGACTCACACCCTCCTGATCAAACGCCTTCACAGACGCACTAGCCCTGTCGTTCCGCGACAGGAGGGCCAAACTGGGAGTGTGCGTCGACTTGGCTGCTTGTTGATCGTTGCGTGCACTCTCTTAGTTGTCGGTAACTTCTGTGGGTCTGTACGGTTTTTGCTCGGCAGTGTTGCGCGGTTTATTTTCGATTCGGTAATCCTGCCGAGGGACCGGCTGAGGTGCTGACGATTTCACGGACAGTTCAACACACAAGAAATCATTCCTGCAGTTCGAACTGATGTGGGGTCAAGTATCCGAGGGCGGAGTGTTTTCGGTTGAGGTTGTAGTAAGCGATGTACTCACCGATCTCACGCCGGGCGATGCGGTGATGTTTGTAGTCGGTCATTTCGAGTTCTGTCTTGAGGGTGCCGAAGCAAGATTCCATGAAGGCGTTGTCGTAACAGTTGTCAGCGCGGCTCATGCTTTGTCGGGAGCCTGCCCGACGAAGGATCGCGCGATACCGGCCTCCCGCGTACTGCCCACCTCGGTCGGTATGGTGAATCATCATCGGGGCGGGCTGACGGTCACGGATTGCAGCCTGGAGAGCGGGGATCACCAGTTCTTCTGTCATCGACTGATCGACATTCCAGCCGACGATCCGCCGTGAATAGCGATCCGTGAGAACAGCGAGATAGCAGAAACGCCCGTCCGTCAGGGGGACGTAGCTGATGTCGCCAACCCAAAGATCATTCAATGAACTCGGCTCAGGAGCCTCAAGTAACAAATTCGGGCTGTACCCTAAACGATGTCGGCTCTGCGTTGTCTTGGGGACGAAAGACTTCGGTTGAATGGCCCGCAGCCCCTGTAAACTCAGCAGTTGAGCCACTTTTCGCGGTGAGCAGATCTCTCCTTGATCGGCTAACTCCTCCGCAATTCGACGCGCACCATAACGGCGGCGATGGTTCCAAAAGATGGCTTGGATTTGTTGAGCCAGTCGCGTGTCACGAGATTCTCGCTCGCTGGGGGTACGCTCTCTCCAGGCGTAATACGCAGACCGACTGACTCCCAACACCTCGCACACGACACTGGTTTGAGCACTGCTTGATTGTGCGATACCCGGCACGGCAGCGTAGATGTCTGTCACTCGTTGCGGCCGAAAATGGCCAACGCTTTTTTTAGGATGTCACGCTCCCGAATCACTCGCTGAAGCTCCACTTCCAGTTCGTGGACTCGCGCTTCCAGCGTGCTTGCGATCGGGCCCGACTCCTCAAGCTGCGTCTGTTTCCATCGGTAGAGAACATTGGGGCTCGCCAGGCCCAGTCGCTCCGCAACGGAACTGGCAGAGTGTCCATCCAGCAGCAAGGCCACCGCTTCTTTCTTGAACTCCTCCGTGAAGCTCCGACGAGTTCGTTTCGCATTTCTCTTTTCGACTTTCTTAGACATCCAACGATCCTTTCTGGGCCTTCCAGTTTAAGATGTTGAACTGTCCGTGAAATCGTCAGCACCTCACAACCCGAAGTAGACAAGAAATATTCGAAATCACGGAACTCCTGCCGATTTGTGAACGGTTATCATCGCGACCGCTTCGGTGGATTCTAAAACCACGAACTCTCATCGGATCGCATTTAGCTTCACCCAGCAGCTAGAATCTCTATTCACCCGACCGAACGTATCAGGCATTCTGACTATCAACGATCACCCGCGTCGGCTGAATGCGTGCCCGTTGGACTTGCCCATGAAATGTGGGCGCGAGGTTAGGATTAAATGGCCTGCTCGAACTTGACGGGTGAGAGATACCCGATCGTCGAGTGCCTTCTGACGCGGTTGTAAAACGCTTCGATGTATTCAAAGAGGCTTTGGCGCGCTTGCGAATGGGTTTGATACCGTTCGCGGTGAACGAGCTCTTTCTTCAAGGTGGCGAAAAAGCTCTCCATCGGTGCATTGTCCCAGCAGTTGCCTCTGCGGCTCATCGAACAGGTGATCTGATTTCGTCTCAAAAGAGTTTGGTAGTGCTCACTGGCATACTGCACCCCGCGATCCGAATGCGCCACCAGGCCCGCGGCAGGGAGTTCTCGCTGGACCGCCATCTCCAGCGCATCGACGACCAGTCGACTGTCAATCCGCTCTGACATCGACCAGCCCACGATCTTCCGTGAGTACAAATCTTCGACGGCCGCCAGATAAAGCCATCCTTCATCCGTCGGAATGTAGGTGATGTCTGCTGTCCAAGTCTGATTCTTTTGAGAAGGAGCAAACTCACGATCCACGACATTGGCAGCCACCAGATGAGAATGATTGGAATCCGTCGTGCTCACCCGGAACTTCTTCACCGTCGCGGCCTTGATTCCTGCCTCTTTCATGCATTTCGCAACGGTTTTCCGATTACAGGGATGGCCTTGAGCTTTCAGCTCTGCCTGAAGTCGTGGTGCTCCGTAAACATCGTGATACTTCATCGCGTGAATGGTCTGAATGCGACGCGTCAGTTCCTCGCGTCGCCGTGAAGTCTCACAGACGGGACGTTTTCGCCAGGCGTAGTACCCGCTGCGGGAAACGTCCAACACCCGACATTGAACTATGGCAGGCCACACACGGCGATGGTCTTCAATGAACTGATATTTCATTTGGACTCCTTCGCGAAGAACTGTGTCGCTTTTTTTAAAATGTCACGTTCCATCCGTAGGAGCTCGACTTCGCGGCGCAATCGCGCCAGTTCGGCTTCCTGGGCCGTTTGCTGGCCTTGACCGGGAAAGGCCTGCTCGCCTTGCGCAGCGAACTGTGCTTTCCACTTGTAGAGCAGCGTTTGACTGACACCCAGGCGGCGCGACACCTCGGCCACGGACAACTGTTGACTGCTGATCAGATTCAATGCCTCACGCTTAAACTCCGGCGTGTGCTTCCGACGTTCTCTCGACATACTCTGGACTCCTCTTGGGAAAGCATACTCGCTTTTCCTCGCGCCCACATTTCATGGGCAAGTCCACCGTAATCGTCTTCACAGATCGATAGGACTCTAAAATGGGATGCTGGCGAAGCTATCGTTGTGTATCGTGTGGATTGGGCGCAACGGTCAGTGGTGGAGATGACATCGGTTTTAACGTAAGAACACAGACCCGGTACTGTCAGAAATGTGAAGTTCTTGTGGATGTGTGCACAGCATTGTGCTGTAAAGAGGATCTGCCGGGATTGCTTCCGAGCGACCGACTCGAAGAAGTGTCGGAAATTGAAAACAAGTATGGGCAGTGCCACCACTGTCAGAATGTCGCCCCAATCGTCTGGAGTGCTGGCGATCCATGCCCTCGATGTGGAGGCATCATTGAAGCAACCGACGAAAAGGTTGTGATGTGGGATTGATCCGAGTGATTCTGGTGGTGCCAGTGGAAGCCGGGGATCACTTAATTAGATGCGTCCAAAGAGCTTTCGTTGCGATGAACCGCGGAGCGCGGGGTGGCCCAGACGTCCAAAGCGACATCTGGGCCACCCCGCCACGCCGCTGACCTCGAGTCCCGCATTCGCGAGAATTGCGTACGATTGCAGTGGTCTTTACAAAAATCAGCGGTGAACCATAGACGATCGCTGATGCAGTGGGTGAAATCAAAAAGACGCAGTCAAAAACTGGATGAGAAATTACCCAGTTGTGCCTACATCTCGTTATCGTTCCACTTCGAGCAATCTCCCAAGAAACCACCCATCGAGGAATCAATAGCCGTTTTGCAATTTTGAATCCAATTTAAGAGTAACCTCCTTATGATTTCCTTCCCTTCCCGCATCATTCCAAGCTTCCAGAAGGAATCGGAAGCCAACATGACTTTTGCAGAGGTATTTGGCAAATTCTCGCTCACGAATTTATTGGACAAAGCGCTCGAAAAGATTAGAGCAGGTCAATTCAGCGTGCGTCCCGAAGCGGCCAAAGAGTTGGGTATCAGCACCACGGGGACATTCGCCCAAGCGGAACTAGCGGCTTTCATTTTCATCCTCGAATGCTCCATTAAGAACGAGAATTGCCGGTCATGGATGAAAGACCAGATCCCTGAACTCGCCGCAATATTTGGCGACGAATGGACTGACCTTTCAAGTACCACACTCAATGGGTTATGGCAAAAGTTTGCTGCACTTTCACCAGAATCACCTGCGCCTCAGAAGAAAAACTTGCATGGTTCTCCCGGTCGCAAGAGGGGCTCACACCGTGACGGGACTGGACATCGATAGGGCTATTGAATTCTGGGGACCTCTTGACAAGCAGGAACCCTATAGGCGGAGTTGCAGCCGCATCTTCGCAGCGATCTGTGCAACCCAGGTCATCGGGGTCCGCGCATCGTGTGGCTGCGCCGTTCGCGGTATGATGCCAGTCTGGCCCATTGGGTGTGCCTTGCTTCAGAACGTGTGATTTCCCCTGGAAAACGTCCAAAGGACAGGAAGCTGATGACTGTTATTTTTCGATTTGCATTGATCCTCTCTGTCATGTTGGCCGCACTGCCCACCCCTGCCTTCGCGCAGGAGGTAAAGTGGCATGATGCTGCGTCGTTTGAGATCGAAGGGCGAGGTTGGACTCAGACGGAAGGGATATATGACCGCCTTCCTGATTCCGCCAAAAGCAAGGTTTCGCAGCAGGTCTGGGGTTTGAGCAAGAACAACGCGGGGGTCTGCATTCGGTTTGTCACCGACGCGGCAGTCGTTAATGCCCGGTGGTCGGTCACCAGCGATACGCTCGGAATGCCCCACATGCCCGCGACCGGTGTCAGTGGCATCGACCTGTATGCCCGAGCGGACGATGGCAAATGGCTGTTTGTCGGTAACGGCAGGCCTCATCATCAGGATAACAATCACGCTGCGTTCCAGTTCCGCGGGGGTGCAAAAGCAGGACGCGAGTGCCTGCTGTATCTACCAGCGTATAACGGCATCAAGTCACTGGAGATCGCTGTGGCGCCGGGAGCTCACCTGGAGAAGCCACAGCCCCGTCCGGAAGCGTTACGCAAGCCGGTGGTCGTGTACGGCACCTCGATCGCTCAGGGAGGCTGTGCTTCGCGACCGGGCATGGTCTGGACCTCAATCCTGGGACGGATGCTCGACCGACCCGTCATCAACCTGGGCTTTTCAGGCTCGGGAACGATGGAACACCCCGTTGGAGAGGTGCTTGCCGAGATCGATGCGGCCGCGTTCGTCATCGACTGCATCTGGAACATGAGCGATGATCCTGCCATCTATCAAGAGCGAGTACGAAAGCTGGTGCACGCCATTCGCCAGCGGCACCCCGACGTGCCAATCCTGTTCGTCGGCCAGTCGGAAATTCACCCCGAGTCGCATCCGACAAAATCCACTCAAGGCCAGGAGGCGGCGGTGCACGCCTTACAGGCAGAAGGGATCAAAGGGCTCAGCACCTTCCCCGGCACGGACCTCGTCGGCGACGACGGCGAAGGGACCGTCGATGGTGTTCACCTCACCGACCTGGGCATGCTCCGGCAAGCACAGGCATTGTTCCCCGTCGTCAAAGAAACGGTCCAGGGGAAGGTTCAGGGAAAGTAGTACGAAAGCCAGCGAACGAGTCCCCGTTTGCAACCCGTTCATCTTGCTGGCCTGAAAGGCCGACACAGATCAGCCCGGGGCAAAGCGCCGCGGCGAACGCCGCAAAGCGACGCCCCGGGTTGGCAAAGCAGGTGATCGACGCCCTGTAAGGGCACTACAAACCCGAAAACGCCGCAAAGCCCGCAGTCGAATTCCATAAACGGCACGCTCCGGGCTCAACGCGTCGATCCCGTGTTACCCCAGATCCAGATAACCCAACCACGTCGCAATCGGTTGTGTCGCCCTTACAGGGCTGGAAAACATCGATCCAACCAACCCGGGGCGACGCTTTGCGGTTGGCACCGCGTCGCTCTGCCCCGGGCTGGTTTGTTGATGCCTTTCAGGCATTCGAGAAAACCCCACTGCACAATGGGCCGGGGAGACCATGCACATTGGGGTGGGGTCACCAGACGTCGGTGACATCGCATGTCCGGCTGAATCCCTGCCGGCCCGACAGACCTGCTGGCAACAAGATAAAAGCCCATTCAGTTGCAGGAAACGGCTGCGTGGTTCAGACTGTGCCTTGATCGTGCCGCGCTGTCATGTGAAGGCACTCGGACCTGGAATTTTCCACACGGAAGGACGTTTTAATATGGCTCGATTCAAGCTGCTCGCCTGCCTGGCGATTGTGTTGTCCTGTGCAGGATTGGGATGTAACCCGCAATCCGACTACAAGTCGGTCGATGAAGCCAAGAAGGCTCCTCCCCTTCCCGATCATGACCACGGTCATGGGGCCAAGGGTCCTCACGGTGGGGGGCTGGTCGAACTGGGTGCGGAAGAATATCACGCCGAAATCCTGGTCGATCATGACACGGAATCGGTCGTCGTCTATGTACTCGGCAAAGACGCGAAGACCGATGAGTTTGTTGCTGCTCAGGACGTGACCATCGCCCTGGAAGGGAAAGAGCCCCTGACGCTGAAGGCCGCACCAAAGCCTGATTCCCCCGAAGGCAAGACCTCAAAATTCGCCCTCGAAGACCACGACCTGGTCCATGCGTTGATGGATGCCGGGTTCCTGCATGGCGACCTGCGGATCACCATTGGCGACAAGCCCTACATCGGTCACATCGACTACCATCTCGACGGCTCGTCCCACGACGAACATGGCCATGATGAACATGGTCACGACGAGAAAAAGCCGGAAGAAACGAAATAACTTCCTGCATCCGAATGAAAAGCACTGTCTGACCGACCTCGATCAGACAGTGCTTTTTCTTGCCCCTCGACGGACGTCGAAACAAGAATGAAACGATGACTTCAATCAGGACGCCACGCGGGATACCGTCGTCGTCAGAACTTTGATGCATCGGTCGGTTCGCCCGCCCCAGTTGCCCAGACCTGCAGTTGTTCTCGTCCAGTAACCCCGCCCTTTCCCCGCGACGATGGGGGTCAGGGCCTGATCAGATTGGCTTTGAACATGCCGACTTGGCCCAATCAACTTTACATTGACGGAACCTGGGTCGATGGTGCTGAGGGTCGCACCTGGACTGTCGTAAACCCGGCAAACGGCTCGACACTCGCCGAAGTCGCTCTGGCGAGTCCCGCAGATGTCGACCGAGCTGTCCGGGCCGCTCGCCAGGCCTTTGACGAAGGCCCCTGGCCCCGACTCGATCCGCTCGAGCGTGGGCGGATGCTGTTCCGCCTGTCGGAAAAAATCCGGGCGAAGATCGACGAGTTGGCGCTGACCGACACCTTGAACGTGGGGAAGCCGATCCGCGATACGACCGGCTTTGATATCCCTTGTGCCGCAGACCTGTTCGAAAGCTACGCGGGGCTGCCCGACAAGATCGCCGGGAAGTGCTATGGCACCCTGCCCGACAACGTCACCATGCAGTTCCGCGAGCCGATGGGGGTGATCGCGGCGATTGTCCCCTGGAACTTTCCGCTCACCAATGCGGCCATCAAACTGGCCCCGATTCTGGCGTGCGGCAACACCGTCGTCCTGAAACCGTCAGAGGTATCCCCCCTGTCGGCACTCATGCTGGCCGAACTGGCTCACGAAGTCGGCATCCCGGCCGGTGTCCTGAATGTCATCCATGGCACCGGTGCGGAAGCGGGTTCAGCCCTTGTCAGTCATCCGTCGATCGACAAGATCACCTTCACCGGTCGGCACCAGACCGGGGTGCAGATGCTGGAAGCGGCCAAGATCGGCATGAAGGGAGTGATGCTGGAACTGGGAGGGAAAACTCCGAGTCTCGTGTTCCCCGACGCACCGATCGACCATGTCGTCAACGGAGTCATCACGGGGATTTTCTACAACCTGGGCCAGGTCTGTGTGGCGGGTTCTCGCCTGCTGGTCCATGAAGACCTGCATGATGATCTGCTGGAACGGATCGTCGCCAAGGTGCAGAACCTGCGGCAGGGTGACCCCACGGATCCGAGCAACCACCTCGGCTGTCTCGCCACGCCACAACATCTGGCGACCGTCGATCAGTTCGTCGAAGGTGCGAAACACGAAGGAGCCCGCTGCGTGCAGACGGGCAAACGCTCGTCCGACCCCAGGAACTGCTTCTACCCTCCGACGATCTTCGATCGCGTGACGTCACAGATGAAGATTGCCCGGGAAGAAGTCTTCGGCCCGGTCCTCAGCGTGCTCACCTTCCGCAACGAAGAAGAAGCCGTACGACTGGCCAACGATTGTGATTTCGGCCTGATGGCCAATCTTTGGACAGCGGACGGAACACGAGCACTCCGGATTGCACGTCACCTGAAGGCAGGTCGTGTTGCCATCAACGGCGGCGGGGCCTTGCGTCCCAATGTCCCCGTCTTCGGCTACAAGCTGAGCGGAATCGGGGCGGAACTGGGTTACGAAGAAGCTGCACACGAATACATGAATTCGAAGGCCGTCATTTACTCTCTCGGAACGGAAAAATCTCCATGGCCGGAATAGGCGCTGGTTCAGGACAGGACGCACGGATTGGACTGCCGGTCACGGAACTCGACACACCGACTCTGCTACTGGATCGGGCCGCCTCTGATCGGAACCTGGCGACGATGGCCACCTACTTCCGGGATCGGCCTGCGAAGCTGCGCCCACACTTCAAGAATCACAAGTGCGTGACACTCGCCAAACGCCAGATCGCCTCCGGGGCGATCGGGATGACCTGCGCCAAGCTGGCCGAAGCCGAGATCCTGGTGGAGCACGGGATCGAGAATGTTTTGATCGCCAACCAGATCGTGGGGACTGCCAAGACCAATCGCCTGGCCCAACTGGCAAAAAAGGCTCACGTCGCCGCCGCCGTCGATGACTTCGAGCAGGCCGTCGCAATTTCCCAAGCTGCGACCGCCGCCGGCTCTGTCGTCAATCTGCTGATTGAAGTCGACATCGGGATGGGTCGCTGTGGAGTCGCTCCCGGTGAACCGGCACTGGAACTGGCACGACGCCTGACGGACCTGCCCGGCATTCGTTTCGCTGGAATTCAGGCTTATGAAGGGCATCTGGTCAATGTATTGGATCGGGCCGAGCGAACCACGCGCGCTCGTGCGGCGATGCAGCAGGCGGTCGATACGCGCCGTCTGATAGAAGGGGCGGGAATCCCCGTCGGCTGCATCAGCGGTTGCTCCAGTGCCACCTACAATTCCACCGGAGCACTGGAGGGTGTGGATGAAGTCCAGGCGGGAACCTATGCCACGATGGACGCCCAGTACCACCGGCTCGCACCCGAATTCGACATTGCCATGTCCCTGCTGGTCCGGGTCATCAGTCGGCCAGCCCCCGGCAAGGCGGTGCTGGATATCGGCGTGAAGGGGGCAGGCTGTGAGTTTGGCGTTCCGAAGATCCGGGATTACCCGGACGTCGAAATCCCGTTCTTTCTGGCCGAAGAGCACACCGTTGTGAACAACGCTCCCGACTGGAAGATCGGTGAGGTCATCCAGTTGATTCCGACCCACGCCTGCACGACGTGCAACCTGCATCGTGAGATTGTTGTCCACGAGAACAACATCGTCGTCGACATCTGGCCGATCGAAGCTTCGGGTGAACTTCGCTGAGGAGGTGACGGTAACGCCCGGGTGACGCCCTATGGAGGGGTCGCGGCCCCTGCGGAGCTCCGCTGACACCGCGACAACACACTCACAAATTGCGATATTGACTTTAATCGTCTTTATGAGTAACATCAAGAGTTGTCGTGAGTCCCCCTGCGCCGAGATCGTTGATGAACGGGGATCAGGTTCAGTCGAAGTTGTTCAACCTGCTCAATTTGAGCAACTTCAAACCCCTCGTTGCTCCCTGAAAACAGGGATGTTGCTCAACTTGTTCAACTTGCTCAAGAGTTTTTTTCCGGCCGAGAATGATCGTGCGGGGGCGGCAGGGCGAGTACAAGCGTCCTGACGCCTGCAGTCCGGGGGACGGTCCGTGATGGCGCAGCCTCGCACGTTGGCCGCATGTTCAAAGTACGGCGCGACACCGAGCCGATCCTGTTCTTTGACAATCAACAGACCCATCATCTGAAGAAGACCGGTGTCTCGTCACGATGTCATCTTCGTCTTGATGCCACGGCTTCGCGGTTTTCGAAGATGCCGTGGCTGACCATCCCTGAAACAAGTCGAGCACTGCATGACCGAGGACGGTCATACAGTGGCATTTGAGATCTCTCGACCGTACAGGAGAGCGTTATCTCGATCGCACCTTCAGGCCACTGCTTCGCAGTCTTCATATCAAGCAGGTCTACCCTGCTTCTGATACAAACCAGTCTGATGCGAACCAGAGCACTGCATGACCGGGGACGGTCATACAGTGGCATAGGCGGCGGACAATGCTGAACCTTATGGGGTTGTCTGGCCATCGGTTGCCTGATGACCTGTCATACTCTCAATCACAACGCGATAAAAAATCGGTGTCAGGTGCGACTTGTCGACCTGCCCATGGCGTGACTTCCAGACACTGCACCCCGGTTCCCACCATTCGGGGTGTGCCTGAAGGATCTGCCATGCGCGTTGACGTTCATCCGACGTATTGACGGGGTGTGAATCTTGCTTGCGGATTTGCACCCCGGCACCAGAGACAGAACGCTCTGGCCGCCGCTGGGATGCATCATTCGGTTCAGGAATTTCTCCGAGTTCCTCAAACCGCCCCGTGATGATGACACTCGTCCAATCATAGACCCCGTTGATCTCATCGGCTTCGACGCAAACACGAGGATTGCTCCGCATCCATTCGATTTTTTGCCCCAGAGTCGTGAATCCATAAAGCGAACGAGTGGATTCATGCAGCCCAAGATAGACCGGAACGAGATAGGGTTGATTCTCATGAGCGCAGGCCAGCCGTACGAGGCGATTGCGGCGGAGCACTCGAAAGCATTCCTCCTGAGACAATTCGCGAATCAGCATTACCAATCCCCTTTCCACTTCCGGTCAGCGTGAAGGTGAAATTCGGTCCCGATCGATCTGGCGAGGCATCTCAGCAGTACGTCGCCTCCCACAAATGGGGGTCCTACTCGACGGATCTCTGTTTCGTCGATCAGCAAACCAGAGAACCGTGACCAGAGCGGGGCAACGAACCTGTAGAGGAGAAGCCATTTCGCATCATACGACTCCGCAGCCCGACATGGGTAGCCTCTTTCCCCACTCGAAGCGAAGAGATCGGCGAGGAAAGCCACGTGACATCTGGACGAGATACTGTGGAGTCAACTGCGGAGGCCAGTCTCACGTCTCATATTCCGCAGGGGACGCCGTTATGAGCCTGAGTTTTGTTTGATTCCCGTCACGTTGACGCCGCTGCCGATCAGCAGATTCTGGTTGTAGACCCAGCGATAGATCGCCCCTGTTTTTTCGGGGGGCAGCAATCGCAAGTCCGTAAAGCCAGCGGCCTCAAACCATGACAGGAGTTCCGCTTCGGTGTGGTGGTACTGGTACTGGGGAGCAAACCAGTCGAAGGTATCGCAGACACGGTTTTCCCGGTTGGGATGAGCACTGAAATTCACGACCTTGTTCAGGACTTTATTGACCACTGGAATTCCTCCCAGCCAGCCTCCCCATTCGCACCACCGTTCCAGTTTTTCCGGTGCCATTTGCGTGGTATGACGACGAAGACTTGTATTGAGCCGCTCCTGCCACCACTGATTGCGGCGGTAGAGCCAGACGGAATAGCGTCCTCCCGGTTTCACGAGTTTCGCGACCGCGTCAAACACCGACCGTGTGTCGGCATCATGATGCATGACCCCAATCGAAAACACAAAGTCGAACGAAGCAGGCTCAAGCGGCAGTTGCTTGAGATCCGCCTGCAGAAACGAAACGTTCGGCAGATGAGCGCAAAGTTGTTTTGCCTTGGAGACGGCCCGACTGTGATCGGCGCCGATCACGGTCGCACCGGCTTCTCCGCAGACTTTGCTGTAGCGTCCTCCGCCACAACCGGCATCGAGCACTTTCAGCCCATGAAGGTCCTCCAGGCGAACGCCTGTCTTCGCCTGAAATGTGGCACGGTCCTCATCGTCATGGGCAACTTCGTATTTCGTCCACTGCCGACCGAAACTGGCCAGATGCTGATCCTGAGTGAAGCGAGGAATCCCCTCCTCAAGCGGGACACACATCCCGCAGCCGCTGCACTGAAGGGAGTCGCTGCCCGCTTGAAATGCCGCTCCACAACCGGCGCAGCGCAGAAGTTCCACAAGGCCGGGCGAAATCTCGCCACGGGTCGATCGATGAGCCGATTCCAAAGGAGTGTCCTGACTGCAACAAATAGATGACGGCAACCTGTTCGCCAGCCGAAAGTGTCATCCACTTATGTCGCAGGAGCAACATCACCGCAAATTTTTCCCTCACCCTGCGCGACAGAAAGTCCCGGTGGCACAACGATCTGCAGTCGCACAGAGCGACGTTCGCGCCAGAGCGACGATGACGCAATCCGGCGGCACTCACCACGGCCCGACAGCGCTCAAATGTCGAGCAGGTCAGTAACAGGCGACGCCTGCGAATTCCGGTTCACGGGGGTCTGCCACCGCCACCGGTTTGAAATCGCTATCTGGAAGACTATCATTCGGAAACGTTTGCTTTCCTCCCACCGCAAAGGAAATCCCGCCCGTGAGTTCACTTGCCATCCTCGCTTCGAACGCCAAGTCACAGCTCGATGCCCACACCTACGAAACGGTGCAATGGCATTTCCACGAATCAACCGGGAGCCCGTTCTGGCTCGAAAAAGCAAAGACCTACAATTTCAACCCGCTCAAAGAGGTCAACTGCTTCGACGATCTGAAGAAGTTTCCTCTGTTTGAAGATGAGTGGCTGCGCGGTGGGCCCATCAGCCGCTGGATTCCGAAAGGCCTGGCCGGAAAACCTGCCTATGTCTTCGAGACCGGTGGAACGACCGGCATTCCCAAGAGCCGCATGGTCATCGAAGACCACTGGATCGATTACGAGAACTTCAGTCACACGCTGCCCGACGAATATTTCCCGAAAGGGGCGAACTGGCTGATGCTGGGCCCTTCCGGCCCACGTCGTCTCCGTCTGGCCGTTGAACACCTCGCTCAATACCGTGGCGGTATCTGCTTCTGTGTCGACCTTGATCCTCGCTGGGTCGTCAAGCTGCTGAAGAAGGGAAAGATCAAGGAAGCCGAAGACTACAAAGAGCACGTCATCGATCAGGCCCTGACCATCCTTTCGGCAAACCACAACATCCAGTGCGCCTTCATGACGCCGAAGCTGCTGGAAGCACTGGCCATGCGGCTGATTGATGAAGGGTCGAGCATTGCCGAGAAAGGGATCAAGGGGATCTTTGCGGGTGGTACCGAGTTCACCCCACAGTGGTACCGAACCTGTCGCGAAGAGTTGCTTGGTCCCGATGTCTACATCACCCCGACCTACGGGAACACGTTGATGGGTCTGGCCTGCGGCAAGCCCTTCGATCCTGCGGACAACTACAAGATTACCTATTACGCTCCGCAGCCTCGCGCGGTCATCGAAACGGTCGACTTCAAAGACTACAACCAGCTTGTCGGCTATGGAGAGACCGGACGCGTGAAGCTCTACACGATGACGAAAGAGCTGTTCATTCCTGGCTTCATGGAACGGGATGAAGGGGAACGCGAGATGCCCCACGAGAAATATCCCTGGGACGGCATCAGCGGCACCCGCCCCTTCCACGAGTACGCGAAGACCACCACCGTCGGTGTCTATTAATCGCGTCAGGCATCGAGAAAACCAGAGTCCGCGGGCCGATCATGCTGTATGAAGGCCCGCGACTTCGTGCATTCACTGGCGGCATCTTTCTGTGAGGGCTGAGTCATGTTTGATATTCCCATTCTTCGCTTCGGTCAGACCTACGAGTCAATGGAAAAACAACCGGTCGTGCACTTCGACACGGGGGAACCAGTGGCGCAGCTCCATCAGGCCACCGGAGCCATGGTCAAACTGGACCTGAAGAAATCACAGAAAGCCCGCGAGGCCCTGCGATCACTGTCGATCGCGCAACTGATCGGCATTTGCAAGTCCGCAGCAAAGCTCTATCTGGAAGAAACCCTTCCGTGCGGCAATGGGTCGCTCTCACCCGAAGAATTCTGTCGAATGCAGTCCGCCACCACGGGACTTCCCGAGCACATGTGCGCGACGAACATGCGCAAGAACGCATTCGTCCTCGGACACATGGACGAAGTTCTCGACGCACTGACACGCGGCCTTCCCTACGAGATTCTTGAAAAGGGATACGGAAAAGAATCACGGGGTGTCATGGTTTCCTTCCAGGCGACCACTCCCGTTTTCGGTATGGTGCTGCCGAATAACTCACCCGGCGTTCACACGCTGTGGCTGCCTGCGATTCCGATGCAGATCGGGCTGTGCATCAAGCCCGGCTCACAAGAATTCTGGACCCCTTATCGAATCACGGAAGCCTTCTTCAAAGCGGGACTGCCGCGCGAAGCCATTTCGGTCTATCCCGGTGGCCACGATGTCGGGGGGGCGGTCATGACCGACTGCCAGCGAGCCATGATTTTCGGTGGCCAGAACACCGTCGATCAGCACGCGGGAAATCCTCGCATTTCCGTCCACGGCCCCGGCTTTTCCAAGATCATTCTCGGCGACGACGTCGTAGACCGTTGGGAAGAGTACATCGATCTGATGGTCGACAGCGTCATCGCCAACAGCGGTCGAGGCTGTATCAATGCCAGCGGAATCTGGGCTTCGCGCCATACCCGTGAGATTGCCGACGCGGTCGCACAGCGTCTGGGCCCCATCGCACCACTCCCTCCGAACGACCCGAAATCGGCTCTTGCCGCATTCACCACCCCTGGTGTGGCTGACGCGATGAATGCTCAGATTGATGAAGGTTGCCAGGCCGAGGGTGTCACGGAAGTCACTGCCAAGTATCGTCAGGGAAGCCGACTCGAAAAGCGAGAACGGTGCGACTACCTCCGTCCTACCGTTGTGCATTGCACCGGCCCCGATGTCCCCCTGGCGAATACCGAGTATATGTTCCCGTTCGTCTCGGTTGTCGAATGCCCGCAGAACAAGATGCTCAGCCAGATCAAACAGACTCTGGTCTGTACCGCCCTGACCGAAGATCCCAAGTTCAAGCAGCAGTTGCTCGACGCGACCAACATTGACCGCTTGAACATTGGCAAGGTGAAGACCATGCAACTGAACTGGCTTCAGCCGCATGAAGGGAACATCGTCGATTTCCTCTTCCGGAATCGCGCGTTCCAGGATACTCCACCCGCTGCACACTGAGGCGGGCGAAGTCAGTCGTGTAACGTCACTGTCTCATAACAGGATTCCCGTGAGAACCACAGAATTTTGTCGCGTCTGCTGGTGTGCCCTGTTCTGTTGTCTGAGCATGGCGCTGGCGTCGATGGCCAGCGCCGGGGAAAAAGGGATTGCCGACTTTCCCCGGCTCTCGGCAGAGAATGACTGGCCCTGGTGGCGAGGTCCACAGCGGAACGGGATCGCCCGTAGCGCACCGGTTCCGACAACATTCAGTGAAACGCAGAACCTGACCTGGAAAGTCCCCGTACCCGGCCGGGGACATGCATCGCCCACAGTCGTCGGGACCCGCATTTTTCTCGCCACGGCCGACGACAAACAGCAAGTGCACTCGATCCTGGGGTTTGATCGGAGAACAGGGAAGCAGCTCTGGAAGACAGACGTCAACCAGGGCGGTTTCCCCGAGAAAAATCACGAGAAGAACACCGAAGCGACACCCACCATCGCCAGTGATGGCGAGCGGGTGTTCGCGACGTTCTACCATCATGACAAGATCGAGTTACTGGCTCTCGATTTCGACGGTCAGTTGATCTGGAAGAAGGATGTCGGCCCGTTCTATCCGAAGATGTACGAATACGGATACGCCCCTTCACCGATCCTTTATCAGGACTCGGTGATCGTCGCAGCCGAATATGATGGTGATGCTTCGTTCCTCACGGCCTTCGACCGGAAGACCGGCGAACAACGCTGGCGAGCCGCTCGACCACGAATGGTGTCGTATTCGTCCCCGGTCATTGGCAATGTCGCGGGCAAGGATCAACTGCTGATCAGCGGAGCGCTCAAAGTCAGTTCCTACGATCCCGTCGATGGCAAGGCCCTGTGGTCAATCGAAGGGACGACCGCCGCAACGTGCGGAACAATGGTCTGGGAGGGAGACACCGTGTTCGCCAGTGGCGGATACCCGAAATCCGAGACCATCGCCGTGAAAGCGGACGGCAGCGGCAAGGTCGTCTGGAAGAACAACCAGAAGTGCTACGAGCAATCGATGCTCGCCCACAAAGGGTATCTCTACGCTCTGACCGACAACGGCATTCTATATTGCTGGCGGGCGTCTGACGGCAAGGAGATGTGGAAAGAGCGGCTGAAAGGTCCGATCAGCGCTTCTCCCGTGCTGGCGGGGGATCACATCTATTGGGCGAACGAACTCGGCACGATGTACGTCTTCCGTGCAAACCCCGACAAGTTTGAACTGGTCGCTGAAAATCAGATCGGCACAGACTCGTTCCCCAGCCCGGCAATCTGTGGCGGCCAGATCTTCCTGCGAGTCGCCACCGGGACGGGGACGGAGCGTCAGGAATGGCTCTATTGCTTTGCCAGACAGGACTGAACACCCGCAGGGCCATTTCCAGTCGGTCGCTGTCAGCAGGCCCCCAATGTGATTTCCTCGCCACAGTGAAACTCACTCGCCACAGTGAAACTCACTCGCCACAGTGAAACTCAGGAGTCCAGCGACGTTCAGCAGGTAGCATCACGGACAGCATCAGGTGCGGGAGTAACACTTCTGTCGTGGATCAGGCCACACGGGCCGCCTGATTCAGTCGGTTTATTGCAGAGCTTTCGACTGAGACGGGGGCCGCATCCCGATCGAACTCCGTGTCGACCACACCTTCTCCACGAGACCCCTTCGTCGACAAGCCTCGATGACGTGAGAACAGGCACAGAATCGAAGGGAGCATAATCAGCGAGACAAACATGCACGATCCGACCCCGATCGTCAGAACGGCTCCCAGACTGTACAGACCGCGGTGGGCCGAGATCATCATGCTTCCAAAACCGACCATCGTCGTGGTGGACGTCATCACGATGGCGTTAATCGTACTCGGCGACGGACAGTACACTTCATTCGGCTTCGAATGAAAGTCATGCATGATGTGCACCCCATTATCCACGCCGATTCCGAGAATGAGGGGCAGGATGATGAGGTTCGCCGGATTGAGGGGAATGTTGAGGATCACCAGCACACCACAACTGATTCCCAACCCCACCATCGGTGGAATCATCGCCAGTAACGTATCCATGACGGCCGTCCGCCCCAGGAAGAGCGAGAGGACCAGGGTCATCACAGTAAAGACCGCCAGAAGGAGGCCGGGGTTGTACTGCAACTGCCCCGTCACCATCAGAATTCCCGCGATGAGGGCCATCACCGCAGGGGGGAAGAATGTCCAGAACAATTGATTTCGGGTAGAAAAGTCCATGACCAGCGTGACGAGAATCACACCGAGTGCATACAACGCACAGATCTCATAGCTTCGCTTGATCTGACGAGCTGCTTCGTAATTCTGCAGTGGCGTTCCTGTCGCGTCGGCATCCACTGTCCGAACTTCGTGCACGAATCGCTGCAGCGGTTCCATATCCCAAATTTGATCCTTGGGAAAAATCTGCAACAGCCATTTTCCCTGCGGACTGACAAATCGCGACCTCAGTTCGATCGGCAGATCGTCTGCCGTCACGGGCTCGGGATTCGAAGCCGAAGCGATGGCCTGAAACTGTGCCAGAAGGGCGTAGGCCATGCGATACTGGAATTCGCCCAGGAACTCCATTTGTCGCTGTAGCGACTCTTCATCCAGTGCATTCAAGATCGAGTCGATCGAACTGGCAATCCGTTGCGATTCCGGGTCACGACGCGACTTGAGCAGATCATAGAGTTTTTCCAGGGCTCGACCATTCGCGGCGGGCATGGCCGCCTGGGGCTCAGGAGGTGCCGCAGGAAGTTGAGACAACTGTGCATGGTAGCCCTGAATGAGCAGCCGTTTGGCCTCGGGCAGGGATTCCGGGATGCGTGTCGCAAGTTCCTGTACTTCGCGAACAGTCGGCAGCTGTTCAAACTTCTTTTTGAGTTCTCTCGCTTCCTCCGGAGAGTCAGCAATGGAAAGGGCATACAGCAGCGAATGCTTGGAAGACTCGAAAATGTGGTTCTGTGCTTCGACCGATTCCAGTCCTTCAGCCTGAAGGTGCAGGAGATTATGATCATAAACGACGAGTGGCTTCGGTACTGGCCCTGACCAGTCGAAGCTCCGATAACCGATGAAACCCAGGAAGACTGCGGACGCCGTGAGGATGACCCAGGGATAATTCAAAATGGCGGCACGCAGAGTTCGTGCTTCGAACGGCTTGGGCAGTTCCAGCAGTTCTGTCCGACGATCCGCCACGGCGATGGCGGCGGGAAGAACGGTGAACGCCGCCAGTGCACACAGCAGAATGCCTCCCCCGGCGATCACTCCCAGTTCCGCAACCCCCAGGAAGTCGGTCATCGTGGCGCAGAAAAACGCCAGCGATGTGGTCACGGCCCCCGTCACAACACCGACGCCGACACCCTCGGTCGTCGCCACAATCGCCTCGATCAGACCCATTCCCTGATGCCGTAGCTCCAGATAGCGGGACAGGATATGCACGGCGAAGTCGATTCCAAGCCCCATCAACATCGCGGCGAACGACACTGACAGGATGTTCAGGTGGCCAATCATCAGCGTCGTGTAGCCGAATGACCAGGCCATCCCGACCGCAAGCATAAACAGTCCGAGGAATGGATGTAGAAATCCACGGAAGCCGAGAAACAGCAGAATGGCGACACCCACGAAGGAAATGACCGAGGCGGTGGTCGAGTCAGCCATCGACCGCCGCATTTCGTCATTCTCGAGAACCGAGATCCCGGTCAGCAGGAACTTCACATCCGGGAACTTCTGCTGGGCGTCAGCCAGCAATTTCCGGACAGCGTCGATGGCAAGAGTGGGTCCCTCAAAGGACCCCTTGTCCTGCACGGCCGAAGCCATGACGAACCCCATCGTCCCTGTCTCATTCAACATATAATCAGACTGCTTCCCCTGCTCTTCCATCTCGTCCGGCACGGACAGAATTTCAGGCCAGGGATTCGTAAAGCGGTCACCGTCCTGCATCGTGTTCTGCAAACTTGTGATGAGCAGGTCCGTATGATGCAGGAGTTGTTTTTCCATTTCCGGATCGTTTTTGACCCGAGACAATTGGCTTTGAAGACGTGTGACAACACCATCAAGCGTAATCAGACCCCAGTTGCCGTTGAGAATGGGTCGGAACGACTCCAGTCGTTCCAGACCGTTGGCGAGGGTATTCGCGGGGAGGTACTGCAGCCCCTTCTCTGGAAGTTTCCCCGGATCAATCCGATAGAGTACGTTACTGAACAACTTCGGTTGACCGGCCAGACGGGAACCGACATCGTCGATGGCTTCCTTCAGCGCCTCGCTGCGATTGCTTTCGATGACAACGATGATGTCGTCGAATTGACCGAAGTCCTTGGTGTAATTAATCCAGCGCTGATAGAATCCCGCCTCGGGATTGATCAGATCGGACCGGTCTGTCTTGAAATTCAGTCGCTGCGTCGTGAGATAGACGCAAAACACGGCCGACAGGACGACGATCCCGATTGTCCACCAGGCGTGACGAGCACACAAACCGGTCAAGGAACCAAGTGATTCCGTGAGAACGGATTTTGAACGGGGTTCTTTGACTTCTTCCGACATTCAAACGTCTCGGCAATCTGGTTCAATTGTGGCGACAGGAATGATATCGGTAATTTTCCGATCATCGCAAGCGGTCTCATCACCAGATAGGTAAACCAGATAACCTGGAACACCAGTTTCAAATCGCGAAAGTGGGAAACCGGCAATTTTCTGCGAGAGAGGCTCCCCCCATTGGGGCCAGTGACCGCCCCCGCAACCTCGTCCACGGCCAGCAATCTCGCTGAGAAATTTCTCCTGGCCCGATGCATCAGCAGAGGGATTTCTCAGAAAAGCAACTACTCCGTACCGAGCGAGGTGCATGAAGAATTCTCGGGGCGACCTCAATAGACTACCCAGTCACCCTGATAAAACCACATGGTTTACGAAGCACAGCCCCTATCACAGGTAACTTGCCTGAACGGGTGGATTCGTTCGGGATGCCGCCCGATAACTCCTCAGCCCGGGAACGATGCGAAAGCTGAGTCGCCGGGAGAAATCGATTCGGCGGTCCGCGTGGATCTGCTCAATGGGAGACGAGGTTCCCGGCAGACCAGCCTGCCCCGCGCAGCACCCGAGACTTTCCACCATGACCATCATGTGGGGAGACGGCTGGCAATCCTTGCAGAAAAGCTACACAACTACTGACGTATTCAAACAGACTGCAAGGTTTCCCTGGACTGCTGGATCGAATTCTCACTCGCCGTCGTTGAACCACCCTCGGTTCGACGACGGCGATTTTTTTATACTGCTGCAAGACTCTGCAGGTATGCGGCAACATCGCCCAAGGTTAGTGAAGCTCTGCCCGCGATCAGCGCATTATCCCACCGCCACCCACTTCGGCTTCCCGCAGAGAACATTTTCTACCGCTGATTCTGCCTAGACATTACGTTGCGAAACGGGATTCGTGAGACGACAGGTTCAGCGGCATGCCGATTGCTACCCTCGGTTCTGTGATGTCAAAAAACACTGACTTACAGAATAAATCTCATGATCGCAGCTTCCCCCCAATACGAATTCACGCACGTGGAGCACCGCGAGCTTGAGTATCTCTTGCTGGGGGATCTCAGGCAGATCCTGGAAGAGCCTGAAGGGCCACATACCGCCTGCTGGCTGTTGGCCATTCTCGACATGATTCTCGTGGGACGTCCTCGGCTTCGCCGGGCGGTCTACCTTCCAGTGCGAGTTCCGGAAGATCCCTACCAGCCACGCACTATGGAAACGAGATCACTGATCGAAAAGCTGAGACGCCTACGCGATCGGGTGGCTCATCGTGCAGGGCACGCGGCACTGGCCAATGAAATCCGCGATGAACTTCGAGAAGTCATGCTCGACCGCATGAGCTCCGCCGGCTGTTTGTTTGACGCCTGAGACGGCCCAGCGAACATCCCGTCGGTCCGCCCCCGGGGGTTCTTTCGCCAGACTGCCGCATTCGCTCGGGATTCTTCTCAGCCCACAAAGCGCCGGCCGGCCACACCTCCCTGCACATCTCTCCAAAGAACAGACCGACGCAGCGAAGGTAACTCAGAAGCCCCCTCACTGCGTCGTGAAATGCCCGTTCAGTAAGCTCAGTCTGCCAGAGCGTTTGTGAAATCGGCAATCAGATCGTCAGGATGTTCGATCCCCACGGAAACACGCAGCGTCGAATCGGTGATTCCCGCTTCCCGGCGTGCGGCTTCTGACATGGAAGCATGGCTCATCGAGTCTGGGTATTCGATGAGTGACTCCACACCGCCCAGGGATTCAGCCAGCTGGAATAATTTCAGACGTTCAACGACCCGCTCAACGGCAGGACGTCCGCCGTCGATTTCGAAACTCAGCATCGCGCCGAAACCTGACTGCTGACGCTTGGCCAGTTCGTGCTGTGGATGATCCTCGAGACCGGGATAGTAGACGTGCTTGATCCGGGCGTGTCCGTCGAGGAACCTCGCCAGGGCCATTGCACCTCGCTGGTGAGCTTCCATACGGGGACCCAGGGTTTTCACGCCGCGGAGCACCAGCCAGGCATCGAAGGGGGAACAACCGAGGCCCAACGCATTGACGACATAGCTGATTTTTTCAGCATGCTCTTTGGACTTCGTAACGACGCAGCCACCTACCACGTCCGAATGACCATTCAGGTATTTCGTCGTCGAATGCACGACGATATCAACGCCGTGGTCGAAGGGGCGCTGGAAATAGGGAGAAAGGAACGTGTTATCGGCGATCGTGATCGCCCCGGCTTCCCTGGCGACTTTCGCGATCGCGGACATATCGACAATGTTCAGCAGGGGATTGCTGGGGGTTTCGATCCAGACACATTTGGTTTTCGGAGTGATCGCCTTGCGAACTTCCTCGGGATCGCCCATCCGGACGAAGACGAAATCGATTCCCATGCTGCGGAAAACCGCGTCGAACAGACGGTACGTACCGCCGTAAATATCGTGACCGGCGATAATCTGATCACCGGGCTTGAAAAGGTGCATCGTCGCCGTGATCGCCGACATCCCGGTACAGGTGGCTCGGCAGTCGATTCCACCTTCCAGGGCGATAATGTTTTCTTCGAGAGCACGTCGCGTCGGATTGCCACTGCGCGTGTAGTCAAATCCGCGATGCGTTTTCAGATCGTCCCAGCGAAACGTTGAGGACGGATAGATCGGAGTGGTGGCACTATTGAAAGTTGAGTCTTTATCCACACCTACGTGGACACACCGGGTCTCAAACTGCATGTATACAATCCTTCAACGGTTCGACGGCACAATTTGGCCGATATGGTAAGGCCGAACTTCGGGAACAACAATCCCGGGGCTGACAATCATCGACACACAGGCATTCGAGATGGTTCATCGCGTCCGATTGCGCGTTCAATGCCTGATCAACCTGGAAAATCGGCTCGGGTGACTCAAAACATCGTGTGACAGTCGCCTCTGATCCGCCGCCACGCTAATCTAGGCACACGAATACTACTCTTTTGACTGATTCTGGAATCTGCTTGTGACAACGCCGACTGCATCGCTTCCGCCGTCATCTGAAATGCAATCACGCCTCGAGTTTGGAATCCGCGTCGCACGCGAGGCCAGCGAACTTATCCTGCGGTACTACCAAGCCACCGATCTGGCCGTGGAGCGTAAGGGGGATTCTAGTCCCGTCACAGAAGCCGACAAGGGAGCCGAACTGCTAATTCGTAAGGAATTGGAGCTCGCCTTTCCGAACGACGCGATCCTTGGCGAAGAGTTTCCCGACAAGGTCGGCACGAGCGGATTTCGCTGGATTCTGGACCCCATCGATGGAACCAAATCCTTCATCCACGGTGTTCCGCTGTTCGGAACCCTCATTGGGGTCGAGTACGACTCGCGCTGCGTCATCGGCGTCGTTCGCTTCCCTGCCCTGAACGAAGTCGTCTATGCCGCGAAAGGGTCAGGCGCCTGGTGGCAGATCGGCGATCGGGAACCCCGACAGGTGCGCGCCTCTGACGTCAACACCTTTGACGAAGCGACGTTCTGTACGACGAACATTACCCGCTGGCAGAAAATCGGCCGTGCCGACACCCTGCAGACGCTGCTGGATTCGGTCAAGCTCGCCCGGGGATGGGGTGACTGCTTCGGTCATATGCTGGTGGCAACTGGCCGTGCCGAACTGATGATCGACCCCTCGATGAATCCCTGGGATGCCGCGGCGCTGCTGCCGATCGTGGAAGAAGCGGGGGCGTGCTTCGTCGACTGGAAGGGCGATTCGACGATTTATGGCGGAAACGGCCTCTCCGTGGTGAACGGCCTCAAGGATCAGGTCCTGGGCCTGCTGAGAAAAACGTACGAGATCGACGGTGAGAACTTCAATACCCTGGAAGAATTCTACGACGAGATCGAGCGGGTCCTGATTCCGGGGGTGACATGGGGTCGTAATCTCGACGCCTTCAACGATCTCCTGCGAGGGGGCATGGGAACTCCTCCCGGCGGGTTTATCCTTCGCTGGAAGAATGCCGCCAAATCCAAGGTTCGACTTGGCTTTGTCGAGACGATCCGTCAGTTGGAAGCGCGACTGAAGAATTGTCACCCCGCCAATCGCTCGTTCGTACAGCAGGACCTGAAACTTGCCCGTTCCGGGCACGGAGCCACCGTCTTCGACTGGTTGGTCGAAGCCATCCGGGATCATGGAGCTGACGGAAAAGAACCTGACGATGGCGTGGAACTCATTCTTGAGTAAATGAACCGAAATTGTCCGACAGGAGTCCGAGCATGGCAGGATGCCAGCGACGCAAATTGGCCACGCTCATTCTGGTGACATTAATTTGTCGCCTGGCATGGGCGGCCAGCCTTGAAACGGGACAGGACGAGGCCTACCACTACCTCTACACGGTTTACCCTGACTGGAGCTACTTCGATCACCCTCCCATGCTGATGGTGGTCGCTCGACTGGGAATTGCTGCTTGCGGAGGATGGCTGCATCCCCTCTCGATTCGCCTCGGCTTTATTCTGCTGTTTGCAGGCTCAACCTGGGTCATGTACCAGTGGACCAGGCGCTTCTATGGCGAACGCGCGGGGTTCTACGCCGCGCTCGCCCTTAACCTGAGCGCATACTACACGGCCGCAGCAGGAGCGTTCGTACTCCCAGACGGACCGCTCCTGTTCTTCGCATTACTGACGATGTGGGCTGTCAGCGAAGCTCTGATCACCTCTCCGGGGAAACTACTTCCCTGGGTCTGGGTGGGGCTCGCCTGTGCGGGAGCCATGCTCAGCAAGTACCACTCGGTCTTTCTTCCCCTCGGAACACTGGCTTACGTCCTGGCAACCCCTTCAGCACGCGGGAGCCTCCGAACTCCTGGCCCCTACCTTGCCGCAGCGATTGGTTTTCTCGGACTTGTTCCGGTACTGATCTGGAACTCGCAACATGACTGGGCGTCGTTCGCATTCCAGAGCTCACGTGCTGTGGGACTTCAGTTCCGGCCCGAGGGCCTGGCTCTGATGCTGTTCGGTCCGATGGGATTTCTGTTCCCCTGGATCTGGTACTCATTCGCGCTGATACTGGTGACACGGATCCCCCGACTGAGAACCGCAATGGGAATCGACCGACTTTTACTGTTCATGGCTCTGCTTCCTCTCGTTCTGTTTACGGCGGTCGCCTGTATCCGACCGATCCTCCCACACTGGCCCCTGTTCGGTTTTCTGCCACTGTACCCCCTGGTCGGTGCGGCCTGGGCCGAAAAATCCCTGAGCCAACCGGTCGTGGTTCGTCGCTGGATCATCTTCATGTCGACCGCATTGATCCTCATCGCTGGAACCTTCCTGACACAAGCCCGCTTCGGACTCGTCCAGTTCCCGTTTCGCGATCCCTGCATCGAAATCAGCGGCTGGGAATCCGTGGGTGAGGAACTGCGAACCCGAGGAATCGTCGATCGCCCCGACACATTCCTGTTTACTGATCGGTGGTACGAGAGTGGCGAGCTGGCATTCGCCGTCCGCAATCGAATTCCCGTCACCTGCTATAAAAAGGGAGACGCACGCGGCTTTGCTTTCTGGAGTCGTCCCGAAGACTGGCTGCACAAGGATGGAATCCTGATTGATTCAGATCGGCGTCCTGACCTGATCGAGGAATACCGCCCCTACTTCCGCGAAGTTGAAGCCCTGCCCTCCATTGAAATGAAACGAGGCGGCCGACTTTTCCGTGTCCTCAATGCCTATCTGTGCCGCGATCAGATCCGGCCCTATCCGTACACCTATGTCCGCAAATCTCCAGAGAACTTTGAGCAACGCTTGCCGTAGACTCCACCTCTCCTGTTAGAATTCAATGGCTCTGTGTGCGAGCACTCTCGATTATCGGGTGTTGTAAACATCCCTCTTTGGAAGTGACTCAACAACATCGGCGATTCCTGGCCCTCTTTCAGCAGAAGAGCACCACGAGTCCCTGATGAGTTCGAGTAGCAATCGATCACGGACGCCCATCAATCAAGTCTTAGTCATTCGCAGGTTTCAAGAGAGACTGTCTGGAGTTTGCTCATGAGTGGTCACGAAGAAGCAACGAGTTCAAAAGCGGGCGCCGGGATTCGTCTGGGCACGAAGCGAGAAGACCTGCCTGTGAACAAACTGTTTCGGGCGCTAATCGAATTTAAAGGTTCCGACTTGCACCTTCAGGTCGGTAAGCCGGCCATTCTTCGCGTCAAAGGGACCCTTCAGGCACTCGATATGCCGCCCATCGACGAAGAGAAAATGCGCGAGCTCTGCTGGCCCCTGATGGACGAACGAAACCAGGAAATTTTCAACAACACAGGGGGTGCCGACTTTGCTCACGTCGTCGAGCACAAAGGCGAATCCTGGCGATTCCGCGTGAACCTGTTCATTCAGATGAGCAAAATGGGAATGGTGACTCGTAAGGTCGAGCGCAGCATTCCGAACTTCGAAGGTCTGTTCCTTCCCCCCGTTCTTGAACAACTCTGTGTCTACGACCAGGGGATGGTTCTGCTGGCCGGGGTGACGGGTTCCGGTAAATCGACCACCATCGCGTCGATGCTCGACTGGGTGAATCGCAACCACCGCAAGCACATTCTGACCATCGAAGACCCTGTCGAATTCGTCTACCAGGCCGACAAGTGTCTGATCAATCAGCGAGAGCTCGGCCAAGACGTTTCAGACTTCCATACGGCAATGAAACACGCGGTGCGAGAAGACCCCGATATCATGCTGGTGGGGGAAATGCGAGACCGTGAAACCTTCGAAACGGCAATGCACGCCGCCGAAACCGGACACCTTGTGTTCGGTACGATTCACGCGTCGTCCGCACCTTCCACCATCGGCCGTATCCTGGACTTGTTCCCCCAGGCCATGCACCGCGCGCTGCGATCGTCCATGGGCTTCAACATGAAGGCGATCGTTGCTCAGAAGCTGCTGCCAACGATCATGGAAAAGCCAACCCGTGTTCCGATCATCGAGATCATGATCTTCAACGGCACGATCCGCAAATTGATCCTGGAAGAACAGGACGAAAAACTTCCCGCCGCCATTCGAATCGGTAAGGACGAAGGGATGCAGCAGTTTAACGACAGCTTGTATCACTTCGTGACGAAAGAGTTTGTCAGCCGCGCGGCCGCCTTCGAAATCAGCCCCAACGTGGAAGAATTGAAGATGATGCTCAAGGGGATCAACGTCAAATCGGCCGGTATTCTCTAGACCGTTGCTGATTGCCATCTGGACCTCGTCACTCTCATCGTGACGAGGTCTTTTTTTGACTGGATCAGAACGGAATCAGATCGCGCATCAGCCACCTGCCCCGCTCGAACCCTCACGCATCCGGGTCCTAGAAAGAGTGGTCCCACTGGTCGCCGGTCCCTTTGATCCGGATGGGCGAAAACTGAAATTGAACCCGTCCCAGCACCTCAGCAGGCCTGTCAAAGTATTCCTGCAAAAGCTTTTCGAGCGTAGGATTGACTTCACCTTCTGAACGTGGCTGAAAGTGAGACAGGATCAGTAACTGGTAGGCTCCCGCCTCAACCTCCACGCGAAATTCCCCCCGCTCGTCCGTGGTCGCCGCGGTTCCTCCCAGCGCCTTGATCGCAGCATTCGCAACCCCTTGATCGGCCGGACTGTCGGCGGGCCGAAACCCGACGGAAGAGAGTTTGACGGTCCCCACCCGTTCAGCCGGAAAGAGAATCAGCCGCGCTCCCCGATCCGGCTGACTGCCTCCTTCGGCGGTCTTATACAGAATGCGTCCGGTCAACTCGCTCTCAGGAAGCGGGTCCGTCTGCGATGTCACAACTCCCCTTGAAGTTGGCCAGCCCACTTCAAGGATTCTCACGAACCGCTCCGTCAACATTCCCGCCACGAATAGCGCGGCACAGATCAGCACCGACCTTAGCGGTGCTGCATTCGGCCGCGACGTGAGTGGCAATGTCCGGTGTTCGTCCGAAGACAGGCCGGGCTGTCCCGTAGAGGCACCAGCCTGAGCTGACAGGACCGCCAGTTCTTCCAGTAGCCCTCGTTCACTGGCGACGTCCACTGCCGAGCCGGGCGAAAGTGAAGCATTGACGGGGGGAACAATCACAACCGGCGTCGGAGGGAGTGGAACTTCGATGGGAATCGGTTCGGGCAGCGGCTGAGGAATCTGATGCTCAGCAGAGCCATCATCCAGTGGATCCGCTGAGGCCGAGCGTACCGGAACAACCTGCTCGGCAGGAAGGTCTACCAGTCTCGCCAACTCGTCGAGTGCCCTTGCCAGATGAGCATCTGCCTGATCGAGGGCAGGCGCCTCGACCGGGGCAACGGTCCCCTCCGCCACGGGAACGCGGATGGACTGGCCGCACGTCGGACAGTCGACGAGCCCCCCTGCCTGGGCTCGAGAGATTCCCAGAAACTGATGACAGTAGTTACAGCGGAATTTGATCGGCACGGTGACTCACTATCGCAAGAGGCCCGCGTGCCTCCTCACGGGTCGCCCACGGACTTCAATCACAATTGGCGGCCGTCTTACAAGACCGCTGGCAGATCATCAGAACTCGAGAGAACCACAAGCCGTCTTCGGTGATCTCACGATTTATGAGGCAGAGAAACACGGTACTCTGATCTCTGACCGTCTTCAATCCGCACAGGAAGCAGCCGCTTGGGAACAAGTGGTCTTCCGGCACATCGTGCAGCGCCGCCTCCCTTTGTTCACCGTTTCTACGAAGACTGACTGATGACCACAGACTTACTTCCTGCATCTCACCTGCGGGACAGGCAAATCCATCTGCCCCCCGCCTTCCCGAGGGCGAGCCAGACCGCAGACACCAGGGCGTGTCGACGCAACAGGATCAGCCAGTGGTACAGAGCTCGGCAAATCGTCACGTCCCTGCGATCAGCCGCTCAATCGGTCGTCCCGAGCAAAGCTTCATGGGACGCCCAATGGGAGTAATGACTTCCTTTTCATAATCGACACCCAGACGTCCAAGAATCGTCGCGTAAAGGTCTGCAACTTCAATCGGGTCTACTGGACGCGTTTCATCGCCATGGGGGTCAGTTGCTCCGATCAGCCCTCCCTTGCGGAGTCCTCCCCCGCCGACCAGACACGAAAATCCACTCGGCCAGTGGTCTCGTCCGCCCAGCGGGTTGATCGTCGGAGTTCGACCAAACTCGCCGGTCACGAGTACAATCGTCGACTGGAGCAGATCCCGCTCGACAAGGTCCTTCAGCAAAGTCGCAAGTGCGGGATCGAGAGTCCGGGACCGAGCCGCCTGCACCTCGTGGTTATTCGCATGAGAATCGAACCCTGACAGTGAAACTTCGATCGACCGAACACCGACTTCCAGCAGTCGACGTGCAACCAGACAGCCACGTCCGAACGGGGAATCGCCGTAGGCAGCGCGCAGTTCCGCCGGTTCAGACTCGATGGAAAAGGCTTTGAGCTGTTCTGAGGTCATCATGCGCAGCGCCGCATCAACGGTGTGCTGGTGCAGCGTCTGCTCGGCCTTCGCCCCGCGCCCTCGCTCGAAGGATTTTGAAATCAGTTCGAGATTGGCCATTCGCCGCCCCTGACGCTCCTGACTGACGAGCGGCTTGATATTCTGGCCCGTTTCGCCCGGGTTGAAGACACGGTAAGCGTCGAACCTGTCTCCGAGGAAACCACCGCGCGGAGGAAATTCGGCCGCACCGAGGGCCACGAACTGCGGAATCTCAACCCCATCACTGGGCCGTTCATGGATGGCGATCGAGCCGATACTCGGATGGACGAGCGTCGGTTCCGGTCGATATCCCGTGTGAAGCATGTACGACGCCCGCTCGTGGTCACCTTCTTTGGAGACGAGCGACCGGATCAACGAGACGTGGTGCAGTTGTTCCGCCACCTGAGGATACAGATTCGCGATTTCGACACCCGGAATGGTCGTCGGTATGGCGGTGACATCCCCGCCGATTCGCGTCCCCGGGTGAGGATCCCATGTCTCCAGTTGACTTGGCCCACCCCCCAGCCAGATCGTGAGAAAGGATTTCGCCCGCTCATCCCCCCGCTGGTCCGCCGCACGCAAATCCAATCCCGGCACGGCGAACGACAGCCCGCAGGCGGATGCCATCAGCCGCAAAAAGTGCCGTCGAGAAGGTTGGTCAGACATTCGAAATGATCCTGTTCCTTCCCTCGTGTCAGAGGTCCGGATGTGGGTAAAGGGATTCGCCGTGAAAGCAGACAGTTCGGACGAACAAAGCCTCCATTCCGACCGCTCGATTCGCCGAAGCCACACAGACCTGCCTCAGTGCCCCCAGCAGAACTCAGGCGAATTGAACAGTGTCCAGAAGAGATCCTCTACGACATAGGCGCGGTCGTCACCTTTGGTTCCTTCCAGTTGCGGGATCAATGTGGCCCGTTCTTCGGCCGTGGGATGACGCGTTAAGCAAATCAGAAAACAGTTATCCAAACAGGATTCGTCATTGGGGGCCATGCCCGCAATCCGACCTGCGGCACTAAAGATCGTGCTCTTGGACCACTCAGCCGCAAACTCACTATTCATGCGCAGCAGCGCCTGAGGAATCGTTCCCGCTCGCTCGGTCAGTTCTTCATCACCAAGATCACCATACTCTTTAACGAAATCGAGTTCTTTGAAGAACCGAATGGCACGCATCGTCCAGTGTGAGTTGTGGTCCAGCGTCTTGATGGACGAGGCCTGCAGCATCGCGCCAATCACCTGTTCAGGACGTAACCGGCTGATCGGAAACGCTCCCCAGACCTGCTCGATGAGTTCGACATTTTCCCCTGTTTCAAACGAAGGGTGTTGCGAGGAAAGTCGAAACGGACGCGATGCAGCGATGACAGTAATCAGACGTTTCAAGTCGCAGCCGTGGACGCGGAAGTCGGCCCCGAGCACGTCGAGCAAGTCCGTCGGGACAGGATGCTCATCACCGGGATCAGGCAGATCATCGACTGGCTGAATCCACGGCTTGCCAAACATCAGCCCCCAGACGCGGTTCACAATGGCGCGGTCGAATCGACGATTCGCTGGATGAGTCACCCAGGCGGCGAGCCGTGCTCGCGTCGTCCCCTCTGATGGCATCCACTCTTCGTGATAGGGGACAGCGGGTACCACGTCCCTGTCGTTTAATGTGACTCGATCCTGCAAGCGATAGGGTGCCACCGTCTTGTCGACCTGATTATCCTCGACGCCAACAGGCGAGATATTCAGCTCACCATAGCACGCTGCGAGACCTTCAAACTGCGACTGCTTCCAGTTGGCAAACGGATGGTTGTGACACTCAGCACAGTCGATTCGCTGCCCCAGGAAAGCACGCGCCGTTCGTCCAGCCAGTTTGTTGTGGTCGACGACACCTTCATTCACGACCGCCGCCACGAAGTTGACTTCCGGCTTGTCCGTCCAGAGACCTCGTTCCGAGATCATGGCCCGCACAATCTCGTCGTAGGGGCGATTCGCATGCAGTTGATCGCTCATCCATGCCCAGAAGCGGTCTCGACGAAAGACAAGCACCTGCCCCTCTTCCGCCCCCACCAGAAACCGCGAGAACCTTCGCGTGAAATAGTTTGCGAAGCGTCGGTCGGCCAGCATTTCCGCCGTCCATCGCGCAATCCGGTCACTCCCATAATCGGTCTCAAATCGCCGGATTTCCTCGAGTGACGGGGCCGTTCCGTGCAGCACCAGCGACAGTCGTCGAAAGAGAGCCAACTCGTCCGCCGGCAGCGCGGGTTCAATCTTCGCTTCACGCCATTGATCCGCGAAGAGCTGGTCGACTTGCGCCACGATGGAACTGATATCCGACGTCACCGCCGCAGGCATCGTGGGCCGTGCCGGAATACTCGAACTTCTGGCAGCCGAGACAACAAGCACAACAAGGCCGGCGACCACCATCAGCGGCGCCAGCGTCGGTCCCCAGTTTGAGCGAACGTTCGTCACGATATTCGTCTCACGTTAGGCGTCTGTGTCTGGCTTTAGCCGGTCATCTCGATCAGTCGAACTCGTCGCGCAACGAGATCCCATCATCACCAGTTCAACAACATGAGTTCCTGACAGACGCTTTGTGGTTGGTCCCAGACCTCGTCGTCCTTTCTGAAATACCTTTGGCCCCATCGGAAAGTTTCACGCCCCCCATGCAACCGTTCCCATTCTAACAGGGTAGAATCTGTCGCCCGCAGAAAAACCTTGAGGATGTCGTTGTGCATGAATCAGCGCCCCACGTACTGGAACAGGTCGGTGCTCCACTCGAGGAGTTCACGAGCGACACCGCTGAGCACACGACCGTACCGAGCGAATTGGCTCCGGCACCCGCTGATCCATCCCCTGACTTTCAGCATTTGCGGCCCTTCCCTCATCCCCTGAGACACCCGCTGAAAGCGGCGTATTGGGTCTGGGAACTCGGATTCGGCCTGGTCAGCCTCGTTCTGTTCCTGGCCGCTCTGGCGGCGATTCCGATCGTGAATTTTCTGGCGCTGGGATATCTGCTCGACGCCGAAGGGCGTGTCGCGAGAACGGGTAAGCTAAGGAACGCGTTCCCCTTGCTCCCCTTAGCGCCGAAACTCGGCTCCATCGCCGCGGGCCTCGGGTTCTGGTGGTGGGCGGTTCGCTTCGTCGGGGATGCCGCAAGTGATGCCAGGCTGATCGCCCCCGCTTCACCGGTCGCTGCCGCCTGGCAGATCGGTCTGGTCGCCTTCTCTGCGTTTGTGTCAGTTCATCTGACACTGGCAATCGCTCGTGGTGGGCGTTTGTCGCTCTTCTTCTGGCCTACCCCCCTGAACGGACTGTGGCTCTGGAAACGGTGGCGGCAGGGTGATTATCTTCGCCTGGCCGGAAATACGGTGTACGAATTCATCGCAGCTCTGGGGCTACGGTATCACTTCTGGCTGGGGGCAAGAGGATTTGCTCTGGCATTCGCATGGCTGGCCGTTCCCACAGCACTCTTTGCATCGCTGCGTGACACATCCAAGCCCGGACAAGTCATCCTCATGCTGTTGGGAGGTCTCATCCTGCTCGTCGTGCTGAGCTGGGTACCGTTTCTGCAAGCGCGCTTTGCCGCTGAAAACCGCTCACGTGCCATGTTCGAACTGCGTGCAATTCGCGAACTTTACCGCCATGCACCACTCGTCATGTTTCTCTCCATCGTGATGCTGTACGCTCTTTCCCTGCCGCTGTATCTCTTCAAGATCGCCGCACTTCCCCAGGACGTTTACTGGTTGCTGACGCCCATCTTCATCGCGACAATTTACCCGGCCAAGATCCTGGTCGGCTGGGCCTACGCTCGAGCGACACAAGTCCAGCACCGCGCCTGGCTCCTTCTGCGATGGAGCCTCTCACTGTTGCTCATCCCTCTGCTGGGATTTTACGTCTTCGTTCTCTTCTTTACTCCGGCCATCGGAGCCGCGGGCCGAGCCGTACTCTTCCAACATCACGGCATCCTTCTCCCCTGGCCCTTCTAGCCGTATCCATCTCACTCACCGGCGAGTTCCCCCATCTCGTCTGACCACCACATCGACACTTGCGGACATTCGTGTGCAATATCCGCGATTGCTCTGCAACGCTTGTCCTGCGTTACAGACCACGGGACGAGCAGGTGGCCAAATCTAAAATTGTGAAGAGAAGAATGGTTCGAGACGATTAGGGATGAGACCCCGGCCCCCTTGAGTGTCATGCTCCAGTTCACGCAGGCGGCGGTGGTTGAAGCAAAGCTGACCATGGTCCGGCCTGTCGGCAGGCCGCTTCTCCCTCTGTCCAGCCACGTCGGGGTCAAGTGATATGATCGGCCAGTTGCCGTTCCCGGTTCTCATTCCGGGGGAGCGAACTCCAGAAACGGTGATTCATCAAACGGTGTTTCGATCTTCATCTGTGACAGCATGAGGGCGGCATCGGGGTCGGGGAAGTCCGTGGTGATCCGAAACTGAATCCTTCCCGCCTTTTCGTTCGATGCCACCTTCGCTCGAAGTGCCGCCACCGCCTGCACGATCATCGAATAGACCACCAGCATATCGGTGAATGGCAGATCGGTCAGGTTCGTCCCGAATCCGACCGCAAAGTACTGATGACGCAGTTCCGACAGCGGGAGACCTGCGATCGGTTCCGTCGCCCGGATCGTGCAATCCAGGACAGTTGTCTCCTGCCAGTTCGACAAAATTTCCTGCTGAATACGAATGCATCGATTCATTCGTGACTGACTAAATGACTCGCGCATCGTCCGCCTTCCTCTGGCCAGGTTGAAAGCCCCCTACGTGGGAATAACACGCTGCGGGAATTTATTCAATCCCCGTGCAAACCGGCAAATTGTGCCGCTTCCATCACCTTCCACGACGCCGATTTGTCGGAAATTCAGCACTCGCGGACCTCAATCACGCGTTCAATCGAGGAGTTTTTCAACTTTGGATGATCTTGACACTGTGGGAGGCCACTCTTACATTCCGCAGCCGACTTGTCTCGGGGAAATTGTCAAAACGACAATCGTGAGACATCCTGGTCCAGATTCATCGATGAATCTGATCCGCTCCCAAATGGATTTGTACGGGGCAAATAATGCGAGTCGTGATTCTCGCCGGAGGTATGGGGACTCGTCTTCAAGAGGAAACGACGACCCGTCCAAAACCGATGGTCGAAATTGGTGGTAAACCAATTCTCTGGCACATCATGAAGCACTACGCCCACTTTGGGTGCAATGACTTCTATCTTGCCCTGGGTTATATGGGCGACTTCATCAAGAACTACTTTCTTGATCGCTATAATCTCGCGGGAAACCTCTCGATCGACTTCATGAAAAGTTCCGTCAAACGGTCCGAAGTCGAAGTTGACCGCTGGTGCGTGAATCTGATCGATACCGGCATCCAGACAATGACCGGCGGACGACTTCTTCGTTTACGTCGCTGGCTAGCGGACGACACCTTCATGATGACTTACGGCGACGGGGTCTGTAACGTCGACATCAACGAACTTCTCGCCTTTCATCGCCGCATGGGAAAAATCGCCACTGTGACCGCGGTTCGCCCCCCCGCTCGGTTTGGCGGACTGACCATCGAAGATGGTGTCGTCAACTGCTTCACCGAGAAATCGGTCAAAGGGGAAGGCTGGATCAACGGTGGCTTTCTGGTATTTGAACCGGCCATTTTCGACTACCTGGCGAACGACGCAGAAAGCCTGGAAATCGACGCGCTCAATCGCGTAGCGGCGGACGGGCAACTGGCGGCGTTCGAGCACGAAGGTTTCTGGCAGTGCATGGATACGTTGCGAGACAAGCACTACCTCGAGCAACTCTGGCAAAGCGGTAATCCGCCGTGGAATACCTGGGATCAGGCAGCCCCGCCTCCCGTGATCAAACTACACCCGAAAGCGGCGTGATCGGACAATCTCATGATTCATAGCGTCAACCGTTTTGACAAATCATTCTGGCGAGATCGACGCGTCTTCGTGACGGGTGCGACAGGACTCGTCGGCGGCTGGCTGATTCGGCGGTTGCTGGAAGCCGAGGCGGATGTCGTCTGTCTGGTCCGTGACTGGACTCCGCATTCCGAGCTCTATCAAAGTCGCATGATCGATCGCGTGACCGTCGTCAGCGGCGATCTGTGCGACCAGTCGCTGATCGAACGGGCTCTCGGAGAATTTGAAATCAGCACGGTGATCCATCTGGCTGCCCAGACGATCGTCGGAATCGCGAACCGCAATCCCGTCTCGACATTCGAGGCCAACATTGGTGGGACCTGGAAGCTGCTGGAAGCCTGCCGCCGCTCACCCCGGGTGAACCAGATTATCGTCGCCTCTTCAGACAAGGCCTACGGTGAAGCCAGGACACTTCCCTATACGGAAGAGACCCCGCTTGAAGGACGCCACCCCTACGATGTCAGCAAGTCCTGCAGCGATCTGATCGCTCAGTCGTATGCTGTCACCTACGGGCTGCCGGTGATCATCACGCGCTGTGGCAATTTCTATGGCGGCGGCGACCTGAACTGGAATCGCATTATCCCCGGAACGATCCGGTCGGTCTTCCGCAATCAACGTCCCGTCATCCGCTCCGACGGTTCGTTCGTTCGCGACTATTTCTATGTCGAAGACGGTGCTGCCGCATACATGTTTCTCGCCGAGCAACTCGCACGTCGCCCGGAACTGGCGGGATCGGCATTCAACCTGTCGACCGAGATTCAACTGTCGGTGCTGGAAATTGTTCAGATGGTCCTGCAGCAGATGGGATCCGACCTGGAACCTGAGGTGCTGGGCGAAGCCTGTCACGAGATTCCTCATCAATACCTGAGTGCCCGCAAAGCGCGAGAACTCTTGAATTGGCAACCTTTGTTCACATTGGAGGAAGGCCTCCGCAGGACAATCGAATGGTACACGAATTATCTGCAGCCAACGGCAAAGCCCACCACACCGACGCGGAGTGTCGAATCTGTGGCCAGATCGGCCTGAACTCGATCCTCTCCCTCGGTCACACGCCGCTGGCCAACGCACTGCTGCGGGAAGACCAACTGAATCAGGCCGAGTCCTGCTGGCCACTCGAACTGGCCTGGTGCCCCGATTGCTCTCTCGCGCAAATCACCGAGACCGTTCCGCCGGAAATTCTGTTTCGGGAATATGCTTACTTCTCGTCGTTCTCCGACACCATGGTCGCGCACGCGCGGACCATTGCTGACCGGATTCGAACAGAGCGAAAGCTCGGTCCCCAGAGTCTGGCCGTCGAAATCGCCAGCAACGACGGGTATCTCCTGCAGTGGTATCACAAAGCGGGAGTCCCGGTCCTGGGCATTGAACCCGCACAGAACATCGCCAGGGTCGCCCAGGCCGAGCGTGGGGTCCGGACCATCAGCGAATTCTTCGGGCGCCAGATCGCCGAAGACCTTGTCCGATCCGGGCACAGGGCCGATGTCATTCATGCGAACAACGTGCTGGCTCACGTCGCCGATCTGAACGGTGTCGTCGCCGGGTTTGCCACCCTGCTGAAACCGGACGGCGTCGTTGTCGTTGAAGCTCCGTATCTGAAAGATCTGATCGACCACGTCGAATTCGACACGATCTATCATGAACATCTCTGTTACTTCTCGCTCACAGCGTTAGCGCGGCTGTTCCAGCAGCATGGCCTGACGATCGTGAATGTCGAACGTCTGGCCATTCACGGCGGGTCGTTGCGAATCTTCGCCGCTCACTCTGCCTCCGCGCAGGTACAGCCGTCCGTGACCAAACTGCTCCAGGAAGAAGCGGCCTGGGTCCGAAACAACGACATCTACGGTCAATTCGGGGCTCGCGTCGAGTCTCTGCGTCAGAGCCTGACGGGGCTGCTGACAGATCTGAAGTCGCAGGGGAAAAGCATCGCCGTATATGGGGCATCGGCAAAGGGAAGCACCCTGCTGAATTACTTTGGAATCGGCGCGGATGTCCTCGATTACGTGGTGGACAGAAGCACGATCAAACAGGGACTTTACACCCCCGGGACGCGACTGAAGATCTGTGACCCCGCGCGGCTTGTCGAAGATCAACCAGACTATTGCCTGCTGCTGACGTGGAACTTCGCAGACGAAATCCTGAAGCAGCAATCAGCCTATCGTCAGCAGGGGGGTAAGTTCATCATCCCGATTCCTGAGGTACGGGTCGCTTGAAGTGCGTGTCACGCTTGAGCCAGGTGGCACCCCGGGAAGGTCGGACAGTGCCCCGCCCCCTTCCCTCTGCTCTAAAACAGGAAAGCCACAAGAACAGCCCCAGAACGTCCGTCAGTTTTGATTCGTACCGCGGGATTGCTCAAAGAGATTATGAAATTCCAGGAAACATTGATCCAGGGTGCCTACGTGATCGAGCCTGAACGGCTCGAGGACGAACGGGGATTCTTCGCCCGTACCTGGTGTCAGCAGGAACTGGAACAGCAGGGTCTGGAGACCGGCATCTCGCAGTGCAACCTGTCGTTTAACCATCGCAGCGGCACACTCAGAGGAATGCACTATCAGGCCGCCCCGCATGGTGAAACGAAGATCGTCCGCTGTACGAGGGGGGCCATCTTCGATGTGATCGTCGATCTGCGTCCCGATTCCCCCAGCTACCTCCGCTGGTTCGGCATCGAGTTGACCGCCGAGAATCGACTCATGCTATATATTCCGCCGTCCATCGCTCACGGATTTCTGACGCGCGCCGATTCCACAGAAGTCTTCTATCAGATGTCGGTTCCATTTCATCCGGCGAGCGCTCGTGGCGTTCGCTGGGATGATCCCGCGCTCGGGATCGAGTGGCCGCAATTGCCCGCCGTGATCTCCGAACGAGATCGTTTGTACCCCGATTTTGATGTGCCATCCGTTTCGTAGCTTCTTTTGAGGTCGATCCGCAATGAAACGGGTTCTGGTTACCGCTGGCAGTGGCTTCGTAGGTCGCCACTGTCTTCCAGCTTTGAGTCAGCGAGGCTACGAGATTCACGTCATCTCGTCCCGGCCTGCGTCAGGCTCCCTGGGAGATTGGCATCAGGTTGATCTCATGGACCCGGTGAGTGTCAAGGGCCTGATTCGCGAGGTACAACCAACGCACCTGTTGCATCTCGCCTGGATCACAGAACCCAGACGCTATCTGACGGCCCACGAGAACTTCGATTGGCTGATCGCCAGCCAGTCGCTGCTGCGGGCGTTTCATGACCACGGCGGCCAGCGAGTCGTCATGTCCGGCAGTTGCGCCGAGTATGACTGGAAGGACGGAGTCTGTCGGGAAGAGACGACGCCGCTCACCCCTGCTTCGTTCTACGGTCAATGCAAACATCTGCTGCAGATGTCGCTGGCGAGTTACGCGCGACAGACAGGTCTGAGCTGGGGTTGGGGACGACTGTTCTTCCTGTATGGCCCTTACGGTCACACATCCCGCATCCCCGGTGTGGTGATTGACGCGCTGCTGCGAAATCAGCCCGCCCGCTGCTCCCACGGACTGCAGCAGCGTGACTTCCTTCATATCGCCGACGCCGCAGACGCACTCGTCACACTGCTGGAGAGTGACGTACAGGGTCCAATCAACATCGGCTCGGGCGAGCCCGTTGCGATTCGCGAGATCGTGCTCCAGCTTGCCGACCGGATGGGCCGCCGGGATTTGATTCAACTGGGTGCGATCGAGTCGGCGCCGGGCGACCCTCCGCTGGTCGTCGCTGACGTGAACCGTCTTTGCAATACCCTTGGCTGGAAACCCGCCCACAGTCTGGCAACAGGACTGGACGCGACACTGGAATGGTACAGAGGAGAATCCCATGACATTGCCTGCTGAGAATTGTCCGGTCTGTGATTCCCCGTCGACCAGTTTATTTCTGGATCGTCCCTCGGTCCCGGTCCACCAGAACCTGCTGATGGCCAGCCCCGAAGAGGCTTCACAGATCAAACGTGGCCGCCTCGCTATGCATGTCTGCTCCACATGCGGTTTCGTTTTCAACCGTGCCTTCGACGACCGGTTGATGAGCTACAACCAGAACTACGAAAACACACAAGTCCATTCCCCCGCATTCAATGAATACGTCGATCAGCTTGTGGGCACAGTCCTGCGTGATTCCGGCATGCGCGGTGCCACGATTGTCGAGGTGGGCTGCGGAAAAGGGGATTTCATCAAGCGTCTGTTGCGAACGGATCCCCGTGCCCGCGGGTACGGTTTCGATCCCAGCTATCTGGGCCCCGATGTCGTTCTTGACGGACGATTGAAGTTCGAGAAGCGGTTCTACGATGCCAGCAGCGCTGACCTCAAAGCCGATATCGTCATCTGTCGACACGTGATCGAACACATTACCCGACCGAATGAAATCGTTCGCGCGGTGCGCAGTGCCGTCGAGTCCAACCCCGAAGCGCATGTGTTTTTCGAAACTCCCTCCGTCGACTGGATTCTGGAGAACGAAGTGACATGGGATTTCTTCTATGAACATTGCTCTCTCTTCACCGCGGCATCGCTTTCGACTCTGTTCACACGAAATCGCTTTCACGTGGAATCGGTGCGTCACGTCTTTGGTGAGCAGTACCTGTGGCTGCACGCGCGGCCCGCGGCAGTCACCCCACAAGTGACGCTGCAGCCGGGAACGACTCCGGAAAACGCCCGCAGGTTCAAGGACGTCGAAGCAAGACGCAACCGAGTCTGGCGGGAACTCATTCAGGCCGAGTCCGCAAGAGGCCCGCTGGTCGTCTGGGGGGCGGGCGCTAAAGCCGTCACGTTCGCGAATCTGGTGGACCCCGACCATCGCTGGATCGAGGCGATCGTCGATGTGAACCCCAGCAAGCAGGGGAAGTACCTCGCGGGGAGTCAGCACCCGATTATCGCCCCGGACAGCCTGTCGGAACTGCAACCCGCCTGTGTGCTCGTCCTGAACCCCAATTATCGAGACGAAATCTCGCAACGTCTGTCGAGCCTGGGCCTGTCGACGGAAATCATCGACTTGATGCACGATGGCGTTCTGTCCGAGTCGGGCCAGCTCGAGGCTCCGACAATCTGAGCCGCGCTGCAAGTGCACTCTCGCACCGCTGTGTCCCGCCGGGGACGAGCATTAAGGACCCATTGATGTCGAATCCACTGATCTCGATCGGAATGCCCGTCTACAACGGAGGCGAATTCCTTCCTCGCGCCCTTGATGCCCTCCTTGCTCAGACGCATACCAATTTTGAGCTGATCATCTCGGACAACGCGTCCACGGATGAAGCGACCAGACGTGTGACTGAAGAATACGCCTGTAGCGATTCCCGCATTCGACTGACACGGCAGCCGGTCAACATCGGCGCTGTCGCCAACTTTATCTGGGTTACGCAGCAGGCCCGAGGAGCCTACTTCATGTGGGCGGCTCACGACGACTGCTGGTCCCCCATTTACCTGGAAGTCCTCGCTCGCAAGCTCGACGAATGCCCCGCGGCCGTGCTGGCAACGCCCCTCTGCCAGGTCGAAACGACGCTGCGGGATGGTAGTACGCAGCAGGAGCGAATCCCCGCTGCTCCAAATCAGAATCCAGACAAGACACTTCAGGTCTATACAGAACACTTCAAAGCCTGTCTGTGGCTCTACGGTCTTTACCGCACGAACTGGATCCAGCAAACGGCACCCGAGTGGAAGCAGTATCCCATGCTCTCAGGAGATGTGATCTGGCTATGGGGCGTCCTGCTGACCAATCGGGTTGTGGGTGACGAAGCGGCGATCTTCTATTACACGTCAGACCACCGTGCACGTCGCCGGCTGACCTATCGACAGACCATGCAG